>NZ_JCAFSM010000009.1:0-196405 GCF_059369255.1 Stenotrophomonas sp. YJH_SMC_110 | reverse complement strand
CGGCACTACCGATAAAGAAGAACGCCGGCTTGCGCCGGCATTTTCCGTTTCCAGCATAAAGGGCCGCAGTGCTGTTCGTGCACTGCGGGGCCGGGCACGACGCGCGCGAGCTGCTGGCGCGCTGAAGGCGGGTAGTGCCGGCCGCTGGCCGGCAACGTCCGGATCTGCGATTGCCGGCCAGCGGCCGGCACTACCGATAATGAAAAACGCCGGCTTGCGCCGGCGTTCCTTGATTCTTACGGGGCCTTCTGGATCACCGCACACGCCAGGCGTGCGCCGGCGTTGCCGGTCGGCTGGGTCTTGTAGTCGTCCGCATCGGCGTGGACGATCAGGCCGCGGCCGATGATGTCGAAGTCATCACCCTTGCCGATGTTGACATTGCTCGACACCGGGCCGTCGATGGTGGCCACGCCCTTGTCGTCGGCCTTGATGTTGGGCATGTCGCCGCCGTGGTGCGGATCGGTGGCGACGTTGCCGTGATCCTGCTTGCCCGGGTTGAAGTGGCCGCCGGCGCTCATGCCGTCCGGGGCGCTGCAGTCGCCCTTCTCGTGGATGTGGAAGCCGTGCTCGCTGCCCGGCTTCAGGCCAGTGATCTGGCCGGTCACGTGGACCTTGCCGTCGACCACCTTGAAGGTGACGCTGCCCTTGGTTTCGTTGCCCTGGGTCGGTGCCAGTTCGGCGGTGGCCGAGGCATCGGCAGCCGGTGCAGCCGCCGGGGCTGGCGTTGCGGCCGGTTCGGTGGTGGCGCCCTCGGCCGGGGCGGCCGGCGGGGTTTCCGTCTGCGGAGCGGCCGGCTGCTGGCCGCAGGCCGCCAGGCCCAGCGCGGCGATGGCCGCAAACAGCGAAGTGTGGATCAGACGCATTGGAATCTCTCCCTGGATGTTGCCTGCAGTGATCAGCGGACGACCCGGATCACGCCACAGGCGATGCGGACGCCGGCATTGCCGGCGGGCTGGCTGCGATAGTCGTCGGCGTTGGCATGCACGACCAGTGCACGTCCGGCGATATCGGTGGCGGCGCCTCCGCCAAGGGTAACGCCCTTGAGGTGGATATCGACGTTGGCGCGCCCCTGGGCATCGGCACGCAGGTTGTCCATGTCGCCCAGGTGGTGCTTGCCGGTGCCGGCGCGGCCATGCGCGGCGCCACCGGGATTGAAGTGGTTGCCGGCGCTGCTGGCATCCACCGCGCTGCAGTCGCCACGCTCGTGGATGTGGAAACCGGCCTGCTGCAACGGCTGCAGGCCACCGATCAGGCCGGTGATGTGGATACCGCCGGGCTCCACCATCAGTGCGATGCGGCCACTGACGATGCTGGCCGAGGCCGGCGACAGATTGGCCTCGCCCTGCTTCGCTGCGCTGACCACGGTGGGCGGCGGCGGGGTGGGCTCGGCCTTCTTCGGCGCGCTGCCACAGGCAGACAGCAGCACGGCGGCGGACAACGGCAGGATGGCAAAGGACAGACGCATCGAAGACTCCTTGCAGGTGACACTAAGCATTGCATCGTCCATGAACGATCAACGGTTCGGCAAGCGGGCGCGAGGATCGCGTGCAGGGACCGTTCAATGGCCCCCGCGGCGGCGCCCGGCGCCCAGCTTGCGGGTAAGGGTATTGCGGCCGAGGCCGAGGCGGGCAGCGGCTTCGGCGCGGCGACCGTGGGTGATCTGCAGCGCTGCCTCCAGCAGGGCATGGTCGACCCGCTCGCGCACCTGCGCGTGCAGCCCTTCCACGCCCTCGGCCAGCTGACGGCGCGCCCATTCGGCCAGCAGCGCTTCCCATTGGCCCGGATCGGCTGCGCTGCCGCTGTTGCGGCGGCCGCGCGCGCGGTTCAGCGCGGTATCGACATCGGCCACGCCGATGGTGTCGGCGGCGGCCAGCGCGGCCATCCGCCAGCACACGTTCTCCAGTTCGCGCACGTTGCCCGGCCAGTCGTGTTCGCGCAGCGCCTGCAGAGCCGCGGCGGTGAGGCGCTTCGGCGGCGTATCCAGCCTGCGTGCGGCGGCGGCCAGGAACGTGCTGGCCAGTTGCGCGATGTCCTCGCGGCGCTCGCGCAGCGGCGGCAACTGCAGGCGCACCACGTCCAGGCGATGCAGCAGATCGGCGCGGAACTTGCCCTGCGCGACCAGGCCTTCCAGATCCTGGTGGGTGGCGGCCACCACGCGCACATCGACGCGGATCAGCTCGCGGCCACCGACGCGGAAGAACTCACCCTGCGCCAGCACACGCAGCAGGCGGGTCTGCAGCGGCAACGGCATGTCGCCGATCTCATCCAGGAACAGCGTGCCGCCGTTGGCCTGCTCGAAGCGGCCGACATGACGGCGCTGCGCACCGGTGAAGGCGCCAGCTTCGTGGCCGAACAACTCGCTCTCCAGCAGTTCGGCCGGGATCGCGGCGGTATTGAGCGCGACGAACGGGCCCTGCGCACGCGGCGATTCGCGGTGCAGCGCATTGGCCACCAGCTCCTTGCCGGTGCCGGTCTCGCCGGTGATCAGCACCGCCAGCGGTGCCTGCGCCAGGCGACCGATGGCGCGGAACAGCGCACGCATCGGCGGGGTATCGCCCACCAGTTGCGGCGGCTGGTCGCCGGGCGTTTCGGCGGCGGGGCTGGGGGCGGCCAGCGCGGGCGCCACGGCCGGCAGCACACGCTGCGCCAGCGCCACGGCATCGTCCAGGTCGAATGGCTTGGACAGGAATTCATGCGCGCCCCCGCGGAACGCACCGGCGGTGCTGGCGACATCGGTATAGGCCGACATCACCACCACCGGCAGCTGCGGCAACGCGGCCTTGAGCTTGTCCAGCAGTACCAGGCCATCGTCGCCGGGCATGCGCACATCGGTGAACAGCAGCGCCGGTGGCGGGCCCGCGCTCAACGCCTGCAGGGCGGGAGCGGCACTGTCGAAATCAACGACCTGGTACCCCGCCTCGCGCAGCGCGGTGCACAGTACGAAGCGCACCGCACGATCATCGTCGACCACCCAGATGCGCTGTGCGGTGGTGGGGGACTCAGACATCGCGCGGGGCCTCCTCGGCAGGAGCGGCGCCGTTGCCGATCGGCAACAGCAGGGTGAACACGGTATGGCCCGGACGCGAGCGGTAGGTGAGCGTGCCGCGATGCTCGCGCGTGACCTGCTGGGCCAGTGCCAGGCCCAGCCCGGTGCCTTCGGCACGGCCACTGACCAGCGGCAGGAACAGGTGTTCGGCCAGCTCCTCGGGCACGCCACGGCCGTCGTCGGCGATTTCCAGGCGCAAGGCCAACGTGTGCAACTGCTCGGCGATGCGCACCCCATGCTCCACGCGGGTGCGCAGGGTGATGCTGCCGGCACCGGCCTGGATCGCGTTGCGCACCAGGTTCCACACCGCCTGGGTGAGGCGGTCGGCGTCGCCGTGGAATTCGGGAATGCTGGGGTCGTAGTCGCGCTGCAGGCGTACCGCCCAGCCGGCCTCGTTCTCGGCCAGGCGCAGCACACGTTCCAGCGCGGCATGGATGTTCAGTTCCGCATGCGGCGCGGCCGGGGCCGGCGACAGCAGCTGGTCGAGAAGGCCGTTGAGGCGCTCGATCTCCGAGCCGATCAGTTCGATCAGCTCACGTTCGCTGGCGTCGCGCTGCGCCGCGCGGCGGGCCAGCAGCTGGGCCGCGCCCTTCAGCCCGGCCAGCGGGTTGCGCAGCTCGTGGGCCAGGCCCTTCAGCGCCGCGCTGAGCGCACTGGGCAGCGCCTGGGTTGGGTCCAGCCCGGGGAATTCATCGACCGGATGCGCCTCCAGCAGCCAGCCACCATCGTCGCGGCGGCTCATCCAGCCCTCGGCGAAGCGCGGCGCCTCGCCGGGCACCGCCAGCGCCAGCCGGTTCAGGCGCAGGCTGTCGCGCTCATCGCGGGCCAGGAAATGGGCAAGTGCCTCGCCCTGCACTTCCAGTGCGGCCAATGGCCGACCCAGCAGGCGCCGGACGCTGACGCCCAGCCAGCGGGCGAAGGCCGGATTGCAGCCGGCAATGCAGCCATCGGCCCCGGCCCAGGCCAGCGGCGTGCCCAGGGCATCAAGGGACGGCGGGGGTGCGGGGTCGGACATTGCACCAATGTAGTGCAAAACGCGGGGTTCGGGGTCAGAGCCCTTTCCTGGCGGAAAGGGATCTGACCCCTGCTGCAGGTCGAGCAAGCTCGACCACTACCAGATGCAGGGCCGGTTACAGCTTCATGTTGAGGCCAACGAACACGCTGCGGCCCGGGGCTGGCGAGAACATCGGGCGGGCGCTGTCCCAGAAGAAGCTGTCGTACCAGGCGTAGGCGTACTGGCGGCCGGTGACGTTCTTCAGTTGCAGGTCCACGCTGAAACGCGGGGTGAGCTGATAGGCAGCACTGAGGTCGAGCACGGCGAAGCCACCGAACTTGCCGGCCACGTTGCGCTCTTCCAGGTAGTAATCGCCCTGTGCACGCGCCTGCAAGCCCAGCCGCAGCGCATCACTGGCGCGGTAGTCCACGCCCAGATTGCTGATGTGGCGCGGGGTGGCGGCCACTTCGCGGCCGTGCAGGGAAATGCCGGCATCGCGGTCGTCGCGGGTGATCTTCGCTTCCTGGTAGGCGTGCGACGCCCATACCGTCCAGTCATCGCCCAGCTGCAGGCTCAACTGCGCATCCACGCCGCGCCGGCGGGTTTTGCCCAGGGTGACCGTGGTGCCGGTGGCAGGCATGTTGGATACCTCGTTTTCCGCGTCCTGCTGCCACACCGCCAGGCGCGCCTGGGCGCCCTGGAACGGCTGGAACTTCAGGCCCAGCTCCATGCCCGTATTGGTGGACGGCTGCATCGGCGCCTGCCCCGGGGTGAGGTAGGCCGGTGCGGTGGACCCGGTCAGCACCTGGAAGGTGCGGCCCCAGTTGGCGTAGACGTGGGTGGTCTGGCCCAGGCTGTGGATGATGCTCAGCTTGGGCTGGCCGATGCTGCCGTAATCCTGCAGCCGGGCGGTGATGCCGTTCATCAGGTGCGTGCTGCCACTGAAGCGATCGATACGATAGGCCGGCACGATCTTCCACGCCTCGGCGGGCTGGTAGATCGCCTGCACGTAGGCGCCCCAGTTGTCGAAGCTGTGGCGGTCGTCGTTCTGCACGCGCGCCGGCGGCTGGCTGTAATCGGTCGGTTCGGCGTAGGCATAGCGCTCGCGGATATAGCCGTTGTCCTGCTGCTCGTAGTTCAGGCCGCCCTCGACAGTAAGCGTGGAGCTGGCCTGCCACGTCAGCGTGCTGAGCAGGCCAGTCTGGCGTTCATCCCACACGCGGCGCTGGCGCGGCAGGTTGCCGGTGGGCAGGTCGCTGAAGGTCACGCGGCGGTCGTCTTCATAGCGGTTGTAGTAGAGCCGCGTGCCGAAGCTGAGTGCGTCGGACAGCTTCAGGTCGACGTGCGCGGCGATCTGGCGCATGTCGCGGTCATCGCCGTCGTTGCCGTTGCGCAGCTCGCTGCCACGGCGGTGCGTGCGCAGTTCCTCGGCGGTCATGAAGCCCGGTTCGTCGGCCTCATGGTGGTAGGCGCGCGCGGTCAGGCCCACGCGCAGCCCTTCGTCCACCGTGCCGAAGAACCACTTGCCGCCCAGCGAGTACTTCCTGGAGGTGTCGTGGTCGCGATAACCATCGCTGGCCTGGGTGCCGACAAAGTAGTTCTGCGCGAAGCCATTGGCTTCGCGGCCAATCGCCAGCTGCGCATCACGGGTGTTGTAGCTGCCGTAGGCCAGGCGCGCATCGGTGTAGCTGCCGCCCTGGCGCGTACCGAAGTTCACGTTGCCGCCGATGTTGTGCAGGCCATAGCGCGGATCGTTGGTACCACGCACTACTTCGATGTAGCTGATGTCCAGCGGGAACAGCATGTCGATGAAGCGCTGGTTGCCGCTGTTGACGTTGCTGGGGATGCCATCGATCAGCGTCTTGATGGCATTGAGGTAACCCTCGCCGTTGAAGGCGCGGAAGCTGACCTTGCCCGATTCGGCGCCCTGCCGGGTTTCGGTGAGCTGGATGCCGGGCATCTGCCCGAGCAGTTCCCAGCTGTGCGAGACGTTGCGGTTTTCGATCTGGTCTGCACCCAGCACGTCCACCGAAGTCAGCACCTGGTGCGCACTGAGCTGGCCTTCGCCGTGCTGGTGCACCTGCACCTTGCCGAGGGTGAGCGCGGCATCGGCGGCCTGTGCGAAAGCTTCAGGGGCGAACGGCGCGGCCGCCAGGGCGGCCACAAGGGTGGGAGTCTTCATGGGAAGGGGCGGTTACGGTGAAATGTAATTATATAACATTTCACATGCCCGCTTTTGCAGCGTCGAGCAAGGCTCGGCGCTACAAGGGCGGGAGCCGGGCGGATTACACCGGGTAGCCGGTGGCTTCCCGTGCCTTCTTCCAGGCGGCTTCGAATTCACGCGCGGAGATTTCGTCGTCCTCGTCGAAATCCAGGAACGACACCGGCTGGTCGGCCAGCAGGAAACGGTCATCGCTGTGGGCGTGCTCGTCGGCCCAGACCATCTTGGTGCCGTAGATTTCCACCTGCCGCACGATCTTGTCGCCGCGCGCTTCCATCAGCACGTTGCCCTTGCCCAGGCCCGATTCGGCCCAGTGCTTGTAGTACTTCTTTGCGGCGGATTTCGCGCCGGGTTTTGCGTTGTGCTTTGCGTAGGTCATTGCAGGGGTCCTGGCCGCAGGCGCGGCCGGAAAGTTCGGAATGGCGCCATTATCAGGCATCCGGGGGCCAGAGCCTTTCCTTTGGAAAGGGATCCGCCCTCTGCTGGTTCAGTTCGGCAGGGGCACGCCCTTCGGCCACAGCATCCAGATGTTGCCCTTCTGCTTCATGTCGCCGGCCAGCTTGCCGGCGGCATCGCCACTGCCCCAGTACAGGTCCGCGCGCACTTCGCCGGCGATGGCGCCGCCGGTGTCCTGCGCAGCCACCGGGCGTACCACGGGCGTGCCATCGGGGCGCGTGGTCGACAGCCACAGCAGGCTGCCCAGCGGCACCACGGTACGGTCTACCGCCACGCTGTAGCCCGCGGTGAGCGGCACGTTCAGTGAACCACGCGGGCCTTCCGGGCTGTCCGGATTGCGCACGAAGAACACATAGCTGGGGTTGCTGCGCAGCAGTTCCGGCACGCGCGCGGGATTGGCCCGGGCCCAGGCGCGGATCGCGTCCATGGTGACGTCTTCCTTCTTCAGCTGGCCCTGGTCCACCAGCCAACGACCGATGGCACGGTAGGGGTGGCCGTTCTGTTCCGCATAGGCCAGCCGTACCTGCTTGCCATCGGCCAGGCGCACGCGGCCGGACCCCTGGATCTGCAGCAACTGCAGGTCCATCGGATCGGTCAGCCAGGCCAGCACCGGCGCCTTGGCGCCCTTGGCCGCGATGGTGCCGGCGTCGTCATAGGGCTTGAGCACCTTGCCTTCGACGCGCCCGCGCAGGCGCTTGCCCTTCAGTTCCGGGTAGAGGCTGTCCAGCTGCACCACCACCAGATCATCCGGCGTGCCGTAGACCGGCACCGTCGCCTTGTCGGTGCGGGTCAGGCTGCCGGGGTAGATCGGCTCGTAGTAGCCGGTGATCAATCCGTCGGCCTGATGGCCACCGGCACGCAGCGCATAGGCATCGAGGTCGCGCTGCAGGAACTGGCGGATCGCGGCCGGGTTCTTGTCTGACACCGCTGCGGCGGTGGCGCAGGGCTTGGCCCAGACAGCATCGTTTTTCAGGCGGGCGCAGCTGCTGCGCCAAGCCACGAAGCCGGCCTGCAGATCGCTGTCCGAGACCGCTGGCAGGGCTTTCCAGCCGACCTTGGCGTAGGTGGCCGCCGGCGGCGAGGTCGGCGTGGGCGCTTCGGAGCCCGTGCGGGGAGCGGTGGTGGCGCAACCGGCGAGCACGGCCGCTGCCAGCAGGGTCCAGTGCTTGCGCTTGAAGAAGGTGGCGGAATCGATCATGCCGCCATGGTGGCGGGCCGGCCGCTGGGCGGCAACCCAGCGCGGGGCCAAGCGTTCATGCGCGGAGTCACGGCGTCTGCAGCAGCAGCGAGTGCAGGATGCGGGCGTCCTCGGCATCCAGCGTCTTCGGCAGGTCGTCGCGGCCACGGAAGCGGCGGTGGAACGCAGCGACGGTGGCGTCGCGGTTGTCGAGCGGATAGCCGAAGCGGGCCAGCGCATTCCACGCGTCGAATCCTTCCGGTGCCGCGCCGTCGGCCGCGCGCGGCCACACGCCGAAGCCGGCCTCGGCCAACTGCTGCCATGGGAAGAAGCGGCTCGGATCCTGCTTGCGCGTCGGCGCCAGGTCGGCATGGCCGATCACCTGGCGCGGCGGGATGTTCAGGCGCGTGGTGAGATCGCGCAGCAGCACGATCAGCGATTCGATCTGTGCCGCACTGAACGGGCTGCGGCCATCGTTGTCGAGCTCGATACCGATCGAAGCCGAATTGAGATCGGTGATGGTGCCCCAGCGCCCGGCGCCGGCGTGCCAGGCACGGCGCTCATCAGCCACCAGCTGGTAACGATGGCCATCGGCGCCGATCAGGTAGTGCGCACTGACCGGCCCACCGCTGTTGGCCGTGCGCAACGTATGCAGGCTCTGCTGCACCGATTTCTGCTCGGTGTGGTGGATGACGATGATGACCGGGGTGCGCGCGTTCTGGTTGGGTGATGGGACCCAGGTGGCGAGCGGGTTGTGCTGCACAGGCGCGGTGGCGGTGCAGGCCGAAAGGGCCAGGGCCAGCAGTGTGGAAGCCAGAAGGCGGGGGCTGATCATGGACGAATTGTAACCATGACTGCAGCCGTGGTTCTTCGCGTCGTCCGGATCGCTGGAGAACTGGGGAGCTGTCATGCAAAAAACTCAATAACGCCCCCACCTCATGCCCAAATCTCAAACTCCAATTCGAATAGCCAAACGCCCAAGTTCCTCATCACCTACCTTCAATCCTCGAAACGGACCCAGCCATGCCGCCGAATCGATTCCAACACCGTGGACACGTGAACCCAGGGAACAACCGTCATAACAACTTAAACAAAATGATTCATCAACGGCCCCTCAGATCCCGCCAGTGGCCGATCTGGTCAATCCCTCCGCGCCCGCATTGCGAAGAAATCTACCTTGGCGCGTCACCACTGCTTCGACCGGTGACATACAGACTGGCAACACCGTCAAGCCGAGCAACTTCATCGAGGCGGCCGTTTAACCCCAACTTCCATTGAACAAGCAACCGCCCAGAACCCTATGCCCTCACCTTCCTAACCGACTCCACCCACTCAGCCCAGACAGAGGAATCATCAAGACAACCGGAATCACCTGGAGGCGACATAAGGCGAACAACAACTTCGAACAGCGGAAGATCCTCACCAGATCGATCAAAAATCGACTCAAGGAATACCATCATTACCGAGAACGCATCCAGCAACGCCAAGTACTCGCCCGACGAATTAATTTGTGCGCTACAAAATTCAGAATTAAGAGCAATCCCCACGGTGACAACCTCTGCAAATGCATCACACCAGTCATCCCACATTGCCGGATCGTTGGGCAAGCCATTCGCCCATAGAAATGACCCTCCCGAAGATAACAGATCAACAAGAGTGTCCTGCCCCTCCCCCCTCTCCATATACTTCTGAAGGAACACGCACATCAATACATATGCAGCCTGAACGGAAATTCTTCCAGCATCTTTCACATCACTAGCACTCATTTCGTGACCTTCTTTTGCTCCGACAGCCCGCCCGCCAGTGCGCCAACTGCCTGCGACAACGCCAGCACCATCTCTTTCTGCTCCGGGCTCAGCTTGGAGGGGTCTCCGCCGGTCAATGTATTAGTCAGTACCTTCGCGGCCAACTCGCCGCCGGCCGCGGACACGGCTCCGGTTCCCGCACTGCCACCATCGGCTTCCGCCAGCAGCGCACCCAACACCGCATGCGACAGCAGTTGCAGAGTCGCATTGGGGTCGCTGCCGTGGTTCGGGTCAAGCGTGCTGCCGATGAAGTGAGCGGCATAGGGCGCCAGTGCATTGGACGCGGCCTGGCCAGCGCCCTGTCCCGCCACACCGCCCACCAGCGCCGTCGTCACTGCGTTCAGTGCACGGTTGTACTCATCGATGCCCCCTACTTCCCCGCGCCGCTGTATGCCTGGCTATTTGCCGCCGCCATCTTGCTGCGCACAGGCACCCGATTCCATCGCCCTCAGTCACAAGGCCGTGTTGACCTTCATCATTCGTCCAATCCGCGGCCAGATCAACATGTAGAAGGCACCCACGGCCAACCCGATGAAAAGCATGATGCCAGCGCGCCTGGGAGCCCACCCAAACCAAAAGGAAGGACTGGTCCAGACCTTTATCCAAGCGCCAGGAGAGAAGGCACCCTCGAACGCGAGCCACGCCAACAAGGCACAGATTGGTGCAGCTACAACATAACGAGCTTTGAACCGCGGAAGAAACTTGTCCACAAGCATAACCCCGGGCACACCGAAGATGAGGCCCAACACAGCGGCTATGGCGCAAACCAGCGATGTGAAAATTGCAGCCTGCGAAAAGCTGCCTATCCGAGAACTCAGCGGAATGCCTATGAATAGAGCCGCTCCAAGCACGGAGCTGGCAATCACAGACACAATCTTTGCCCCCAACTCACGCTCACTCACTGGCAGATCTCCACCATCTTTCCATCAGAGCCCCGGTAGCTCATGCATTTCTGCCTTGAGGGAAAAGTACTCCAAGGCCACCGCAACTTGCCAACTTCGCCACCAGTATCGCGCGTATTGGAACTCCACACTTGGCCCACCAATTCGAGTTGAACATTGGACGCGAACCCGTACCCCAGCCTCTGGTTGAGACTGAGAATCCACCGAATCCATCCGGAAGCACCTGTCGGATCACAAAGCCCGGATCCAATGCATGTGCTCCAGGCACCATGATGTTGATCAGACTGCTGGTGCTCGGATCGACGATCGATGCTGGAAAGCCCCAGCTCCGGAGGCAGGCCGTAGGAGAGTCGCCACAGACCGGAGGAAAGGCAGCGATAGGTGAGCTCCACAGCGAAGCTCCAGTGTTCTCGATCTCCTGCGCCGGCCACACTACGCACCAGCGCATGCGGACTGTAGTCGTCCAGGGTCAGCAGGTAGACATACCATTCGATGTCTTCCATCACTGCTGCGGAAGTCGCCTGAATCACGCCTACTCCGTTCTGTAGTCCATCGAGGTCGTTGGAGGCGTGTACACGCCCACCTGCAGACAGCCATTGGAGCAGGAACGGTAGAGCCACGCCATGCGTGGATGGGCTACCCGCTGTGCCGACCAACGGTCGGCACCCACCAGAGCAGACCCAGACCCCGTGCCAAGCAAGCTTGGCACCTACCAGAACAAGGACAGTGGAAGTGCCGACCAACGGTCGGCACCCACCACGTCAGTGCGCCGCCACGTCAGGCCTCGTAGGCGGACTCGCCGTGCGAAGTCACATCCAGGCCGGTGCGCTCTGCTTCTTCGGTCACGCGCAGGCCGACCACGACCTTGACCACCAGCAGGATGACCGCGGTCATCACCGCCGACCACACCACGGTCAGGCCGACGCTGACCACCTGCACCCAGACCTGATGGGCGATATCCAGATCGGCCTTTGTGCCGCCCAGCGACTGCGCACTGAACACGCCGGTGAGGATCGCGCCGACGATGCCGCCGACACCATGCACACCGAACACGTCGGCGGTGTCGTCCACCTTCAGCAGGCGCTTCAGGCCGGTCACGCCCCACACGCAGACCACGCCAGCGACAAAACCGATCACGATCGCGCCAAGCGGCCCGACGGTGCCACAGGCCGGGGTGATGCCGACCAGACCGGCCACCGCACCCGACGCAGCGCCCAGCGCCGACGGCTTGCCCTTGCCGATCGCCTCCACCAGGGTCCAGCCAAGCACGGCAGCGGCGGTGGCCAGCACGGTGTTGAGGAAGGCCAGCGAGGCCACGGTGTCGGCCGCTGCTGCCGAGCCGGCGTTGAAGCCGAACCAGCCCACCCACAGCAGCATCGCGCCGATGTAGGTAAACGGCACATTGTGCGGCTTCAGCGCGGTCTGGCCATAGCCCAGGCGCTTTCCGACGAACCACGCGCCGACCAGGCCGGCGACGCCCGCGTTGATGTGCACCACGGTACCGCCGGCGAAGTCGATGGCACCCAGCTCACCCAGGTAGCCGCCACCCCAGACGATATGTGCCATCGGGATGTAGCTGAGGGTGAACCACAGCGCCGAGAACAGCAGCACCGCGCGGAACTTGATGCGCTCGGCGAAGGCACCGACGATCAGCGCGGTGGTGATGCCGGCAAAGGTCGACTGGAACGCGACGAACAGATAGTCCGGCAGGCCCTTGATCGGCGTGTTGCCCACCGACTCCGGGGTGAAGCCCTTGAGGAAGGCGAATTCGGTGAACGAGCCGAAGAACGGATTGCCGGCGCTGAACACCGCGCTGTAGCCATAGGCCACCCACAGCAGCAGCACCAGCGAGAACACCACCAGGATCTGGCTGAGCACCGACAGCACATTCTTCGAACGCACCAGGCCGCCGTAGAACAGGGCCAGGCCCGGTACCACCATCAACAGCACCAGCAGGGTCGAGGTGAGCATCCAGGCGACGTCGCCACGATCATAGGCGGCGGCCGCTTCGGCCACGGCCGGCGCCGCGGCGGTGGCGGCCGCATCGTGCAGCGGCTCGACCGCCACGCTTTCGCTCGGCAACGGCGATACCTGGGCCTGGGCATGGGCGCTGCCCGGCCAGGCACCGGCGGCCAGTGCGCTGAGCAGCATCAACAGGCACACCAGATGGAACCGGGCTTGCCACCCGGTGAGAAGGCGCATCTTCATGGGGGGAATCTCCGGAAGGGGGTTACAGCGCGTCGGCACCGATTTCGCCGGTGCGGATGCGGATGACCTGTTCGACGGCGGTGACGAAAATCTTGCCGTCACCGATCTTGCCGGTGCCTGCCGACGACTGGATCGCTTCGATCACCGCGTCGGCACGCTCGTCGGTGACCACCGTTTCGATCTTGATCTTGGGCAGGAAATCGACGACGTACTCGGCGCCGCGATACAGCTCGGTGTGGCCCTTCTGGCGACCGAAACCTTTCACTTCGGTCACGGTGATGCCCGACACGCCTGCATCGGACAGGGCCTCGCGGACCTCGTCGAGCTTGAACGGTCGGATGATGGCGGAGATCAGTTTCATGCGCATGTCCCGAGGGTGGATGGGGCCAGCGCGCCAGCGCGCGTTGGCATCAGGCAACCACGGGTCATCAGGATGATGACCGTGGCTGTTGCACCGGACACGTACAGGGCCGGGACGGCCGTGCCTCTCTCCTTGCACGACCGACGCGGGAGGGAGGGCGGCCCTGGTCGCGTATCCGGTCTCTCTCTTGCCCCTGGATAGGGATCAGCGCCCATTCGTAAACGAATGGGATCCGACCCCGATCTGACCGCGGCTCCCCAGCCGCGAAAACGGAAGCGATGGCGGCGGGTGGGAGGGGGAACCCACCGCCATCGCATCCGGTCAGCTGGCGTAGTACAGCTGGTATTCCAGCGGGTGGGTGGCCGCGCGGAACTTGGTCACTTCCTGCATCTTCAGCGCGATGTAGCCGTCGATGAAGTCATCGCTCATCACGCCGCCGGCCTTCAGGAACTCGCGGTCCTTGTCCAGCGCTTCCAGCGCCTGGTCCAGCGAGGAGCAGACCTGCGGGATCAGCTTCTCTTCCTCCGGCGGCAGGTCGTACAGGTCCTTGTCGCTCGGTGCACCCGGGTCGATCTGGTTCTTGATGCCGTCCAGGCCGGCCATCATCAGTGCGGTGAAGGTCAGGTAGCCGGACTGGATCGGGTCCGGGAAGCGCATTTCGATGCGGCGCGCCTTCGGGTTGGACACCCACGGAATGCGGCACGACGCCGAACGGTTGCGGGCCGAGTAGGCCAGCATCACCGGCGCCTCGAAGCCCGGCACCAGGCGCTTGTAGCTGTTGGTGCCCGAGTTGGCGAAGGCATTGATGGCCTTGGCGTGCTTGAAGATGCCGCCGATGTACCACAGCGCCAGCTGGCTCAGGCCACCGTAGCCGTCACCGGAGAACAGGTTGGTGCCGCCCTTGGACAGCGACTGGTGCACGTGCATGCCGCTGCCGTTGTCGCCCACGATCGGCTTGGGCATGAAGGTAACGGTCTTGCCGTTGCGGTGCGCGACGTTCTTGATCACGTACTTCATGCGCAGCAGTTCATCGGCCTTCTGCACCAGGGTGCTGAACTTGGTGCCGATCTCGCACTGGCCGGCGGTGGCCACTTCGTGGTGCTGCACTTCCACTTCGATGCCGACCTGTTCCAGGGTCTTGCACATCTCGGCGCGCAGGTCGTGCAGGGTGTCGGTCGGCGGCACGGGGAAGTAGCCGCCCTTCACGCCCGGACGGTAGCCGCTGTTGGCGCCGTCGTACTTGGCGCCGCTGTTCCAGGCGGCTTCTTCGGAATCGACCTTGAAGAAGGTGTTGCCCATTTCATTGGCGAAACGGACCGAGTCGAAGATGAAGAACTCCGGCTCCGGGCCGAAGAACGCGGTTTCGGCGATGCCGGAGGACTTCAGGTAGGCCTCGGCGCGCTTGGCGATGCCGCGCGGGCAGCGGCCGTACGGCTGCATGGTGGCCGGATCGAGGATGTCGCAGCTGATCACGATGGTCGGATCTGCGTAGAACGGGTCGACGTAGGCGCTGGTGGTGTCGGGCAGCAGGACCATGTCCGATTCGTTGATGCCCTTCCAGCCGGCGATCGAGCTGCCGTCGAACATCTTGCCTTCTTCGAACAGCGACGGTTCGACAATGCTGACCGGGAAGGTGACGTGCTGCTCGACGCCACGCATATCCACGAAACGCAGATCGACGAACTCGATCTGGTTGTCCTTGATCAGCTTCTCAACGTTTTCCACGGACATCGGTACGACCTCGGATGGGGATGAATGCCTGCTGAGGTACAGCAACGACCGTGCCAACTTTTCGCTGGCCGCAAGTCATTGATTTCAAAAAGGGCGCTCCGTGGCGGTGCAGAACGGTGCGCACCAAACGGGTGCACCTGCCACCAGACGCACCCGTTTGGTGCGGCAGGGATCGTCTATCCTCTCGACCTTCCTTCCGCCGCGCGTCACGCACCGTCCATGTCCGACCTGCTCTCCGCCCTGCTGCTGGGCATCCTCGAAGGCTTGACCGAATTCCTGCCGATCTCCAGCACCGGCCACCTGCTCATCGCCCAGCACTGGCTGGGTGCCCGCTCGGACTTCTTCAACATCGTCATCCAGGCCGGCGCGATCGTGGCCGTGGTGCTGGTGTTCCGCCAGCGCCTGCTGCAGCTGGCCACCGGCTTCAACCAGCGCGAGAACCGTGAGTACGTGTTCAAGCTGGGCGCCGCCTTCCTGGTCACCGCCGTGGTCGGCCTGGTGGTGCGCAAGGCCGGCTGGTCGCTGCCGGAGACGGTCAGCCCGGTGGCCTGGGCATTGATCATCGGTGGTGTCTGGATGCTGCTGGTGGAGGCCTACACCGCGCGCCTGCCCGACCGCGACCAGGTGACCTGGACGGTGGCGATCGGCGTGGGCCTGGCACAGGTCGTGGCCGGCGTGTTCCCCGGCACCTCGCGCTCGGCCTCGGCGATCTTCCTGGCCATGCTGCTGGGCCTGAGCCGCCGCGCCGCCGCCGCCGAGTTCGTGTTCCTGGTCGGCATTCCCACCATGTTCGCCGCCAGCGCCTACACCTTCCTGGAAATGGCCAAGGCCGGGCAGCTGGGCAGCGAGGACTGGGCCGACGTGGGCGTGGCCTTCCTTGCCGCGGCCATCACCGGCTTCGTCGTAGTGAAGTGGCTGATGGGCTACATCAAGTCGCACAGGTTCACCGCCTTCGCGATCTACCGCATCGCACTGGGCGCGGCGCTGCTGCTGTGGTTGCCCTCCGGCAGCTGAACAGCGCCGGGGTACGGTAACCCCGTTGCCGGCCCCACCCCGTTTCCCCCACGGTTCCCCAAGGAGAATCACCATGAACCGCAAGCTCACCCTGCTCCTCCCGCTGGCCCTGATGGCCGCCTGCAGCCAGACCCCGGCCCCGGCCGGCACCGGCGGCGACGACGTGGCCCCGGCCGCGGCCAAGGCAGCAGACCAGCAGACGCTGGCGCACCTGGATGCGCAGCGCCTGCAGAGCCAGCACTGGCTGCTGCAGCAGGCCACCGGCGCCGACGGCAAGCGCATCGACGCGCTGTTCGCCCGCGAAGACAAGCCGGTCACCCTGGACTTCGCAGATGGCCGACTGTCGGTCAGCAACACCTGCAACCGCATGGGCGGCGGCTACACCCTGGCCGACGGCAAGCTGACGGTCAGCGCGATGGCCTCGACCATGATGGCCTGCACCGACAAGGCGCTGATGGCGCTGGACGAAGCCGTGTCGAGCCGCCTGCAGGGCGAGCTGAAGGCCGAGCAGGATGCCGATGGCAAGCTGACGCTGACCAACGCCAAGGGCGACGTGCTGGTGTTCAACCCGGAGCCGACCGCTGAAACCCGCTACGGCGGCGCCGGCGAAACCGTGTTCCTGGAAGTGGCCGCCAAGACGCAGAAGTGCTCGCACCCGCTGATCCCGGACTACCAGTGCCTGCAGGTGCGCGAAGTGAAGTTCGACGACAAGGGCCTGAAGCAGGGTGAGCCGGGCAAGTTCGAGAACTTCTACGGCACCATCGAGGGCTACACCCACGAAGACGGCGTGCGCAACGTGGTGCGCGTGAAGCGCTACGAAGTGAAGAACCCGCCGGCCGATGCGCCGTCGCAGGCGTACGTGCTGGACATGGTGGTCGAGTCGGCCATCGAGAAGAAGTAAATAAACAGAAGGGCGGCCACGAGGTCGCCCTTCTACGTTCTGTAGCGTCGACGCAGCCCCACGTGCCAGCCTTGCCACGATGAAGATTCTCGCCATATCCGGCAGCGCGCGCCGGCAGTCGACCAACACCGCTCTGCTGGTGGCCCTGAAAGCCATCGCGCCGCCCGGCATGGAGATCGAGGTCTACGCCGGGGTCGGCGAACTTCCGGTGTTCTCCCCCGATCTGGAAGGCACCGATGAACCCTGCAGCGTGACGCGCTTCAAGGCGGCCATCGCCCGCAGCGACGGTGTGCTGGTGTGCAGCCCTGAATACGTGCGTGGCATTCCCGGCGGATTGAAGAATGCGATCGACTGGCTCGTATCCGGCGACCAGATCGTCGGTCGGCCCATTGCGTTAGTGCATGCGTCCCATCGTGGCGAGGACATGCTGCAGGCACTTCGCGCGGTGCTGTCCACGGTCAGTGCCGCGTTCAGTACAACGCTGTTCCTGCGTGTACCGGTGCTGGGCCTGGAACCGGAGGAGATCTTCGAGGTGCTTCAGTCGGAAGTGCATCGCGCCGAAGCGGATGCGTTCCTGGCAGGGTTTGCTGTTTACTGCAGGTCCATTGCGTAGCAGAAGCAGCCGAGCATGGGCTCGGCTCTACAAGGCATAGTCGAGCATGGCTCGACTCTGCAGAAAGCAAAGCCGGGCATGCCCCGGCCCTACAAGGGCTCTCAGCCCAGCGCCGGGTTCAACGTGTAGGTGCCGTGCAGTGCCGCTTCGGCGAGCACGTGGCCGTGCATGGCGCGGTAGGCGTCGGCGGCGGTGAAGCGTGCCGGCAGCTGCAGCGATGCCACGTCCAGCGCGAACACGCGGAAGAAGTAGTGGTGCAGGCGTTCGTCGTTGAACGGCGGGTACGGGCCGTCATAGCCCAGGTAGTCACCGGCCATGTCCGGATTGCCTGCGAACCAGCCGGTGAAGTCGTTCAGGCCCTGGCGGCTGCCGGCCGGGCCGGCCGGTTTGGACTTGCCCTTCACCACGAAGCCGTCGCTGCAGCTGCCTGCGGCGATCTCGCGCACCGAGGCCGGAATGTCGGCCATTACCCAATGCACGAAATCACAGCGCGGCTGGTCGCGCGGCACGCTCATGTCGGTGCGGCCGACCGTCTCCGGCACGGTCGGCACGTCCGGATCGACACACACCAGCAGGAACGAACGGGTGCCCTCCGGCACATCGCTCCAGGCCAGGTGCGGATTGCGGTCCGGTGCGAAGCCCGCGGCATCGCCGGCGGCGAATTCGCGGTCGATCGGAGCACCGTTGGTCAGGCTGTGGCTGCTCAGTTGCATCGGCGTGTCCTCACTCTTCCGGGTAACCCAGGCGCACCGCGATCGGGGTGAGCTTGGCGAAGGCGGCGCTCATCACGTCGCGGTAGTTGCGCCAGTGGCCCGGCGGGAAGCGCGGCGCACCCAGTTGCGCGGCTGGCGGCATCGGCCGCTCGAACAGGCGGCCCAGCAGTTCGGCCATCGCCTGCGGATCGTTGCCGATCTGGTCGATGCGCAGCAGCACCTGCGGGTACAGATCGTCCTCGTGCAGGGCGGCGACCTGGGCCAGCGCGCGCGCCAGCCATTCGCTGGCTTCGGCCAGCGAGGTCATTGCCAGAGGTGCGGCGGCACCGTAGGCCACCCAGTCCAGCAGCATGTCGCGCGGATCGCGCAGCACCACCAGCAGGCGGCCCTGCGGCAGCTGCGGGCGCAGCGCCCACAGCAGCGCGTTGTCCCACCACAGCAGCCAGTCGATGATCGCGTCGTCCTGCACGCCGCGCGACGGCAGCTGTTCGCGCCAGCGCTGCACCAGCCGCTCCGGGGTCAGCACGCCGGAGGCGAGGTCCTGCAGCGTGTGGTAGTTCTGGAACGCGTCGTCGGGTGCGTTGGAGGTATAGCGGTCGCTGCGCAGCACCGGGCTGGCGGCGGCCAGGCCGGTCGCCACGCGCTCCACGCCCGAACCCGGCGCGCCCCACAGGAAGATCGGCGCGGAAGTGGCATCACCGTCGATCTCGCCCTTGTCCGGCCAGCTCGGCGGCGCCTTGGCCTGCGGCGGCAGCGGCAGGCGCTGCGGTGCCTGGTCGGCCTGCAGTGCCAGCCAGGTCTGCAGCGCGTCTTCGTGCTGCCCGGCGCGATCCTGGATCTCACCCAGCCAGGTGCGCAGGTCGGCGCGGTGGCCTTCCGGTGCCATGTCGATCAGCGCCTGCACGCGGGCGACCGCGGCGGCCGGATCGCGCTGCAGCAGGCCTTCGACCAGGCGGGTTTCGCCGCTGACGCGGCCCGGTTCGAGGTTGACGATGCGCTCGGCGATCGCTTCGGCCTGGGCGTGTTCGCCCACCATGTCGTGCAGGCGCAGGCGCGCTTCCAGCGCCGGCAGGTGGCCCGGCATCGCGTCCATCCAGCGCTCGACCGTGGCGGCGGCGGTGGCACTGCCGACCTCTTCCACCGCCAGGCGTGCCAGCCACAGGTCGTGCAGCTGCGGGTGCTGCTCCAGGGCGGCATCCAGGCGTGCGCGGGCCTCGTCTTCGCGGCCCAGGCGCTGCCAGGACATCAGCAGCAACTGCAGTACGTCGCGGTCGTCAGGCAGCGATTCCAGCAACGGCAGCAGGTGCTCCAGCGCCTGCAGCGGCTGGCCGCTGCGCAGTGCCAGTTCGCCGGCCAGGCGGCGCATCGATGGCGTATCCAGGCCCTGCTGCTGCAGCGCGATCTGCATCGCTTCGGCGGCAGCGTCCAGGTTGCCCTGGCGCATGGCCAGCTGCACCACCAGGCCATGCAGCGAGGCGATGGTCGGGTTCAGTTCCAGCACGCGGCGGAACGCCTGCTCGGCGAAGGCCAGCATGTTCTTGCCCAGGTAGGCGAAGCCCAGTGCGTAGAGCACGCGAATGTCGTTGGGCTGGGCCTGGTTGGCGGCCGACAGCAGCGTCAGCGCGCGATCGGCATCATCGCGGCGCAGCGCGATCATGCCGTCGATGGTCAGCAGTTCCGGGTGGTCCGGTTCGACACGCGAGGCCAGGGTGGACAGGCGCTGCGCTTCATCGAAATCGTTGCGGCCGATCGCCAGGTGGGCCTGCATCAGGTAGGCAGCGAAGGCGTTCGGGTCCAGCCCGGTGGTGCGCGTCAGTGCTTCGCCAGCGCCGTCGAACTGGCGCAGGGCCAGCAGCAGGCCGGCGTGCTGCAGGTGCAGCTGGGCATTGTCCGGGGCCAGCTGCAGCGCCTGCTGCAGGGCCTCCATCGCGTCCTCGGCCTTGCCCTGCTGCTGCAGCGCAAGCGCCAGCCAGCGGTGGGCCTCGGCCTGGCCGGGTTCATCACGGGTCCACGCCTGGGCCAGCTGCACGGCCTGGTCGGCCTCGTTCTGGCGCAACGCTTGGATGATCTGGTCTTGCATGGCGGTCCGGTTCAAGGGCAAACCCGCATTGTAGCGGCCTGCGCGCCCGTGCCGGTTCAGCCTTGCAGCACGCGCTGCAGGCGCTGCGCCACCCAGCGCTCGGAGAAGCCGTCACCGCGCCAGTTTTCCAGGAAGCCACAGTGGCCGCCCCAGCAGGCGGTTTCCAGGTGCGCGTTGCGCGGCAGCTGCCAGTCGCTGAAGGTCGCGTACGGGATCACCGGGTCGTCCTGTGCCATCAGGATGTCGGCCGGCACCTGCAGCGAGGACAGGCGATCGCCGGCAATCGAGTAGCCGTCGAAATAGGCCTGCAACGAGCCGAAACTGGTGTGGCGCTCGACCAGCCAGGCGGTCAACGCGCGGATGTCCAGCTTCAGCACGCGGTCGTCGCAGTCGCTCAGTTCGGGGAACAGGTCGCGCTTGCGCCGCAACGAACCGGCCCACTTGCGCCGGAAGTACCAGTCGTACATTGCCGGGCCGTTCTCGATGCTCTCCATGGTCAGCGCCGGGTCCAGCACCGGGCATACCGAGGCGACGCGCAGCAGCGGCACGCCGGCCGCCGGCGCACGCAGGGCCAGGCGCAGCACGAAGTTGCCGCCCAGCGAGTAGCCGGCGGCCACCAGCGGCAGCTGCGGCCAGCGCTGGGCGATATCGCCTGCGGCATGCACCACTTCGTCGATCAGGTTGGAGTGGAAGATGCCGGGGTTGAGGTGATGGGTATTGCCGTGGTCGCGGAAATTCAGCCGCACCACGTCGAAGCCCTGTTCGAGCATGCGCGCGGCCGCCATGCGCATGTAGCTGGATTCGGCACTGCCTTCCCAGCCGTGCAGCAGCAGGGCCATGCCCTTGGGTTCGCGGCCTTCGACATGGCTGTGCCAGCCCTGCAGGCGCACGCCGTCGCCGCCGTCGAGGATCAGTTCTTCGCTGATCGCGCCGGTCGCGGCCAGCAGCAGCAGGCCGCGCTGCAGGCGCATGCGGCTGGAGCTGAGCATCGACTGCAGGTGCGGATTGCGCAGCCAGCGCGGTGGCTGGTAGTCAGCCGCGTGCAGCGTCGGCGTGCCGGCGTCCAGGACGGGTGGCGGGATCAGGGCCACCGCACCCTCACTGCGTGCTCATGGCCGCCACGATGCGCGCGCGCGACGTCTCCGCGATGCGCCGACGGCCTTCCAGGTCCTGCGCACCGATCGGTGCCAGGAAATGCACTTCCGCACGCCGCGCCGGCTCACCGAGCAGGCGCAGGAAATTGGCGAAGAAACTCTCGCCGGGGCCGAACGCGACAATGGTCTGCGCGTCGCCCTTGAGCCCATACACCAGAGCCACCGGCTGCACCGGCACGCCGGTCTCAACCGCCGCCTGGAAG
Source organism: Stenotrophomonas sp. YJH_SMC_110 (assembly GCF_059369255.1). Lineage (NCBI taxonomy): Bacteria > Pseudomonadati > Pseudomonadota > Gammaproteobacteria > Lysobacterales > Lysobacteraceae > Stenotrophomonas > Stenotrophomonas sp. YJH_SMC_110. The sequence goes on along the minus strand of NZ_JCAFSM010000009.1, from coordinate 174,826 downwards.
ATGCGGGCATGGAACGGGCCCACTTCGTGGCCACCGCGGGTACGCCCTTCCGGGAACACGCCCACTGCCTTGCCTTCGCGCAGGCGATCGGCCATCACCTGCATCACGCCACCGAGCGATTCGGTGTTGCCGCGCTGGTGGAAGATGGTCTGCCCGCGCGCGGCCAGCCACCCGACCAGCGGCCAGCTGGCGATCTCGCGCTTGGCGACGAAGCCCATCATGCGCTGGCTGTGCAGGATGCAGATGTCGACCCAGCTGACGTGGTTGGCGACGAACAGCACGGCGCCGGGCAGCGGCCTGCCGATCTGCACCAGGCGGAAGCCGAAGATCCACATCAGCCCGCCCTGCCACCAGTTGACCACTTTGGCCCCCAGGGTCGCCTCGCCCACGCGCAGTTCGCCCCACGGCCGAAGCATGCCGATCAGGATGAGCGGCAGGAACACGACGATGTGGACCAACAGCAGCGGTACGCGGTACAGGTAACGGCACACACGCGCCACGCCGCCGCGGGGGGCCGGAGTGGGGGAAGTCATCCGCGCACGATACCGGAGGGCCGTCATCGCTGCCAGCCGATTTAGGCCATAACACCCATCGACCGGGGCAATCGGCAGGGAACGCTGGGTTCCGCTGCCGTCACCGCCCGTCCGGGGCTCAGCCGTGGCCGGCCGCCACCACCGCCAGGGTCAGCCGCGAGATGCACACCAGCCGGCCCTGCTCGTCCTCGATGCGGATCTCCCACAGCTGGGTGCTGCGGCCCACGTGCAGCGCGCGGGCGGTGCCGGTGACCGTGCCCGAACGCACCGCACGCACGTGGTTGGCGTTGATTTCCAGGCCCACGCAGATCTGCTTGGCCGTATCCACGCACAGGTTGCCGGCGCTGCTGCCCAGGGTCTCGGCCAGCACCACCGACGCGCCGCCATGCAGGATGCCGTAGGGCTGGCGGGTGCGCTCGTCCACCGGCATGGTGGCCTGCAGCCAGTCGTCACCGGCCGCGCTGAAGACGATGCCCAGCGACGCGATCGCGGTGTTGCGGCTGAGCGTATTGAGCTGCTCGAGGGAAACGGCTTCGCGGAACACCTGGGTCATGCGGGCACCTTCAGAGGATGGGAACGAGGCCGGCGCCGAATGCGGTCAGCATGCGTACCAGCAGCCACTTCGGGCCGACATTGACCTCGGGGAAATCACCCACGGCGACATAGCAGCGGTGGAAGCCCGGGTCCTGCCGGGGCAACGGCTGCGGGCAGTCCGGGCCGGGCTTGAACTCGTAGTCGGTGGCATAGCGCCACGGCCAGAAGTCGAGGATCGGCAGTGCTTCGGAGGCCTTGCCGACGCTGTAGTTGAGCCCGGACAGCACCGGCGGCTTGGCCCGCGGCGCCACCGTCCACGAGTTCTGCGGGTGGGTGTCGCGCAGGATGCTCTCGGCCAGCTGCTCGGCGAAGGCCGGGTCATCGATGATCACCGCGCCTTCGGTGTTGTAGTTCTCGCTGCGCGGGTCGAAGTTGTGGGTACCGACCACGCCGATGCGGCGATCGACCACCAGCGACTTGGCATGCAGGCCCATGCGCGCGCCCTTGCGGGTGACCGGCAACGGCTTGTTGACCGCCTTGCTGCCCAGGAACGAGGGCCGGGTCTCGGTGCGCAGCAGGCGGGTCTCGACCTCGCTGCCGGCCGCACGGCGGCGCTCGCGCGCGTTCTGGTAGGCACTGCCGGTGCGCGGATGGTTCACCGGCCCCTGCTTGCCGGTGGGTGCCGGATGCTCCTCGCGATCGCGACGGTCGCCGGCATTGCTGCCGGCAGCACTGCCGCCGATCAGCGGGTTGCGCCCGCCGTCGTCGTCGCCTTCCGGCGCGGCGATCGGGTCGGGCAGCAGGTTGCGGTAATCGACCGGTGCATCCAGCGGGAACGGCTTGTATTCGAAGATGTTGAAGCCCAGTTCGCGCATGTTGCGCCGCTTGTACTTGTACGACAGCGCATAGACGATCGGGTTGTCGGTCGCCGCCAGGCTGTTGCTGGACACCACCACGCGCGGCGGCTGCGGTCGCTTGCGCAGCTCGCGGAACAGCTTCTGCGCCGGTTTGGACAGCACCAGGTACGGCGTCTGCAGGATCACTTCCTTCTGCGCGCCGGCGATCAGCGCATCCAGCTGCGGCTCGGTCACGTGCTGTCCGGCCAGCGGCGCATCGGCCTTCTCGCGCCGGTGCTTGCGCGGCAGGTCGGCGACATAGCGCACCGAGGCCACCGGCAACGCGGTATCGACGAAGGAACGGCTGACGAAGTCCATGTCATTGGCTTCGGCACTGACCCGCTCCACCCGCTCGGGGCGGCGGAAGCTGGCCGGCGGCAGGGTCGGCACGCCCTCGCGCAGCAGGGTGCGGCCGACATCGTTCAGGCGCTCGGCCGGCACGCTGCGCCTGGCGCGCCAGAAGGCATCGAAGTTGGCCGCCATCGCCCGCGCCTCCGGGCCGGCGATCAGCACGTCGCGGTCGCGGAAGTTGTACTCGCGGTCCCAGTCGTAATAGTCGTCCTGGTAGTTGCGGCCGCCGACCACGCCGATCGCATCGTCGATCACCAGCAGCTTGTTGTGCATGCGCTGGTTGAAGCGGCGGAAGCAGCACAGCACGCTGCCGGCATAGTCGAAGTAGTTCAGCCGGGCCTTGCCGAAGGTCGGGTTGTAGACCCGCAGCTGGAAGTTCTGGTGCGCGCCGGACAGGGCGCCGAGGATCTGCAGGTCGGAGATCGCCGAGAGCTGGTCGATCAGCACCCGCACCTTCACCCCGCGCCGCGACGCGGCCAGCAGCTCGTCGATGACCAGCCGGGCACTGTCGTCCTTGTCGAAGATGTAGGTCTGCAGGTCGATGCTGCGGGTGGCGCTGCGCAGCAGGTTCAGGCGCGCGACCAGGGCGCCCTCGCCCTCGTCGAGCAGGGTGGCGTAGTGGCGTGGCTGTTCCGGGGTGGATTCGGTGAACGCCCGGCCCGCCAGCGCACGCAACGGCGAGTCCTGCGCGCAGCGGTCGGCGCGCTGGCAGTCGACGTCGGTCGAGCGCGCCTGCACGGCAATCGCTTCGGCACGGTCACGCTCGGCATGCGAGAGCGATGCACAACCGCTGCCCAGCAACACGGTTGCCAGCGCCAGGACGCGCAGCAGGAGGTTCACGGTTTCGGCGCCTCGCTCAGGCGCGCACGCAATACGAAGGTCACTCGGTCACTCAAGGCTAGCTGCCAGCTGTCCATTCCGTACCGGCCTCGCTGCACGGTACCGCGGCTGACGACGTCGCAATCATAGCCGGGTCGGGCGCACTCCGCCTTCTCGACCTGCAATGACTCGGGGTGGCTGATGCCGCGCAGGGTCAGCCGGCCGTTGATGGCGCCGCCCTGCTCCACGGTCTCCGGCCAGTAGGGCAGCGAGTCGAACTCGACCACCGGATGGCGCCCGGCATCGAAGAACTCCTCGCCGCGCATCCAGCCGGTATAGCGCGCCTTGCCGGGGATCTCCACCGAGCGGGTGAACATCTTCAGGTGCACCTGGTGACGGCCGTCGGACAGGATCTCGATACGCCCCTCGAAGTGCGGGAACACGCCTTCGATGCGCTGGCCGAATCGGGTGCGCACCTCGAAGCCGATCCGCGAGCGCTGGGTATCCAGGCGCAATACCCGTGGCGCCTCGGCGGACACGGGCGGCAACGGGGTCGGTGGGGGCGCCGCGGCCCAGGCCGGGCCGAGCGCCAGCAACGCGGGCAGCAGGAAGCGGCTGCGCCGCGCCAGGCTCATCGGATCACGGCCACCAGAACGCGTTCAGGCTGGCCACGCCGGGTTCGATCGAGGCCTCGCGCGGGAAGCCAAGCACGGCCACGCCGCCCGGCGGCATGCCGCGATAGTCACTGCTGGTGCCGTCGGTCATCAGGGCCACCAGCTGCTCCAGGCCCGGGTTGTGGCCGACGATCAGCACCCGGTCCAGGTCACGACGCTCGTCCACCAGCGCCGCCAGGGTGCCCGGGGTGGCTTCGTAGATCCGGTCTTCCAGGCGCTTTTCGACATAGCCGATGGCCGTCATCACCGCTTCCAGGGTCTCGCGGGTACGTCGCGACGGCGAGCACAGCACGCAGTCGGGCAGCAGGTTGTTTTCCTTCAACCACTTGCCGGCGGCTTCGGCCTCGGCGAGCCCCACCGGCGACAGCGGCCGGTCGAGGTCGGCCTGGCCGGAAACGGCGGGTTCGGCATGGGCATGGCGCAGCAGGATCAGTTCACGCATCGCGGGTTTCCATGGAGAAGAGGATGCAGCAGGAGAAGTGAGGCAGGCATCAAAGCTTGAGCCAGGACAGCAGCGGCTCCCAGTCGGCCTGGTGTTCGCGCACCTGGGCGGAGCGATAGTCGAACAGGCTGCGGCCCAGGCCGGTCATGACCACGTAGCTCTGGCTGTCACGCAGCTGCGCGACCACCGGGTATGGCCATTCGGCCAGCATCTGCAGCGCCTGCTGCGAGGTCTGGGTCCAGGGTTTGGTGCGGTTGAGGACCAGCCCCACCGGCAGCTTGCGGCTGTGCACGCGCGGGTTCTGGGCCAGGCTGTTGAGGAAGCCGACGATGGCTTCGATATCCAGCGCCGAGGGCAGCACCGGCACCACCACGGCGTCGGCCGCGTCCAGGAAATGGGGGATATCGTCGGCCAGCGCACCGGCCGGTGCATCGATGATGACGGTATCGGTACCGTCGGGCAGCTTCTGCGCCCACTGCTTCTTCCGATACACATCGATGGGGAGCACCGCGCTTTCCAGCCCTGCACGCCGTTGTGCCCAGCGGGTGCTGGAGCCCTGCGGGTCGGCATCGGCGATCACCGTGGCCTTGCCCTGCAATGCCGCGTACGCGGCCAGGTGGGTGGCGACGGTGGTCTTGCCCACCCCGCCCTTGGAACCGGCCACCAGGATCGTCTTCATGCCAGCCTCGCTTCCGGGTACGTGCCCCGAGCGTACACCGGCGGTGGTGACGGGAGGTAGCACCGTGCTGAACCAGTGGCCATCGCCTTTGCTATCGTGGCGCCCCCGAAGGATCGAACCGGCATGAGCGAACTGCAGGACCTGAGCGCACTGATCCGCGCCAATACCCCCCTGATCGTGATCGAGACCCAGGATGAGGCCCGCATCGTCGAGCTGTTCCGGCAGACGCTGATGCACGTGTGGCGGGCCCTGCACCGCTGGTCCATCACCGAGGGCCTGCGTCGCATCGACCTGGACCGCGAGGACCCGCCGGTCGGCCCGCCCGATGCCAGCGCCGCCCTGCAGATGATCCGCCAGGCCGATCAGCGGGGTGTCTACCTGCTGCTCGATTTCCACCCCTACCTGGGGTATGCCAGCCACCAGCGCGCGCTGCGCGACCTGATCCAGCGCCGCCATAGCGAGCCGCATGTGCTGGTGCTGATCGGCGCCAAGGTCGAGCTGCCGGCCGAGCTGGAGGCCCTGGCGGTGCGCTTCAACCCGCGCCTGCCCGATGCCAACGCCCTGCTGAAGATGCTGCGCGAGGAGGCCGACGCCTATGCGCGCGAACACGGCGGCCGCCGTGTCGAGGTCGACAGCGAGGCGGTGAAGAAGATCCTGAAGAACCTGCAGGGCCTGAGCCTGGTCGATGCCCGCCGCATCGCCCGCCAGCTGATCTACGCCGATGGTGCGCTGCGCGACGACGACCTGCCGCAGCTGGCACGGCTGAAGTTCGAGCTGCTCAACCGCAGCGGCCACCTGTTCTTCGAGCATGACAGCGCGCGCTTCGGCGACGTGGCCGGTGCCAACCGGCTCAAGCGCTGGATCAGCCAGCGCCGGGTGGCCTTCATCGCCGGCTCGGCACCGGCCGGCCTGGATCCGCCGCGCGGCATGTTGCTGCTGGGCGTGCAGGGCTGCGGCAAATCGATGCTGGCCAAGGCCACCGCCGCCGGCTTCGGCGTACCGCTGCTGCGCCTGGACGTGGGCGCGCTGTACAACAAGTACCACGGCGAGACCGAGGCCAACCTGCGCCAGGCGCTGGCCTCGGCCGAGCAGCTGGCGCCCTGCGTGTTGTGGATGGACGAGATCGAGAAGGGCCTGGCCAGCGGTGGCGAGGACGGTGGCGTATCGCGCCGCGTGCTCGGCTACCTGCTGACCTGGATGGCCGAACGCAAGGCGCCGGTCTTCATCGTCGCCACCGCCAACCAGGTACACGAGTTGCCGGCCGAACTGCTGCGCAAGGGCCGCTTTGACGAGATCTTCTTCGTCGACCTGCCCACGCCTGAGGTGCGTGTGGAGCTGCTGCGGCTGCACCTGGGGCGACGCCAGCTCAACGGCGACGACTTCGCGCTGCCGGCGCTGGCGGCCGCGGCCAATGGTTTCTCCGGCGCCGAGATCGAGCAGGCGATCGTGGCCGGGCTGTATGCGGCGCACGCCGAAGGCCGGCCGTTGGATACCGAGCTGCTGATGAACGAGATCCGTGCGACGCGGCCGCTGTCGGTGCTGATGGCCGAGCAGGTAGAGGCATTGCGGGCATGGGCGTCGGGGCGGACGGTTTCCGCGGACGATTGAGGGGTTCCGGCGAACGGCGCAGCCCCTCGTGGCTGGTTGCTGAAAGCAACAGCTGCGGTTGGCGATCAGCCACGTGGAAGAAAGAAAAAGAGCAGAAGCAAAAGCAAAAGCGGTTGGCTGGCTGCTCTTGAGGCCCTGGGGTCAGATCCGTTTTCCAGAGGAAAACGGATCTGACCCCAGTTCGATTTCTATCCCTGGCAGATCTCATCCACGCATGGCATGGACCTACCGTGTCGACCAAGGTCGACACCTACCAACAGCCGCCGGAACCTGTCGAAGGCGGGGCACTGTGGGTTTGCGGGGTGTGAGCCGCATGGATGCGGCGACCAAGCCCCCATGGATGGGTTTACGGCGGCCCCGCAAACCCACAGTGCCCCGCCATCCCGCAGGAAGCCCGCTGTTGCTTCGGCTGCTGCAGTTGCTCCAGCCGTTGCCTCTGCGGGTGCCGGGTGCAACCCGGCCCCCCCCTCCCTCAGGGCCAGGCCGGCGGCGCGGCCGCCCAGGCCTGCTGCACTTCCGCCAGCGAGGCGCGCTCGTCGTCACGCCACAACGGCAACAACTGCGCAAAGCGGCTGCTGTCGCTCCATTGCGTCGGCTCGGTACGCACCGCTGCGGCATACCACTGCACCGCCTCCTGCTTCTGCCCGGCCCGCCACAGCGCCAGCGCATAGGTGGGTGGCAGCCAGCCCGGCTTGCTCAGCGAACCACCGGCAGCGGCCTGCCATTGCTCCAGGGCGGCTTCGGGCTGGCCCTGACGCAGCAGGTCCCAGCCGTAATTCCAGCGCACGCTACGGCCCAGGCTGCCCTGCACCGGCGCATCCTTCAGTGCTTCGCGATACAGCTGTTCACCCAGCTCGGTGCGGCCCTGCGCAATGGCCACCGACGCCAGCTGCACGGTGGCCTCCACGGTACGCCGGCCGCGCTCGCGCTGTTTGAGCAGCTGCGCCACCAGCGCATCCCCGTCGGACTGGACCACGATCATGGGCACGGCGGCCGCATCGCTGTCGAAGTAGAACTCCTGTGGTGCCGGCACCGCCGGCGCGGCCCACACGGGGGCCGTTCCCGAGACCAGCAACATGCTGCCCAGGATCTTTCCTGCAACTGACATCCCTTCTCCCCAGGCCGCAACCGCAGCCTCCCTCTCTCTCCCCGATCCTAACCCCAGCATGGCCGCCGGCGCGAGTGCCGGGGCGGTCGGGCCTCGCTGCTACAATTCGCGCCTTTCCCGCCGCGTGCCTGCACGCGGCCGGTGCCAGCCGATCCTGACCGGGCCAGCCATGACCAGTACCGCGCAACTCACTTCGCCCTCTTCCGCCGACCTGATCGACCGTGACTACACGCTCGACCACAAGTACACCCGCAACGAGGGGCGGATCTACCTGAGTGGCGTGCAGGCGCTGGTGAAACTGCCGTTGATGCAGCGGCTGCGCGACGCGCACGAAGGCATCGACAGCGCCGGTTTCGTCAGTGGCTACCGTGGCAGCCCGCTGGGCGGCTTCGACCTGGAGCTGTGGCGCGCGCGCAAACACCTCGACGCGGCCAAGGTGAAGTTCACCCCCGGCCTGAACGAGGACCTGGGCGCCACCATGGTGTGGGGCACCCAGCAGACCAACCTGTTCCCCGGCGCCAACGTGCAGGGCGTGTTCGGCATGTGGTACGGCAAGGGCCCGGGCGTGGACCGCTGCGGCGACGTGTTCAAGCACGCCAATGCCGCCGGCACCTCGCGCCATGGCGGCGTGCTGGCGCTGGCCGCCGATGACCACGCCTGCCGCAGTTCAACCCTGCCGCATGGCAGCGAGGACGAGTTCGTCAGCGCCATGATGCCGGTGCTGAACCCGGCCGGCGTGCAGGACATCCTGGACATGGGCCTGCTGGGCTGGGCGATGAGCCGCTACACCGGCCGCTGGGTCGGCTTCAAGACGATCGCCGAGACGGTGGAATCGTCGGCCTCGGTCGAGGTCGATCCGATGGCGCGCCGCATCGTGCTGCCGGAAGACTTCGAGATGCCGACCGGCGGCCTCAACATCCGCTGGCCGGACCCGCCGCTGGACCAGGAAATGCGCCTGCACCGCTATGCGGTGAAGGCTGCACAGGCGTTCGCCCGCGCCAATGGCATCGACAAGGTGGTGATGGATGCGCCGCGCGCGCGGCTGGGCATCGTCACCACCGGCAAGAGCTACCTGGACGTGCTGCAGGCGCTGGAATACCTGGGCCTGGATGAAACGGCGTGCGCCGACATCGGCATCCGCGTGTACAAGGTCGGCATGACCTGGCCGCTGGAGCCGCAGGGCATCGCGCGCTTCGCGCAGGGCCTGGAAGACATCATCGTGGTGGAGGAGAAGCGTGCCTTCATCGAGCGCCAGATGAAGGAACAGTTCTTCAACTGGCCGGCCAGCTGGGGCCAGCGCCCGTCCATCGTCGGCAAGTACGACGAGAGCGGTGAGTGGATCCTGCCGTCCACCGGTGAACTTACCCCGGCCACCATCGCCGGCGTGATCGGTCGCCGCATCCAGAAGTTCTTCAACAACGCATCGATCGAGCAGCGCCTGCAGTGGATGCAGGAGAAGGAAGCCGAACTTGCGTTGCCGCGCGCCAGTTTTCCGCGCGTGCCGCACTACTGCTCCGGCTGCCCGCACAACACGTCCACCAACGTGCCGGAAGGCTCGCGTGCGCTGGCCGGCATCGGTTGCCATTACATGGTGACCTGGATGGACCGCAGCACCGATACCTTCACCCACATGGGCGGCGAAGGCGTGACCTGGGCCGGGCAGGCGCCGTTTACCGATACCCCGCACGTGTTCCAGAACCTCGGCGACGGCACCTACTTCCACAGCGGTTCGCTGGCGATCCGCCAGGCGGTCGCTGCCGGCGTCAACATCACCTACAAGATCCTCTACAACGATGCGGTGGCGATGACCGGCGGCCAGCCGGTGGACGGTCCGCTGAGCGTGCCGGACATCGCAAAGCAGATGCGCGCCGAAGGCATCCACACCATCGTGGTGCTGTCGGACAACATCGGCAAGTGGACCGGCCAGCGCGAGCACTTCCCCAGCGACGTCGAGTTCCATGACCGCAGCGAGCTGGACGAAGTGCAGAAGCGCCTGCGCGAAGTGAAGGGTGTTTCGATCCTGATCTACGAACAGACCTGCGCCACCGAGAAGCGCCGCCGCCGCAAGCGCGGCAAGCTGGAAGACCCGCAGAAGCGGGTGCTGATCAATTCGCTGGTCTGCGAAGGCTGCGGCGACTGTGGCAAGAAGAGCTTCTGCGTGTCGGTGCTGCCGAAGGAAACCGAGTTCGGGCGCAAGCGCGAGATCGACCAGTCCAACTGCAACAAGGACTATTCCTGCGTGAACGGCTTCTGCCCGAGCTTCGTCACCGTGCACGGTGGCCAGCCGCGCAAGGGCAGCAAGCGCGATGCGTCCACGCTGCTGGACAACCTGCCGGCACCGACCCTTCGCGACAGCCTGGAACAGCCCTGGAACATCCTGATCACCGGCGTCGGCGGTACCGGCGTGGTGACCATCGGCGCGCTGCTGGGCATGGCCGGCCACCTGGAAGGCAAGGGCGCGACCGTGCTCGACCAGACCGGCCTGGCGCAGAAGGGCGGCGCGGTGACCACGCATATCCGCATTGCCCGTCGCCCTGAAGACATCCACGCCGTGCGTATCGCCGCCGGTGAGGCCGACCTGGTGCTGGGCTGCGACATGGTGGTGGTCAACGATTACTGGGCGCTTTCGAAGGTGCGTGCCGGCCGTTCGCAGGTGGTGCTGAACACCTACGAAGCGATGCCGGGCACCTTCACCACGCGCCCGGACATGCAGTTCCCCGCCGCCGACATCATCGCCGGCGTGCGCGTGGCACTGGGCGGCCAGGAACCACTGCTGCTCGATGCCACCCAGCTGGCCACCGCGCTGCTGGGCGATGCCATCGCCGCCAACCTGTTCATCCTCGGCTACGCCTGGCAGCAGGGCCTGGTGCCGCTGTCGTTCGACTCACTGATGCGCGCCATCGAGCTCAATGGCGCCGCCGTGGCGATGAACCAGCAGGCCTTTGCGTGGGGCCGCCTGGCCGTGGTCGATCCGCAGGCCGTGCAGCAGGCGGCCGGCCTGGTGCGCAACCGCCACACCGATGCCGAATCCACCCCGGGCCCGCTGCATCCGCTGCCACCAGGCGAGTGGGAGGGCAATGAATGGGGTGCCACTGCGGCACCGCGCAACACCGGCGACGAACGCGAACTGCGCGGCCTGCCCTCGCACGGTGGCGACGTGGCGTTCCTGCCGCTGGATGACGCCCGCCTGTCGCGCTCGCTGGATGAAATGATCGAGCGCCGCGCCGCGTTCCTGGTCGAGTACCAGGACACTGCCTACGCCAACCGCTACCGCAGCCTGGTCGAGCGCGTGCGCACCGCCGAAGCCGACCGCATCGGCGGCTCCACTGCGCTGACCGAGACCGTGGCCCGCTACCTGTTCAAGCTGATGGCCTACAAGGACGAGTACGAAGTGGCCCGCCTGTACACCAGCGGCGACTTCCAGCGCCGCCTGCAGCAGCAGTTCGAGGGCGACTACCGGCTGCGCTTCCACCTGGCGCCGCCGCTGTTCGCCAGGAAGGATGAGCAGGGCCGGTTGCTGAAGAAGGAATACGGCCCGTGGATGTTCAAGGCCTTCGGCCTGCTGGCCAGGCTGAAGTTCCTGCGTGGCGGCCGCTTCGACGTATTCGGGCGCACCGCGGAACGCCGCATGGAGCGCAAGCTGATCGGCGATTACGAGGCCACCGTGCAGGTACTGCTGGACGGCCTGGATGACGACCGCCTGGCCCTGGCGGTGGAGATTGCCAGCATCCCCGAGCACATCCGCGGCTTCGGCCACGTCAAGGAAGCGCATTTCGAGCAGGCCAAGGCGCGCGAAGCGGCCCTGCTGGCGCAGTGGCGCAATCCGAAGGCGCTGCATATCGTGCAGGTGGCTTGAAGGGAGTGCCGGCCGCTGGCCAGCATTCATCCCGGCAATCGGTTGCCGGCCAGCGGCCGGCACTACCGATGGTTTACCCCAACCGCCACAGCAGCAGGCGGTTGTTGGCCGGCATCGCTACATCCCCCAGGCGGGTGAATCCGTGGTCGGCGGCCAGCGCCTGCACCGCTTCGCTATCGCGGATGCCGCTGCGCGGGTCGCGCGCCTTCAGCCAGGCATCGAACTGCGCGTTGCTGTCGCTGCTGTAGCGGCCGCCGTAGTTGAACGGGCCGTACGCGGCCAGCAGCGCGCCGCGACGCAGCACCGATGGCAGCGCGGCGAACAACGCCTGCACGTGCGCCCAACTCATGATGTGCAGCGTGTTGGCGCTGAACGCGGCGTCGAACGTGCTGCTCTGTGGCAGGCTGAGCCCAGGCGCCGGTGGCAGTTCCACCTGCAGCGCCACCGCCGGCAGCAGGTTCAGCAGCGCCGCTTCCGCGCGCCAGGCCTCGATGCCGGGCAGATGGTCCGGATGGTCGCTGGGCTGCCAGCGCAGCCAGGGCCAACGCTCGGCGAAGAAGGCCGCGTGCTGGCCGGTGCCGCTGCCGATTTCCAGCACCCGATGGCGGTCGCCCATCCACGGGTCGAGTGCGGCGGCGATCGGTTCGCGGTTGCGCTCGCAGGCTTCTGAATGCGGCTTGCTCGACATCAGGACGGTGTCCGGGCGGGGTCGGCCCCATTGTGCACGAGGGGGGTGTTCCGAGCAGGGCTGCGCCCTGCACCTGCTTCAAGCCACAGCAACGGCAACAGCCAAAGCAACAGCAACAGCGGGCTTCCTGAGGGATGGCGGGGTGGAGTGGCAGGGGACGCCGTAAATCCGTCCATGGAGGCTCGGTCGCGCCATCCATGGCGCTCACGCCCCTGCCACCGGACCCACCCCGCCTTCGACAGTTGGCCGCGATCTGTCGGAAACATCTTGGGGTCAGATCCGTTTTCCGCAGGAAAACGGATCTGACCCCGAATTTCATTCGATATCTGACAGATGTGTCGACCAAGGTCGACACCTACCAGCAGCGCACGGAATCTGTCAGAGGCGGGGCGGTGTGGGTGGGCAGGACCGTTGGCGCCATGGATGGCGCCATCGAGCCCCCATGGGTGAGGGCGCTTTGCTTGCGAAGCACTGCTTCGCAAGCGCCCGAACGCACAGCCGCCAGCGGCTGGGCCGGACCCCGGAGGGGGGTTAACGGCGTGTCCTGCCCACCCACACCGCGCCGCCATCCCTCAGCAAGCCCGCTGTTGCTGTGGCTGTTGCTCCGGCTCTGAGCAGGTGCAGGGCTGCAAGCCCTGCCGAAACACCCCCAACCATGACTGCAGTCACTTGCCCGGATGCCCCGCGCTGGCGAAAGTCGAGTGGTTGACGTGATCGGCTCGGCCCGTTGCCGGCCGCACGCAAGCGAGAGAGAGAAACGCTGTGCAACGACGTGAGTTCCTGGCTTTTTCCGGTCTGGGCCTGGCGGGCCTGCTGCTGCCGCATTCCCGTGCCATCGCCGCCGAGCAACTGCTCGCCCCGGTCGACACCCTCCAGCGCAGGCGCCTGGCGGACGTGGCGCTGGCCACCGCACGCACGGCCAAGGCCAGCTACTGCGATGTGCGCATCGGCCGCTACCTCAACCAGTCGGTCATCACCCGCGAGCATCAGGTCGGCAACGTGACCAACCGCGAATCGTCCGGCGTGGGCGTGCGGGTGATCGTCAACGGGGCCTGGGGCTTCGCTGCCACCCACCAGCAGACCGAGGCCGCCGTACGCGCTGCGGTCGAGCAGGCGGCCGCGATCGCCCGCGCCAACGCCAGCATCCAGACCCGGCCGGTGCAGCTGGCGCCGACGCCGCCGGTCGGGGAGGTGCGCTGGCAGACCCCCGTCCGCAGGAACGCGATGGCGGTGCCGATCCAGGACAAGGTCGAACTGCTGCTGGCCCTCAATGCCGCCGCGCTGGATGCGGGCGCCGACTACATCAATTCCACCCTGTTCCTGGTCAACGAACAGAAGTACTTCGCCTCCAGCGATGGCTCGTTCATCGACCAGGACATCCATCGCATCTGGCTGCCGTTCACCGCCACCGCCATCGACAAGGCCAGCGGCAGGTTCCGCACCCGCGCCGGCCTGTCCTCGCCGATGGGCATGGGCTATGAGTTCCTCGATGGCGATGCGCGCGGCAAGGTGCACCTGCCCGGTGGCATCACCGCTTACCGCGATTCCTACGACCCGGTCGAGGACGCCATTGCGGCCGCCCGCCACGCGCGCGAGAAACTGAAGGCGCCGTCGGTGAAGCCCGGCAAGTACGACCTGGTGCTGGACCCGTCCAACCTGTTCCTGACCATCCACGAGAACGTCGGCCACCCGCTGGAGCTGGACCGCGTGCTCGGCTACGAAGCCAACTACGCCGGCACCAGCTTCGCCACGCTGGACAAGCGCGATGCGGGTTTCCGCTGGGGCAGCGACATCGTCACCTTCTTCGCCGACAAGACCCAGCCGGGCAGCCTCGGTGCGGTCGGCTACGACGACGAGGGCGTCAAGACCCAGCGCTGGGACCTGGTGCGCGACGGCATCCTGGTCGATTACCAGGCCACCCGCGATGAAGCCCATATCCTCGGCCGCGATGCATCGCATGGCTGCAGCTACGCCGATTCCTGGTCCAGCGTGCAGTTCCAGCGCATGGCCAATGTCTCGCTGGCGCCGGGCAAGCAGCCGCTCAGCGTCGAGGACATGATCAAGGACGTGGAGAACGGTATCTACATCCACGGCCGGGGGTCGTACTCGATCGACCAGCAGCGCTACAACGCGCAGTTCGGTGGCCAGCTGTACTACCAGATCAAGGACGGAAAGATCGCCGGCATGGTCGAGGATGCGGCCTACCAGATCCGCACGCCGGAATTCTGGAATGCCTGCACGGCCATCTGCGATGAACGCGATTTCCGCCTGGGCGGTTCGTTCTTCGACGGCAAGGGCCAGCCCGGCCAGGTCTCGGCGGTCTCGCACGGTTCGTCCACCACCCGCTTCAACGGCATCAACATCATCAACACCGCGCGCAGTCTCGGCGCTTGAGCCACCCATCCTTCGACATGGAGAGCAGCCTTGCAAAGACGTGACTTCCTGGCCCTGACCGGGCTTACCGCGGGCGGGCTGATCGTGCCCTCCTTCTTCGGCAAGGTGATCGCCGCCGAGCAGCTGCAGTCCAGCCTCGACCCGGCATTGAAGAAGCGCCTGGCCGACGCGGCGCTGCAGGCGGCGCGCAGCGCCGGTGCCACCTACTGCGACGTGCGCATCGGCCGCTACCTGCGGCAGTTCGTGATCACCCGCGAGGACAAGGTGCAGAACGTGGTGAACACCGAGTCCACCGGCGTGGGCATCCGCGTGATCGTCAACGGCGCCTGGGGCTTTGCCGCCACCAACGCACTGGGTACCGCCGACGTGGCCAGGGCCGCGCAGCAGGCGGCGGCCATCGCCAAGGCCAATGCCGGCGTGCAGACCGCACCGGTGCAGCTGGCCAAGGCGCCGGGCGTGGGTGAGGTGAGCTGGCGCACGCCGATCCGCAAGAATGCGATGGAGGTGCCGATCAAGGACAAGGTCGGCCTGCTGCTGGACGTCAACGCTGCCGCAATGGGCGCTGGTGCCAGCTTCGTCAACTCGATGCTGTTCCTGGTCAACGAGCAGAAGTACTTTGCTTCCACCGATGGTTCCTATATCGACCAGGACGTGCACCGCATCTGGGCGCCGATGACGGTCACCGCCATCGACAAGAGCAGCGGCAAGTTCCGCACCCGTTCGGGCCTGTCCTCGCCGATGGGCCTGGGCTACGAGTACCTGGACGGCGCCGCCGCCGGCAAGGTGGTCAGCCCGAATGGCGTGGTCAACTACAGTTCTTCCTACGACATGAAGGAAGACGCCATCGCCGCCGCCCGGCAGGCGCAGGAAAAGCTGAAGGCCCCGTCGGTGAAGCCGGGCAAGTACGATCTGGTGCTCGATCCGTCGCATACCTGGCTGACCATCCACGAGTCGATCGGCCACCCGCTGGAACTGGACCGCGTGCTCGGCTACGAAGCCAACTACGCCGGCACCAGCTTCGCCACCCTGGACAAGCGTGAACAGCATTTCCAGTACGGCAGCGAGCTGGTCAACATCTTCGCCGACAAGACCCAGCCCGGCAGCCTCGGCGCGGTGGCATACGACGATGAAGGCGTGAAGTGCAAGCGCTGGGACCTGATCAGCAACGGCAAGCTGGTGGACTACCAGACCATCCGCGACCAGGCCCACATCCTCGGCAAGACCGAGTCCGACGGCTGCTGCTATGCCGACTCGTGGTCCAGCGTGCAGTTCCAGCGCATGGCCAACGTGTCGATGGCACCGGGCAAGACGCCGCTGAGCGTGCCGGACCTGATCAGGGACGTGGAGAACGGCATCTACATCATCGGTGATGGTTCGTTCTCGATCGACCAGCAGCGCTACAACGCGCAGTTCGGCGGCCAGCTGTTCTACGAGATCAAGAACGGCCAGATCACCCGCATGCTGGAAGACGTGGCTTACCAGATCCGCACGCCGGAGTTCTGGAACGCCTGCACCGCCGTGGCCGACGAACGCGACTACCGCCTGGGCGGTTCGTTCTTCGACGGCAAGGGCCAGCCGGGACAGGTCTCGGCAGTCTCGCACGGCTCGTCCACTGCGCGCTTCAACGGCATCAACGTCATCAACACCGCACGCAGCCTCGGCTGACCGGTCAGGAGCCCTTACACCATGAGTATCTTCACCGAAGCCCAGGCCAAGGCCATCCTCGACAAGGTCATCGCCCTGTCCAAGGCCGACGAGTGCACCGCCGTGCTGGCCGGCGCGATCAGCGGCAACATCCGCTTCGCGCTGAACAATGTCTCCACCAGTGGCATCGTCGACAACACCGAACTGGCAGTCACCGTCGCCTTCGGCAAGCGCGTCGGCACCGCCTCGATCAACGAGTTCGACGATGCCGCGCTGGAACGCGTGGTGCGCCGTGCCGAAGACCTGGCCCGCCTGGCCCCGGAGAACCCGGAGTTCATGCCGGCCATCGGCAAGCAGAGCTACCGCGCCAGCCCCACCTTCAGCGAATCCACTGCTGCCATCGATCCGGCGTTCCGTGCCAAGGTCGCCGCCGATTCGATCGCCCCGTGCCGTGGTCACGGCCTGATCGCCGCCGGCTTCCTCGAGGACGGCCAGGGCTTCCAGGCCACCGCCAACAGCAACGGCAACTTCGCCTACCAGCGCACCACCAACTTCGATTACACCTGCACCGTGCGCACTGAAGATGGCCGCGGCTCGGGCTGGGTCGGCCGCAACCTGAAGGATGCGGCCGACTTCAAGGCCGACCAGGACATCCGCATCGCCATGCGCAAGGCCACCGAGTCGGCCGAAGCCAAGGCGCTGGAACCGGGCAAGTACACGGTGATCCTGGAGCCGGCCGCAGCGGCAGGCCTGATCAGCTTCATGATGAACTTCTTCAGTGCGCGCTCGGCCGATGAAGGCCGCAGCTTCCTGTCGAAGAAGGGTGGTGGCAACAAGCTGGGCGAGCAGGTCTACGACCCGCGCGTGACCATGATCGCCGATCCGTGGCATCCGGACGCACCGGTGCTGCCGTGGGACAACGAAGGCCTGCCGCGCGAGCGCATGGCCATCATCGAGAACGGCAAGATCGCCAACCTGGACTACTCGCGCTTCTGGGCGCAGAAGCAGGGCAAGACCGCCAAGGCCTCGCCGGGCAACCTGCTGATGAGCGGTGGCGACAAAAGCACCGCCGAGCTGGTGCGTGGCACCCAGAAGGGCATCCTGGTCACGCGTACCTGGTACATCCGCATGGTCGATCCGCAGACGGTGCTGCTGACCGGCCTCACCCGCGACGGCACCTTCTACATCGAGAACGGCCAGATCAAGCACCCGGTGAAGAACTTCCGCTTCAACGAGTCGCCGGTGATCATGCTCAACAACATCGAAGAGCTGGGCAAGCCGGTGCGTGTGGCCGGTGATGAGTCCAGCTACGTGATGATGATCCCGCCGATGAAGCTGCGCGATTTCACCTTCACCTCGCTGTCCGACGCCGTCTGATGGATCGCCGGGCCTGCCTGCGCTGGTTGGCCGCTGCCGCTTCGGCGGCGGCGCTGCCGGCCTGGGCACAGGCAGGCCCGCGCAGTTCGCGCTACGACTTCTGGTTCACCCGCCTGCAGTACGACTCCGGTGACTGGGACGTGGACGCGCGCATGCCGTCCAACCTGATCACCTCGCTGATCGACTACACCTCGCTGCGCGTGGACCCGCAGGAGCACGTGGTGGCACTGGCCGACCCGCGCATGCTGGAAGCGCCGTTCTGCTACCTGGCCGGCCACACGCTGGTGGAGTTCAATGCCGCCGAGCGGCAGAACTTCGTGCGCTATGTGCGCAATGGCGGCTTCGTCTTCGTCGACGACTGCAACCACGATATCGATGGGCTGTTCGCCACCTCGTTCGAGGCACAGATGGGCCGCCTGTTTGGTCCCAGGGCACTGCAGAAGCTGCCCAACAGCCACCCGCTGTACCGCAGCTTCTTCCGTTTCCCCGATGGCCCGCCGGCCACCAGCTTCGAACTCAATGGCTGGGGCGACGACCTGGTGCACGACTACCTGAAGGGCATCGAGGTCGATGGCCGCCTGGGGCTGCTCTACAGCAACAAGGACTACGGCTGCGAGTGGGACTACGACTGGCGCAACAAGCGTTTCCTGGCCGAAGACAACACCCGCTTCGGCGTCAACATCGTGATGTACGCGTTGAACAATTGATAGGACCTGCACGCCCATGACTTCCCCCGACCTCGATTCCCTGTTGCCACGCCTGGATGCGCTGCGCGCCGCGCTTGCACGCGCCGTGGTGGGCCAGCACACCGTGGTCGAGCAGCTGCTGATCGGCCTGCTGGCCGGCGGCCACTGCCTGCTGGAAGGCGCGCCCGGGCTCGGCAAGACCCTGCTGGTGCGCTCGCTCGGGCAGGCGCTGGAACTGCAGTTCCGGCGCGTGCAGTTCACCCCCGACCTGATGCCCAGCGACATCCTCGGCACCGAACTGCTGGAGGAAGACCACGGCACCGGCCATCGCCATTTCCGTTTCCAGCAGGGCCCGATCTTCACCCACCTGCTGTTGGCAGACGAACTCAACCGCACCCCGCCCAAGACCCAGGCCGCACTGCTGGAAGCGATGCAGGAACGCACGGTCAGCTACGCCGGCACCACCTACGCACTGCCGGCGCCGTTCTTCGTGCTGGCCACACAGAACCCGATCGAGCAGGCGGGCACTTACCCACTGCCGGAAGCGCAGCTGGACCGCTTCCTGCTGCACGTGCTGGTGGATTACCCCAGCGAGGACGAGGAGCGGCAGATCCTGGAACAGACCACCGGCGGCGCCACCGACGCGGTGCCGAAGGTGATGGATGCAGAGGCGGTGATCGCGCTGCAGGCCGCCGTACGCCAGGTGCACGTCAGCCCGGATGTGCTGGCCTGGATCACCCGCCTGGTGCGCGCCAGCCGCCCAGGCGAAGGCGCACCCGCCGCGATCAACCAGTGGGTGAAGTGGGGCGCGGGCCCGCGCGCCGGACAGTCGCTGGTGCTGGCGGCAAAAGCGCGCGCATTGCTGCAGGGCCGCTTTGCCGCCACCCGCGAGGATGTGCAGGCGCTGGCCGCGCCGGTGATGCGCCATCGCCTGCTGCTGTCGTTCGCCGCCGAGGCCGAGCAGAAGCGTGCCGACGACGTGGTCGCCGCCCTGCTGCAGGCCGTGCCGTTCCCGGGTTGAGCCACCCGTGAACGCCGGTACCCCGCTGACCTTGCCACCGGAACTGCGTGCGCGCCTGCGCACGCTCCGCGTGCGGCCACGCCTGGCCAGTGGCGCCAGTGGCATCGGCCAGCACGCCAGCCGCAGCCGCGGTGCCGGCCTCGAATTCGCCCAGTACCGTGCCTACGAACCAGGCGATGAGCTGCGCCAGATCGACTGGAAGCTGTATGCACGCTCGGACCGCTTCTTCGTGCGCGAATCCGAACGCGAAAGCCCGATCACGGTCTGGCTGCTGCTTGATGCCACCGCCTCGGCCGGCCAGGCCGATCGCGCGGCACCGCAGCGCACCCGCCTGGACCACATGCGCGGTGTGGCCGCCTGCGTGGTGGAACTGGCCCTGCAGCAGGGCGACCGTTTCGGCCTGCTGGCGATCAATGGCGATGGACTGCAGTTGGTGCCCGCAGCTAACGGCGCACGCCAGCGTGATCGCGTGCACCTGCAACTGCATGCGCTGCAGGCGCGTGGCGGCTGGCCTGTGGCCGATCGCCTGCGCCCGCTGTGGGAGCGCGTGCGCCCGGGCGACCTGCTGCTGGCGATCGGCGACGGTTTTGACGAGGCCGGCATTGTGCTGCTGGAACAACTGGCCAGCGCACGCCGCGAAGTGGCACTGCTGCAGATCCTCACCGCCGACGAGCGTGACTTCCCGTTCGGCGCAGGCCATCGCTTCCGCGATCCGGAGACCGGCGAGGAACTGCTGGGCGATGGCGCGGCGATCCGCACCGACTACCTGCAACGCTTCGCTGACACACGCAACGCATTGCAGTCGCGCCTGCAGGCCAGCGGCATCGCCAGTGCCACTGGCTGGCTCGACCAGCCGCTGGACCAACCACTGCAGGCACTGTTTGGCCGCAGGGGCGGCGCATGACCCTGCTGTTCCCGTTGGGCCTGGCCGCGCTCGCTGCAGGGTTGCTGCCGCTGCTGATCCACCTCGCCCGCCGCCATCCGTACACACCGCTGGATTTCGCCGCGCTGCGCTGGCTGCGTGCACAGATCCGGCCGCGCCAGCGCATCCGCTTCGATGACTGGCCGTTGCTGCTGGTGCGCCTGCTGTTGCTTGCCGCGTTGGCCTTGCTGCTGGCACGACCTGCATTGACCGGGCCTGCGCCAGCCCCCACTGCGTGGACGGTCGTAGCCCCAGGGCTGGACGCGACCGCACTACGCGGCACCGCCGAAGCGGGCAACTGGCATTGGCTGGCGCCCGGCTTCCCGGCCATTGATCAAGTGCCACCCGCGTCCACGGCTTCCCTGCCCAGCCTGCTGCGCGAACTGGACGCACAGCTGCCTGCGGGCACCGCATTGACCGTGCACGTTCCCGATCCCCTGCCCGGCCTGGACGGCGCACGCCTGCAGCTGTCGCGCGAGGTGCAGTGGCGTCCGCAGCCGATACCGGTGAGTGAGCAACCGAGTGCCGCAACGTTGCCGCGCCTGCGCGTGCACAGCGATGCTTCGGCCGCCGTCCAGCACTGGTTGAATGCACTGCAGCGCGCGTGGGGCAGGCAGGCGCCGCTCGCGCCTCTGGTGGCGGATGCGCTGCCCGAACGCGGCGAGATCGGCGTGTGGAGCCGCACTGGCGCACTGCCGGCGAACTGGCAGGCGTGGCTGCAGGACGGCGGACGTGTAGTGACTGCCGGCAAGCCTGCCGCCGAGGCCAGCATCCTGCTGCGCAACACCGAGGGCTCCCCGCTGCTGTGGCAGCAACGCATCGGCCACGGTGTCCTGCTGTCTCTGCCCGGCGACTGGGATGCCTCAGGCAACGCTGCGCTGCGCGATCCGCAGTTGCCACGCGCGCTGCTGCTGGCTCTGCAGCCGCATCCGCTGCCACGCCTCGGCGATGCCCAGGACCAGGCCCCCCGCCAGGCAGCACTGCCTGCGGCAACGCCGCCGCTGCGCAAGCTCACCCCGTGGTTGCTGCTGGCCATCGTGCTGCTGTTCGCGCAGGAACGCTGGATGGCCAGCAGTCATCGACGCAGGGGGCCCGCATGAACACCCTGCAGCTCGCCTGGCAGCACGCGCGCCGCCGCCGTGCGCTCGTCACCCTGCTGCTGGGCCTGCCGTGGGCGCTGGCCGCAACGGTGCTGGCGCTGCGCCTGGCGGGCTTCGATATCGCCTGCGTGATCGGCACCATCGGCCTGCTTGCCTGCGCAGCGCTCGCCACGGCACGCTCCCGCCAGCTGGACCCGCAGTGGTTGCAGCGCCAGCTCGATGGCAGCGGCGCCAGTGAGGACAGTGCCGACCTGCTGTTTGCCGATGCGCTTACCCTCAATCCGCTGCAGCAGCGCCAGCGCGCGCATGTGCTGGCCACGCTGGAACGCGCGATGCCGGAACTGCGTCCGCGCTGGCCGCGTGGAGCATTGGCGCTGTGCTGGATCGCAGGCCTGGCCATCGTTGCGCTGGCATTCGGCTGGCCACGTTCCAGCCCCGGCTCCGCGCCGGCCCGTGCGTCGGCGCCTGGCAGCACGGCTGCCGCGGGCCCACTGCACCTGCAGTCCACCCGCATGCGCATCGACGCGCCGGCCTATACCGGCCAGGCCACGCTCACCCAGAACGCACTGGATGCCAAGATCGCCGCCGACAGCCGGCTGTCGTGGTCGTTGCGCTTCGATCGCGCACCGGACAAGGCATGGCTGCAGTTCCACGATGGTCGCCGGTTGCCGCTGAACGAACACGATGGCCAGTGGCAGGCACAGGATGTGGCGCGCACGCCGGTGCTGTACCGCGTGGTGAGCGAGCCGGCGTTGGCCGGAACCGACCTGCATCGTCTGGACGTGGTCGCCGACCGCGCGCCCGGCGTACGCGTGCTGGAGCCGGCCGCCAGCCTGGTGCTGGGCACGCCCGGGCAACGCCAGTGGTCGTTGCGCTTCGAGGCCACCGACGACTATGGCGTAGCCGCGCAGGCAACGCTGTCGATCACCACCACCCAGGGCAGCGGTGAGAACATCACCTTCGTGAAACGCAGCGTGACGCTTGCCGGCAGCGGCGAAGCCACCGCGCGGCGTTTCGCCCACACGCTTGATCTGGCTGCGCTGGGCGCGCAACCGGGCAACGATGTCATCGCCCAGCTGGAAGTGCGCGACAACCACGCGCCAACGCCGCAGACCGGGCGCAGCAGCAGCGTGATCCTGCGCCTGCCCAGCGCCGAGGTTGCACTCGGTGCCGAACTGGAAGGCCGCATCAAGAAGACCCTGCCGGCCTATTTCCGCAGCCAGCGGCAGATCATCATCGATGCCGAAGCGCTGATCCGGCAGCGACGCAGCCTCGCCGCCGAGGACTTCGTGAAACGCAGCGATGCGATCGGTGTCGACCAGCGCATCCTGCGCCTGCGCTATGGCCAGTTCCTGGGCGAAGAAAGCGAAGGTGCACCGAAGCCACCGCCGACCAGCGACCTGCCCACCAGCGATGCGCCGACCGCAGACAGCCACGACGACGAACACGATCACGACCATGGCGCCGAGGCCGGTGCGCACGACGCGCATGGCCACGACCACGGCGGTAAGGCGTCCAATGCCGATGCGCCACCGGTGTTCGGCAGCGCCACCGATGTGCTGTCGGAGTACGGCCACACCCACGACCATGCCGAGGCCGCGACCCTGCTCGACCCACAGACCCGCGCCACGCTGAAGGCCGCGCTGGACCAGATGTGGTCGGCCGAAGGCGAGCTGCGCCAGGGCCGTCCGGAGCAGGCACTGCCGTTCGCCTACAAGGCACTGGGGTTCATCAAGCAGGTGCAGCAGGCCGAACGCATCTATCTGGCGCGGGTGGGGCCGGAGCTGCCGCCGATCGATGAAGGCCGTCGGCTGGGCGGCGATCGCGCCGGGCTGGCCAGTCGCGAACTGCCGCTGGCCGCACGCACGCCGCCCGACCCGGCCATCGTCGAAGCCTGGCAACGCCTCGGCGATGACACGGCCCCTCCCGATCTCGATGCACTCGCCACCTGGCAGCAGCGCAACGCCGCCTATCTGCCCGATGCGCTGGACCTGGCCGCGGCCATCGAGCAGCTGCGCATCGAACCCGGCTGCCGCGACTGCCGCCAGCGCCTGCGCGCACAGGTATGGCGCGCGCTGCAGCGACCCCTGCCGCAGGCAATGCGGCGCAACGCCGCCGATGCGATGGGGCAGCGGTACCTTGATGCGCTGGAGGTGCAGCCATGAACGCCTCCGCTGTGAACCTGTGGATTGCGCTGGCACTCGTCCTGATCGTGGTCATCGCCAGCGTGCGCGAGCTGCGTGGCAATGCCGCGCGTCGTGGCCGCCAGTGGATCGTGATTGCGCTGCAGCTGATCGCTGCCACGCTGCTGTACTTCTGCCTGGTCCCGCCCACCGGCCAGCAACCCGCGGTCGGCCTGGTCGTGCTGGGAATCGATGCCGACAAGGCCGGCGCGTTGCCGGCCAGCCCAGGCCCGCGGCTGCTGTTGCCTGAGGCTGCCGATGTGCCTGGGGGCCAGCGCGTGCCGGACCTGGCCACGGCGCTGCGCCAGCATCCGGCTTCCACGCTGACGCTGGTCGGTGCCGGCCTGGTCGCGCGTGACCGCGACGCGGTACTGCCACGCGACGTGCGCTGGCAGCCGGTAGCTCCGACGCGCGGGTGGATCGCGCTGCAGCCACCCGCCGACACCGCGCCCGGCGCACGCTTCGACGTGCATGCACAGGCGCGCGGCGTCGCCAAGGCCAAGGCGGAACTGCTTGACCCCGCCGACAGCGTGGTCGATCGCGTGGACGTTGCCGAGGACGGTCACGTGCAGCTCAGCGGCATCGCCCGCGCCGAGGGCCGCAGCGTGTTCCAGCTGCGCCTGCTCGATGCCGGCGGTCATGTGGTGGACAGCGCGCCGGTACCGCAGCAGACCCTGCCGGCGGCACCGCTGCGCATGCTGGTGCGTGCCAGTGCGCCGGGCCCGGAGCTGAAGTACCTGCGCCGCTGGGCCGCCGATACCGGCATCCGCGTGCAGGTACAGGCCGATACCGGGGCAGGTGTCAGCGTGGGGGATGGCGCGGTCGCGCTGGATGCAGCGTCACTCGCGCGCAGCGATCTGTTGCTGCTGGACGAGCGCAGCCTGACCGCATTGAGTGCCGGCCAGCTGGCTGCCGTGCGGCAGGCGTTGCGTGACGGCCTTGGCGTTCTGTTGCGCAGTGCAGGCGCACCTGCAGCCGGCGCGCGCCAGCGCCTCCGCGATCTGGGCCTGCCAGTGCAGGGCGATGGCAGCAGCCACGCCCTCGAACTTCCCGGCGATGGCGACAGCGCGGTCCTCGCCGCACGACGCGGCCCGCTCGCCGCCGGAACGCTGCCGACCGGCTACGGCGAGGAGGCTGACCGCAGCTCGCACAGTGCGCCCCTGCCCGCGCTGGAAGCACTGGCGCTGCAGGCGCCAGGCAGCAACGCCCTGCTGCGGGATGGGTCGGGCAAGGCCGTCGGCGGCTGGCGCGCGGTCGGCAAGGGCCGCATCGGCCTGCTGCCGATCACCGACAGCTGGCGCTGGGTGTTGGCCGGACGCGATGATCGCCACGGTGAACTCTGGAGCAGCGTCGTCGCCACGCTGGCGCGCGCGCAGGGCAGCGGTGATGCGCTGTGGTCGCCGCAGACGCTCGGCTGGGCGGGCGAACGGCAGGCGCTGTGCGGCGTGCAGGCGCCACTGCAGGTCTTCAACGCGCGCGGAGACAGCGTGCCCCTGATCGTTGACGGCGCAACGTCGACCCTGCGCTGCGCCGGCTGGTGGCCGCGCGAGGCGGGTTGGCAGCGCCTGCAGCACGGCGACACCACGGTCTGGCGCTATGTGTTCGACCCGAAGGCCGCACCTGCACTGCACCAGCAGGCGATGATCGATGCAACCACGCGGGCGTTGGCCGTCAGCGGGCCGACGAACACGGCGATGATGCAGCCCGTGCCGGGCTCGCGCTGGCCCTGGTGGCTGGCGTTCACGGTGTGCGCTTCGCTGCTGTGGTGGCTGGAGCGGCGGCGCTGACCCTGGGTCGGATCCCTTTCGCCCACGACAGGGCTCTGACCCCCTCCGTCATGCGTCCTTCAGCGTTTCCCCGCGCGCCGGTACACGCCGTTGAAGCGCACGTTCATGCCACCGCATTCGCTGTTGTCGGCCACGATCAGCACCTCGCCCAGCGAGTGCACGCGCACCCGGCACGTGTCCTCGACGAACTCGACATCAGCACCACGCGGCGTCGCGCGCGCTTCCACCTGGCCCATGTTCGGGCCATACGGGCGCTGTTCCGGCGTGGGGTTGGCAGAAGGCCAGTAGGCGTCGCCATCCACATGCAGTTGTCCACCCTGCACGGTGATGCGCAGGCCGTTGTCGCCGTCTTTCCAGTGGCCCACCCAGTCCTGCAGCGTTGGCACGGCCACCGGCAACGGCTGCAGCTTGCTGCGGTCCACCCAGCCGGCGCTGCCACCCACCTTGTTCGGGAAGAACGCACAGCGGTAGCGGCCAAGGTCGCGACCGGTCACCACCGTATCGCCGTTGACCACATAGCTGCGCTGGCGGCAGGCCGGTTCGCCCTTGGCAGGGCACCCGTCCATGTCGCCGAGCAGATACAGGCGCGGTGCGTCGACCACCCGCGCCAGCGCGAACCGGCTCTGTTCGGAGGGGAACGCGCCATTGCGGCACGCGCCATCACCGGCGATGCCGGCAGCAAAGGCAGACGCGGGCAGCAATGCAGCCAGCAGGCAGAACGAACGCAGGAACATGGCAGCGCTATCGGTTGAGGAACCGGCAGGATATACCGGCCTACTTCACCGGCGGTGCATCACCGGCATCCTGCTGCTGGGAGAACCGCAGCGCACGCTGCCGCTGTTCGGCACTGAGCTCAGGCGGTGGCCGGGCGATGGCGGACTGGATCTGGTCGGGGCCACCGGTGAGCTTGTTCAGGCCCCGGCCCGCCGCCAGCACGCCCTTGACCACGCCCATCATGATGTAGCCGCCGCCCATGCTGACCTGCTCCGGTGACGGTGGCTCGCTCCAGTCGCGGCTGAAGCGGTTGTCGCCGAACTTCACCGGGTTCTTGAAGCGGTACAGGTCCAGCGGCTCGTCGTCGGGCTTGAGTGCACGCACCTCGCCGAGGGTGGTGACGTTGTCCTGCGGCAGGGCGGTGGAGATCGGCGCGGTGGCTGCTGCCGGGGCACTAGCAGGGGGAACGGGTGCAGGATCGGGCACCGATACCGGCGCGGCCTGCTGCGCCTGCGCGATGCCGGCCAGCAGCATGCCGGCCAGGAGTGCTCCCTGCGTTCCACGTCGTGCCACAGCCATCCGCCCTGTTGGTTGCGTCCAGCGCCCAAGGATACGGATGCCGGCTTCAGATTTCGTTGCTGCACTGGCAGCTGTTCAGCCAGGGGAGATGCGGCGGCGCCACGGGACGCGAGCACTGAACGGTTCACGCCCTCCGTGTGCGATGTCTCACATCCTGAGACGTGGATGTGGTGCCATGTGACCCCTCGCAATCCGTCCCGGCTCCACTTTCCATGGCTTACGAACTCGCCAAGCGCACCGCCGATGCCGAGCAGAAGCTCGCCACCCGCGATGGCCTGCCCGCCCGTGACGGCGCCCTGCTCAGCGCGCGCCTGCAGCGCCGCTACCAGGACCGCATCACCGGCAGCTTTGCCATTCCCGGCCGCGAGGGCCGCTATGCCCCCATTCCCGATGCGGTACCGTCGGCCCTGGCCGCGGCCCTGAAGGCACGCGGCATCGAGCAGCTCTACAGCCACCAGGCCGAGGCCTGGGAGGCCAGCCAGCGTGGTGAGCACGTGGCCATCGTCACCCCCACCGCCAGCGGCAAGTCGCTGTGCTACACCCTGCCCGTGGTCAGCGCGGCGATGCAGGACAAGGCCAAGGCGCTGTACCTGTTCCCGACCAAGGCGCTGGCACAGGACCAGGTGGCCGAGCTGCTGGAACTCAACCGTGCCGGCGATCTGGGCGTCAAGGCCTTCACCTTCGATGGCGATACCCCGGGTGATGCGCGCCAGGCGATCCGCCTGCATGGCGACATCGTGGTGTCCAACCCGGACATGCTGCACCAGGCGATCCTGCCGCATCACACCAAGTGGGCGCAGTTCTTCGAGAACCTGCGCTACATCGTCATCGACGAAGTACACACCTACCGCGGCGTGTTCGGCAGCCACGTCACCAACGTGCTGCGCCGGCTCAAGCGCATCTGCGCGTTCTACGGCGTGCAACCGCAGTTCATCCTGTGCTCGGCCACCATCGGCAATCCGCAGGCGCATGCCGAGGCGTTGATCGAGGCACCGGTCACCGCGATCACCGAATCCGGTGCGCCCAGCGGACCGAAACAGGTACTGCTGTGGAACCCGCCGGTGATCAATCCGGACCTGGGCCTGCGCGCCTCGGCACGCTCGCAGAGCAACCGCATCGCGCGCATCGCGATCAAGTCCGGGCTGAAGACCCTGGTGTTCGCGCAGACCCGGTTGATGGTCGAAGTGCTGACCAAGTACCTGAAGGACATCTTCGACCACGACCCGCGCAAGCCGCCGCGCATCCGCGCCTACCGTGGCGGCTACCTGCCCACCGAGCGCCGCGAGACCGAGCGTGCGATGCGCGCCGGCAACATCGACGGCATCGTCAGCACGTCGGCGCTGGAACTGGGCGTGGATATCGGCAGCCTGGACGTGGTCATTCTCAACGGCTATCCCGGCAGCGTGGCCGCCACCTGGCAGCGCTTCGGCCGCGCCGGTCGCCGCCAGCAGCCGGCGCTGGGGGTGATGGTGGCCAGCTCGCAGCCGCTGGACCAGTACGTGGTGCGGCATCCGGACTTCTTCGCCGAGGCCTCGCCCGAACATGCACGCATTGCACCTGACCAGCCGCTGATCCTGTTCGACCACATCCGCTGCGCAGCCTTCGAACTGCCGTTCCGGGTTGGCGATGGCTTCGGCCCGATCGATCCGGAAGTGTTCCTGGAAGCGCTGGCCGAAACCGAAGTCATCCACCGCGAAGGCGAGCGCTGGGAATGGATCGCCGACAGCTATCCGGCCAACGCGGTGAGCCTGCGCGCGGTGGCCGACGGCAACTTCGTGGTGGTCGACCGCAGCGACGGCCGCCAGCAGATCATCGCCGAGGTCGATTATTCCGCCGCCGCACTCACCCTGTACGAAGGCGCCATCCACATGGTGCAGTCCACGCCCTACCAGGTGGAGACGCTGGACTGGGACGGCCGCAAGGCCTATGTCACCCGCACGCATGTGGATTACTACACCGACAGCATCGACTTCACCAAGCTCAAGGTGCTGGACCGTTTCGACGGTGGCGTGGCCGGCCGTGGCGATTCGCACCATGGCGAAGTGCACGTGGTGCGTCGCGTGGCCGGCTACAAGAAGATCCGCTATTACACCCACGAGAACATCGGCTATGGGCCGGTGAACCTGCCCGACCAGGAACTGCACACCACTGCGGTGTGGTGGCAGCTGCCGCAGGCGCTGCTGCTGCGCGCGTTCGCCAGCAAGCAGGATGCGCTGGATGGCTTCCTTGGCGCCGCGTATGCCCTGCACATCGTCGCCACCGTGGCGGTGATGGCCGATGCGCGCGATCTGCAGAAGTCAGTCGGCAACGGCGATGGTGCCTGGTTCGCGATCGCCGACCAGAGCGGCCGTGGCCAGCTGCGCGGCAGCGAAGGCGACCCTGGCGCGGTGGAGCTGCTGCAGGAGTTCGTGCCGACCGTTTATCTGTACGACAACTTTCCTGGCGGCGTTGGCCTGAGCGAGCCGCTGTGGCAGCGCCAGGCCGAGCTGGTGCAGCGCGCGCGCGAACTGGTGCAGCGTTGCGACTGCAAGGCCGGTTGCCCGGCCTGTGTCGGCCCGGTGCTGGCTGCACAGGAGGAAGATGAAACCTCGCCGCGCGCGCTGGCGCTGCGCGTGCTCGACCTGTTCGACGCAGAAGCCTGCCAGCACGTGCGCGACCTGGTGGTGACCACGCGCGAGCCGATGGAGCTGCTGGCACCGTGAGCCTGAGCCTGGACAAGCTGCGCCTGCTGCGGAAGCAGGCCGGCGACCCGAAAGCAGTCACGCCGGTGGCACCCGAGCCGCCCCCCCCGGCGCCGGCCCCGGTAGCCGCCAACGATGCACAGCAGCCACCGGCAGAGCGCTCGGTGTTCGCCTGGGTCGAACAGGAAATCCGCCACAAGCCGACCGGCGCTGCCGCGCCTGTGACGGCCGCCGCACCGTTGCGTCGACCGGAAGTGGGCAGCCTGCACCGCCTGCTCGGCCTGCGCTCGCGTGGTGGAGCCGCACCGGCACGCGCCAGTGCCCAGGATCGCCAGCTCCCCGGCGAGGAAATCGCGCCGGGGCTGTTCCTGATCGAGTCGCTGCAGCCGCAACCGATTCCCGCAGAACCGCTTTCCCTGGCTTTCGCCAGGCGCGAGCACGAGCACGTCGCCGCGCGCGACCTGCTGTTCTTCGATACCGAGACCACCGGCTTGGCCGGCGGCACTGGCACCCGCGCCTTCATGATCGGCGCCGCCGACTGGCACGTGTGCCCGCAGCGTGGCGAAGGCCTGCGCATCCGCCAGTTGCTGATGTCGACGATGGCCGCCGAGGACGCGATGCTGGCCACCTTCGCCCGCTGGCTGCAGCCGTCCACCGTGTTCTGCAGCTACAACGGGCGCAGCTACGATGCGCCGCTGCTGAAGACGCGCTACCGGCTGGCCCGCCAGCGTTGCCCGATCAGCGCGCTGGATCACGTCGACCTGCTCTACCCGACCCGCCGCCGCTATCGCGGCACGTGGGAGAACTGCAAGCTGTCCACCATTGAGCGCCAGCTGCTGCGCGTGGTGCGCGAGGATGACCTGCCTGGCTCCGAAGCCCCGGGCGCATGGCTGCGTTTCCTGCGCGGCGGCGATGCAGTGAACCTGCGTCGGGTGGCCGACCACAACCATCAGGACGTGGTCACCCTGGCCCTGCTACTGCAGCGACTGGTGCGCGAGGAGCAGCGCGAGCGCGAAACACTGGCGCTGGTCGGGCAGTAATGGCCAAGGGCCGCGTTGACATGCCCTGACGGTGGCAGCGGTGACACTGCCGCCACCATCCACGCCTGGAGTCCGACGATGCGCCTCAATCCGCTTGCCCTGCTCGCCATCCTGCCGCTGGCCGCCTGCAGCCACGCCGGCAGCAGCACCACCCACGATGCCGCACCGGCACCGGTGGCCGATGCCGCCCGCGAATGCAGGCCGGAAGCGCTGGAAGCCTTCACCGGCAAGACCGCCGACGAGGCCACCATCAAGAAACTGGTCGCCGATAGCGGTGCCCGCAACGCGCGCGTGGTCAAGCCGGGCATGGAGGTAACCATGGACTTCCGCCAGGACCGCGTGACGGTGCAGGTGGACGGTCAGAACCGGATCGAGCGCGCCAGCTGCGGTTGATCAACCCAGTGGGTGCCGGCCACTGGCCGGCACCCCACATTGCCGGCCAGCGGCCGGCACTACCAGTCAGAGTCGCTCGGCCTTGCCGCTGGCCAGTGCGTGTGCGATCACCTGCTGCGCCTGCCGCGACGCCTGCTCATGCACGCGTGCCTGACGCTCACCCAACGCAGCCTGCCGGCTGCCCAGCGCCGCCTGGCGGCTGGCCAGTTCAGACTGCTGGCTGGCCAGGCGCTGCATGCCGCGGGTGTGGGTGGCCCGCGCGGTTTCGTTGTCCACTTCCTGCATCGCACGACGTGCCTCTGCAGCAGCCTCACGTGCAGCCTCACGTGCAATGGCCGCATCGTTGGTCGCGCCCCGCGCCGCCTTCGCCGCTTCTGCCGCCGCTTCGCGGTTGATGTCATGCGCGGCCACCGCGCTGCGCGCAGCCTCGGCAGCGGCCAGTGCCATGCGGCGCGCCTCCTCGCCCTGCAGGCGGCCCATCTCGCCCATCTGCCTGCCGAGTTCGCCCTGCTGGCGACCCAGCGCACTCTGTTGGCGGCCCAGTTCGCTCTGCTGGCGGCCCAGATCCGCCGCGCCGCTGTAGGCACGCTGCAGGCTCTGGATCATCATCGGGTCTCGCACCACGTAGCGCTTGTCGCCCTTGCGGAACCACAGCGCCGGGCCCTTGCCGAGCTGTCTGCGGGCCACCGTCACGTCGTCCATGCCGCCGTTGGCGAAGGTCGAATCGCCATCTACCAGCACGAAGGCCTCCGGCGGCGATTTGCCCAGGTCCAGGCGGCCGTAGGTGGTGATGGAAGTGGTGCGGGAGGTCGTGTGTTCACTGTGCATGCCGGTATCGACATCGACATCCGCATCCACGTCGACCGCCACATCCGCATCGTCCGGACCTGACAACGCCTCGACATCAGCCGGCTCGGCGGGCGGCGCGGGCGCCACCGGCACGGCCGGAACGCGCGCGGACGAAGGCGGTGCGGGCGGCGCTTTCGGAGCCTTCGGCGGCGGCGGCGGCACGACCTTCGGCGCCGCAGGAGGCGCGGGCGGTGCCGGCGGCACCGGCGCTGCGACCAGCCGCATCGGCGCCACGCCCACCACCAGCACCACCGCAGTCAACGCCATCGCCAGGATGCGCGGGCAGGACCGGCGCGACTGCAGCGAGAGCAGGCGGCGCTTGAGGCTGGTGGTATCCGGTGCGGCACTGGCCACGCCCAGATGCGGCTGCGGTGCCACGCCCAGCTGCAGCAGCAGACGGCCATAGGCCTGGCGGCTGGCACCGTGCTGGCCAACCACCGCTGCATCCACCGCTTCCTCGCGCGCCTGTGCATATTCACGCACCGACAGGCGCAGCAGCGGGTGGAAGAAGAACAGGTGCTGGGCCAGTGCAGGCAGCAGGCCCCATTGCAGGTCACGCCGCTGCAGGTGCTGCAGTTCGTGGGTCAGGGCCAGGTCCAGCGCGTCGCCCTGCAGGGCGTTGTCGCCCGCCGGCAGCAGCAGCACCGGGCGGAACGGCCCGACCAGCTGCGGTGCGTCAACCTGCGTGCTCATCCACAACCGCGGCGCAGGACGCACGCCGTGCGCATCGGAGGCCAGCTGCAGGGCCTGCACCAGCGCCTCGTCCTCGCAGGGATAGGCCGCTGCCAGCAGCGCGCGGCAGCGACGCCACTCACCGAAGGTACGCAGGGCCATCAGCAGCACGCCGGACATCCACAGCGTGGCCAGTGCGACGGCCCACCATGCCACCGCCGGCACATCCGCGGCGGGCATCGGCATTGCGGCCAGCAGCTGTGCCGAGGCCTCCGGGGCCAGCGGGTAGACCATGTCGGCGGCCACATCGGTCGCGCTCATCGCCACCGCCTGCGGCGCCGGCAGCCAGGCCAGCTGCAACGGCTGGCTCCAGAACAGGCCGAGCACAGCCTGCAGCGAGACCAGCCACCACAGGCGGCAGCGGGTCGCCGCCGACAGCGACGGCAGCGCGCGGCATACGCCATACACCAGGGCCACCAGCAGCACGGTCTGCAGGCTGGTCCAGCCCAGCCGTTCCAACATCGGGATCAGCATCGTGGTGTCCATGGCTCAGCCCTCGTGGCGGCGCGATTGGAGTTGGGCAACCAGCGCTTCCAGTTCGGCCAGCTCGTTGTCGCTGACCTGCTGGCGCTGCGACAGGTAGGCCACGAACGGCGACACCGAGCCCTGCAGGGTGTTGTCGACGAACTGCGCCACCGCGCCCTGCAGCACGCTCTGCGGGCCACGCGTGGCCTGGTAGCGGTAGACACCGTCCTGCTGCTGGCGCTGAAGATACCCCTTCGCCCGCAGTCGCTCCATCATCGTCAGCACGGTGGAGCGGGCCAGCCCACGGGCCTCCCCATAGCCACTGGCGACCTCGCCGACCGTGGCCGGCGCATGTTCATCGATGTACTGCAGCAGGGCCAGCTCCTGGTCCCCGATCGTCTTGCCACGCATGACACCACTCCCTTGACTACACGTGTCGCCACTGTCTGCGTGACGACAACTGTAGTCAACCCCCCGGAAGTCATGGGCCGACGAACGGTAGGCACCACCGCGCCCTTAAACCTTTGACGCGCCGTCTGCATCCGATCCGCAACGTCCCAGTGGAATGCCGCATGTTCCGTCCCACGCTCCGAGTGCTGCTCATGCTCATCAGTGCACTGCCCTTCGCTGCCATCTCTGCCAGCCACGACCCGGCCAACGACCAGACCCGCCGCCTGATCCGCCAGGTCATGCTGGAACAGCGCATCCCCGGCTTGCAGGTCGCCGTGGTCAAGCAGGGACAGATCGTGCTGTCAGAGGCCTATGGCCTGGCCAACGTCGAGAATGGCGTGCCTGCCACGCGCGACACCCGCTTCCCGCTCAATTCGGCCACCAAGGCGTTCACCGGCGTGGCCGCCGCACAGTTGGCACAGCGGGGGCAGCTGGATCTGGACGCGCCGGCGTCGCGCTACCTGGATGATCTTCCACCTGCGTGGAAAGACGTACGCGTGCGCCAGTTGCTGGCGCATACCTCAGGCCTTCCGGACATCCTCGATGCGAACGGACTGCTTGGCGGTGGTTCCGAGGCACAGGCATGGGCGGCAGTCACCGCGCGCCCTGTCGAAGCGGCCCCCGGGCAGCGTTTTGCCTACAACCAGACCAACTACGTGCTGCTGGCCAGGATCATCGCGCAGCTATCCGGCATGCCCTACGAGCGCTTCCTGGCCACCGGCCAGTTCAGCAGTGCACGCATGGCGCGCACCACCTTCGGCGACAGCTATGACCTGATTCCGGATGTGGCGACGATGTACAGCCTGGCCCCGCGTGCCACCGACGCGGCGGATGCGCCGTCGCGCCTGTCGCACTGGTTCTATGACATACCGCCTTCGCTGTGGGCCGGTGGCGGCATCCTCACCACCGCCGACGACACCGCGCGCTGGCTGGTCGCGCTGACCGAAGGCCGCCTGCTGCAGGACCCGGCCCGGCAGCGCATGTGGACCGTCGAGCGCCTGGCCGACGGTCGCGCCGGTGCCTGGGCCGGCGGCTGGCCGGTGCTGAACGCCTCACCCGACCTGCAGGTGGCCGGCATCGGCGGGGCACGCTCAGCCTTCGTGGTCTATCCCGAGCGCGGCGTGGCGGTAGTGGTGCTGACCAACCTGGTCGGTGCCAATCCGCAGCAGTTCATTCCGCGCATTGCCGACTTCTATGCGACTGCTGAAACAGCGCTCTGACGCGGCAGGCAGCTGCAACACTGCGAGGGGTAGCGCATGCCGCTCCTGCAGTATCTCCATCTATGTTGGCGGCAATGAGCGCACCGTGTCCGCGATGTGCGCATCATCAACTATCTCGTAAATTTCCCCGTGACAGAGTAGAGCGGCTCGAGCAACCACTCATAGAGCTTTCGGCGCTCTCCCATAATATCTGCTTCAAGCTGCATACCTGGACGCAGTGGCTCCCGGTTTCCATATGCCAGAACATCCTGGTGGTCCAGCGAAACGAAGACACGATACAGGGACTGATCTGGACCGTGGCTCTCCTTACTTTTCATCATTGCGCTTCTGGAGATGCGAATTACGGTGCCCTCATGAGTACCGAACTTTTGGTAGGGATATGCTTGGTACCTCAGCAAAACTCGATCACCCACTTTTACGAAGCCTATCGCGGAACTCGGGACAAGCAACTGCGCTCTTAGCTCGGACCCTTCGGGTAGCAAGCTAAGAATCGCCTGACCTGGCTGTACGGCCTGTCCGGCCTCGACCAACCGGTTCGCGACAAGTCCGGCTACGGGAGCCCGAAGAAGGAGTTCGCCATCGGCCTCCATCCGAATAGTTTCCTGGCTCAGTGCCGCCAAGTCCCGCTCAGACGTGGCCTTAGTCGACAGCCTCTGCTGAGGAATCTCCGCAAGGCGCTGCTCCAGTTCAGCCAGACTCCTACGAATTGACGTCGCTTGGCGTTGGAGCGCCTGCTGTGCGTTCACCATCTCAAGTGTCGATTGCTCTTGCTGGTTGATCTGAACGAGACTCACATAACGCTGATCCTCCACGCTTCATAGCGAGCTACGGTTTCGCGACCGATCCTTACCTGCTCGCCGCGTGTCTGGATCTCAGACTCAATCTGGGCTAGCTCTCGCAACATCGCGCTGCGCTGCGCTTTGGCGCCGTCCTGCTGGGCTGCAAACTGCCTGTCCTGAAACTCGCTGATCGCGCTTACGCTTGCAATTCGGCTCCTCTGGGCATCGAGCAAGGTAGACACAGAATCGCGACCGGAGGACGTGACTCTTGGAACATTCACTGTCAGCAGTCCATCTTGAACACAAACATGGTCGCCCTCTTCCACATTCAACCTTGACACGACACCTGCAGAGGGAGCGACGACTGTGGACAGCCCGAGATCTGGCACAAGTTCACCCAGTACCCGCGACCTGCGCGAGTACTCGCCCAGGTACAGGAAGCTGACAATTGTCGAGGCAGCTATCGCTGCGAAGAGCCCCAGAATCCAGAATCGAACAGGTTGCGCGAGAGATATCGCCCCGAGCCAGCTGCGCCGCTGTGCGTCTACTGCCTCCTTTCGGAACAAATCGCTCATGGAACAGTGACCTTTTCACGCTGTTCTCCGTTCGCCAAAGGACCCGAAGGGCTTCGCTTCAGTTCCGGAGCAATCGTCCCCGCATGCATAACGAGGACTCGATCGGCACTAGCGATCGTCTCAGGACGATGAGCGATGATCACTCGGGTGAGGTCAAGCTTCCGCACCGCGTTGCTGACAAGCCTCTCTCGATCCACGTCCAGATGGCTGGTCGCCTCGTCAAGAAAGAGAAAACGAGGCTTACGATACAAGGCTCTAGCGAGGATTACCCTCTGCCTTTGGCCTCCCGACAAGGAGGTTCCCATGTCTCCGATCAGGCTGTTATACCCCATTGGCATCGCAGAGATATCGTCGTGGACTGCAGCTAGGCGAGCTGCCTCACGCACTCGATCTTCGTCCCAGTCCTGATCCTCGAAGGCAATATTTTCACTCACACTTCCCGCGAAGAGCTGATCATCCTGCATTACAGCTCCGATCACTCGGCGATAGGCATCCATGTCGAGCTTGGAAAGCGGCACGCCCCCGACTCGAACCTCTCCTTCGGAGGGTTGCAGAAGGCCAAGCAGAATCTTCAGTAATGTTGTCTTTCCGCAACCCGAGGGACCGATGATGGCCACCGATTCGCCGGGCTCAATCGCCAGGGTACAGTTCCTGAGTACCCACGGCTCACCAGGAGCATAGCGAAAGCCAAGACCATCGGCCTCGATACGCAGATCATCAGGGGGCAGACCACCTGACCTTAAAGAAGGGCTCTCCGGCTCCGTGAGAACAATGTCAGAAAGCCGCTCACCATGTAAGTGAAGCATGCGGAGTTCCACCCACTTGTCGATCAAGGCGCCCACGCGCTGTGAGAACTGATCCTTGTACGCAAGGTAGGCGATCAGCATACCCACTGAGAACACGCTCTCCATTGCGAGAAGCGCTCCAATCCAGATGACCGCGATGCGTTCCAGACCGAACACAAATTGGCTTGCGCCACTGAAACCCAGGCCAAACTTCGAAAGCCAGATGTCTCGGTTGATGGCATCGTTCAAAAGGTTGAAGTAGCCAGCTTGGCGAATCGACTCGCGGCCCGCGACCTTCACTGACTGAACGCCGCGGATTGACTCAAGCAGATGACTCTGCTGTTTTGCCCCCGCGATCAACTGCGCCTCGGTTCCTTGCCGAAGGGGACTAAACGCAACCGCGCGTGCAATGGCATACAGGACAACGGCTACCAGGGTGACGAGAGCGAGCTTCCAGCTGTACAGCAGCATCATTCCAAACGTCACTATCATCATGAGGCCGTCGATCAGCGCTTCAACGAAACTTGTCGTCAGTGTTCGCTGGATGGCCTGGACACTACCCATCCGCGAGGTGACGTCACCCAGATGACGTTTCTCAAAGTAATCCAAGGGCAAGTGCATGAGATGTCGGAAGACATTGCCGGTCCACTGCAGGCTCAATCGGTTTGATAGATAAATTAACGCTCTGCCTCGAATCTGTCCGATACATACCTGCAGTACAAGTGCTAGACCAAAGCCGAGGCCAAGTACCGTCAGAAGGTCCCTATCGGAAGCGACCAGTGCCTGATCAACTGTCCATTGCATGAAGAATGGCGCTATCAGAACGAATATTTGAAGAGCCACTGAGAACAAGAGCAACAAGCCAAGGGATCGCCACAAACCTTCGATCTTTCCGGTCAATTTCTTCAGCGAGACTGCGGCTGGAGGCGGCGTGACCTGGAACTCTGCGGTTGGATGGAGCTCAAGAGCGATGCCCGTAAAGTGCCGCGAGACCTCTTCGAAGGATAGCTTGCGCTTGCCAAATGCTGGGTCCAGGACAGTGATGCTGCTTCGATGGAGCTTCTCAATCACCACGAAGTGATTAAGGTCCCAATGCGCGATGCAGGGCAGTTGCAGCTGGCTCAGATGCTCCATGTCCAAGCTCAACGGGCGACAACGAAAGCCAAGCTTTGCCCCAACGTCAATGATGTGAGCCAGCGTAGCGCCTTTGAGCGAGAGCGGATACCGGCGACGAAGCTCCCGAAGCCCGGCCTTGTTGCCATGGTGCGCCGCGACCATGGCCAAGCATGCAAGACCACACTCAGCCACCTCAGACTGTATAGGGGCGTCCATGCGTCGCCCTCCTAGTCGTGAAAATATTTCATCGATTGCGTTCTCAATTGCGGTGGAGCTCCAGACTAAGCGGACGCCCACTGCAGAATGCTTTCAATAGCTTTGAGAATAGGCTGTAAATTTCGCCACCTTGACTCCAAAGGAACCACAGCAATGCAATCGCACCAAGAACATGAGCGTCCCGCCTCTTGACTCTGAAAACATAGAACTTGCCCCGCTCACCCCCACCTTTTGAATCATCTGATTGCACAAGTGGCTCCACGACGAAAAATGGAAGATGCCGGGTAGAAGCACCCGGCATCCAAGGTAATAGGAAGCAACTAGACTATGACGTCAGTGGAAGAATCGGGAGAGGCCGCGTACTCCTTCATCGCGCCCCAAGCACTACCTAGAGCTGAACCCACCATCCTTCCCCAGTTCCAGGTCTGCCAATCTCCGCCTGAAATTTCTCCGATTTCATCGCAATGTAGCTCTCGAAATTCCGTCATTTACTTTGGCTCCATATGGTTGGTTCCGTTGAACCCGTCCATGACGCCGCCTACAAAGTCCGGATTTCATTTCGTTCGTAGTAGACAAACGCGGCCACAGCGGCCCAAGGCAGCCATCCTCCTGAGATGCTATCGACCTGATCTGCAGAAATCTCTTTCATGGAATGCTCCTTATCCTTGATGAAGGGACCATCTTCTTTAACGAATACAACCAACACGGCGGTAGTTCAGGACTCCGCATTCACGCCGCAGGTCAACGATGTGCTTGAATTTGCATTCACATCCATGAGGAAAGTTGCAAATCGCCTGGCACTTAGTAGGCAGGCAATGACACTAGCCTCACGTGAGAATATTGGGTTGGCGATCCCGTCTTGGGTGGACCCGAACAGGTTCCCCCTACCCCCGCGGCCCACCCATCACCGGCAGGATCGCCCCGCTGATGTAGCTTGCACAGACCGGCGAGGCCAGGAACACATACGCCGGTGACAGCTCTTCAGGCTGTGCAGGCCGGCCCATGTCGCTGTCCTTTCCGAACTCGGCGACATCCCCGGCCTGCTTGTCGGCCGGGTTCAGCGGCGTCCATACCGGCCCCGGCGCCACGCAGTTGACCCGGATGCCGCGCGGCAGCAGCTGGCTGGCCAGGGCCTTGGTGAACGCATGGATCGCGCCCTTGGTGGCCGAGTAGTCGATCAGCGCCTTGCTGCCGAAGAGTCCGGTTTCCGAGCCGGTGTTGATGATGCTGGCGCCCTCGCCCAGATGCGGCAGTACCGCACGCGCCATCTGGATGTAGCCGCCGATGTTGGTCTGCAGCGTCTCCTGCAGGTGCGCGTCTTCCAGATCCTCCAGCCGCTCGCAGTGCAGCTGGAACGCGGCGTTGTTGACCAGGATGTCGATGCCACCGAAGGCCTTGGCCACCTGCTTGACCGCCTTGTTGCAGAAGCGCGGGTCGCGCACGTCACCGGCGATCACCACACAGCGGCCACCTTCGCGCTCCACGTGCTGGCGGGTGATGTCGGCATCTTCGGCCTCGTCCAGGTGCAGGACCGCCACATCGGCGCCTTCGCGTGCGAACAGCACGGCCACAGCACGGCCGATGCCGGAATCACCGCCAGTGACGATCGCGCGCATGCCCTGCAGCTTGCCGCTGCCGGTGTAGTCCGGCGCGAGGAAGCGCGGCGCCAGCTCCAGTTCGTGTTCGTGCCCCGGCTTTGCCAGCTGCTGGGCCGGCATGGCCTCCGGCTGGCGGCGTGCGCCGGCCTGGGTCGCGGTCTTTTTCGTGGCCTTCTTGGCCGCGCGGGCGTCCTTGGCCTTTTCCTGATCCTGCAGGCGCCGCTGCCGGGCGGCAACGCGGGCGGCGCGGGGATCAC
Source organism: Stenotrophomonas sp. YJH_SMC_110 (assembly GCF_059369255.1). Classification (NCBI taxonomy): domain Bacteria; kingdom Pseudomonadati; phylum Pseudomonadota; class Gammaproteobacteria; order Lysobacterales; family Lysobacteraceae; genus Stenotrophomonas; species Stenotrophomonas sp. YJH_SMC_110. The sequence continues at coordinate 135,075 of NZ_JCAFSM010000009.1, read as the reverse complement.
CAGCCGCCGCCTTGCGGGTTGCGGTCTTCACCACCCGCGGGCGAGCGGGGTCGGCAGCGGTCTGGGTCGCGGTGCTGCCCTTGCGCACCTTGGGTGAGGCTTTGCGGCGGGCGGGGGTCTTTCGGGTGGTGGCCATGCAGGTCTCCTCGGGGGGGAATGGGATCGGCGGCCAGCGGCCGGCACTACCGGGCGCATGCGCCGCAGTACCGGGGGCGGCATCCGCCGCGACTGCAGTGTCTCCACCCAGGCTGTTGGCGGGGGTGAGCGCACCGTGTCCACGATGTGCACGGTGTTCATTCCGCCACCACGTGCGCCGTCGCACGCTGCACGCAACCACACCAAGGAACCCTTCCATGAAGCATGCCATCGCCACCGCCGCCGTCTGTCTCGCCCTCGCCGCCTGCAGCAGCACGCCGGTGGCCCAGGTGCAGCCGATCGACGGCATGATTTCCGGCCAGTGCCACAGCGACAGGGTGCGTGGTGCGCTCGGCCTGGCCGCCTCCGCCGCAACCGTCGAGCGCGCGCGCGTGGACAGCGACAGCCTGCACGTGCAGGTGCTGCGCCATGACGGCCCGCGCGTGCCGCCGGCACACGAAGGCGGTGACCGCCTGACCATCGAGAAGGGCCGCACCAACAACATCACCGCGATCTATTGCGGCTGACGTCTGCGGCTGAGCCGGCGAGCCCTGCGCAGCACGCGCAGGGTGGCCTGCTCCCACTGGCGCGGCCCACGCAGGCCGGCCAGTTCCGCCAGTTCACCGCGCTCCCAGCCGGCGAACACGCAGGGGTCGATGTAGGCCTTGCGGCACACCGCAGGCGTATTGCCCAACTGGGTCGCTACCTTGCACACCACCTCACGCTGTACCTTGGCCAGCGCACGCTGGCTGGCCGGTTCGGGCAACTCGGTGGCCGCGAACGCTTGCACCGCGGCCAGGGTGCCGCCCCAGGTGCGGAAATCCTTGGCGGTGAATTCCTCGCCCATCACCTCGCGCAGGTAATCGTTGACCGCACCGGAGTCGACCGGCTGGATGGCACCGTCGTCGTCGCGATACTGGAACAACGCCTGGCCCGGCAACTGCTGCACGCCGCGCACCAGCGTGCCCAGCCGGCGGTCACCTACCGTCACTTCGTGCAGCTGCCCGGATTTGCCGCGGAAGCGCATCCGTACGCGCCCGCCGCGCAGCAGGTCGAGGTGCCGGTTGCGCAGCGTGGTCAGGCCAAAGGATCTGTTTTCCTTGGCATAGGACTCATTGCCTACCCGCACCAGGGTGTCGGCCAGCAGCGCGACCACGACCGCCAGCACCTTTTCGCGGGGGAAGCCGCTGTGCTTGAGATCGCGGCTGAGCCGGCGCCGCAGCGCGGGCAGTGCTTCACCAAAGGCGATCACCCGGTCGAACTTGCCGGCGTCGCGCACTGCGGCCCAATCGGCGTGGTAGCGATACTGCTTGCGCCCGCGGGCATCGCGGCCGGTGGCCTGCAGATGGCCATTGGCGTGGGCGCAGATCCATACGGCGGTATAGGCCGGTGGGATCGCCAGCGCGCGGATGCGCTGCAGGGTGGCGGCATCGCGCACCGCATGGCCATCGGCATCGCGGTAGCTGAAGCCCTTGCCGGCGCGGCGCCGGCTGATGCCCGGCTGGGTGTCATCGACATAGCGCAGGCCCGCAGCGCGCGCGGCCTGTCGTTCGGGGGTAGAGGGGGTCGGCATGCGTGCAGTGTCGCTGCCGCGCTGCCGCGATCCTGTCGATAACACAAGACAAACACGTGAGGATCGGTTCGCCGCTATGCTCGGGCTTTCACAATCCCTTCCGGAGTCATGATGTCGTTCCCGATTCGCGCCCGTTCGCTCTCCGCCCTGCTGCTGCCGGCCGTGCTGGCCCTGACCGCCTGCCAGGCACCGGCGCTGGATGAACAGGATTCGGCCACGGCCCATGCCCAGCAGGCTGCCGAAGCCGCCAAGGCACCGGCCGACGAAGCCGGCAAGGCCACCGAGGCACCGCCGGTCGGCACCTGCGATGCCAGCCAGGTGCAGAGCCTGGTCGGCCAGGCCTACGCCGACGCGCTGGGCAAGCAGGCGCAGGAAGATGCCGGTGCCCACCAGCTGCGCGTCATGAAGCCCAACGACGTGGCCACGATGGAATTCCTCGGCGACCGCCTGAACATCGAAGTGGACGACAAGGGCCTGGTCAGCGGCGTGCGCTGCGGCTGAGGCCGACCCCGCGCCGGCACGGGGTTGCCGGCGCGTTCTGTTGCACCTGCAACCGTGTATTGCGGCGCTGCAGCAACCTGTGATCTAGTCGAGGCATCCGGTGGCCTCACGATGCGCTCCAGGGAATGAGCGGGGACGAGTGTCGCCGCCAACCCTATACGCATCGAGGTAGAGATGGCCCCCCGCAACCGCCAAGGGCTTTACGACCCGCGCTCCGAGCGCGATGCCTGTGGATTTGGCATGGTCGCCCAGCTCGACGATCAACCTTCGCGCCTGTTGGTTGATACCGCCATCGCCGCGCTTTCACGCATGACCCACCGTGGCGGCGTCGCCGCCGATGGCCTGACCGGCGATGGCTGTGGCCTGCTGCTGCGCCGCCCCGATGCATTCCTGAAACTGCTGGCCAGCGAAGCCGGCATCACCACCGCCGCGCGCTTCGCTGCCGGCCTGGTGTTCCTGCCGCACGACAGCGAGGCCGCCGACGCCTGCCGTACCCAGCTGCAGGCGCAGGTGGAAGCGGTCGGCTGCAAGGTCGCCGGCTGGCGCGAGGTACCCACCGATGACAGCGTCTGCGGCCAGCTGGCGCGCGATACCCTGCCGCGCATCGAACAGGTGTTCGTCGATGCCGGTGTCGGCCAGGACGATGCCGGCTTCGCGCTGGCGCTGTTCCTGGCCCGTCGCCGCAGCGAACAGCAGCTGCGCGATCACGCTGATTTCTACGTCACCACCCTCACCCCCGATGCGATCAGCTACAAGGGCATGGTGCTGCCGGACAAGCTCAGCCGCTTCTATCCGGACCTGCAGCGGCGCGAACTGGCCTCCAGCGCGATCGTGTTCCACCAGCGCTTCTCGACCAACACGCTGCCGCGCTGGCCGCTTGCCCACCCGTTCCGGATGCTCGCCCACAATGGCGAGATCAACACCATCGAAGGCAACCGCCGCTGGGCCCAGGCGCGCAGCAAGGTGTGGAAGACGCCGCGCTTCGACATCGCCGAATTCGACCCGGTGATCTCCATGCACGGCTCGGACTCGCAGAGCCTGGACAACATGCTGGAACTGATGGTCGCCGGTGGCATGGAGCTGATCCAGGCGCTGCGCATCCTGGTGCCGCCGGCCACCCAGTCGCTGGAGTTCAAGGACCCGGACCTGGCCGCGTTCTACGAGTTCCACGGCCTGAACAGCGAGCCGTGGGATGGCCCGGCCGGCATCGTTGCCTGCGACAGCCGCTACGCCGTCTGCACCCTCGACCGCAACGGCCTGCGCCCGGCACGCTGGATGCTGACCGCCGACCGCCACTTCCTGGTTGCCTCTGAAGCGGGCGTGTGGGAAGTGCCCACCGAGCGGGTGGTGCGCAAGGGCAAGCTCGGCCCCGGCGAAATGATCGCGATCGACCTCAAGCGCGGCGACCTGCTCGACTCCGATGCGGTCGACCGCATCAACCGCGGCCGCGCGCCCTACAAGCAGTGGCTGCAGCAGGGCGTGACCTACCTGCAGACCGAACTGATCGACCCGTCGCTGGTGGAAGAGCCGTTCGACGAAGCCACCCTGCGCAGCTACCACAAGCTGTACCAGCTCAGCAGCGAGGAAGTGGAGCAGGTGCTGCGGCCGCTGGCCGAGACCGAGCAGGAAGCCACCGGCTCGATGGGCGACGACACGCCGATGGCGGTGCTGAGCCAGCGCAGCCGCCCGCTGTACGACTATTTCCGCCAGGCCTTCGCGCAGGTCACCAACCCGCCGATCGATCCGCTGCGCGAAGACTGCGCGATGTCCCTGTCCACCCAGCTCGGCAAGGAGACCAACATCTTCCATGCCGGTCCGGAGACGGTGAACCACGTCATCCTCAATTCGCCGGTGCTCAGCCAGCGCAAGCTGCGCCAGCTGCTGAAGATGGACCAGTACGCGCAGGCCAACCGTCTGCTCGACCTGTCCTACAGCGAAGACGAGGGCCTGCGTGCCGGCATCGAGCGCATCTGCGCCGAGGCCGAACAGGCCGCGCGCGAAGGCATGGTGATGCTGCTGCTGTCCGACCGCTACCCGGTGGCCGGGCGGCCGATGGTGCATGCGCTGCTGGCCACCAGCGCCATCCACCACCACCTCTCGCGGCTGGGCCTGCGCTGCGACGTGAATCTCATCGTCGAGACCGGCACCGCGCGCGACCCGCATCACATGGCCTGCCTGCTCGGCTTCGGCGCCACGGCGGTGTATCCGTACCTGGCCTACCAGACCCTGTTCGACCTGGGCCGCCGCGGCATCCTCAAGCTCAGCAAGGGCGGTGAGCAGTCGCAGATCGGCCGCCGCTACCGCAAGGGCGTCTACAAGGGGCTGTCGAAGATCATCTCGAAGATGGGCATCTGTACCGTGGCCAGCTACCGCGGCGCGCAGCTGTTCGAGATCATCGGCCTGGAACCGGAGGTCGTCGATCTGTGCTTCCCGGATACCGCTTCGCGCATCGGTGGCGCGGGTTTCGCGCGCTTGGATGCCGACGCGCGCGAGCTGTGCGCGCAGGCGTGGGACGCGCAGCAGGACGTGGATGTCGGCGGCCTGCTGAAGTACGTGCACGGCGGCGAGTACCACATGTACAACCCGGACGTGGTCACCACCCTGCAGCGCGCGGCGCGCAGCGGCGATCCGCGTGCCTGGCAGCAGTACTGCGATGCGGTGCATGCGCGCCCGCCCTCGGCACTGCGTGACCTGCTGGAACTGGTCCCTGCCGCCACGCCCGCACCGCTCGATGAAGTGGCCCCGGCCAGCGAACTGTTCCCGCGCTTCGATACCGCGGCGATCAGCCTGGGGGCACTGTCGCCTGAGGCGCACGAGGCGCTGGCGATTGCGATGAATCGCCTGGGGGGCCGCAGCAATTCCGGCGAAGGCGGTGAAGACCCCGCACGCTATGGCACCGCCAGGCGCAGCAAGATCAAGCAGGTGGCCTCCGGGCGCTTCGGCGTGACCGCCGAGTACCTGGTCAATGCCGAGGTGCTGCAGATCAAGGTCGCGCAGGGTGCCAAGCCCGGCGAGGGTGGCCAGCTGCCCGGGCACAAGGTCAACGAACTGATCGCGCGGCTGCGCTATGCGCGCCCGGGCATCGGTCTGATTTCGCCGCCGCCGCATCACGACATCTATTCGATCGAGGACCTGGCGCAGCTGATCTACGACCTCAAGCAGGTCAACCCGACCGCGCTGGTGTCGGTGAAGCTGGTCAGCCATGCCGGCGTCGGAACGATTGCGGCGGGCGTGGTCAAGGCCGGTGCGGACCTGATCACCATCTCCGGCCATGATGGCGGCACCGGTGCCTCGCCGGTCAGCTCGATCCGCTATGCCGGCGTGCCGTGGGAGCTGGGCGTGGCCGAGGCGCACCAGGCGCTGCTCGCCAACGACCTGCGCGGCCGTACCCTGCTGCAGACCGATGGCGGCCTGAAGACCGGGCTGGACGTGGTCAAGGCCGCATTGCTGGGCGCCGACAGCTTCGGCTTCGGTACCGCGCCGATGATCGTGCTGGGCTGCAAGTACCTGCGCATCTGCCACCTCAACAACTGTGCCACCGGCGTGGCCACCCAGGACGAGCGCCTGCGCGAGAACCACTTCACCGGGCAGCCCGAGCGCGTGGAGAACTTCTTCCGGCTGCTGGCCGAAGAAGTGCGTGGCTGGCTGTCCTACCTGGGCGCGCGTTCGCTGGAAGAGATCGTCGGCCGTACCGACCTGCTGCGCCAGATCGAATCCGCGCCGCGCGACGGCGTGCGCGTGGACCTGTCGCGCCTGCTGGCCGACAGCCGCTACGAGGGCAGCCACTGCGCCGCGCAGCGCCTGTACGAATCGCCGGACAGCCTGGCCACGCAGATGGATGGCCTGCTGGCCCCGGCCATCGAGCACAAGCGCGGCGGCGAGCATCGCTTCCTGATCCACAACACCGACCGCAGCATCGGTACCCGCCTGGCAGGTGCGGTGGCACGCGCGCACGGCAACCAGGGCATGGCCGAGGCACCGCTGGAACTGCGCTTCCGTGGCAGCGCCGGGCAGAGCTTCGGCGCCTTCAATGTCGGTGGCCTGCACCTGGAAGTGGAAGGCGAAGCCAACGATTACGTCGGCAAGGGCATGGCTGGCGGCCGGCTGGTGGTGCGGCCGCCGCGTGGCGCGCGCTTCGAGGCACGCAGCACCGCCATCATCGGCAACACCTGCCTGTACGGTGCCACCGGCGGTGAGCTGTTCGCTGCCGGCCGCGCCGGCGAGCGCTTCGCGGTGCGCAATTCCGGCGCACTGGCCGTGGTCGAAGGTGCCGGTGACCACTGCTGCGAGTACATGACCGATGGCGTGGTGCTGGTGCTGGGCAAGGTCGGGCTGAACTTCGGCGCCGGCTTCACCGGCGGCCTGGCCTACGTACTGGACGTGGACCGTGATTTCGTCGACCGCTACAACCACGAGCTGATCGACATCCATCGCGTGTCCGCCGAAGGCTTCGAGAACTACCGCCAGCACCTGCACCGCCTGATCGGCCGCCATCGCGAGCTGACCGGCAGCATCTGGGCACAACAGATCCTGGACGAGTTCCGCGATTACATCGGCAAGTTCTGGCTGGTCAAACCCAAGGCCGCCAGCATCGAGTCGCTGACCGAAACCCTGCGACGCGCCGCGTGATGTTTTCCGGTAGTGCCGGCCGCTGGCCGGCAACGTTCCCCCCCGCATTCCAGAGCCCGCCATGAGCCGCAAGCACGCCTTCCAGTTCCTCGACCTGCCCCGCACCATGCCGCAGCGCATCCCGGTGGAACTGCGCACGTCCGGCGACTGGGGCGAGCTGTACGGAAAGTTCGGCAAGGAGGACGCCCAGTACCAGGCGGGCCGCTGCCTGGACTGCGGCAACCCGTACTGCAGCTGGAAGTGCCCGGTGCACAACGCCATTCCGCAGTGGCTGCAGCTGGTGCAGGAGAACCGCATCCACGAAGCCGCCACGCTGTGCCACAGCACCAACCCGCTGCCGGAGGTGTGCGGCCGGGTCTGCCCGCAGGATCGCCTGTGCGAGGGCAGCTGCACGCTGGAAGAGTTCGGTGCGGTCACCATCGGTGCGGTGGAGAAATACATCGTCGATACCGCGCTGGCCAGCGGCTGGCGCCCTGACCTGGGCGCGGTGCAGCCGACCGGCCGCAGCGTTGCGGTGATCGGGGCCGGTCCCGCGGGCCTGGCCTGCGCCGACCGCCTGGCCCGCGCCGGCATTGCCGCGGTGGTCTATGACCGCTACGAGCAGATCGGCGGCCTGCTGCAGTTCGGCATTCCCAGCTTCAAGCTGGACAAGGACGTGATCCACCGGCGCCGCGACGTGCTGGAGGGCATGGGCGTGCAGTTCCGCCTCGGCGTGGAGATCGGCCGCGACCTCAGCGTGCAGCAGCTGCTGGACACCCACGATGCGGTGTTCATCGGTACCGGCGCCTACCGCTACACCGATGGTGGCCTCGACGGCCAGGACCTGAAGGGCGTGCTGCCGGCGCTGCCGTTCCTGGTGCAGAACAGCCGCATCGTCGGCGGCGATGACCCGAAGGGCCGGCCGATTGCCGGCTGGGAAGACACCATCGCCCTGCCCGACCTCAACGGCAAGCGGGTGGTGGTGCTCGGTGGTGGCGATACCGGCATGGACTGCGTGCGCAGCGCGGTGCGCCTCGGCGCGGCCAAGGTCACCTGCGCCTACCGGCGCGACGAAGCCAACATGCCCGGCAGCGCTCGCGAAGTGGCCAATGCGCGCGAAGAGGGCGTGCGCTTCCTGTTCAACCGCCAACCGCTGTCGATCGAAGCCGGCGCCGACGATGAAGTGATCGGCGTGACCGTGGTCGAAACCCGGCTGGGCGAACCCGATGCCAATGGCCGCCAGAACGCCGTGCCGATCGAAGGCAGTGAATCCCTGCTGGAAGCGGACGTGGTGATCATCGCCTTCGGCTTCTCGCCGAGCGTGCCGGCGTGGCTGGCGGACCTGGGGGTGGAAGGCCAGCCCAACGGCCGCATCGTCGCCGGGGGCAAGGACCGCCTGCCGTTCCAGACCGCGCATCCACGCCTGTTCGCCGGTGGCGACGCGGTACGCGGTGCAGACCTGGTGGTGACCGCCGTGGCCGAAGGCCGCGATGCCGCTGCCAGCATCGTCCGCCTACTGGCGCACTGAGTCCGGCAACAGCAGCTCCTCCAGCAGCGCGCGCAGTTCGCACGGCGCCACCGGCTTGGCCAGGAAATGGTCGATGCCCGCATCACGGCAGGCCTCGCGTGTGCGTTCCAGCACACTGGCAGTCAGCGCGACGATCGGCACCTGCGCACGGATGGCACAGGTATCGCCACGGATCGCCCGTGCCAGCGCGAAGCCGTCCATGTGCGGCATATGGCAGTCGGTGATGACCAGATCAAAGGGCTGCGCCTGCCAGGCCTCCCATGCCTGCTGGCCGTCGTCGCAGGCGTGTACCTGCAGCCCCAGCTCGCGCAGGCGCTGCACCAGCAACTGCAGGTTGGTCGGATGGTCTTCAACAACCAGTGCCCGCGCCGGCGGCAGCGGCCGTTGCACGGCCGTCGTGAGCACCGGTACCACCGTCGGTGCCGCACAGGCCGCCAGCACGAGTTCCAGCCATACGGTGGTTCCCTTGCCCGGCGCGCTGCGCAGGTGCAGCTGGCCCCCCATCGATGCCGCCAGCTCGCGGCAGATCGACAGGCCCAGCCCACTGCCACCAAAGCGGCGCGTGGTCGAGGTCTCGGCCTGCTCGTAGGCAGCGAATACCGCCTGTTGCCGCTCCATGCTGATGCCCACGCCCGTATCGGTCACCTGCAGGCGCAACCGCTGCCCGCCATCGCGCTGCTGCAGCACATGGGCCTGCAGCACCACGCTTCCCTGCAGAGTGAACTTGAGTGCATTACCGGCCAGGTTGAACAGGACCTGGCGCAGGCGCAGCCCATCGGCCAGCGACCACTGCTGCAGCATGGGGTCGATCTCGCTGTGCAGGTGCAGGCCGCGGCTGGCCGCGACGGGCATCAACAGCTGCTGCACCGCGCGCACCAGCGCCGCAAGATCGGTCGGCCGCAGCTGCAGTGGCGCTGGCTGCAGGCGCTGGCTGTGCAGCACATCGTCCAGGATCTGCCGCAGCATCTGCGCGGCATCACCCACGGTGGTCAGCACCTGCCGCTGGCCCGCATCCAGGTCACTGGCAGCCAATCGCTCCAGCATGCCCAGCAGGGTACTCATCGGCGTGCGGATCTGGTGGCTCATGGTCGCCAGGAAATGGCTCTTGGCCAGCGCCGCCTGCTCGGCCGCGCGGCGCGCCTCGGCCAGCGCTACTGCACGCGCCTGTGCTTCACTGACATCCAACCAGTAGCCGCTCCACTCCACGCTGCTGTCATCGCACTGCAGCGGTCGTCCCTGTGAGCGGACCCAGCGCCAGCCCTGCGCCGACCGGGTGCGGAACGTAACGTCGATGGGACCGCGCACCAGCGCGGCCGCTTCGATGCACGCCATCACCCGGCTGCGGTCGTCGGCATGCACCGCGGCCAGCAGTTGCAGATGGTCGATCCGCGCAGTCTCCACGCTTACGCCGAACAACGCCTGCACGTCACCGGCGATCTGCGCCAGGCTGTAGTGGCCGGTTGCCGAACGGCGGGCCTGGTAGACCACCGCCGGCAGGTTCGCGGTGACGTCGTGCAACCGCTGCTCCAGCACGCGGCGGCGCACGCTCTCGCGATGCACGCGCCAGTAGCCGAAGGCATGCAGCAGCACGAGCGCGAGCAGGATCAGCGACGCCGGCACCAGCCAGCGCAGCGCCGAACCGGTGAGCCGCGCGCGTGGCCGGTCCGGCAGCCAGGCGCTGCGGCTCGACGCGCGACGTGCATCGCTCTCCTGCAGGAGCCGCTGGTCGAAAGCAGCGACCACCTCGGCACAGGCCGGCACGGCCGCGAGTACCAGTGCATCGCCGAAGCCTGCGGGTGCCGCGATCACCACAGCATCACCTGGCTCCGCGCGGAGCGCGGCCTCCAGTTCAGCGAGATTGGCGACCACGGCGTCGACCAGCCCGGCACGCAGCAGTGACAGCGCGTGGTCCAGCGGCGCAGGGGCCAGCAGCTGCGCCCCCGGGGCCTGCTCGGCCAGCAATGGCTCCAGCGGCAGCCGGTCCGGGCTGGCCACGCTGCGGCCACGCAGGCCCTCCAGCCCCAGCACCGCAGCGGCGCCCTCGCGCCGCACGATCACCTGCGGCACCTCCAGGTAGGCCCTGCTGGCCACCCAGCCTGTCGGCAGCTGTGCGCGCGGCCAGCCCAGCAGCACCTGGGTGCCGGCCGGCAGTGCTCCCTCGGTAAGTACCGTCGCAGGCAACGGCTTCGCATGCTGCGCCGCCTGCATGCCCAGCAGCGGCAGGTAATCCGCGGCCAGTCCCGCAACCTCGCCCTGCTGGCTGTATGACAGGGGCGGCCGGTCGGAGCGCCATGCCACCTGCAGGGGGCCCGTACAACCGGATGCAGCGGCGATGCCGGGCAGCAACAGCGATGCCATGACGGCGGCGACGGCGCGGCGGCCGGCGACATTCACGGTAGACGTCCTCATTTCGCGGGCAGGAACCACGGCCGCGCAGCGGTACCGCTGCCAGCCACGCTAGCGAGGCAGGCTTCCGCGACAATGAGAAAAATTGGAAAAGCATCCGCATCGGCGAATGCCGACATACACTGCCGCTTCTACCCGTCCTACGGAGCGCTCGATGCGTATCGGCCTGGCCGCCAACCGTCTCCATCACCACGATGCGCGCGCGGCGCTGTTCCGCTGGCTGCGTGCCAGCGAGGCAGGCCTGCGCGAACTGGGGGCGTCACTGCATGCGGTCGGGCGCACCCACGATGCGATCGAACGGCAGGGATTCCTGGCCGGCTACGGCGGCCTGCACCGGTATCCCTACGGCCGCGAGGGAGGCCTGATGAAGCTGGTGGCCGAAGTGGTCGGCATGGGGCCGGAGCGGACACTGGACGGTGCGATCTACCTGATCGACCCGGTCGATCCGTCCTCGGTGTTTCCGGAAGCAACCGCGCTCAAGCGGCAGTGTGTGATCCACGGCAAGCCGTTCATTTCGACCGTGGCCACTGCACGCGACTGGATCGAGGTGGAGCGCATCCACGCCGGGCTGGCTGCCGACACCGGTGCCGACGACCTGCATGCCTTCCAGGGGCAGACGCTGGCGCTGATCGCGCATGATGCGATGAAGCCGGCGATGCTGGCCTTCGCTGACGAGTACTTCGATGTGCTGGCCCGGTTTGGCCAACGCGTTGCGACGGGCACCACCGGGCAGCGCTTGAACGAGCTGGCCTGGAGCCGGGGTTGGCCCAGCGATACGCCGTGGGTGACGCGTTACCAGAGTGGCCCGATGGGCGGCGATGCACAGATTGCCGACCGGGTGCTGGAGGGGCGCTGCCAGCGCGCGATCTTCTTCGAGGACCCGCATGTGGCACGCCAGCACGAGGCCGATATCCAGCTGCTGGAGCGCGCGGTGACGACGGTGACCGACCAGGCGGTGTGCATCACGGCGCCGCGGGTGGCGGCACGCTGGGCGGCAGCGGCGGCGTTGCGGGCGGGGTGAGGGTTTCGGCCAACGGCTGAGCCCCTCGTGGTGGGTCGTTCAAATCAGAAGCCGTGCTCGGCCGGGCGGGGTGGATTGCGCAGGGGTCGCTGCAAGTACGTCCTTTGTAAGCTCGGTCGCCGCATCCATGCGGCTCACGCCCCTGCGCAACCCACCCCGCCCGGCCACGGACAGTTTCCTGTGTGCCCATCACGGAAGGAAGAAGGAAGAGCAGGAGCGGGTCGCGCGCTGCGCGCGCTTTTGTAGAGCCGAGCCATGCTCGGCTGCTGTCGATCGCGAGGGCTGGATATCCGCGCCACGCGCGTCAGCCGAGCATCGGCTCTACAGCAGCTGGCGAAGCATCGCCTTCAGCCTGCGCCCTTCCAGCTGGAAGTAGTCGCGCTGCTCGCGCCACGCGGGGAAACGTTGTTCCACTTCGTGCCAGAACGCGGGCGAATGATTCGGCTGGATCAGGTGGCAGAGTTCGTGCACCAGCACATACTCGAATGCTTCAGGGCGCCCCAGCACCAGTGCCAGGTCCAGTGCCATGCTGCCATCCGGCGCCAGCGAGCCCCACTGCGAAGACATCACCTTCAGCCGCAGGCGGCTGGGTGCACGTGGCAGGGTGGGCAGGTACTTCGGCAGCCAGCGGCCGACATCGGCGCGGGTCTGTGCTTCGTAGAACTCGCGCAGCAGGCGGCGCAGGGTGGCATCGCCGGCACGGGTCGGCCACTGCACGCAGGCGCCGTGTTCGTCGATCTCCAGCCGCGCATAGCGGCCTTCCTGCCAGCGCAGCGGCAACAGGTCGCCGCGCAGTGGCAGCACGCCGTCCTCGCCCGGCTGCAACGGGGCGGGCAGGCCCTGGCTCTGGTACTGGCGCAGCTGCAGCGCCAACCAGTCGCGGTGCTGTTCCAGGAATCGCTCGCCCATCACCAGGCTGGCCCGCGGCGGCAGCGTCAACCGTGCGCCGCGCTCGTCCACGCTCAGCTTGATCCGGCGCGCGCGCGGATCGCGCACGCGCAGCACCTCGATCTCGGCATCCTCCAGGCGCAGGCGAACGGTGTCGCGCTGCACGGTAGCGGGCGGGGTCGGGCTGATCAGGCGGCGCAGCAGACGGCTCATGCGCCCAGCATAGCGCTGCTTCGGGCCGCCGGATGACCGGCGGCCCACAGGGTGCCTGTTCAGTCAGCCTTGCTGAGCTTGAACGCTTCTTCCAGCAACAGGAACAGGCGGCGGATCTCGGCGCTCTGCAGGGCGAAGCGGGCGTCGAACTCGGCGCGGCGGCCGTCTTCGTCGGCATGCTCCAGCTGGTCCAGTGCGCCGTCGAGGAACTTCAGCTTGCGCACGATCAGGTCGTCGCCGATCACGAAGGACAGGTTGTCCTCGAAGATCAGCGCCAGCTTGGTCACCTGCTTGCCGGCGTCCAGATGCTTGTCGATCTCGTCGCAGCGCAGTTCCTGGTGCTGGCACTTGACCACGGCGCCGCCTTCCACCGGATCCTTCATCTCGCACTCTTCGCCCAGGCTCAGCCCGGTCGGCAGCGGCTCGCCGGCGATCCAGCCGGTCAGGATCGAACGCGGTGCGACTTCGGCGTTCAGCGGCATCGCCGGGAAGCTGCCGAGCAGGCCGCGGATGTCGGACATGAAGTACTCGCCGGTCTTGCGGCTGGAGGTATCCACCGCCACGTAGCCGTGCTGCAGGTCGATGAAGGCATCATTGCGCGAGGACTTCACGAAGGCGCGCGGCAGCAGTTCATGCAGCAGGTCGTCCTTCATCCGCTTGCGCTCGCGGCCACCCGGGCGGCGGCCTTCCTTCTCCTCGATCTCCTCCAGCTTGCGCTCGAGCAGGTCGTTGACCACCGCCGCCGGCAGGATCTTGTCCTCGCCGCCCACGGTCAGCCACAGGTGTTCGGCGATGCGGTGGGAGAGCAGTTCCTTCTCCTCGCGGCCGAACGGCGAGATGAAGCCGCGCGAATTCATTTCCAGCGCGCCGACCGGCTTCAGCAGGGCGTGCGGCAGCAGGGTGTCGACTTCGGAAAAATCGGTGGTGGTCGGGAAACGGAAGAACGTCAGGTTGCGAAAGAACATGGAATTCCGGATGGCGAAGAGGAAGGGCGCCCGACCTTAAACGGTGGGCGTCTCGGGATCTGCGTCGGCGTCGGCCGGGGAGCCGGCCAGCCAGGCATGGGCGTCGGGCAGCGGCGCGTCGTCGCGACGGCCCAGCGCCATGAAGTCGAACAGGGTGGTGTCGGCCAGCTGCGAGGGCCGGACTTCACCCATGGCGCGCGCGATCTGCTCGATGCGGCCCGGGTGGTCCTTTTCCCATTGCTTCAGCATCAGGCCGACCTGGCGGCGCTGCAGGTTCTCCTGGCTGCCGCACAGGTTGCAGGGAATGATCGGGAACCGGCGTGCCTGCGCGTACTCGACGATGTCACTCTCGCGCACGTAGGCCAGCGGCCGGATCACCACGTGCCTGCCGTCGTCGCTGCGCAGCTTCGGCGGCATGCCCGACAGCTTGGCGTGGTGGAACAGGTTCATGAAGAACGTGGCCACCATGTCGTCGCGGTGGTGGCCCAGCGCGATCTTGGTGAAGCCGTGGGTCTCGGCGTAGTTGTACAGCGCGCCACGACGCAGGCGCGAGCACAGCGAACACATGGTCTTGCCTTCCGGGATGACCCGGCTGACCACCGAATAGGTGTCCTGCTCGATGATGTGGTACGGCACGCCCAGGCCTGCCAGGTATTCCGGCAGCACCTGCTCGGGGAAGTCCGGCTGCTTCTGGTCCAGGTTCACCGCCACCAGTTCGAACGGCACCGGCGCCTTCTTCTGCAGCTGCAGCAGCACGTCCAGCAGGGTGTAGCTGTCCTTGCCACCGGACAGGCACACCATGACCTTGTCGCCGGCCTCGATCATGCCGAAGTCGGCAATCGCCTCGCCGACCTGGCGGCGCAGGCGCTTGGCCAGCTTGTGCTGCTCGCGCTCGGCCACGCGCGGATCGCGGGCGGCGCGCGGTGGGGGATCGGGAAGGGAAATCACGGCACTCATGGGTTCCATTCTAACGGCTCGGAGCCGCCCCGGCCGGGGATCGGGATTCCCCTCTCCCGGCGGTCATCATCGCTGTGTATGCTCGGAGGCTGTGGACACCTACAGCCCCGCCGAGATCGTCGAGCGCCTCGTCGCCCTGCGCGCCGAGCACCGCCTGCTGGATGAACAGATCACCCGCATGGCCGCCAACGGCGAGGACGAGCTGGAGTCCAAGCGCCTGAAGCGGCGCAAGCTGCAGCTGAAGGACTGCATCGCCAGGCTGGAAAGCCTGCAGATTCCCGACGAGCCGGCCTAAAGACCGTCCTGGTGGGTGCCAACCTTGGTTGGCACGGCTGGGAGGTGTGGACCAAGGTCCACACCCACCGCATGGCCGGCGCTGCCTTCAATCCTGCGGCGCAGGCTCGTCCGGGCGGGCCGCTTCCGGGCTGACCCGTTCGATGGTGTGGCGCAGCTCACGGCCCAGGATGAACTTGGCATCCTTGGCCCAGGCATCCAGGCGCTCGTCGAACAGCAGCTTGCTGTTCTCGTCCGGCCACACCAGGCGCAGTTCGCGCAGCTTCTGGATGAAGCCACGGAACAGGGACTTGTCGAAGAACTCCGGCGCGGCCGGCGCATAGAGCAGGCTCAGCCGCTGCGCGGCCTGCTGGCACAGGCTTTCCAGCTCGGCAGCGCCGAGCACGCCGGGGCCGTTCTTCACCAGCACCGAGATGGCAATGTAATAGCGCTCGAACGCCTGCTGCAGCGAATGGCCGATCGCGCGCAGGCGGAACACCTCGTCGGTCTGCCCGGTGTTGCGCGCCAGGATGCCGCCGTCGTCATCGTTGACGTTCTGCAGCAGGCCCTCGCGCACGAACACATCGATGGTCCGGTCGATGCGCTGGGCGAACTCGTCCTCGCTCCACGGCAGGAACAGCTCGGCCTGGAGGAACGGGTACACCGTACGGCCCAGCTGGACCAGGCCGGTGCGGCTCATGCGGCGGTTGTTCTGGAAGCAGCAGGCCACCCACGACGAGGCGGTGAACAGGTGCACCACGTTGTTGCGGAAGTAGCTCAGCAGCACTGCGGTGTCGCCACTGACGCTGAGCACATCGCCCAGCGGGTGCTTGATGCGGGTGAGGACGTTGATTTCCTCGGCGTGGGCGATGATCCGCTCCGGCGAGTGCGGCGTCACCGTCACCCGGTCCGAGTACGGCATCTCGACCAGCAGGGTCTTGCACAGTTCGATCTGCGCGATCAGGTCGGCCTCGCCCATCGCGTGCTTCGGCGTGGACAGCAGGGCCAGCGCCAGCAGGTTGATCGGGTTGACGTCGGCGGCGCCATTGATGCGCACCTGGATGCGTTCGGCCAGCGTGTCCACCGTGGTCGACAGCCAGGCCGGCTTTTCGTCCTCGGACACCGCCTCGCCCTTCCACTCCGGCGCCTTCTCGGCCAGCACGTCGTTCAGCGCGATCGGCTCGCCGAAGTTCACCACCACCTGGCCGTAGTTCTGCTTGAGCACCTTGGGGATGCCCCACAGCAGCGACCAGATCGATTCCTTCTCCTTCGGCCGGCCGGACAGTTCGTCCAGGTAGCTGCCGCCTTCCATCAGCTTCTCGTAGCCGATGTAGATGGGCTGGAACAGCACCGGCTTGCGCGGCTGGCGCAGGAACGCGCGCAGCGTCATCGAGATCATGCCGCCCTTGGGCTGCAGCAGCCGGCCGGTACGCGAGCGGCCGCCTTCGACGAAGTACTCCAGCGAGTAGCCGCCGGCCACCAGCTGCGCGACGTATTCGCTGAGCACCGCCGAGTACAGCGCGTTGCCACGGATCGAGCGGCGGATGAAGAATGCACCGCCCTTGCGCAGCAGGGTGCCGACCACCGGCAGGTTCAGGTTGATGCCGGCCACGATGTGCGGCGGCACGATGCCACGGTCGTACAGCAGGTAGGACAGCAGCAGGTAGTCCATGTGGCTGCGGTGGCTGGGCACGTAGACCACTTCGTGCCCCGGCGCGGCGGCCTTGAACTTGTCCAGGTGGTGCACCAGCACGCCCGCATAGATGCGGTTCCACACGTGGCTGAGCATGAAGCTGGCCGAGCGCACTACCGGGCTGGAATAGTCCGCAGCGATTTCCCAGGCGTAGGCGTGTGCCTTCTTCCAGGCATCGGCCGGCTTTGAGTTGTCGCGCTTGGCCTGTGCGGCGATCGCTTCGCGTACCGGCTCGGCGGCCAGCACCTGGTCCACCAGCAGGCGCCGGGTCGACAGGTCGGGGCCGATCACCGATTCACGGATGCGACGGAAGTGCGTACGCAGCACGCGCTGCAGCTTGCGCACCGTGCGCTCCGGCTCCAGGCCTTCATCCACGGTGTTGCGCAGGGAGATCGGCGGGGCGAAGCGGACGATGGTGCTGCGGCCGTTGAGCAGCACCGCCAGCAGGCGACGGAAGCGGCCGACCAGTGCCCAGTTTTCCGAGAACAGCACCGCGAACCAACCGCTCTGCTTGTCCGGGGCGCGGCCGACGAAGATCGACACCGGCACCAGGTGCACGTCCAGGTCATCGCGCACGCGGTGCGCCTGCAGGACCTTGGCCAGCGAGTCGGAGTGGGTCTTGGCGCCGCGCTGCTCGGGAATCAGCGAGTTGCTGGAGCTGCGCCGCGACAGCGCCAGGTAGGCGCGCTTGCGGCCGGTCGGGTCACCGGCCAGCGGCACCAGCGGCGACGGCAGGCCGGCCTGGCGGCAGGCCTTGTCCAGGATCAGCGCGTTGGACAGGCCGTAGTCTTCCAGCACGTACATGACCGGGCGGCCATCGTTGTACTGGCCCGGGTCTTCCGGTTCGATCTTCAGCGACAGCCACGGCTCGACCAGGCGGCCGAGCAGGCGAGCCCACAGCGGGCGGCGGCCGGCCGGACGCGCGTGCGCGGGCGGCGGTACCGGGTTCGGGCCGGTACCGGTCGAGGGGGACGCCGGCACCGTATCGGCGGGCGTCGACTGGGATTCTTCGCCGGGGAACGGCAGCGGGTTCTGTTTCGACATCGGCGCCATTATGGCTTAGGCGGCGGCGTTGCCGCTTCCCCACCTTCGGCGGGGGCTTCAGCGGCTGCCGGCGACGCAGCCGCGCGGGCCGCGTCGGCCTTGCGCAGCAGCGCGTCGGTGTCGGCCAGGGTACGGGTCAGGTACCAGTGGCCCTCGCGCCGGCTCAGTGGCAGCTGCAGGCTCATCTCGCGGCCGGCCAGGTCGTAGTGCAGGCGTACCAGCGCATTGTCGCCTTCCACCGAGAGCAGCTCGCCCCGTACGCTGCGAAGCGCGTCATCCACGCCCAGCCCGTAGCTGCCAAGCACCGCCTTGAGGGTGTGGATGAACGGCGCCAGCTGCTGCAGGCTGCCCTCCATGCCAGCCGCCTGCAGGCCAGCCTCGTCATCGAAGCCGACCTTGCCGGCCGCGCCGACCAGCGCGGCGATGGTGCTGCGTGCACGGGCGCGGTCACTGATCGGCGCGCCCTGCGCCCAGACAGCAAGGGTTTCGACCAGGGCGATGTAATGGGCCTGCTGGCCGGGCGTGTAGCCCTTCTGATGGCGCAGGTACTGCACCCCGAAATTGCCCATCGACTGCGCGGCCTGGCGCACGGCGCTGGCCTGGCCGGCCAGCTGGCGGTCGAAGCTGCGCTGCAGTTCGGTGCTGGCATCGGGCTTGCGCAGCGCGGCCAGCATCGGCAGCAGCTGGTCCCCCAGCGGCAGCTCGGTCAGCGGCCACTGGCTGTGTCCCTCCGCCCAGGCCTGCTGCAGCCGCTGATACTGGCCTGGCGGTACCGACAGCTTTGCGTAGCCGACCAGATCATCTTCGGCCAGGCGCAACGCCATCGCCTGCACCGCAGCCACCGGCTCGGCCGCCGGCCTGGCCGGATCGTTCACAGACTCGCGGCATGCCGCAACGGCCAGCAGCAGCATCGCCGCCAGCCCCCATCCACGCGCAGACCTTCCTCGCACCGCCACGCTCATGCACTCGGACTCCCCGGACCGGCCCGCATCTTGCGGCCTGCGACGTGACAGCGGCAAGCCGGGCGGTCACGTTTCCAACCAAGGGGGTCAGATCCCTTCTGCCGGCAGGCAGAAGGGATCTGACCCCAGAACCACCAGCGGGATAAAAAAAGAGCCCGGATCACGGGGATCACAGGCTCTTCAAACCGGCACGGGGCCGGAGGACAGTGTTGTGGCACATGTCCGGTCCGAGGACCGGATGGCGGCGATCCTACGCTGCCCTTCAAGTTAAGGCAACACTTCACGTAATGCCGTATATGTATTTGATTTTATTGAATCAATCGTGCTGCCAGACGGATTCAATGAAATCTACGGCGTGTTTTTCGGCGATTCGGGCATAAATCCCCGGATAGCCGGCCAGCGCGCAGCCCTCGCCCCAGCTGACGATGCCGAACTGGGTCCAGCCCTCACGCAGGCGCAGCAGCAGCGGCCCGCCGGAGTCCCCCTGGCAGCTGTCGATGCCCTCGCGGCCGGCGCAGATCACCTTGCCGCGCGACAGTTCCCCGCCGTAAGCCTGCTGGCATTCATCGAATGCCACGAACGGCACCTGCACGGTCTGCAGCTGGGTCGGGTAGACCCGGCCATCGCCGATGTCGGTGTCGCCCCAGCCGATCACGGTGAATTCGCGGCCCGGCTTGAGATAACTGGCGTCGGGCCGCAGCCGCAGCGCCACCGGCTGTGCACCGTCCAGGGGGGCGTTGAGCTGGATCAGGGCCACGTCGTGCTCCAGCGAGTTGCCGCTGTTGAATGCCGGATGGACGTGGATCGCCTTGACGTTGGAGGCGCGGGGCGAGGCTTCGGTGGACAGGGCCGCGGCGTTGCCGACGACGGCGATGCCGCCCGGCGCTTCCCCCTGCATGCAGTGCGCGGCGGTCAGCACCCACGAAGGCGAGATGAGGGTGCCCCCGCAGAAGTGGCGGTCATGATCCGAATCACCGTCGAAGATGCCCTGGATGCTGACCATGAACGGGTACTCGCCAGCCGGCGCTGCTTCACCGCCGATGATGCGCGGTGCTTCGCGCACCTGTGGCGCAGCGAAGGCGGGTACGGCGGACGCGGCCAACAACAGGCCGATGAACAAAGAGGTGCTGCGATACATATCCCTGTACTCCTCTATCAATGGTTGGAACCGGCGCGGCCGCGGTCCGTGCCGGTGCATCGATTGGGAAGCAGGGATGAAGCCTGCAGCGCGAACGCGCGCACAGTTTCGGTGCAATGCGCTGCCTGCGACAGTCGCAGGTCAACAATTGCGAACGCCATCCCGCATGGATCGGAATGGCGTTCGTGGTGCCGGCGTGACCGGCGTCAGCGGTGGGCTCAGCGTGCAGCCAGAGCCGACGCGATTTCCTGCTGGATTGCCTGCGCAGCGGCCTGCGGATCAGCCGCCAGGCGGATCGGGCGTCCGACCACGATGGCGTCGGCGCCATCGGCGAAGGCCTGGGCCACGCCAACGGTGCGCTTCTGGTCATCGCCGACCGGACCACCGGGACGGATACCCGGACAGACGATCGAGAACCCGCTACCGGTCGCGGCACGGATCGGTGCAGCCTCCTGGCCCGAGGCGATCACGCCATCGACGCCCGCTGCCTGGGCGGCCAACGCGCGTTCGACCACCACGTCCACCGGCTCGCGGTCGACGCCCATCTGCGCCAGATCGGCGCGCCCCATCGAGGTCAGCACGGTCACCGCCAGCAGGCGCATGTCGCTGCTGTTGGCGGCCGCGCAGGCCTCCATCATCGCCGGGTGCCAGCCATGGATGGTGGCGTAGCTGACCGGCCACTGCGACAGGCGCTTGATCACCGCTGCAGCGGTCGCCGGGATGTCGAAGAACTTCAGGTCGACGAACACGCGCTTGTCGCGGCGGGCCAGCTCGTCCAGCACCTGGAAGTACTCGCCGGAGGCGAGCAGTTCCATGCCGATCTTGTAGAACGCCACGCTGTCACCAAGGCGATCGACCCAGTCCAGTGCCTGCACGCGATCAGGTACGTCCAGCGCGAAGATCAGGCGCTCATCGGCGCGCAACGGCAGCGGTGCGCGGCTCACGGGGCGTAGTCCAGGGCGGCGCGCTTGGCGTCGTGGCGGGCCTGGCGCGACTGACTGTAGTCGTTGTTGAACTGCGCCGGCTCGAAGCCGCCGTAGGTCGGGTTCGGCAGCATCCACCAGCGCTCGCCGAACCAGTCGTGGTACTGCTGCAGCAGCGCGTCACGGCCGTCGTTGGTGTTGGCGGTCACTTCGACGAAGTCACCCAGCTGGTCGCCGAACTGCATCAGCACGCGGTACTTCTGCCCTGCCAGGCGGCGGCGGCAGTTCTTCTCGCTGCCGGCCTGCTCGCAGCCCGGCACCACCGTGCCCAGGCCAAGGAACACGCTGTCGTCGGCCACCGGCAGGCCCTGCTCGCGCAGGTTGGCCAGGGTCGCGTCCTTCAGGTGCACGGCGCGGTTGGAGATGTAGAGCAGGGTCACGCCCTTGGCATTGGCGGCCTTGGCGAAGTCGACCACGCCCGGGATCGCCTTGGCCTTCTTTTCGGCTACCCACTGGTCCCAGGTCAGTTCGTCGTATTCCTTGCCGTCGCGCACCAGGCGCGCCTGGTAGGGCGAGTTGTCCAGCACGGTCTCGTCCACGTCCAGCACCACGGCCGGCTTCAGGCCCTTGGCGTCGTTGCCGCGCTCTTCCGGCACCAGCGCATCCCAGTGGGCTTCCTTCAACGCCGCATCCAGGTGGTCGGCGGCGGCGCGGTAGGTCTGCTCGGTGATCGCCCTGTACTCCTGCGCGCGCTGCATCCACAGCACTGCGTTGAGGTTGTCGTTGGCGGTGGCATCGAGCGCGCCGTCGGCCTTGGCGGCGGCAGCGGGCGCCTGCGGGGCCGCGGCTTCGGCGGCGGGCGCCTCCACGCGCTTGCAGGCGGACAGGCCCAGCGCCGCAGTGGCGAGCAGGGTCAGGGACAGGGAAACGGGACGACGCATGGATTCACCGGCAATCAGATATACCGGCGCATTTTACCGGCAAAGCCGGCCCCGGGACGGCTATGCTTGGCGGTTGACCCGTTGCCCTTCCGGAGGCCGCCATGACCGATTCCGCCCAGACCCCTGACGTCCCCCTGCTCGACGCCGTGCAGGCCCGCCTGCTGGGCTGCCTGGTGGAGAAGGAGGCGACCACCCCGGACACCTACCCGCTGACGGTCAACGCGGCCCAATCGGCGGCCAACCAGAAGACCGCGCGCGAGCCGGTGATGAACGTGGACGCTGGCAGCGTGCAGCACGCGCTGCGCCAGCTGGAGGCGTTGGGCCTGGCCCGCCAGCACTTCTCCTCGCGCGCCGATCGCTACGAACACCGCCTGCAGGCCGCGCTGGACCTGACCCGGCAGCAGACCGTGCTGCTGGCGCTGCTGCTGCTGCGCGGTCCACAGACGCTGGGCGAGCTGGTCACGCGCAGCGAGCGCCTGCACCGCTTCGCCGACACCGACGAAGCCCGCCATGCCATCGAGCGCCTGCAGCAGCGTGCCCTGCTGGTGGTGCTGCCGCGTGCCAGTGGCCAGCGCGAAGACCGCTACATGCACCTGCTGTGCGGCGAGGTGGATGGCGCGGCGCTGGCGGCGAAGTACGCCAGCAGCAGCGGCAGCAGCGATGCGGCCCACCCGGGCCTGGCCGAGCGCGTGGCCCAGCTGGAAGCGGCCGTGGCCGAGCTGCAGGCACAGCTGGCCGAACTGCGCGGTTGAGGCAATCTACTGGGGTCGGATCCCGCAAGGCGGGCTCTGACCCCAGTGCTATCCCGGGTTGCCGGCCAGCGGCCGGCACTACCGGATGTCCTGCCGATGCAGTGCAGACCAACTGTCGGCACCCACTATGATCAAACCTCGGCCGCGCCCGGCGTGGCATACAGCCGGCTCGGGCTGTCCACGCCCGGCAGCTGGATCACCCCGCGTTCCTGCATGCCCAGGCCCAGCAGGATCTTTCCGGACACCACATTGTCCAGGTCGGTGATGCCATACAGATCGTGCAGGCCCAGCGCTCCGCGTGCATGCGCGAACACTGCCCGCGCCGCCTCGCCGGCATAGCCCTGCCCGGCAAATTCCGAAAGCACCGCATAGCCGATATCCGGCCCCGGCAGGCCATCACGCCGCACCAGCCCGGCGTTGCCCAGCCAGGCACCATCGGACAAGCGCTCGATGGCATACATGCCGAACCCGTTCAACGCATAGCTGTGCAGCACCCGCAGCGCGATGTACTCCCGCGCCTGCGCCTCACTGCGCACATCACGGTCGCCGATGAAGCGCAGGAAACCCGGATCGTTCAACAGCGCCAGCATCGGCACCGCATCGCGATCAGGTTCGATCGCACGCAGGCGCAGGCGTTCACTTTCAATCGGATGCACGCGCAGACCTCCAATGGAAAAACCGATTGTAGAGCCGTGAGCTGGGATCGGATCCCTTCCCATCGGGAAGCGGTCCGGCCCCGGTCAATCGAACAACGCCTCGATCGCCGCCAACCCGGCACTCGCCCGCTCCTTCTTCCGCGCCGCATCCGCCACCGGGTCGGCACCGTCGCGCTGGATCTCCTCGGCCGGGATCTCATCGAAGAACCGGCTCGGCTTCAGCCGCACGTGCTCGCCAAACTTGCGCGTGAGCTTGCTGTAACTCATCCACAGCTGGATCTTGGCGCGGGTGATGCCCACGTACAGCAGGCGACGTTCTTCCTGCAGGTTGCCCTCGTCCAGGCTGACCTGGTGCGGCAGCACGCCGTCCTCGCAGCCGACGATGAACACGTACGGGAACTCCAGGCCCTTGGAGGCATGCATGGTCATCATGCGCACCTGGTTGCCGCCCTCGTCCTTGTCGCTGCGCGACAGCAGCGCCAGCTGGCCGGCCAGGTCGGCGGCGGTTGCACCGCGCGGGCCGCCCTCGAACCACTGCGCCAGTTCCTCGATGTTGTTTGCGCGGCGCTGGTAGCTGGCCTCTTCCTTGGCCTGCTGGCGCAGCTCGCTCAGCAACCCGGATTCCTTGGCCACCTTGCGGATCATGTCGCCGGACGTCACCTGGCGCATCTGTGCACGCAGGTCGCGCAGGATGTCGGTGAAGCGCGCCAGGCTGTTGGCCGCGCGCGGTGGGAGCTGCTGCAGGGCACCGATGGTTTCGGCCACATGCGCCATCGGCATGTCTTTCTCCTGCGCCAGTTCGGCCAGCCTGGCCAGCGTGCCGGCACCGACATCGCGCTTGGGTGACTGCACCGCACGCATGAACGCGGTGTCGTCGTCCGGGTTCACCAGCAGGCGCAGCCAGGCCAGCGTGTCCTTCACTTCCTGGCGCTCCAGGAACATGGTGCCGCCGGTCAGGTGATAGGGAATGCGCAGTAGCTGCATCGCCTTTTCCAGCGGGCGCGACTGGAAGTTGCCGCGGAACAGGATGCAGAAGTCACTCCACGGCACGTTGCGCGATTGCGCCACGAAGGCGATCTCGGCGGCGACCTTCTCCGCTTCATGTTCGCTGTTGCGGCATTCCCACACGCGGATGCGTTCGCCGTCGGCCTGGTCGCTCCACAGCTTCTTCAGGTGCTCATGCGGATTGTTGGCGATCAGCGCGTTGGCGGCGCGCAGCACGCGGTTGGAGCAGCGGTAGTTCTGCTCCAGCTTGATGATTTCCAGCGTGGGGTAATCGCGCCCCATCTGCTGCAGGTTTTCCGGGTTGGCGCCGCGCCAGGCGTAGATCGACTGGTCATCGTCGCCGACGCAGGTGAAGTTGCCCTTCTCACCGGCCAGCTGCTTGAGCAGGCGGTACTGCGCGTCGTTGGTGTCCTGGCATTCGTCCACCAGCAGGTAGCCGATGCGCTCGCGCCAGGCCAGCGCGATCTCCGGGTTCTCTTCCAGGATCTGCACCGGCAGGCGGATCAAGTCGTCGAAGTCGACCGCATTGAACGCGGTCAGCCGCAGCTGGTAGCGCTCGTAGACGCTGGCCGCTTCCTTCTCGCGGTTGCTGCGCGCGGCGGCCATCGCCTGTTCGGGCGACAGGCCAGCGTTCTTCGCGCGCGACACCAGGTTCTTCATGTCCTCGATGTCATCGGGCTTGGCGCCGTACATCAGGTCCTTGATCTGCGCGGCGGCATCATCGGCATCGAAGATCGAGAAACCGCGCTTCAGGCCCACGGCGGCATGTTCGATCTGCAGGAACTTCAGGCCCAGCGCATGGAAGGTACAGATGGTCACCTCGTCGGCGTCCTGCTCGCGCAGGCGCTTGGCCACGCGCTCGCGCATTTCCTTGGCCGACTTGTTGGTGAAGGTGATCGCAGCGATGCGGCGGGCCGGGTAGCGGCCACAGCCGATCAGGTGGGCAATCTTCTCCACGATCACGCGCGTCTTGCCGCTGCCGGCGCCGGCGAGCACCAGCAACGGGCCTTCGATGTGCAGGACCGCGGCAGCTTGGGGAGGATTCAGACCGTGCATGGGGACAGGATTGTAGCGGGGTGCCGGCAGGCCCACCTGACTTGCATGGCGCCCGCCCGTAAGGTATTGAATCGGCACCGGAACACAGGAGCGTGGTCCATGTCCCCGACTGTCATCGCCCGTCCGCTTGCGGCCGCCCTGCTCGGCCTGCTGGCCCTGCCTGCGGCCGGGTCCGGCCCGCCGCCGCGCACGGATGCCTATGAAGCGATCGTGCTGCAGTCGCACGAGTTCCTCGTCTACCATCCGGACCTGCGCTTCCGTGGGCTCGGCATGCAGGCCCGCGAACGGGGCCGCCACGAAGAAGCCCGCATCGACTTCCGCAATGCCGCGCGCTACGGCGACAAGCTGTCACAGGCAGCGCTGGCCGACATGCTCTGGAACGGGCAAGGCGGCCCGGCTGACCGCGCCCTGGGCTACGCGTGGATGGACCTGGCGGCCGAGCGCGGCACCGAGTGGCTGGTGGTGCAGCGCGAACGCTTCTGGGAGGCGCTGTCCGCCGACGAACGCGAGCGCGCGGTGCGCGAGGGCCGCGCGCTGTACGCCGAGTTCGGTGACCCCGCCGCCACACCGCGGCTGGAACGCGAACTGCGCGTCGGCAGCATGCAGCAGACCGGCAGCCGCGCCGGCTGGAGCGGCGCCATGCGCAGCCAGGGCCGCGGCGATGCCGGGCCGCGCGTGCTGCAACCGGAGAAGCACCAACTGGCCCGTTACTGGGATCCGGTGGCCTACCGGCAATGGCAGGACGAGGCGTTGGCGAAGTCGGGGCGATGACGTTGGTTTTTTTCCATGGCCATGGCCAGGAGGGCGATCATGAAGGCGAAACACGCTCCACTCTGCCTGTTGCTGCTTCTGTCGACGGCCGCTGCCGTCGCCGCAAAGGAATGTCCGGTTGAGGCCCCGCGACGGATTCCGCCCACCGTCCTGACCGGAGGGTTTTTCGATTCGCACCCGGACCTCTTCTGGCGAAGCATGGCCCAACGGGCCGAACAGGATAAACAGCCCGCCAGGGCCCTGGTCTACTACAAACGCTCGGCACGCTACGCCGACAAGTTCTCCCAGGCAATGGTGGCAAGGCTGTACCAGGAGGGTATCGGCACTGCGCCGGACCCGGTGATGGCCTACATCTGGATGGACTTGGCCGCCGAGCGCATGTACCACGACTTCCTGGTCCTGCGGGAACACTACTGGGCACGCCTTGATCCGCTGCAGCAGGCACAGGCGATCGAGCGCGGCCAACAGGTATACGCCGACTATGGCGACCGCGTAGCCAAGCCCCGCATGGAACGGGCGCTCAGCGACGGGCGCCGGCAGATCACCGGCAGCCGCGTCGGCTACGTGAGCTCGGCCCTGGTCGTCGTGCAGCGCCGCGGCGACGAGCAGGGCATCGCAACACCAGGCAACATCGTCTACGACAACGACTACTGGAAGGCCGCCGACTACTGGTGCCTGCAGGACAACTACTGGCGGCCAGCGCTTGCGCCCAGCATCGAGATCGGTGCACCGCAGCAGATCCGCGACGGCGGGCCGGGTGGCGACTAGAATTGGCCGATGGCCAAGCTCTACTTCTACTACTCGGCGATGAACGCCGGCAAGACCACTACCCTGCTGCAGAGCGCACACAACTACCGCGAGCGCGGCATGCGGGTGGCGATCCTGACCCCACGCCTGGACGATCGTGCCGGCGCCGGCGTGGTCGCCTCGCGGATCGGCCTGCGCGCCGATGGCATGGCCTTCGACCGCGATACCGACCTGCAGCGCTGGGTGGAGCAGGATCTGGCGGCCAACGGCCCGATGGGCTGCGTGCTGGTGGACGAGGCGCAGTTCCTGACCCGCGCCCAGGTCTGGCAGCTCAGCGAAGTGGTCGACCAGCTGCGCATTCCGGTGCTGTGCTACGGGTTGCGTACCGACTTCCGCGGCGAGCTGTTCGAGGGCAGCCAGTACCTGCTGGCCTGGGCCGACGAGATGCAGGAGATCAAGACCATCTGCCACAGCGGCAAGAAGGCGACCATGACCGTGCGCGTGGACGAGCATGGCCACGCCGTGCAGGACGGGCCGCAGGTGGAGATCGGTGGCAACGATCGCTACGTGTCGGTCAGCCGTGCGGAGTTCAAGAAGATCACCCGCGGCGAAGGGCGGATCGACCCGGCGCAGGCGCCGCTGCCGCTGTAAGGGGTGTTCTTTTGCAGGGCTTGCAGCCCTGCACCTGCTCAACGCAACGGCAACGGCCAAAGCCAAAGCGGCATTCTGCGGGATGGCGGGGCGGTGTGGGTGGGTGTCGACCTTGGTCGACACATCTGTCAGATATCGAGTGAGATTCCGGGGTCAGATCCGTTTTCCTTCGTAAAACGGATCTGACCCCATGAGCAATTCCGACAGATCGCGGCGATCTGTCGAAGGCGGGGTGGGTCCGGTGGCGGGAGTGTTCGCGGCATGGATGCCGCGACCAAGCCCCCAGGGACGGGTTTACGGCGTCTCCCGCCGCCGGACCCACCCCGCCGTCCCACGGAATGCCCGCTTTTGACGTTGACGTTGATGTCTGCAGGTGCAGGGCTGCAAGCCCTGCAAACCCAACCCTCTCTTAGTACAGCGTGCGCTCCGGCGCACCCGCCGGCGGCGGGGTGTACTGGTACAGCCAGGTTTCCGTAAGCGTCTTGCCACCACTGCGCAGGAACAGGCGGATGTCGATCTGCTCGGTACTGCCTTCCGGCGGCACCAGGTCGAACATCGCGCGATAGCCGTTGATCTCGCGCAGCGGGCGCGCCGACACGATCTCGACCCGGCCACGGCTGGCTTCCACCACCGCCTCGACCTCACCCTTGTCGATCAGGCTGGCCAGCTCGCCCCCTTCGAAGTCCACCGCGAAGCGCCAGCTGAAGTACTCGCGCTTCTTGCCGACCACACCGCCCAGGCCGGTGCGGCTGGCCACGCAGTGCGCCAGCGGCGGGCGCACCGGCGGTTCGGCGCCCCAGTACAGGCGGTAGCCGACCAGCAGCTCCTGGCCCGGCTGCGGCTTTTCCTTCGGGTTCCAGAACGCCACGATGTTGTCGAACGTCTCGTCCACGGTGGGAATCTCCACCAGCTGCACCGAGCCCTCGCCCCATTCGCCCTTCGGCTCCACCCACAGGCACGGGCGCTTCTCGTAGAACACGCCGTCGTCCTGGTAATGGTCGAAATTGCGGTCGCGCTGCAGCAGGCCGAAGCCGCGCGGGTTGCGGTCCACGAACATGTTGAAGCGCAGGTTGCGCGGGTTCAGCAGCGGCCGCCAGATCCATTCGCCAGCGCCGGTCCACAGCGACAGGCCATCGGTATCGTGGATCTCCGGGCGCCAGTCCCATGCCATGCGGCGGTCGTTCTCGCCCACCTGGTACATGCTGGTGCACGGTGCGATGCCGAGCCGCTCGATCGGCTTGCGCGGGTACAGCGCGCTGTCGATGTCCATCAGCAGCACGTCGCCATTGGTGATCGCGAAGCGATAGGCGCCAGCCACGCTGGGTGAATCCAGCAGGCCGTAGACCACGATCGTGTCCGAATCAGCCGATGGCTGTTCCAGGTAGTAGGCGATGAAATCCGGGAATTCCTCCGGCTTGCCCATCCCGGTGTCGATCGCCAGGCCGCGCGCGGACTGGCCGTACTGGCCTTCCTTGCCGACCGCGCGGAAGTAGCTGGCGCCGAGGAAGGCGGCGAAGTCGCGGTCAGTGTCCTTGCGGGTGTTCAGGCGGAAGCCGGCGAAGCCGAGGTCGGCCGGCAGCTCGCCATCCTTGATGCCGCTCTTGCCGTAGTTGAACGCCGCGCCGTCATAGGCCAGCTCCTGCGCCTTGCCGTCGACCACGTCGAACATGCGCACCGGCGAATGGAAGTACAGGCCCAGGTGGAAGAACTTGGCCTGGAACTTGCCGGGCTGGTCGGCCCACAGCGCATGGTCCTGGCGGTAGCCGATCGACTGGTACTGGTCCCAGTCCAGTCCTTCCAGACGGCCCGGCAGCACCCGCTTGTGGCTCTTGTAGGGCGCCTGCGCCAGCGCGCGCGCCTGGCCCTTCAGGGTGGCGAAGTCGAACGGTTGCGGCTGGCCGAGGCGGCGCAGGCCCATCTGGCCGCTCCTGCTGGCCGCGCACGCGGGCAGGGACGGCAGGCCGAATGCAGCCAGGGCGAGGGAGGCATTGCGGATGAAGTCGCGTCGTTGCATGCAGGCGCGTCAGGCACAGGGAGGAAGGTCGGCCATCATAGGCAGACAAACGTTAACGGGCAGCGGAGACGCGCCCTGCCCGTTCAGCTGCCGCTGGCTGCCGGCTCAGCGCTGGCAGTGGCTGCACCAGACGCTGGCGCGCTGGCCGATGGTGGCGTGCTTCAGCGCGCGGCCACAGTTCGGGCAGGGCAGCCCGTCACGGCCGTACACCAGCAGTTCCTGTTCGAAGTAGCCCGGCGCGCCATCGGGGCTGATGAAATCGCGCAGGGTGGTGCCGCCACGGGTGATGGCATAGCCCAGAATCTCCTTCACCGCGTCGGCCAGCCGCTGGTAGCGTTCGCGCGAGATCTTCCCAGCCTCGCGCAGCGGACTGATGCCGGCCTTGAACAGGCTCTCGGCGGCGTAGATGTTGCCCACGCCCACCACCACCGCCTGGTCCATCAGGAAGGTCTTCACCGGCGCACTGCGGCCACGGCTGCGCGCAAACAGGTAGTCGCCGTCGAATCCCTCGTCCAGTGGCTCCGGGCCCAGCCCCTGCAGCAGCGGGTGGATCTCACCGGCGGGCTGCCAGAGCAGGCTGCCGAATCGGCGCGGGTCGTTGAAGCGCAGCAGGCGGCCGTTGTCCAGACTGATATCCACATGGTCGTGGGCGCGCAGCGGTGTGTCACCGGGCAGCACGCGCAGGCTGCCGGACATGCCCAGGTGCAGCACCGCGCTGCCCATGGCGGTATCCAGCAGCAGGTACTTGGCGCGCCGGCGGATGTCCTCGATGCGCTGCCCCGGCAGCAGCTCGGCCACTTCCGGTGGAACCGGCCAGCGCAGGTCGGCGCGGCGCAGGATCACGCCATGCACGCGGCGGCCCTGCAGGTGCGGCGCCAGGCCGCGGCGGGTGGTTTCGACTTCGGGCAGTTCAGGCATGCAGGGATTCTATCCCCGCTCTGCGGCCGGCACCTGGCCGTCGATGCCGGGGAATGATCCCCGGCATCGACCGGTGTCAGGCGCCCTGGCCGGCGCGCACAGGCTCCGCCGGAACCGGTGCCGCAGCGGCGGAACGGTCCGGGAACAGCGACGGCAGCGTTTCCACGAACCGGGCCAGGCACTGGTCGCTGTAGCGCTCGGCCGTCTGCTTGACCAACGCATAGTCGTCGGCCTGCCAGGCTTCCAGGGGTGCGGCCACCGGTGCGTCGACCTGGCACTGCACGCCTTCGCCACCGACCAGGCGCAACAGCTTGCGGGTATACGGGAAGCCGACGTGCTGGGTCTGGCGCAGCTCGTACTGGGTATCGGCATCGCCCAGTTCCTTGTAGATCAGGGTGAAGCCATCGGCGGTGATCTGCACCGGCCGTACCTCTGCCGGCACAGCGCCCGGATGCGCGGTGAAGTACTCGGCCAGGCGCATGCGCACCTGGTCCTGCAGGTAACCGAAGGCCGGGTTCGGAACGGTCTCCACCCGGGTTCCCTTCAGCTGGTCCTTCTTGAACGAGCTGCCGCCGAGCGTGCCGGAAAACAATGACACGGCAACCTGCGCGGCCACCAGCTTGCCGGTGGTGGAACGCTGCACCAGGCGCAGCGTCTTGTCGCCGACTGGCTGGCCATCCGCGCCCATCTGCAGCTTTACGCTCACCGGCACCCGGCTTTCCCAGGCAGGCAGCTCCGCCACGGCGGCGACAACGCCGGCATCAGCGGCGGGAACGTCTGCAGCCGTCGCCGTGTCGGACGGGGCGGTCGGGGGTGGCTCATGGGCCAGCACAGGCGAGGCGATGACGAGGCTGCCGAGCAGCGCGGCCGCCAGCAGCGGTGGGTTCGATTTCATGGGGGATCCTTGGGTCGTGTCGGGCCAGTGCAGGCGATTCCGTTCGGCATCGATCATCGCAATGGCACCGCACTCCCTTCCATGTCCTTCCCCCTACCGCGATCCATCGCGGTCGACATGCCAGATCGCCTTACCCGTGCGGATCGACCGGTACCCGGGATCGCGTCGAACCCACCATCGGCAGCACGCCGGGAATCTTTAGCGCGGAGGCGCCGCCAGTTCGCGCGCATCCAGGAAACCATCACCGTTGGCATCCTGCTTGTGGAAGCGCTGCACGATCACCTGCCGCTGCTGCTCGCGGCTGATCGCCCTGCCCTTGCCACCGGGCAGCTCCTCGGCCGTCAGCACACCATCACCGTTGCGGTCCATGCGGTCGAAGGCATACAGCATCCACTGCACGTACTCGGCCTCGCTGATCCTGCCGTCGCCATCGCTGTCCATCCGCTGCAGATAGCTGGCGGTGTCGGTGACCTGGGCCAGCGCCGCGCCCGGCAGCAGTGCCGCCAGTAGAAGCCCGTACCCTGCCCTCACGCGCCCACCAGGCTGTAGCCCTTCAAGCGTGCGGCGTAGGCCTGCAACGCCGCGATACCGCTTTCCTCGGCCTCGCGGCACCACGCCTGCAACTGGTGCAGGCGCTCGGCGGCGTCGTGGCCTCGGGCTTCCAGCAACGCCGCCAGCCGCGCGCGGTACTCGACAAGGGTGCGGATGCGCGGGCGCTGTGCCACCCATGCGCTGAGCTGGGCACGGCTGTCCGGCTTCAGCCAGCGACCATCGTTGACCAGTCCACGGCGCAGCCGGCGCGGCAGCAGGCGGCGCAGCTTGGCTCCGGCCTGGGCGGCTTCCTCGCGCAGGGCCGGCATGAACACATTGCGCTGGTAGTCGGTCATCGCCTGGAAGCGATGCGACAGCAGCGCCTTAAGGGTCTCGGCATCGGGCACGGCGATGTTCGGACGCACGTCCATGGCCGGTGCCACCCGCAGCACCTTGGCCAGGCGCAGCGCCTGCAGCAGGCGGATCGCACTCCAGCCGATGTCGAATTCCCAGCGCCGCATCGCGAAGCGCGCCGAGCTGGGGAAGGCATGGTGGTTGTTGTGCAGCTCCTCGCCACCGATCCAGAACCCCCACGGCGTGAGATTGGTGGAGGTATCGGCAGACTCGTAGTTGCGGTAGCCCCACCAGTGGCCCAGGCCGTTGACCACGCCGGCCGCCCAGAACGGGATCCATGCCATCTGGATCGCCCACAGGGCCACGCCGGGCAGGCCGAACAGCACGCTGTTGATCACCAGCAGCAGCACCGGGCCCAGCGTGGCGTGCGGGGTATACAGGTGGCGCTCGATCGCATCGTCCGGGGTACCGCGCCCGTACTGTTCGATGTCCGCGCGCATGCCGCGTGCCTCCCGGTACAGCTCCACGCCGTGCCAGAACACCCTGCCGATGCCGCGGGTGACCGGGCTGTGCGGGTCGTCCTCGGTCTCCACCTTGGCGTGGTGCTTGCGATGGATGGCCACCCACTCGCGGGTGATCATCGAGGTGGTCAGCCACAGCCAGAAACGGAACACGTGGGCCAGCGCCGGGTGGAAATCGACCCCGCGATGGGCCTGGCTGCGGTGCAGGTACAGGGTCACCGAGAAGATGGTGATCTGGGTGAAGACCAGCAGCACTGCCAGCATGGCCCACCACCCCAGGCCGAGCACACCACCGGTCAACAGGGACATCAGGGCATCAGGCATGAAGGCTCTCCGGATCGACGCGGGGATGGCAGACATGATGGCCGCTTGCGTTGCAAACTGCATCCCTGCGGCGATGTATCGCATCGCCATCCGTGGCACCGTTCACAGTTGGGGACCTGAGTTGTCGAGCCTTGATCCACGCGCCAGCGCCATGACCGCCGCCCCGCCCGTCGCGGAGCTGCCCCCCTTGATCGAACTGGACCGCGCCACCGTGGTGCGCGGCCAGGTGAAGGTGCTGCACGGGCTCAGCCTGCGCATCGCGCAGGGCCAGCACACCGCCCTGCTCGGCCCCAACGGCTGCGGCAAATCCACCTTCATCAAGCTGATCACCCGCGAACTGTATCCACTGGCGCAGGGCGACGGCACGGTGGCGGTGAAGGTGCTGGGCCAGAACCGCTGGCAGGTGGACCGGCTGCGCTCGCAGCTGGGCATCGTCACCGGCGACCTCAGCAGCAACCTGGCCGACATGCCCGGCCTGACCGTGGAACAGGCGGTGCTGTCCGGCTTCTTCGCCAGCTACGTGGTGCCGGCCTTCCGCGAGGTGACCGCCGACATGCGTGCACGCGTCGGTGAAACGCTGGCGATGACCGGCGCCCTGACGCTGCGCGAGCGCGCCTATGCCGAGCTGTCGGCCGGCGAGACCCGCCGCGTGCTGATCGCCCGCGCGCTGGTCAATCGACCGCAGGCACTGCTGCTGGACGAACCCTCCACCGGGCTGGACCTGGTCGCCCGCGAGCAGCTGGTGGCGACCATGCGGGTGCTGGCGCAGCAGGGCATCACCCTGGTGCTGGTGACCCACCACATCGAAGAGATCATTCCCGAGATCGAGCGCGTGGTGCTGCTGCGCGATGGTCGCGTACTGGCCGACGGCACCCGCGCCGAGCTGCTGCGCAACGAACCGCTGTCGGCGGTGTTCGGCGGCGCGATCACCGTATGCGAGCAGGAAGGCCGGCTGACCGCGTACGCGGGGTGATCGACATGCCACTGCAGAGCCGAGCCGATGCTCGGCTGCTCCTGATCACGACAAACAGCAGCCGGGCATCGGCTCGGCTCTACAGGATGCAATGCAGCGGGCCGGATATCCCGGCCCGCCACCGCCGTGCTCAGAACCGCAACGCCAGCGCGCGCGACTCGATCGGTGCCATCCGGCTCTGGTCCTGCAGCTGCAGGTCGCGCAGTTCGTACGGCGCACCGAAACCGGCCGGCAATGCGGCCTGGTCGAACGGCAGCACCAGCTGGCCTGCACCGGGGCCATCGAACCACGCCGCCGCATGTGCCTGCGCGACCGGCTTCAACTGGCCATCGCGGGCCGTGGCGTACAGCGTGCCGCGTGCTTCGTAGCGGCCAGCGGCGGCCACCTGCAGCGGCAGTGCCACCTGGCGGCTGGACGGGTCCGGTGCCGCCTGGCCACTGAAGCGCGCGGTCGGCCGTGCCACCGCGAAAGCCACCTTGCCGTCGCGCAGCACGCCATCGGCCTGGGCGAACACCTGCAGTTCCCACAGCCCCTGCACGCTGCCGAGATCGGCGGGGATGCGCACCTGCGCGCGCAGGCTGCCGTCGGTGGTGCGCAGCAGGCGCTGCGGCCAGCTGCGGCCATCCGGTGCGACCAGCAGGGCTTCACCGCCCAGGCCGCCACGGCGCGATGCCAGCTGCGCGGTGGTGGCGCCGTCTTCCAGCAGGCGTGCCTGCAGCTGCACGTTGCCACCAGCCAGCACCTGCGCCTGGTTGGCCTGCACTTCCAGCCGCAGCGGGCTGTTCGGCTCAAGCACCTGCACCACATAGCGGCCCTGCGCCTGCGTGCTCTGCAGCGTGTACGCACCGGCCGAACTGGTCGCGCCGGTGCGCAGCATGCTGCTGCCATCACTCACCGGCATGCCGGCATCCTGCAGCGCGCGCGCATCGACACTGCGGGCCACGCTGCTGCGGCCGGCCGGGTCGCGCACCTGCAGGGTGTTGGCCGGCAGCGCGCGGGCACCTGCGGCCGGGCTCAGCTGGATCACCGCATCGGGCGCCGTCAGCGGCAGGTCCAGGCCGCGTTGCAGCTGCGTGCCATCGACCTGCTGCCAGTAGCTGCGGCTGACCGAGGCATACGGCATGGCCGCCTGCAGCGGTTGTGCCGGGTCCAGCGCCCAGGCAAAGGACAGCGGCGCGTGCTCGCTTTCATCGGCGGGCAGCGGCGCGGCCACCAGTGCGGCAGGCACCTGATCGCCCGCGCGGGCGGCCTGCAGCGGCTGCGCGGCCTGCGCTGCGGAAAGGGACAGCACGGCCAGCAAAGCACTGGCCAGCAGGGTGGAATGGTTCGTCATGGTCATCTCCCTCACTGGTTCAGGTCGTTGCGCAGCAGGGTGCCGAGGCCGAAGCACTCGCGCCGGCTCTGGTTGTGGCTGAGTGGTTCGGCGCCCTGGGTGCGTGCCTTGTCGGTGAACCAGGTGGTGCCGGCAGCCTTCTGGCTGCTGCACTCCAGGAAGCCATCGGAGCAGGACGACAGCCAGTTCTGGGTGAACTCCAGGCCGACATTGGCGGCGTAGCCACCGCAGTAACTGTTGCTGTCCCACACCGCCGATTCCACATCGCTGCCGACCACCGCACGGAACGGTTTGGGCAGCGCCGGGCGACCGGCCGTGCCGTACAGGTTCTGCGCGTTGTAGGTGGCCATGCTCGCCACCTGCTGCTGGCGTACCGCGTCGTTCTTGTAGCCCAGCAGCCAGCCCAGCGACGTTTCGAAGGTATTGCCGTTGAGCACCGCATCGGCCAGCGGCGTGCCCGCCGAGGACGGAGCCAGTGCATTGACCTTGCGCACCGTGCGGATGATCTTCGGATAGCGGCTGTCGTAGGTCGGGTTGGACAGGATCCAGCGCATCACATTGCCGCCGTTGGAGTGGGTGATCACCACCAGCTGGGTGATGCCACGGCTGTCGATGAAGCCGGTCAGCTGGTTGGCCAGGCAACCGGCCGCTTCCGGTTTCCACATGTACTGGGTGAAGTCACAGTTGATGACGACGTAGTTGCTGCTGTTCGGCAGGCCCTGGCGCACGGTGTCGATGATCGCCGGCTGCCAGTAGTCCTGGGTGGCATTGGTCTGCGCGCCGGTGCCATGCACGAAGGCCACGCCGACCACGTCGGCGGCCTGCGCCGGGGCGGTTGCCAGCCCGAGGAGCAGGGCCAGGGCGGTACTTCCTGTTGCGGTGCTGCGCATCGCTTCTCTCCCTCTGTCAGTGGATCCCCCCGACCCGGCTGGAACTGGACGGCCTCTCGACCCCGTTGTGTCGATGCTCGCGGCGCAGGCGCGTGAAAGTCCGTGCGCTGCGCCCGGATTCAGGAGACTGACGACACTCGATGACGTTTTTCATACTGCCCCGATGACCATGCCGGGTCTGGCCGTATGACCGATGGCCACTGCGGTGTCGCATACGGGCTGCGATCATGACGCGATGTTTTTCCTCTGGAGCCGTCCATGTCGCTGATTTCCCACACCCCCCGCCCACTGCTCGGTCTCACCGTTGTCGCGGTCCTGGCTGGCTGCGCAGCCACCGCCAGCAAGCCGACCGCCGTCGAAGCCAACATCACCACCAAGGCGGTGGGCTATCTGGACACGAGCGCGGTTCCGGCCAGCCTGGACCTGGTGCCGGCACCACCGGCGGCCGGTTCGGCCGCCCTCGCCCTGGACGAACAGGTCAGCCGTGAAGCCCGCGCGCTGCGTGGCAGCCCGCGCTTCGCCCAGGCCGGCGTCGATGCGGAACTCGGCTTCCCCGAAGGCGCCAACCACTTCTCCTGCGCCGCCGACATCGACGTCGATGCAGTGAAGACCCCGGCGCTGTACCGACTGCTGGAGCGCAGCCGGATCGACGCCAGCGCCGCCACCAAGGCGGCCAAGAACCACTACCAGCGCCCGCGCCCGTTCATGGTCAACGGTGAGCCGACCTGCTCGCCGAAGGACGAGGACGGCCTGCGCAAGAACGGTTCCTATCCGTCCGGCCACACCTCGATCGGCTGGGCCTGGGCCCTGATCCTGTCGGAGATCGCGCCGGACCGCGCCGATGCCATCCAGGCCCGCGGCCGCAACTACGGCGAGAGCCGCCTGGTGTGCAACGTGCACTGGCAGAGCGACATCCTCGAGGGCCGCTTCATGGGCGCGGCCGCCGTGGCCCGCCTGCATGACAACGCTGCCTTCAACAAGGACCTGCTGGCCGCACGCAAGGAGATCGAGGCGGCGCGCAAGGCCGGTCGGCACTCCAGCCGCGACTGCGCCACCGAGAATGCGGTGCTGAAGGTGCGCCCGCAGAGCGCGCTGTAGGCCACGCCTCTGTAGAGCCGAGCCATGCTCGGCTCAGAGCAGCCGAGCGCAGGCTCGGCTCTACACGAAGCAGAAAACCAGAAGGGCCGGCATTGCGCCGGCCCTTCTGCATTGCATCAACGCAGCCACCGCATCAGAACTTCGCGGTGAACTCCACGCCCCAGGTACGCGGCTCATTGAGGAAGCCGGTCAGGTTGTTGAAGTCGATCGCGCCGACCACGCGGGTCTGGTTGGTCAGGTTGCGACCGAACACCGCCACGTCGTACTGGCCGTAATCCCAGTTGTAGCCCAGGCGCAGGCCGCCTTCCAGCGAACTACGGCCGCGGAATTCCGGCGACTCGTAGATGAAGAAGTTCACCGCACTGCGGTAGGCCCAGTCGGTGTAGGCGTACAGCTCGCTGCCATCGCTGAGCGGGAAGCCCACGCGCAGGGTCGCGTTGTGGATCCACTTCGGCGCCTGCGGCAGCGGGTTGCCGTTCACCAGCGCATAGGTCTGGTCGTTGATCACCGTGGTCGGGTCGGTGATGGTGCAGCCACCGCCGCAGATCGCCACCGCCAGGTTCTTGTCCTTGATCTCGGTGTCGTTGTAGCTGCTGCCGAAGGTCAGCAGGACGTTGTCGGCCAGGTAGGCCTCCAGGTCCAGCTCGACGCCCTGGCCGATGGTCTTGTCGGCGTTGAGCAGGGTGGCGGTGTTGTTGCTGCCGCCCACCGCGATCAGCTGCTGGCCATCGACGTTGTAGCGGAACACGCTCAGGCCCAGGCGCGCGCGGCGCTCGAACAGGTCGGCCTTGATGCCGGCCTCGTACGAGATCACCTTCTCCGAATCGGCCTGCGACAGGCCTGGCGCGAAGGCCAGGCGGCCCTGGATCGACGGCGCGCGGAAGCCCTTGGCCACGCGGGCATAGGCGTTGATGTCGTCGGTCAGCTTGTAGACGCCGCTGAGGTCCCAGCTGACGTCGTTGACGTCGGTGTTGGCCAGGTACGGGCCACTGACCGGGGTGCCGAACGGAACGGCCTGCAGCACGCTGGCGCTGAAGTCCTTCTTGTCCTGGGTGTAGCGCACGCCGGCACGCAGCTTGAAGCGGTCGGTGACATCGAAGTCACCCGAGGCGAACACCGCCCAGGCCTTGTTGCGCTGGTTCTGCACCACGTGGCCGGTCTGCGGATTGCCCGGGGCCAGCGAGTCGTAGTTGAAGTTGTTGATGGTCACGTCTTCATCGAAGTAGAAGACGCCGGCCTGCCAGTCGAAGCGGCCCCACTCGTTGGACTCGATGCGGACTTCCTGCGTCCACTGGCGGTGATGCGGCAGGCCGTCAGCCGACTCCGACGAGAACGGAATCAGGCCGGGGCCGTAGTTGCCGGCGCCAAGGAACGCCGCGCCGTAGCCACCGTCAATGTCACCGCGGTTGAGCGATTCGGCGGTTTCGTAGCCGGTGATCGAGTGCAGCGTCACCGAGCCGAGGTTCCACTGCAGGCGCGCGCTGCCACCCCAGGTCTTCAGGTCGGAGAAGTTGACGCCGTCGTTGGCCACCTTGTCGCGGTCGAAGTTCTCGACCAGCGAGTTGCCACCCTTCTCGATGATGTTGGCGCGGAACAGGCGGGCGGTGCCATTGAGCTTGCGCTTGTGCAGGTTGAACAGCGCTTCGAAGTCATCGCCTTCGTACAGGAACTGCACGCGGCCGGCGGCTTCGTCATAGCCTTCGAAGCCACTGTTGGGAGCGCCGACGCGGGTGTTGTCGACCCAGTCATCGCGGCGCTGGTAGATCGCCGAGACGCGTGCCGACCAGCGATCGGTCAGCGGGCCGCCGTAGGCGCCCTGCACGTTCCAGCTGTTGTAGCTGCCGTAGCCCACGCGCACGTAGCCGTCAGCATCCTGCGACGGTCGCGCCGAATCGAACTTGACCACGCCGGCCGGGGTGTTGCGGCCGAACAGCGTGCCCTGCGGACCACGCAGCACTTCCACGTTGGCCAGGTCGAACAGCGGGAAGCCCTTCAGCAGCGGGCTTTCCTGCACCACGTCGTCGTACACCAGCGAAACCGGCTGCGACGCATTGAGGTCGAAGTCGGTGTTGCCCAGACCGCGGATGTAGAAGCGCGGGAAGGCACGGCCGTAGGACGACTCGATGTTGAGGCTGGGCACGCGTGCGGCCAGGAAACGGATGTCATCGCCGGCCGAACCGAGCACATCCAGCTTCTCGCCCTGGATCGCGGAGAGCGCGACCGGCACGTCCTTGGCGTTCTCGACACGGCGCTGCGCGGTCACCTGCAGGGCGTCGAGGGCAACCGGATCCTTGGCAGCGGGGGTTTCCTGGGCGGCTGCTACCAGCGGCAGCAGGGCGGAAAGAGCGGCAACGAGGGGGCGCGCGACCGGAAATCGGCCACGGGAAGTGCGGGTCGGGGACATGGCGGTAGGCTGTGTTTGGAGGGGTGGTAAAACGGCGCTACCAGATAATTGTTGCAATACAGCACCTACGCCGCAAATGCCCGCCGTTCATGGCCCCGTCGCCGGCACCCCCGGGCGCTCGCTAGACTCGGGGTTTCCACGCGACGGACCCGCCGCCATGACCCAGTGGTACTTCCATGCCTCCGCCCAGGCCGAGCGAATCGGCCCGCTTGATGACGGGGCCGCACGCCGCTACGCGCAGGCCAATCCACGCGCCCTGGCATGGTGCCAGGGCATGAGCGGGTGGACGCCGATCGCCGAGGTGGCCGAGCTGCAGGCTCCGGCCCCGGGCATGCCCAACACACCGCCGCCGGTCCCGGTCGCCGCCGGCGCCAGCGGCCGCGCCGACGACATCGAGTTCCGCATCGTCGGCCATGAAATGCAGTTCGTGGAGATCGAGCTCGACCCCGGCGAGAGCGCCATTGCCGAGGCCGGCGCCTTGATGTTCAAGGACGCCACGGTACAGATGGACACGGTGTTTGGCGCTGCCAACGGTGACCAGGGCGGCTTCATGGGCAAGGTGATGGCCGCCGGCCGCCGTGTGCTGACCGGCGAGAGCCTGTTCGCCACCGTCTACACCCAGAGCGGGCATGGCAAGGGCAAGGTCGCCTTCGCCGCGCCCTACCCCGGCACGGTGCTGGCGATGAAACTGGACCAGCACGGCGGCCGCCTGATCTGCCAGAAGGACAGCTTCCTGGCCGGCGCGCGCGGCGTGCAGATCGGCGTGCAGTTCCAGCGCAGGATCATGACCGGCCTGTTCGGCGGCGAGGGCTTCATCATGCAGAAGCTGGAAGGCGACGGCTGGGTGTTCATCCATGCCGGCGGCTGCGTGATCGAGCGCGAGCTGGCCGCCGGCGAGCGCCTGGACGTGGATACCGGCTGCGTGGTGGCCTACCACTCCAGCGTGGACATGGACGTGCGCCGGGTGGCCGGCATCAAGAGCATGCTGTTCGGCGGCGAAGGCGTGTTCCTGGCCACGCTGACCGGCCCCGGCAAGGTCTGGCTGCAGTCGCTGCCGTTCTCGCGCCTGGCCGGCCGCATGTGGATGGCCGCACCGCAGGGCGGCGGCCAGAGCCGCGGCGAAGGCTCGGTGCTGGGCGGCCTGGGCCGGATGCTGGATGGTGACAACCGGTTCTGACCCACTCATTTGGTAGGTGCCAACCTTGGTTGGCACATTCCTTCAGCGCGCGACCAGGCATTTGTGCGGACCAAGGTCCGCACCCACCAGAAGCGATTCACGTTTTTTTGCTGAATAGGGAGTTCCCCCCACCCTGCCAGCCCCGCCACCGCTTCGGTATGCTGGCGCCCTTTCCTGAATCCAGCGCCGCGAGCGCACTGCCGATGAGCCTGTTCCGCCCCCGCATGCTGCTGTCCGTCGCCCTGATCGGCCTGCTGGCCGGCTGCGGTGGCGACCCGGTCCGCCCCACGCCGCCGCCGGCGCCGACCGTGGTGCCGCAGGCCAAGCCGATCAGGATCGGCATCGCCCTCGGTGGCGGCGCGGCCAAGGGCTTCGCGCACATCGGCGTGATCAAGATGCTGGAAGCCAACGGCTTCGAGCCGGCCGTGGTCTCCGGCACCAGCGCCGGCAGCGTGGTCGGTGCGCTGTATGCCAGCGGCATGGACGCCTTCCAGATGCAGAGCAAGGCAGTCGCGCTGGACGAAGCCAGCATCCGCGACGTACGCCTGTTCTCCGGTGGCCTGGTGCAGGGCCAGAAGCTGCAGGACTACGTCAACGAGCAGGTCGCCAACCGTCCCGCCGAGCGCCTGAAGAAACCGTTCGCCGCCGTTGCCACCCAGCTGGAAACGGGCGAGCGCGCGATCTTCGTGCGCGGCAACGTCGGCCAGGCGGTGCGCGCGTCGAGCAGCATCCCCGGTGTGTTCGAGCCGGTGAAGATCGGCGGCCGCAATTACATCGACGGCGGCGTGGTCAGCCCGGTGCCGGTGGATGCCGCGCGCCAGCTCGGCGCCGACTTCGTGATCGCCGTGGACATCTCCAGCAAGGCCAGCGGCAAGGCACCGACGGACATGCTGGGCATCGTCAACCAGTCCATCTCGATCATGGGCCAGCGCCTGGGCGAGCAGGAGCTGGCGCGCGCCGACATCGTCATCCGTCCGAAGGTACTGGACATCGGCGCCGCCGATTTCAGCCAGCGCGGCACCGCGATCCTGGAAGGCGAGAAGGCCGCAATGGCGGCCATGCCGCAGATCCGCGCGAAGATCCAGCAGTTGCAGCGCGCGCGCGCCGCCGCAGCGGCACCCGCGCCGGTGGCCGCACCAAAGTGCGAGGAAGCCTCGCGCCTGGGCAAGCTGATGGGCCGCAAGGACAAGTGCTGATCCATTGATGCCAGGCCACCGGGCACGCCTGGTGGCTGCTCAGGGCTCCAGCTGCGACAACGGCAACGCCTGGAAACCCTTCACCGTTCGCAGCACGAAGCTGGAATTGGCATCGGCCACGCCGCCGGCGTTGAGCAGCCGGTCCAGCAGGAAGTGCGAGAAGTGCTCCAGGTCGCGCACGTAGACGTGCAGCAGGTAGTCCATGTCGCCGGTCAGCGCATGGCAGGCCACCACCTCGTCCCACGCTTGCACGCTGTCCACGAAGTGGCCGATGGCGGCCTGGTCATGCTTTTCCAGCTGCACGCGCACGAAGGCCTGCAGGCCCAGGCGCAGCTGGCGCGGTTCCAGCCGCGCGCCATAGCCGACGATCACGCCCTCGCTTTCCAGCCGCTGCAGGCGGCGCAGGCAGGCCGAGGGCGAGAGGTTCACCCGTGTCGCCAGCTCGGCGTTGGTGGCGCGCCCATCCCGCTGGATTTCAGCCAGTAGACGTATATCCGTGCGATCGAACTGGACTTCTCCGGCCATTGTTGCCCCGCAACATGGTGAGTACGCAAGGATATTGCGCCAACAAGGCCAATCGACGCAACTTTTGCAACCCTGTTGCGTGCGCCCTGCCCTAGCATCGTGGGTATCCCGTCAAGGAGTGCCCCATGGACCTCGCCCAGCCCCGCCGCGTCGAACACCAGCAGACCGACAAGGGCTACGTGCCGGTGTATACCACCGCGCTCGTCGAGCAGCCGTGGGACACCTACAGCGCCGACGACCACGCCACCTGGAGCACGCTGTACCAGCGCCAGCGCGAACTGCTGGTCGGCCGCGCCTGCCAGGAGTTCCTGGACGCGCAGGACGAGATGGGCATGAGCGCACACATGATTCCGCGCTTCGACCAGCTCAACGAAGTACTGGGCGCCGCCACCGGCTGGACCCTGGTCGGCGTTGAAGGCCTGCTGCCGGAACTGGATTTCTTCGACCACCTGGCCAACCGCCGTTTCCCGGTGACCTGGTGGATCCGTCGCCCGGACCAGATCGACTACATCGCCGAACCGGACCTGTTCCACGATCTGTTTGGCCACGTGCCGCTGCTGATGAACCCGGTGTTCGCCGACTACATGGAGGCGTACGGCCGTGGCGGCGTCAAGGCCCACGCGATCGGCCCGGATGCACTGCAGAACCTGACCCGCCTGTACTGGTACACGGTGGAGTTCGGCCTGATCGATACGCCCGACGGCCTGCGCATCTACGGCGCCGGCATCGTGTCGTCGAAGGGCGAGTCACTGTACTCGCTGGAATCGCCCGCGCCCAACCGCATCGGTTTCGACCTGCAGCGGATCATGCGCACCAAGTACCGCATCGACACCTTCCAGAAGACCTACTTCGTCATCGACAGCTTCGAACAGCTGATGCAGGCGACGTCGCCGGACTTCACCCCGATCTACGCGGCACTGGCCGACCAGGCGCATCTGCCGGCCGGTGATGTGCAGGACGACGACCGCGTGTTCCAGAAGGGCACGGGTGAAGGCTGGGCCGACGGCGGCGACGTGTAAGCGCGTAACGCACACCGCTTCGCAGTGGAAACGGCGCACCCTGGTGCGCCGTTTTCGTTGTTGCCTGCACCGTTCTGTCGCGACGGCGCAGGCGAGGGCAGGACACTCAGCCGTCCACGGCCCGGCAGGAACCGCGCACCATCAGTTGCGGATGCACGCTGGCCGCAGCCGGCGCCTCCGGTACGTCGGTCTGCACCAGCATCGCGGCAGCCATGCGGCCGATGTCGGAGACGTGGCGGCGTACCGACGTCAGCGGCGGCCACAGCCGCGACGCCAGCGGGCTGTCGTCGTAGCTGACGATCGACAACTGCTGCGGCACCGCGATGCCCGCACGCAATGCCACCTGGTAGACGCCCGCGGCGATTTCGTCGTTGCCGGTGAAGATCGCACTGGGGCGTTGTCCGCCCATCAGCAGGCGTTCGGCGGCATGCACGCCGGACTCGAAGGTGTCGCCCGCTTCCAGCACGCGCTCGCCCGGCAGGGTCACGCCGACCTGGGCCAGCCGATCAAGGAAGCCGTGGGTCCGCTCGCGGGCAGCGCGCCGGTCACCGGGACCGGCAATCACCGCGATGTCGCGGTGGCCGAGCGAGAGCAGGTAGCCCGCAGCCGCCGCCGCACCATCGCGATCGTGGGTGACCACCGCCTGCACGTCTTCTTCCGACGCATGCGCGTTGATGCGGATGTGGCGGCAGTCGATCGCGTCGAGCATCTGCGCCAGCGCCATCGATTCGGAGGCGCGCGGGCCGAGGATCACGCCATGCAGTTTCTGCTGCTGCACGAAACGGCGCACGCCGTCCGCACAGTCCGGATCCTGGCTGTTGCACGGGTGCACCACCAGCTCATAGCCGGTGCCGCGCAGCGCTTCCAGCGCGCCGTGCTGCAGGTCGACAATGCATTGGGCGCCGGGGTCGTCATACACCAGGCCGATCAGGAAGGAGCGGCGGAACGCGAGTCCGCGCGCCAGCGGGTCGGGCACGTAACCGACCTCCCGCATCAACGCCTCGACCTTGTCGCGGGTGTCTTTGCGCACCAGCGGCGAGTTGTTGATGATTCTTGAAACCGTTTTCTTGGAAACTCCCGACAGTCGTGCGATGTCGTTGATCGTGGCAGCCTTGCCTTTCGATGCCGGCAACGCGGCATCGCTCATATTTCGCACTGACATGTATAGAACCAGGTAAGTCGGAGAATTCTAGCCTTGCACCCGTCGGATGCGAAGTTGCGGAACGTCGCAGCGGATCTGAATCGCGTCGTGTTCGACACGTTTTGCTGCGCGAGGTTCCCTTGTGATTGC
The DNA here is from genome assembly GCF_059369255.1 of Stenotrophomonas sp. YJH_SMC_110. Taxonomy (NCBI): domain Bacteria; kingdom Pseudomonadati; phylum Pseudomonadota; class Gammaproteobacteria; order Lysobacterales; family Lysobacteraceae; genus Stenotrophomonas; species Stenotrophomonas sp. YJH_SMC_110. The sequence continues at coordinate 90,205 of NZ_JCAFSM010000009.1, read as the reverse complement.
TCTAGTGCCTCTGCATCTGAACCGTGCTTCTGCGCGTGTTCACCCTGAATGCGGACGCGACGCGCGCGAACGCCAACATTCCCTTAACCATGCTCCGCTACAGTCAGGTGCATGGACCTGCAGACCTCTCCGTTTCCGCCGTTCCGTGGCCGCGACCGGTTGATCGCTGCGGTCGACGCGGCGGTGACCGCCGGTGATGCCGGGCGCATCACCGCCGACCTGCAGCTGGCGCTGCAGGAAGCCATAACCGACAGCCGCATCGAATTGCCCGAATGCGTGCATCGGCCGGTCAGTGATCATTACGCGCGACGTCCGCTGTACCACAGCCGCGAACACGGCTACAGCGTGATCGCCATGAGCTGGGGCCCAGGGCAGGGCACGCCGCTGCACGACCACGATGCCATGTGGTGTGTGGAGGGAGTGTGGTTGGGCGAACTGGAGATCACCCGTTACGAGCTGCTGGAGCGCGCCGGCGAGCGCTGGCGTTTCCACCGCCACGCCACGCTGCGCGGAGGCTGCGGCAGTGCCGGCAGCCTGATCCCGCCGCACGAGTACCACACCCTGCGCAACGCCAGTGACGACGCATTGGCGATTTCTGTGCACGTGTACGAGTCGCAGATGGAGCGCTCGGCGGTGTTCGATCCGCTCGGTGGCGACTGGTACCAGCGCCGCATCCAGGCGCTGCAGGCCGACCCGGCCTGACCGGGGCAGGGCGGGGCGACGCTGCCAGCACCTTCGTGAGCCACGTGGCATCATGCGCCGCTGCGCTGCCGTACCCGGCGGCGATCCGCGATGCCCCGTCGGGCAAGGAGCAAGACCATGTCCAGCGCTGATCCGCGCCTGCGCGCGCTGTTGAAGCTGGCACCGGTGATCCCGGTGTACACCCCCGAAGATGTGAATGAAGCGGTCGACGTCGCCCAGGCACTGTTCCGCGGCGGCCTGCCGGTAATCGAGGTGACGCTGCGCACGCCGCAGGCGCTGGATGCGATCAAGGCGATGGTCGAGGCCGTGCCGGACGCGGTGATCGGTGCCGGCACCGTACTCGACGCCGCGCAGATGCAGGCAGCAAAGCAGGCCGGCGCGCGATTCGCGGTGTCCCCCGGTGCCACGCCGGCGTTGTATGCGGCCGCGCGTGATGCCGACCTGCCGTACCTGCCCGGTGCCGCCACCGCCTCGGACCTGATCCTGGGCCTGGAGCATGGCCAGGACACCTTCAAGTTCTTCCCGGCGGTACAGGCCGGCGGCGCCGCGCTACTGGCCGCCTGGCACGGTCCGTTCGCCGATGTGCGCTTCTGCCCGACCGGCGGCATCAGTGCGCAGACCGCACCGCAGTTCCTGCATCTGCCCAACGTGCTGTGCGTGGGCGGTTCGTGGCTGACCACCCCGGCACTGCTGCAGACCCGCGACTGGGAGGCGATCGAACGCCTGGCCCGCGAGGCGTCCGTGCTGGCCAGCTGAACCTGCTCCGCGAATCTTCAAAGGTTTGATCGTGATCAAAGCGCCGGCCTCGTGCAGGCGTCATTCTGTGGGCAAGCGCACTACGGAGATCCGAACATGAATTCGACCATGAAGGCCGCTGTCGTGCGTGAGTTCGGCAAGCCACTGGTGATCGAGGAAGTCTCGGTACCACGCCCGTGGGCGGGCGAGGTACTGGTCAGGATCGAGGCCTGTGGCGTCTGCCACACCGACCTGCACGCCGCCGAGGGCGACTGGCCGGTGAAACCGAACCCGCCGTTCATCCCCGGCCACGAGGGCGTGGGGCACGTCGTGGCCGTGGGAGGCGGGGTAGGGCACGTCAAGGAAGGCGACAGGGTCGGCATCCCCTGGTTGTACTCGGCGTGTGGCCATTGCGAACACTGCCTGGGTGGCTGGGAAACGCTGTGCGAGACACAGCGCAATACCGGTTACTCGGTCAACGGCGGCTTCGCCGAGTACGCACTGGCCGATGCCAACTATGTCGGCCTGCTTCCGAAGGACGTGGGCTTCGTCGAGATCGCACCGGTGCTGTGCGCCGGCGTGACCGTCTACAAGGGCCTGAAGGTCACCGACACCAAGCCCGGCGACTGGGTGGCGATTTCCGGCATCGGTGGCCTGGGCCACATGGCGGTGCAGTACGCCCGTGCGATGGGCCTGAACGTGGCTGCGGTGGACGTGGACGACAACAAGCTGGCATTGGCCCGGCAGCTGGGTGCGCAGATCACCGTGAACGCGCGCACCACCGATCCGGCCGCCTTCCTCAGGAAGGAGATCGGCGGCGCGCACGGCGCCCTGGTCACGGCGGTCTCACCGAAGGCGTTCGAGCAGGCGCTGGGCATGGTCCGCCGTGGCGGCACCGTCTCGCTCAACGGACTGCCGCCCGGTAATTTCCCGCTGGACATCTTCGGCATGGTGCTCAACGGCATCACCGTGCGCGGCTCGATCGTCGGCACCCGGCTGGACCTGCAGGAGTCGCTGCAGTTCGCCGCCGAAGGCAAGGTCGCGGCCACGGTCAGCACCGACCGCCTGGAGAACATCAACGACGTGTTCGCGCGCATGCACGCGGGCACCATTGAGGGCCGCGTGGTACTCGACTTCGCCGCCTGACCGCCTGTGCATGGCCGTCGTCGCTCCGTCCCCCTCTCCCACGGACGCGGCGGCCATGCCGATCCATCGGTAGTGACGGCCGCTGGCCGGCAAACCCCAGGCGGTTCGGTAGTGCCGGCCGCTGGCCGGCAACGCGGGCACTCTGTGGCCGCCGTACAATGCGCGCATGCCCGGCCTGCTCAAGACCCTGTTCCTGTCCATCGTCGCCCTGATCGGCGGCGTCCTGTCGCTTGCGCTGGTCAGCAGCGTCGCCAGCTGGCTGCCCCCGTTGCTGGGCCTGTCGCCGGACAACAACAGCGTGCAGCTGGGCTGGGACCTCACCTTCAGCGTTCTTGGTGGCATCGCGGGCGTTTCCTTTGCCACCTATTACGCCCCCTGCTGGCCGCGTTCGCATGGCTTCTCGATCTGGTCGCTGATCGCGCTGGGCTGTGGCTACGCGATGTGGACGGCCGGTGCGGATTTCCCGTTCTGGTTCGTCATTTCGCTGCTGGCATCGCTGCCGCTGCAACTGCTGGCCGGTTGGTGGTTCGGCCGTCGCGCCTCGCGCGACGCAGGGTAACGGCGCCTTTGTAGAGCCGAGCCCATGCTCGGCTTTCATGCACATCGACACATGCAGCCGAGCATGGGCTCGGCTCTACAGGTCCATGCGCGGCAGCGTCTGCTTCAACTGCGCGATGCCCTGCCATGGGTCACTCTTCAGGCGTTGCGCCCTCGCCAGCGCCTTGCCCATGGGAAAGGCGTCGGCAGCACTGATACGCGCCAGTTCCTCCCAGCGCAGCGGCACTGCCACACCGGCGGAATCGCGCGCGCGCAGCGACCACGAGCACACGCTGGTGGCCCCTCGGGTGTTGCGCAACCAGTCGATGAAGATGACGCCACTGCGCTTGGCCTTGCTCATCGTCGCCACATAGCGATCAGGTTGCTCCTTTGCCATTGCCTGCGCAAAGGCCTCGCAGAACGCCTTCGCCTCGTCCCAGCCGGCCTTGGGCTGCAGCGGTACCACCACATGCAGCCCCTTGCCGCCAGACAGCCGCACGAAGCTCTCCAGGCCCACCTGCTGCAGACGATCACGCACATCACGTGCACCCGATTTCACCTGTGCCCAGCTGACGCCGTTGCCAGGATCGAGATCGAATACCAGTCGATCCGGATGCTCGGTGTCTGCTACGGTCGCACCCCACGGATGCAGCTCCAGCGTGTTCATCTGCACCAGCTGCAGCAGGCCCCGTGCGTCGTCGATATAGACATAGTCCTCGCGGCCGCTCTTCTGCTGCAGGGGCACCGCGTGCACCGCGTCGCCCAGGCCGGGGCCATGATGCTTCTGGAAGAAACAGGCCTTGCCCACCCCATCGGGGCAGCGCAGCAATGACAGCGGCCGTCCGGCAATTTCGGGCAGGATCCAGCGCGCCATGCGCCGGTAATAGTCGGCCACGTCGCCTTTGCCCAGTCCCTGACTGGGAAACACCACCCGCTCCGGATGCGTGATCTGGACCTCACCCCCGGCTTCAGCAACTGCTGTTGCGTTGCTCATTCCCAGGTCCTCCTTCTGCTTGTCGCTGCGCAGCCGCTTGAAACTGGCCTGGCGCAGCAGGCCTTCCTTGCCCCAGCCACGGAACGCCACTTCCGCCACCGTCACCGGCTTCACCCAGCGCACGCTGGCGGCGCGGAACGGCACATGCGCCGGAAGCTGCAGCACGGGCGTCTTTACTGCCAGTGGCTGCAATGCCTTGAGCAGCGCGCGCAGGTTCTCGTCGTCGAAGCCGGTACCGACGCGGCCCACATAGCGCAGACCCTCCTTGTCCGGCGTTGCCAGCAACAATGATCCGAAACCCACCCGCGAGCCCCTGGGGGCCGTGTAGCCGACAATCACGAACTCGTCGGTGTCTTCGTGCTTCACCTTCACCCAGCTGCGCGCGCGGGTGTTCACGTACGGCGCGTCCACCTGCTTGCTGACGATGCCTTCGAATCCGGCCTGGCCACTGGCATCGAACACCTGCGGGCCCTGGTCGATCACATGTTCGCTGAAGGCCAGGATGCCGGGCACCGGTCCGATGAGATCCTTCAGCAGCGCTTTGCGTTCCAGCAATGGCGCACGACTGATGTCCGCGTTGGCCACACCCGGAAGATCGAACACGATGTAGCGCAGCGGTTGCTTCGAGCTTCCATCGATCACGCGCTGCAACGCTGCGAAATCGCTGCGCCCTTCCTTGTCCAGCACCACCAGCTCACCGTCCAGGCGCGCATCGCGCACCGGCAGCGCCTGCACGGCCTGCACGACCTCGGGGAAGTCATCGGTCCAATCCAGGCCATTGCGGGAGCGGAGCTTCACCTCGCCGTCGTGCAGATCGGCCAGCAGGCGATAGCCGTCCCACTTGATCTCGTGCAGCCAACGCGCGCCGTCCGGCGCGCTGTCGCGATGATCGGTCAATTGCGGTTTGAACCCATGCGGGTAGGGCGTGTCACGTGCGCCGTCCAGTTTCAGCGCGCGCGCATGCCAGCGTGCATCGGCCTTGCGGGTAGCCGTGCGTGCGGCGGGCACAGCACGCCCTGCCTTCCCCTCAGTGCGCTTCATCACGGTGGATGCGCGCTTGGGCACGTGCGCGTCCAGCAGATCGTCTGCTTCGGCATCGCGCGCCTGCTCGTCGTCGCGCTTGATCAGCAGCCACTGCACCTGGCGTCCCTTCATTGCCGTGCGCACCAGCTTCCAGCCACCGGCCAGGCGTTGTCCATGCAGTACGAAGTCGATCTTTCCAGCTGCCAGCGCCTGCAGTGGATCGCCTTCGCAGGCCCAGGTGCCCTGATCGAACACCTCCACGTGCCCCGCGCCGTAGTGGCCTTCGGGAATGTCGCCCTCGAAGCCAGCGTAGGACAACGGGTGATCTTCCACTTCCACGGCCAGCCGCTTCTCGCCGACGCGAAGCGAAGGACCTTTCGGCACCGCCCAGCTCTTCAGCACGCCGTCCATCTCAAGGCGGAAGTCATAGTGGCGCGAACTGGCATGATGCAGCTGGATGACGAAGGTTGGCCGCCGCTGCGGATCACCGCGTGCGGGTGTGTCGTCAGGCTCCGGCGTCTGCCCTGTGCCTCCGCCAAGCCGGCGCTTGCGCCGGTACTGGTGCAGCGACATGGTTCAACCTGCCTTGCGCCGTGGTGCGGCCTTCTTCGCAGCCTTCTTCGTTGTCTTCTTTGCGGCCTTCTTCACCGTCGACTTTGCAGCTGCCTTGCGCGTTGCGGCCTTCTTCGCCGGCGTGCGCTTGTTCGCATCCAGGCTCTTCTGCAGCAACGCCATGAAGTCGACAACGTTCGTTGTCGCATCCTCGTGTGGTGCGGGCCCATCTTCCACCCGCGTGGTGCCGCCCTTGGACTTGATGCGCTTGTTCAGCACCTGCTGCAGGCGCTCGCGGAATTCATCGTGGTAGTGCGATGGGTCCCAATCGCCGGACATCGACTCGATCAACTGCTCGGCCATCGCCGTTTCCTTGCTGGTGATGCGGTAGTCGGACAGCTTGCCGGCAGGCAGCTTGTAGTCCTCGGGATCCACCAGTTCCTGCGGATAGCGCAGGATCATCAGCACCAGCGCGTCCGCATGCGGCATCACCGCACACAGGTACTCGCGCGTGCGCACCACCACCCGGGCAATGCCTACCTTGCCGGTACTGCGCAGCGTTTCGCGCAGGAGCACGTAGCCCTTTTCGGCCTTCTTGCCGGGCACCAGCAGGTACGGCTTCTCGTAGTAGCGCGGGTCGATCTGCGCTGCGTCCACGAAGGATTCCACCTCCACCGCTTCGTGGCTTTCCGGCGCCGCCGAGCGGATGTCGCCTTCCTCCAGCACAACATAACTGCCCTTGTCGTACTCATAGGCTTTGACGATGTCCTTCCAGGGCACTTCCTCGCCGGTGTCGGCGTTGACCCTTTCGAAACGGATCGGCTTGCGATCGCGCGAGTCGAGCATGCGGAACTGCAGGTCAACCTTGCGTTCGCCGGACATCAGCGACACCGGCACATTGAGCAGTCCGAAGGACAGCGTACCGGTCCAGATCGGGCGGGCCATGGACGCACCTCTGATGGGGCAGGGCACCCAGCTTCAGATGGGCGGTGTAAACCACCCGTGTCGATACCGTGCACGTGGGTTCCACGCAGGTGCGGTAGTGCCGGCCGCCGGCCGGCAGAGCTCGCGGCCTCAAGTGTCCTGGGGTTGCCGGCCAGCGGCCGGCACTACTGCAGCAACGGCCTCACCGCCGCCGCCGGAATATGGTCCAGCGCGCGCCAGGCGTCCTCCACCACCGGTCGCGCCTGCGACCAGCCCAGCCGCGACTGCCCGCGCATCTGTTCCCAGTGCTCGGCCAATTCCTCGCAGGTATCGGCAGCGTCACCGCGCGGCCAGTCGGCAGCATGGGTGGTCAACGCGAAGGCATAGACCGGGCACAGGTCACGCCAGTTGCGATGACTTTGCCCGCGACGTTCCTCGTAGTCACTGAGCATGTACTGCAGATAGTCCTGGGCCACCGCCTGCGGATCCTCATGGCGGCGCGTGCGGCGCTGCGCGGTACGTTGGCCGAGCGGATCGAGCAGGGCGTTGAACACGGACGGTGCGGGTCGTTCAAGACGGGGCATGGCCGGCTCCTGCAGCGGGGCGGGTGGGCAGGAATACGCGCGGTGCCGTTACCAGCGGGTGAGCGAGATGTTCATGACGCCAGGTTCGCGGCGGCTTTACCTGCGTCGCGGTGTAGTGGGAACCCCGAGCGCAGGTAGCCAGACCATGAGCCGAGAGACCTCCCGCGACCCGCTGCGCGCAAACCACCCGCCCATTCCGGGCGAGCAGCGCGGCAAACGCGATGCCGACAACGCCGACTACCGTGGCACCGGCGCACCGTTCTTCGATGCCGAGCACGGGAGCGACCATCTGCCGGTGAAGCACGAGGCTGAACAGGCGGCGCAGGACCGCAAGGATGGCGGTGACCGCCATCGCGGTGGCCAGGAAAGCCCGCTCAAGCGCCGCGAACGCAAGCAGCGCGCCAGCGACAACCAGGACGAAGCGCTGGAGGAGACCTTCCCGGCCAGCGACCCGACATCGCCGTTCGTGCCAGCCAAGGCCCCCGACTGACGGGTAGTGCCGGCCGCTGGCCGGCAACCTCCTGACGTCCTGCACGGCGCGATGCCGGCCAGCGGCCGGCACTACCCCTTCAACGCCACGACCATTGCAGGCCGACGTTGGCCCGCCGTCCCGGTCCCGGTTCGTAGAAGCGCCCGTTGCCATCGTTGACGATCACCGAGCCTATGTAGGCCTGGTCCAGCACGTTCTCCATCCGGGCGAAGGCGCGCAGCTCGCCACCCGGCAGGGCCCAGCGACGGCCGCCTTCCAGATGCAGCAGGGCGAAGCCGGGCGCGCGTTCGGTCGCCACGTCGTTGACTACGGTATCACTGCTGGCGGAGGCCTCCAGCGCCCACTGCCACTGGCCGGGCGACCATTGCAGCCGGGCAGAGGCCTGCTGGCGCGGTACCCCGGGCAGGCGGCTGCCGGCGGCAACCAGGGTGTTGGAGGTGAGGTACGGCGAACGCGCCTGCGCCTGCAGCCAGGTCCACGCCAGCTGCAGCTCCAGCTGCTCGGCCAGCGGCTGGCGATACTGCAGTTCCACACCCTGGCGGCGGGTGCGGCCGATGTTGCGATAGGTGCTGCGACCGCCGATGTTGCTGGCAACTGCCAGCTCATCGTCGGTATCTGCACGGAACAGGCTGACATCGAGCTGGGTTCCATCCTGTGCGTGCCACTTGCTGCCTAGCTCCAGGCTGCGGCTGCGGGCGGCCGCCAGATCCAGCGCCAGACCCGCCTGACCATCGGCGCGATACCCCAGCTCGTTGAAGGTGGGGGTCTCGAATCCACGCCCCACGGCGGCATGCAGGCGCCACTGCGGGCTGGCCTCGAAGCTGACGCCTGCCACCGGCGTGGTCGCCTGGTAGCGCCGGTGGCCACTGTCATCCGGGTTGCGGGTGGTGATGTAGCGATCGTCCGAGTCGAAACGCACCGCGCTGTGGCGCACCCCGGCCAGCAGCGACCAGCGCGGACTCCATTGCCACCAAGCCTGGGCGAACTGGTCCACGTTCTGCACGGTATCGATCTGGTCACGGCGCAGGCGCCCGCGCACCCCGAGGGCGCTGCCCACGAAGTTCTCGTAGCCGGTGCGGTGCTGGCGCTGGCGGTCGGCGCTGAGCCCGGCCACCAGGTCCAGCGGCCGGCCGGCCAGATCGCCGTGCCAGCCCCAGCGCGCGTCCAGCCCGCCATACCCGCCCTGCAGATCGATCACGCCGCCGGCATGCAGCGGGCTGTTGGTCTGGGGTGCCGGCGGAATCGGCAGGTATTGGGTCACCGTGCGTTGGCCGGCATAGCCCATCAATTGCCAGCGCTGTGCCCCGGTCTCCCGGGTCCAGCGCAGGCCAGCCTGCTGCTGGCGCACCGATTTGCGGGTGTTGTACTGGTGCGCGACTGCCGTGGCCTGGCGCGGATCAGCCGCCACCTGGGCACGGCTCAGGCCCAGCGGATCCTGCGCATCGGGGGCATCCAGCGCATTGAGCAGCAGCTCCAGCCGCCCACCGCCCAGATCACCACCAATGCGTGCGTTGAGCGATTCGCGGCGCGCACGGCTGTGGTCCCGCCAGCCATCGGTGCGGAAGTGGTTGGCCGCGATGTTGTAGTCCAGCGCTGGGCCGGCACCCTTGAGCTGTGCGCCGACACTGAGGGTGTTGTCGGCGCCGGCATTCACGCGCAACCGCCACGGGTCACCGGCCTGGCCCTGCGCGCTCCAGACCTGCAGCACGCCGCCGGAGGAATTGCCGTACAGCGCCGAGAACGGCCCGCGCAGCACCTCGATGCGCTCGGCGCCCAACAGGCTGGCATGCGACAGCTGGCCCTGGCCGTCAGGCATGGTGGCCGGCACGCCGTCGATCAGCACCCGCACCCCGCGCACGCCGAAGGTCGAGCGTGCGCCGAAGCCACGAATCGACAGCTGCGTGTCCTGGGCGAAGTTCTGCCGGTCACGTGCCAGCAGTCCGGGGACCCCGGCCAAGGCCTCAGACAGCTGCGCACCGGTGCCCGCGCGGCTGGCGTCGATCCAGACCGTGTCCTGGCTGGCCGGCAGCGCGAACGGATCGATGCCCGGCACCCGGGCGGCCTGTACCTGCACCGCAGGCAGGGCGGTGGGCGCAGGCTCGGCCACCGCCGTCCAAGGCGACAGCAGCAGGGCGGACAGCGGCAGGCAACGGCGTCGTGCGGCGGGATTCATGATTCAGGTTGATGGATCGGGCGGCAACGCACGCCATGGTACGGGGCCGCGGATGACGATGGCGGCGGCCAGCCCCGGCAGGCTTTGTTACGATGGGCTGTTTCCGGCCGAAAAGCCGCGGACCGCGTAGCGCACTTCCTCCCCCTTTCCGTCTACCGAACGAGTACCGCCGTGTCCTTCTTTGCAAACGTGGAACTGGTCCCAGGCGACCCGATCCTGGGCCTGACCGAGGCGTACAACGCCGACAGCCGCCCGACCAAGGTCAACCTGGGTGTGGGCATCTACTACGACGAGAGCGGCCGCATTCCGCTGCTGCGCGCCGTCAAGCAGATCGAGCAGCAGCTCGCCGCTGAAGCCAAGCCGCGCGGCTATCTGCCGATCGATGGCCTGCCGGCGTACACGCAGGCGACGCGTGAGCTGGTGTTCGGCAAGGATTCGCCGCTGCTGGCCGCCGGCCGCGTGACCACCGCGCAGACCGTTGGTGGCAGCGGTGCGCTGCGCGTCGGCGCCGACGTGCTGAAGAAGCTGCTGGCGCACGCCACCGTTGCGCTGAGCAACCCGAGCTGGGAAAACCACCGTGCGGTGTTCAGCGCCGCTGGTTTCGAGGTGCTGGATTACACCTACTTCGACCCGGGCACCCATGGCGTCGATTTCGACGGCATGCTGGCCGACCTGGGCAAGCTGGAAGCCGGCACCGTGGTGCTGCTGCACGCCTGCTGCCACAACCCCACCGGCGCTGACCTCACGGTCACCCAGTGGAAGCAGGTCGCGCAACTGCTGAAGGACAAGCAGCTGTTCCCCTTCATCGACATGGCCTACCAGGGCTTCGACAAGGGCATCGAGCAGGACGGCGCAGCGGTGCGCATCATCGCCGAAGCCGGCATCGACAGCTTCATCGTCGCCAACTCGTACTCCAAGTCGTTCTCGCTGTATGGCGAGCGCGTGGGTGCGCTGTCGATGGTGGCGCCGACCGCCGCTGACGCCAAGGCCGTGCAATCGCAGGTCAAGCGCGTGATCCGCACCATCTACTCCAGCCCATCCACCCACGGCGCTGCACTGGTGGCCGGCGTGCTGACCAACCCGGAACTGCGTGCGATGTGGGAGCAGGAGCTGACCGAGATGCGCGAGCGCATCCACGCCCTGCGCCACGGCCTGGTCGAGAAGCTGGCCGCTGCCGGTGCACCGCAGTTCGGTTTCATCAACGAGCAGGCCGGCATGTTCTCCTACTCCGGCCTGAGCCGTGAGCAGGTCGAGCGCCTGCGCGACGAGTTCGGCATCTACGCCGTCGGCACCGGCCGTATCTGCGTGGCCGCGCTGAACCAGAACAACCTGGAATACGTCGCCAAGGCCGTGGCCACCGTCGCCAAGGGCTGAAGCAACGCTCCAGTAGCTTGAGGACAAAGGCGCCGAAAGGCGCCTTTGTTTTTTGCGCCCTGGTCTCTGTAGAGCCGAGCCTACGATCGGCTTGTGCGGCATGAAGGACGAAGAGCAGCCGAGCGCGGGCTCGGCTCTACAGAAGGAAGGCGCCACGAGCGCAACGCATCTGGAAACGATTACGCCTTCCCGCGCTCACGCACGCCCCCGCCAGACGGGCGACAATAGGCGTTTTCCCGCTGCCGAGACCTGCCCGCTCATGTCCCGTACTTCGTTGACCCGCTTCCTGATCCAGGAACAGCACGCCGGCCGCATCAATGCCGACCTGCGCCAGCTGATCGCGGTCGTCGCCCGCGCCTGCACCAGCATCTCCATCGCCGTCAGCAAGGGCGCCCTCGGTGGCGTGCTCGGCGACGCCGGTACCGGCAACGTGCAGGGTGAAGCGCAGAAGAAGCTCGACGTCATCAGCAACGAGATCCTGCTCGAAGCCAACGCCTGGGGTGGCCACCTCGCCGCCTGCGCCTCGGAGGAAATGGACCACAGCCAGCCGGTGCCGGACATCTATCCCCGCGGTGATTTCCTGCTGCTGTTCGATCCCCTCGATGGCAGCTCCAACATCGACGTCAACGTCTCCGTCGGCACCATCTTCTCCGTGCTGCGCTGCCCGACCAATGTCGAGCTGCCGGGCGACGACGCCTTCCTGCAGCCGGGCAGCAAGCAGATCGCCGCCGGCTACTGCATCTACGGGCCCAGCACCCAGCTGGTGCTGACCGTCGGCCATGGCACCCACGCCTTCACCCTGGACCGCGAGAAGGGCGAGTTCGTGCTGACCACCGAGAACATGCAGATCCCGGCGGCCACCCAGGAATTCGCGATCAACATGTCCAACCAGCGCCACTGGGAAGCGCCGATGCAGGCCTACGTCGGCGACCTGCTGGCGGGCAAGGAAGGCGTACGCGGCAAGAACTTCAACATGCGCTGGATCGCCAGCATGGTGGCCGACGTGCATCGCATCCTTACCCGCGGCGGCATCTTCATCTACCCGTGGGACAAGAAGGACCCGTCCAAGGCCGGCAAGCTGCGCCTGATGTACGAAGCCAACCCGATGGGCCTGCTGGTCGAGCAGGCCGGCGGTGCCGCCTGGACCGGCCGCGAGCGCATCCTCGACATCCAGCCCGACCAGCTGCACCAGCGCGTGCCGGTGTTCCTCGGTTCGCGCGAGGAAGTGGCCGAGGCCGTGCGCTACCACCACGCACACGACGACGCACAGGGCTGACAACCGATCGCCTGACGGCGGTCATGGCAGATCGATGACATGACCGTGGGGTGACACCGAGGGCGGCAAACGGCACCATCAAGCCGTTGCCGCCTAAGGAATGCACGCATGCACGAGCAGGGCCCGGTCGATTTCATCGAAGTCATCCACAACGCCGTCCCCAGCGAGGTCTGCGCGGCGATCGTCGAGCGCATGCGTGCGACGCGTGGCCTGCTGCCCGGTGCGGTGGGCAGTGGCGTGTTCCCGGAACTCAAGCACAGCAAGGATCTGCGCATCAGTGGCCTGGACGGCTGGCAGGATGTTGATCAGCAGCTGCAGATTGCGGTGTTCAACGGCCTGCTGACTTATCTACGCCGTTATCCACAGGCGTTGATCGCCCCACTGATGTTGCAGATCCAGGACAGCAACGGCCAACCGCGACGCCTGTCTGCCGAGGACTTCCCCGACATGCCGCAGCAGCAGCTGGCCGACCTGGCCCGCACCTGCCTGCGCCCGGGTGCGATCAACCTGCAGTGGTATGCGGCGGGCGAGGGCGGCTACCCGTACTGGCACTGCGAGCTGTACCCGAAGGATGCGCAGGCCGAGACCCTGCACCGGCATGTGCTGTGGACGCTGTACCTCAACGACGACTTTGACGAAGGTGAAACCGAGTTCCTGTTCCAGGGCCGCAAGATCGCGCCGCGTACCGGCAGCCTGCTGATCGCCCCGACGGCGTTCACCCACACCCATCGTGGCAACCGGCCGCAGGGTGGCGACAAGTTCATCGCGACGAGTTGGATCCTGTTCCAGAGTGCGCAGAAGTTGTTTGGAGGGTAATGCCGAGCTGCTCGTCGGCCGCGTATGTAGAGTCGAGCCATGCTCGACTGATGGACTCAGAACAACGAGCCCTGCGGCGACTCCTTCTTCGGCGGCAGCGGCTTCTGGAAACGGCTGCAATCCAGCTTCGGCCAATGGCTGTTCTGTGCATTGAAGCCCAGACGCTTGCGTGCCAGCTTGAAGCGGTTGTTCAACAGATCGGCATACACGCCCTGGCCACGCATACGCGTGCCGAACTGGCTGTCGTAGTCCTTGCCACCGCGCAGCTGCTGGATGGTGCTCATCACGTGCGCAGCGCGATCGGGATGGTGCGTATCCAGCCAGTCGCGGAACAGCGGTGCCACTTCCAGCGGCAGGCGCAGCAGCACGTAACCGGCGGTGCTCGCACCTGCGCCGTGCGCAGCCTCCAGCACGGCTTCCAGCTCGCTGTCGTTGATCCAGGGAATCACCGGTGCCACCATCACACCGACCGGAATGCCGGCGTCATGCAGGCGCTTCATCGCGCGCAGCCGTGCATGTGGCGCTGATGCACGCGGTTCCAGCTTCGCGGAAAGATGCGGGTCCAGCGAGGTCACCGAGAAGTGCACGCTGACCAGGTTCTCCGCGGCCAGCGGCGCGAGCAGATCGATGTCGCGCTCGACCAGCGCGTTCTTGGTGATCAGCGAGAACGGATGCCGGGTCTCCAGCATCACTTCAATCAGCTGGCGGGTCAGCTTGAACTTGCGTTCGATCGGCTGGTACGCATCGGTGTTGATGCCCAGTGCGATCGGCTGCGGCACATAGCCCGGTTTCGACAGTTCCTTGCGCAGCAGCTGCGGCGCATTGGTCTTGGCGAACAGCTTGGTCTCGAAGTCCAGCCCCGGCGACAGGTTCAGATAGGCATGCGAAGGGCGGGCGAAGCAGTACGAGCAGCCGTGCTCGCAACCGCGGTAGGGATTCACCGATTGACTGAAGCCGACGTCGGGCGAGTTGTTGCGGGTGATGATGCTGCGCGCGGTTTCGGCGCGTACTTCGGTGCGCAGGCGCGGGGCGAGGAACTCTTCGCTTTCGTCGACCGCCCAGCCGTCGTCCACCGCCTCGCTGACGGTGCTTTCAAAGCGCCCGGCAAGGTGGGACGTGGAACCTCGGCCCTTGATCGCAATACCCATTGCGGCAGGGTACGTCGTGGCCGTCTCAATGGCTGCGACGGCCGCCTGAAGGGTTCAGGTCGAGGGTGAGCCGAGCGTGGACTCGGCTCTACAGTTGATGCAGAGACCTTGTGGAGCCGAGCCTACGCTCGGCTGCAATGCATCAGAGCAGCGCCAGGTACCCGCGCACGGTGGCATCCAGCCCGTCATACAGTGCCTCGCCGATCAGCGCGTGACCGATCGACACCTCCAGCACCTCCGGCACGTGGGCCAGGAAGTCGCGCAGGTTGTCCTGCGACAGGTCGTGGCCAGCATTGACACCCAGGCCGACGGCCTGCGCTCGTCGGGCAGCAGTGGCGAACAGCGCCAGCATCGCATCGGCATCGCCCGCCGCATGCGCCTCTGCATAGGGCCCGGTATACAGCTCGATGCGGTCCGCCCCCACCTCGGCTGCCTGCTCCAGCAATGGGTTGCCCGCGTCAACAAACAGGCTGACCCGACACCCCATGGCCTTCAGCGCAGCCACCAGCGGACGCAGGCGCTCGGCATCGCGTTCGAAGTCGAAACCGTGGTCGGAGGTGATCTGGCCGTCATCATCGGGGACCAGGGTGGCCTGCGCCGGACGGGTCTGTTCGCACAGCGGCAGCAGCCCCGGGTAGCCCTCGCGCGGCGGCGCGAACGGATTGCCTTCGATGTTGAATTCAACGCCACGCGCGCGGGTCAGCGTGGACAGGGCCAGCACGTCCTCGGCGGTGATATGCCGGCGGTCCGGCCGTGGATGCACGGTGATGCCATGCGCGCCGGCATCCAGGCAGGCCTGGGCGGCACGCACCACGTCCGGTTCGGCGCCGCCGCGCGAATTGCGCAGGACGGCGATCTTGTTGACGTTGACGCTGAGCTGGGTCATGGAACGGAACTACTTGGAAAGAGGGGACGGGTCGTGGTCGTTGTGGTCGTCAGTGCGGCGGGCCTGGGCCTGTTCGCGCAGGCGGCGCAGCTCCTCGGCATCGATCAGCGTGGCCGGGTCGCGCTGCAGGTCGCCGAAACGGGCCACGTAGCGGCCGCGCACCCAGGCCAGCAGGAAGCCGAGCGCCGCCAGCAGGCACAGGGTCATCAACCCCGCGCTCGGGGTCTTCAGGGCGAAGGCAAAGCAGCCCAGCGCCAGCAGCAGGTACAACCAGTACATAGTCGGGCTCCCCGGATGATCGCCGCAGTGTAGCGCTGCGTCAGAGCAGCGGCGAGGCCAGCCGGGCGAAGGCCTCGGGCAGGCGGTGCAGCCACAGCGAGCGGCCGACCTGGTCGTGCACCCGCGTGGAACGGTCGAATTCGCCCTGCAGCAGTTCGGCCAGCGCAGCGACGCGGTCACGGTCGCTGATCATCATCGACAGTTCGAAGTTCAGCCGGAAGCTGCGGTGGTCGAAGTTGGCGCTGCCGACGATGCAGACATCGTCGTCGGCGATGAACGCCTTGGTATGCAGCATGCGCGGCCCGTACTCGTAGATCTTCACGCCCGCGTGCAGCAGTTCGTCGAAGTAGGACCGTGCGGCCTGGGTGACGAACCACGAGTCGCTCATCTTCGGCACCAGCAGGCGCACGTCCAGGCCGCCCAGCGCGGCCGAGGTCAGCGCCATCCGCGCTGCTTCACCGGGCACGAAGTAGGGCGTCACCAGCCACACGCGCTCGTGTGCTTCCTGGATCGCCGCCACGTGCAGGCGGTGGATGGTCTCCCAGCCCGAGTCGGGCCCGGACACCAGCACCTGGGCGCTGATCGGTCCATCCGCACGCAGCGGCATGTCGGCCGGCCACAGGCGGGCGATGTCGAAACGCGAGTGGTCCTGGCCACTGGCATAGAGCCAGTCCTCGGCGAACACCAGCTGCAGGCTGCGCACCACGTGGCCGCGGATACGCATGTGCAGGTCGCGGTAAGCGTCGGGCCTGCGGCTCTCGTCTTCCTCGTCAGTGATGTTGATGCCGCCGGTGAAGGCGAGGCGACCGTCGACGATCACCAGCTTGCGGTGGGTGCGCAGGTTCAGCCACGGGCGCTTGAACGGCTTCAGCAGCTGTCGCGGATGGAACCAGATCGCTTCGCCGCCGGCGTCCAGCAGTGGCTGCAGGAAGCGCCGGGGCAGGGCGGAAGAGCCCACCGCATCCAGCAGCAGGCGCACCTGCACACCGGCCTGCGCACGTTCGACCAGAGCATCGCGCAGTGCGGTGCCGGCATGGTCGGGGTTGAAGATGTAGTACTCCAGGTGCACGTGGTCGCGCGCCTGCGCGATCGCGTCGAGCAGCGCGGCATAGGTGGCTGCGCCGTCGACCAGCCAGGTCACCTCGGTGGCACTGCTGGGCGCCAGTCCGGTGGTGGCCTGGGCAACCTTGGCCAGCTCGGTGCAGTCCGAATCGGGCGGGCAGATATCGCTGTAGTGCTCCATGCCCGAGCGTGCACGGCCACGACGCAGCCGTTGCCGCTTCACCTTCTGCGGCCCCAGCAGGTAGTAGATGAAGAGCCCGAGGTAGGGCAGCAGTGCCAGCGAAAGGATCCAGCTCAGCGTGGCCACCGGCTCGCGCTTCTGCAGCATGATCCAGCCCGCCAGCGCGAACAGGTAGAGCAGGTAGGCCACCGCCAGGATCGTGCCGAGGTGGGCGATGCCGTCGAGCCAATGGCGCAGGGAGTCGAAGAGGGCGAGCATCCGCCGATCATAGCGGCGCCTGCTGCCGGATGGGGTCGGATGGGCTCAGATCCCTTTCCTCAGGAAAAGGGATCTGAGCCCAACCCGTGCGCCACGACGAGAACACAAAAAAACGCCCCTGTTTCCAGGGGCGTCTGCAGTCGCGTCATGACTGTTGTATTGCGGTGTAGCGTTTACTGCTGCACAAATCCGATCTTCTTCATCTGAGCATTCTTCGCGGCGGCCAGAACCTTGGCCATCACGTCGTACTCGGAATCCGGGCTGGCGTCGATGCGCAGTTCCGGCTGGTTGGTCGGGTCACGCTGGACCTCCTGCTCCATCCGCTGCTGCAGCTCGCTGGTATTGATCGGGCTGTTGTTCCACGAGACCTGGTTGCTGGCGTCGATCTTCAGTTCGATCGGCGGCGGCGGTTCGACCAGCTGCGGCGGTGGGTTGAGCACGCGCTGCGGCAGGTCCACGGCGATCGGGTACGTCATGATCGGCGCGGTCACGATGAAGATGATCAGCAGAACCAGCATCACGTCCACGAGGGGCGTGACGTTGATGTCTGCCATGGGGCCCTTGCCACCACCACTACTGAATGCCATGGCTTATTGCCCCTTTTCTTTGGTCGCAACGAAGCCGACGTCCAGCATGCCCTGTTCCTGCGCGACCTTGGTCAGGTCGTTGATGACGCGCATCTTGGTGGTGCGGTCACCACGCAGGTTCAGCGGCGGCTGCGGGGTCTGCTGTGCGGCGGTCGCCAAGCGGGACTCGAGAGTCTGCTTGTTGATTTCTTCGTCGTTCCAGTAGATCGAGCCGTCTTCCTTGACTGCCAGCGTGATCGGGTTGGGACGCTTTTCAGCATCTTCCGGCTTCTGGATCAGGTTGGCTTCCGGCAGATCCACCTTGACCTTGTGGGACATCAGGGGCGCCGTGATGATGAAGATGATCAGCAGCACCAGCATCACGTCCACGAGGGGCGTAACGTTGATGTCGGCCATGGGGCCGCCGCTGTTACCACTACTGAAAGCCATAACGGGCTCCGTCTAGATCTTGGTGACTACTTACTTCGTCGCTGGGTGACGCGCGCCGCAATTAGCGGACGCGCGAACCGGTGGCGAAGAAGTCGTGCAGGTCGTGCGCGAAGGTATCGAACTTGCTGATGGTCGCGCTGTTGATCTTGCTGAAGAAGTTGAAGGCGAACACGGCCGGGATTGCGACGAACAGACCGATCGCGGTCATGATCAGCGCTTCACCCACCGGGCCGGCAACGGCGTCGATCGAAGCGGAGCCGGTGGCACCGATCTTGATCAGCGCGCCGTAGATGCCCCACACGGTACCCAGCAGACCGACGAACGGAGCGGTCGCGCCGACGGTGGCCAGCAGGGTCATGCCCGACTGCAGCTTGTTGCTTTCGCGGGTGACGGCCTGGCGCAGAGCGCGGTCGACGAACTCCGAACGGCTCAGGTTCTCACCGACGCCGCCGGTAGCACCGCCTTCAGCGCGCTGGTGGTGGGCAGCGGCCTGGGCAGCGTCCAGGGCGATCTTCGAGAACGGCTCCGAAGCCGGCTGCTCTTCCATCGCACGGATGGCGTCCTGCGCGTTCGGGGTGTCCCAGAACAGGCTGACGACGCGGTCAACGGCGCTCTTCAGGCGGGTGGCACGGAAGATGTTGATGACGGTCCAGTACCAGGACATGGCCGACATGGCGATCAGGGTCAGCAGCACGACCCAGGAAACCGCGAAATCACCCGGCTTGGTGGTCATTTCGTGGATCAGGTGCTCGAAGCCCATCTGCGACAGGGCGTTGGACGGATTGCCCCCGGCAGCAGCGGCGATGAAAATTTCCTGCAGCATGACGCTTACCTTTGTTGTGTGTGGTGATAAAGGGTGTAGCTAAGCTAAACAATCGAACCGGGAGCGGGGGTGGCCGGAGGGCCACCCGGACGCATCAGTTCAGCGCAAAGTTGACCGGGACGCGAACGCGACCTGCCGCCTTCTTACCGCCAGATTCAGCGGCGTTGAAGCGCCACTTGCGAGCTGCTTCCATCGCAGCACGGTCCAGGTCGCGGTTACGGCTGGACTTTTCCACCGTGACATTGGTGACGTTGCCATTGGCATCGACATCAATGATCAGGATCACTTCGCCCTGGATACCCGCGCGGAAGGCGGCCGGCGGATAGCGCGGCGGATTCATGGCCTTCGACGAGATGTCCACGCTGGCCTCGATCGAGGTCGGCGGAGCCGGCGGCGACGGGGGCGACGGCGGGGTGACGATATCGTTCGGGCGCGGCTCCGGCACGTCCACGACCGGCGCCTGCGGCGGCGGCGGTACGGGCGACGGCTTCGGCGGCGACAGATTCTTCACCGGCGGTGGCGGAGTATCCTGCGGCGGCGGCGGCGGCGGCGGCGGTGGGGGCGGCGGCGGCGCGTCGACGATGGTCACCATGACGTTGCGCTCCTTCTCCGCGACGGCCTTGGGAGCCACGGCGGGAATGAGGAGCATCATGAAGGCGGCCAGATGCAGGGCAATTACAAACGCGATGCCGACGATGCGAGGCCAGCTCAGCCCCTTGTCATCGGGTTGTTCGTACCGGTGAACGACTAGTTGTTCCGTCATGCGCCAAGAGCTCAATAGTGGGGCCGGAATCCCGGGGGCGGGATCCCTGATCAGCGGTGCATGACACCGCAGGAACCTCCAAGCTTATACCAATCCTGAGCGCCTGCGCATCAACTGAGCAGGCATTCAGGCGTTATTCCTACTTACTTCAGGTTGATGATTTTTTTGGCATCCGCCTGGTTCTTCACGCCCTTCGCCAGCGCCTGCTGGGCGGCCTGCTTGGCCTCGGGGACGCGACCTTCGGCATGCAGGACGCGTGCCAGGTTCAGGTAGGTCTCACCGTCCTTGGAGAGCGGGGCAGCCTTCTGCCACGCATCGATCGCCTGCGGCACCTGGTCGGAGTAGTAGTAGGACTGGGCCAGCGCCAGGTAGACCTGGTAATCCGGCTTCAGGATGCCCTTCTGCAACCCTTCGTTGATGACCGCGATGACGTCCTTTTCCTTGTTCTCGGTGTTGGCATAGATCGAGTACAGCTGCTTGTACTCGCGCTCTTCGGTGAGCTGGCCGCTGCTGCGCAGCTTGTCCATCACCGCGGCGGCCTTCGGCATCTGGTCAGCCTGCATGTACATGTTGGCCAGATTCAGCTGGGCCTTCTTGTCCGTCGGGTTCTTGGCCGCCAGCGCTTCTGCGGCCTGCACGGCCTCACCGGTCTGGCCGGCTTCGGACAGGGCCGCCATCAGCAGCTGGTTCCAGTTGTCCTTCGGCTCGGCGGCGCCGGCGATGGCCTGCTTCAGCACCGGGATCGCTTCCTGGTAGCGCTCCAGCTGGTACAGCGCCTGGCCCTTGGCGATCAGCTCTTCCGGCTTGGTCGACTTGCTCTCTGCGAAGTACTTGTCCAGGGTGGCCAGGCCTTCGGCGGTCTTGTCTTCCTGCAGCTGCAGCTGGCCCAGCATCAGCATCGACTGGAAGTGGCCGTTGTTGTCCAGGCCGTTGAACTGGATCACCTGCTTCAGGTAGGCGATGGCGCCCGGCACGTCGTCGGTCTGGTAGGCGGCCTGCGAGGCCAGCTGCGCGGCCAGCGACTTGTCGTACTCGTTGGAAGCGCTGTCGGCCAGGATCGCGTCAGCCTGTTCGCGCGTCTCCGGGAACTTTTCCTTGTTGTAGCTGTCGATCATTTTCTGCAGCTTGCTGCCCATCTTGGCCGAGGCCTTGGCGGTCGGCTCCTGGCGGGTCGCATTCGGGTACAGCGGTTCGGCCTTGGCCTGCTTGCTGCTACCGCCGCGGCTGCCACGGTCGGAGGAACGCGAGGACTGCGCAAAGGCATCGGTGACCACGGCGCCGGTCAGGGCGGTCGCGACGAGGACGGAAAGCACAGCTTTGTGGTTACGGAAAATCATCGTTCACCTCGATCGAACCGCCGGATAGCGGCAAAGTCGGACTGTCAGAAAAATCTGAGCCGCCAAACGTATCAGAAACAGATGGCGTGAGAAATCGTTTTATGTGCTGCAATACAGCATAGAACTGCGCACTCATCCGCACTTTGGCCGCAGCCCGGCCGCCTGCGCCTGCTGGTAGACCGGCGTCAGGCCCGGTGCATCACGTCGCAGCTCCTGGATCCGGTTGGCCGGATCGGGGTGGGTGGACAGCCATTGCGGGCTGCGACCGCCGCTGGCGGCCATCATGTTCTGCCACAGGTCCACGGCCTGGGCCGGGTTGAATCCAGCCTGCGCCATCAGCCGCTGGCCAATCACGTCTGCCTCGCTTTCCTGCGTGCGCGAACCCGGCAGCAGGAAGGCCGCCTGCGCGCCCATCCCGCCCAGCTGGTTGACCGTGCTGGCGGCGCCATCGCCATAGGCGGCACCGGCCAGCGCGCCCAGCACGGCCAGGCCGGTCTGCGCGCCCATCTGCCGGGTGATGCGTTCTTCGTGGTGACGCGCGATGACATGGCCGATCTCATGGCCGATCACGGCAGCCAACTGGTCCTGGTTCTTGGCGACGGTGAAAATGCCGGTGTTCACGCCCACTTTTCCGCCGGGCAGGGCAAAGGCGTTCGGTTCCTTGTCGACGAACACGGCGGTCTCCCACCGTACGCCACGGTACTGAGGCGGCAACTGCGCGACCAACGCGTTGACCACGCACTGCACGTAGCCGTTCTGGCGGCCATCGGTGCTGATCTTCTCTTTCTGCTTGGTCTCGGCAAACGCCTGCGCGCCGAGCTGGTCAAGCTGTGCCTGCGATACGCCGCCCACCATCTGCCGTCTTCCGGTTGGCGAGGTGGTGGTCGCACAGGCACTGACCACGGTGGTGATGACTAGAGCCAGCAGCAGTTGTTTCATGGGTCCGCCCCCGTGTTCATGTGCGCAGTGTGTAGCGTACCTGCTTAATCTTTCGTCAAGCGGGCACGGCGTTACGTTGACCCCAGGAACACCATTGCGGCGAGCGCCACCGCGTTGTTCAGCGCATGCGCCGTGATCGCCGCCCACAGGGTGCCGGTGCGGCGGTACAGCCAGCAGAAGGCGGCACCCATGCCGCCGTAGACCAGCCACAGCTGCGCCATGCCCAGCAGCGAGTTCTTGCTGACACCGGGCACTTCATGGACCAGGGCGAACGCCAGGCTGCTGAGGATGAGGCCCAGCCAGGGGCGGCCGGCCTGCCACAGGCGCCCGAACAGGACACGACGGAACAGCAGCTCTTCGTAGGCGGGGGCGAGAACGACCGCAAACAGCACCAGGAACAACGGGAAGCGCGCGATCGCGCTCTGCATCAGTTCCACGTTGGTCGGCACCGGCTCGATGCCGAACTGCTTGGAAAGGAAGGCGACGCCGTTGCTGCCGACCACGATCAGCGTGGCCACCAGCAGGGTCCAGCCCCAGGTGGAAGGACGCTGCAGCGCCTGTCGCGAGGCCAGGCGTTCGCCGGCGTTCGCCGGGCGCCGCCAGAAGTACAGCAGCAGCGCGGCACCACCGGTGGCGATCAGGGCCATCAGGATCTGGGCCAGGGCCCCGGGCTGGCCCACTGCCGCGCCGGCGCTGTCAGGTGTGAGTGCACCGCCATTGGCCGCGACGTTGGCGCGGCTGACCACGATCGCACGGTAGAAGCCCCAGAACAGTCCGGTGACCATGCTCAGGCCGACCAGGGTGACGGCGGCGATGCCCAGGTCGATGAAGAAACCTGCCAACGGTGCCACGGCGCGCGGCGGGGTAGACGGCGGCGGAACCGGAGGCGGAGCGGCGGAGACCGGGGCGGATGCGGACATCAGGTACCTGCGTTCAAGGGACGAAGGCCGGTGCAGCTCCCCGCGCACCGGCCAGGTCCCGATTGTGTCAGATATCCAGGTTGGCGACCTTCAGCGCATTGTCTTCGATGAAGTCACGACGCGGTTCGACCACATCGCCCATCAGGGTGCTGAAGATCTGGTCGGCAGCGACCGCATCCTCGATGCGCACCTGCAGCAGGCGACGGGTCTCCGGGTTCACCGTGGTATCCCACAACTGCTCCGGATTCATTTCACCCAGACCCTTGAATCGCTGGATCTGGCGGCCGCGCTTGGCCTCCTCGAGCAGCCAGTTCTGCGCCTTCGCGAAGCTGTCGACTTCGATCGACTTGGCGCCGCGGGAAATCGTTGCACCTTCGCGCACCAGCCCGTGCAGCAGCTTGGAGGCCTGGTGGATCGCGCGCAGTTCGCCACTTTCGAACGCCGACAGCGGCAGCACCTGGATGTGCTCCTCGCCCATGTGGCGACGGGTCACCAGCACGGCGGCGGGGCGCTCCTCGTTGGCCTCCTGCAGTTCCAGGCTGAAACGCGGGCTGCCCAGGCTGCCCTGGTTGAGGCGCTTGGCCAGCGCATCCAGGCCTTCGCCTTCGCCGGCATTGCGCAGGCTGTCCATGTCCATCGGCACGAAATCGACCAGCGCTTCGAGCAGGTTGCGGTCATAGCGGTGGGCATTGCGTTCGATGGAATCGAGCGCGGCGGCATAGGCCAGCAGCAGCTTTTCCAGCGCCAGGCCTTCGATGCCCGGTTCGCCGGTGGCCGGCACCAGCGCGGCGTTTTCCACCGCACTACTGGCCAGGTAACTGTCCAGCGCCGGGTCGTCCTTCAGGTACAGCTCCTGCTTGCCCTGCTTGATCTTGTACAGCGGCGGCAGGCCGATGTAGACGTAACCGCGCTCGATCAGCTCCGGCATCTGACGGTAGAAGAAGGTCAGCAGCAGGGTGCGGATGTGGGCGCCGTCGACGTCGGCGTCGGTCATGATGATGATCTTGTGGTACCGCAGCTTGTCCGGGTTGTACTCGTCACGGCCGATGCCGGTGCCCAGGGCCGTGATCAGCGTACCCACCTGGTCGGAGGACAGCATGCGGTCGAAGCGTGCGCGTTCCACGTTGAGGATCTTGCCGCGCAGCGGCAGCACCGCCTGGTTCTTGCGGTTGCGGCCCTGCTTGGCCGAGCCACCTGCCGAGTCACCCTCGACGATGAACAGTTCGGACAGCGCCGGGTCCTTTTCCTGGCAGTCGGCCAGCTTGCCCGGCAGGCCGGCGATATCCAGCGCGCCCTTGCGGCGCGTCAGGTCGCGGGCCTTGCGCGCCGCTTCGCGTGCACGCGCAGCGTCGACGATCTTGCCAGCGATCGCCTTGGCTTCGTTCGGGTTTTCCTGCAGGAACTCTTCCAGGCGCGCGCCGAAGGCGTTTTCCACCGCCGGGCGCACGTCGGAGCTGACCAGCTTTTCCTTGGTCTGGCTGGAGAAGCTCGGGTCCGGCACCTTCACCGACAGCACCGCGATCATGCCTTCGCGCATGTCATCGCCGGTCAGGTTGATCTTGGCCTGCTTGGCGATGCCGTTCTGCTCGATGTAGTTGTTGAGCACACGGGTCAGCGCACCGCGGAAGCCGGCAAGGTGGGTGCCGCCGTCCTTCTGCGGAATGTTGTTGGTGAAGCAGTACATCGTCTCCTGGTAGGAGTCGGTCCACTGCAACGCCACATCCACGACGATGCCGTTGTGCTCGCCGGTGACCGAGATGACGTTCGGGTGCAGCGGGGTCTTCAGCTGGGCCAGATGCTCCACGAAGCTGCGGATGCCGCCTTCGTAGTGGAAGTCATCACGGCGGCCATCGCCACGTTCGTCGGCAAGGACGATCTTGACGCCGGAGTTCAGGAACGACAGCTCGCGCAGGCGGCGAGCCAGGATGTCGTAGTGGAATTCCACGTTGTCGTGGAAGGCGACCGTCGACGGCCAGAAGCGCACGGTGGTGCCGCGCTTGGTGGTGGTTTCCAGCTTGGCCAGCGCGGTCACGGCGGCGCCGTTGCTGAATTCCTGCTGGTAGTGGAAGCCGTTCTGGAACACGTCCACCAGCAGCTTCTGCGACAGCGCGTTGACCACGCTGACGCCGACGCCGTGCAGGCCGCCGGACACCTTGTAGCTGTTGTCGTCGAACTTGCCGCCTGCGTGCAGGACGGTCATCACCACTTCGGCGGCCGACACTTCGCGACCGAGCTTGGCGCTCATCTGCTCGTGCTTGCCGGTCGGAATGCCGCGACCGTTGTCGGACACCGAGACCGAGCCGTCGGCGTGGATCGTCACCGCGACATGGTCGGCGTGGCCGGCCAGCGCTTCGTCGATCGAGTTGTCGACAACCTCGAACACCATGTGGTGCAGACCGGTGCCGTCATGCACGTCGCCGATGTACATGCCGGGTCGCTTGCGGACAGCCTCCAGGCCTTCCAGGGCGGTGATGCTGTTGGCGTCGTAATTGCCGTTGTTTGCCGGGGTGTTCTGTTCGTCGCTCATTGCGCTTGCCGTAGGCTCCGCAGGTCGGCCACCGCTTGGAGCGATGCGCCGAGAATGAAAGGATTCCAACCCGAATTATACCAGCCGGGGTCGAGCGGCCCTGGTGTGCCCACTATGGCACAGCCACGATCTGTGCATGTTCCACGTGGAACCGGGCGATGTGGGTCAGTTCCTGCAGCGCCGCCGGCGTTTCGGTGGCGGTGATGAAGATCTGCGCGGGCCCGCCGAGCAGGCGCTGCAGAACCCGCGCCTGGTGGGTGCGATCCAGCTCCGAGCCCAGATCGTCCAATGCGATCACCGGCCATTCGCCGCGCTGTTCCGCGTAGTCCTCGGCCTGCGCCAGCAGGCATGCCAATGCCGTCAGCTTGGCCTGGCCGCGGGACAGCGCATCGCGACCCGGAATGCTGTGGAAATCCACGCTCCAGTCTGCCCGGTGCGGACCGACCGAGGTGTATCCGGCCTGGCGGTCACGTTCCCGGGCCAGAAGCAGCGCATCGGCCAGAGGGAGCTCGTGCCGACGCCAGCCCGGGCTGAGTTCCAGTGCCTGGATGCCGAGCTGCGGGGCCAGGCTGGAAGCCAGCGCCACGGTGCGCTGCTGCAGACGCTCCAGGTAGTGCTGCCGACGGCTGGTCAACGGTTCGCCGGCTTCAGCCAGTTCGTGATCCCAGGTATCCAGCATCCGCGACGGGCCACCTTGCTTGAGCAGGGCATTGCGCTGTTTCAGTGCCCGCGAATACCGGCGCCACAGGGACAGGAAATCAGGTTCCACGTGGAACAAGCCCCAATCGAGGAATCGGCGGCGAGGTTCACCACCACCGCTGACCAACGCATGGCTGCCTGGCTCGAATGTGACTACCGCAAGCGCTGCGCACAGATTGCCGAGCTGGGCCACGTCTTCGCCGTCCAGGCGCCCCTTCCAATCTTGGCCACTGTGCCGCAGGCCGGCCTTTCGGCGGTGCGGCGGGTGATTGGCACGTTGTTCGTCCCATTCCACGAAGATTTCCAGCGCTTCCTGGCCCTGGCGCACCAATCCATCGCGGACACGACCACGGAAGCTGCGCCCATAGGCCATCAGGTGCAGGGCCTCGAGCACGCTGGTCTTGCCGGCACCGTTGTCGCCGGTCAGCAGGTTCAATCCCGGCTGGGGCGACAGCTCCACCGCATTGAAGCGACGCAGTTGGTGCAGGGCGAGGCGGCGGATAAGCATGGGGCGCGAAAGACCATCCGCACGGGGCGGCAGAGGGGCAGGGAATTCATCAGCTTACTGCATCGGTCAAGCCGGACGTGCCCGGCCAGCTATCCGGCCAGCTATGGAGCAGTTACCGCAGGTCTGCCTGCGCCCTGACCGCTGGTTCCACGTGGCGCTGTTTCCTCATCCCAGCAGATGTGGGTCTCGGCAAGCCCGGAAATCCTTCGATTCTGCGAAGGGTAGCGGGGGTGTGAGCCTTGGATTTCGCCGATTTCAGGCGATGCCGTGGACAGCGCTTGCCTCGTCGCCGGCGAGTACCAGCGGATGAACCTGCAGATTCCTTGAAATCTACGGTCCCATGCCCTGGGCGGTTCCACAGATTTCAAAGAATTCAGACCGATCGTTCCACGCTGTCCACAGCTGCCCTGTATGACTTATACACAAGGTATGGGCAATCTGTGGATAAAAAAGCCCTTTTGCCATGCCTTCGAAACTATCCACAGGTTCCCCCCCAGGCTGGGAGGCCGATATACAGGGGGTTTCAGGTGCATAAATTTCTTTTAAATCAGTCAGATAAGGTGTTTTTCCACGAGATCTGGCTCTACCATCACCACCATGCTTTAGATTTATACCCAGATTTAGAAGCTAGGCTTGCCCCAATCTGCATCGAATCTTCCCTGTGGACAGCGGCGTTTGCAGAGGGAAGTCCATCGCGCCGCGATGCAGGATCATCGGTCCCTGTCTGGCCGGATCTGGGGACAGGCGACGAGTATCGGATCCTGCACCTGGACTTTCGATCAATCGCGACTCGTCATTGCTACGATCCAGCGATCCTGTTTTCAACGATCGAGACGAACATCCCGGAAAGGCAACGGATTTCAACCGAGCCCATCGACGGAAGTGACGTCGTCCGGAGAACTGCGTCTTCTCGATGCTCCACGTGGAACCTGCAAAAAAAACGCCCGGGAAGATCCCGGGCGTCGTTCGGTTCCACGTGGAACAGCAGCTGTCAGAGACGCAGCGGCATCACCACGTGGCGCGACTTCTCGCTGCTGGATTCACGCACCAGTGCCGAGGAGTTGGAATCGCGCAGCTGGATGATGACTTCCTCATCGCGCAGGGCGGAGAGGGCATCCAGCAGGTAGTTCACGTTGAAGCCAATGGCCAGATCGCTGACCGAGGTATCGGCTTCGATCTCTTCCTGGGCTTCTTCCTGTTCCGGGTTGTGCGCGCTGATCTTCAGGTTGCCCGGCGAGACTTCCACGCGGATGCCGCGGTACTTCTCGTTGGACAGGATCGCGGCGCGCTGAAGCGAGGCGCGCAGCGCTTCGCGATCAACCTTCACTTCACGGTCGGCACCGATCGGAATCACCGCTTCGTAGTCCGGGAAGCGGCCGTCGATCAGCTTGGAGGTAAAGGTGACATCGTCGCGCTTGACGCGCACGTGGCTGCGGCCGACTTCCAGCTCGATCTCGCGATCGCCGCTTTCCAGCAGTCGCTGCAGTTCGGTCACACCCTTGCGCGGCACGATGATCTGGCGCTTGGACCCGCTGGGCTTGGCCAGATCGGTTTCACACAGCGCCAGGCGGTGGCCGTCGGTGGCAACGGTACGCAGGGCATCGCCGCGCAGGTCGAACAGCAGGCCGTTGAGGTAATAGCGCACGTCCTGCTGGGCCATCGCGAACGCGGTGCGCTCGATCAGCTCCTTCAGGGTCGCCTCACCGATGGCCACGCGCTCGGTGGCTTCCACTTCATCCACCGACGGGAAGTCGTTCGAAGGCAGCGTGGCCAGGGTGAAACGGCTGCGACCGGCCTGCACGGTGATCTTGTCTCCGGTCTGCGAGACGGTGATCCGGCTGCCGTCGGGCAGGGCGCGGATGATCTCGAACAGCTTGCGGGCGGGAATGGTGGTTTCGCCGTCCTGGGCATCTTCAACCGCGATCCGCGACACCATCTCCACTTCCAGGTCGGTACCGGTCAGCGACAGCTGGCCGTTCTGCACCTGGACCAGGAAATTGGCCAGAACCGGAAGGGTCTGGCGGCGTTCGACCACGTTGACGACCTGTGCCAACGGCTTGAGAAAGGCTTCGCGCTGCAGTGTGAAACGCATGTGGTTCCGTGCCCCTATGCTTTAAAAAATGTGGAATAAATCAAAAGCTTGGTGGTGCTGGTAGAGACAGAATCGCTGGAAAACAATGCTAAGTCTTTGTAATTAAAGGTATTTCAGACCTCGAAACCCTCTGCATTACCGACCCCCAAGGGGTGGGGAAAGCTGTGGATAAATCTGGCGCGATTTCAAACGGCATTTTTATCCACAACGTGTCCCGCGCTTGCTACCGGATTCTGCACCGTTTTGTGCGATGACGCCTCATCGGCATCCGTGCATCATTCGCTCAGCTTCCGGATCAGCTTGTCCCAGTCTTCGCGGAGCTTGCCGTCGGTTTCCATCAGGGTCCGGATCTGGCGGCAGGCATGCAGCACCGTGGTGTGATCGCGACCGGCAAAGGCGTCGCCGATCTCGGGCAGGCTGTGCTCGGTCAGTTCCTTGGTCAGGGCCATGGCGACCTGGCGGGGACGGGCCAGCGAGCGGGTCCGACGCTTCGACAGCAGATCCTTGATCTGCAGGCCGTAGTAGTCGGCAACGGTTTTCTGGATGTTGGGAATGCTGATCGCCTGCTGCTGGGCGCGCAGCAGGTCACGCAGGGTTTCCTGGGCGAATTCGGTGGTGATCGCGCGGCCGGTGAAGTTGGCGCGGGCGGTCAGGGTATTCAGCGCGCCCTCGAGGTCGCGCACGTTGGAGCGCATCTTCTTGGCGATCAGGAACGCAACATCATCGGGAATCTCGGCACCGCGTTCGCGCGCCTTGGCCAGCACGATCGCGGCGCGGGTCTCGAAGTCCGGCGGTTCGATCGCGACCGACAGGCCCCAGGCAAGCCGCGACTTCAGGCGCGCTTCCAGGCCCTCGACTTCGCGCGGATAGCGGTCGCAGGTCAGGATGATCTGCTGCTTGCCATCGAACAACGCGTTGAAGGTGTGGAAGAACTCTTCCTGGGTGCGGTCCTTGCCGGCGAAGAACTGGATGTCATCGATCAGCAGCGCATCCACCTGCTGGAACTGGCGCTTGAACTGATCCATGGTCTTTTCCTGCAGGGCCCGGATCATCGCGCTGAAGAACTGTTCCGAACGCAGGTACAACACCTTTGCACCTGGATTGGCCTGGCGCATGGCGTTGCCGGCGGCGAACATCAGGTGGGTCTTGCCCAGGCCCGTACCTCCGTACAGCAGCAGCGGGTTGTGCGCCCGGTCGCCCGGCTTCTGCGCTGCCTGGAAGGCGGCGGCCAGGCCCAGCTGGTTGCTGCGGCCTTCGACGAAGTTGGCGAACGTGTAGTGGCTGTCCAGATTGCCGGCGAAGGGCACCTGCGGTTCGCTGGACACATGCGCCGACGGCGTGGAAACCGGCGCGTTCTGCGCCTCCACAGGGCGCGGGCGCGACCCGATTTCAAGAAAAACGTCGCTGAAACCGGCGAAATGCGCCAGCAGCTCGCGGATCCGGGCCAGGTACAGCTCGCGGACCTGGTCGACGATGAAGGCATTCGGTGCATACAGCACCAGGCTGTCCACGCGCAGATCGGCCTGCAGCGGCTTCAACCAGGTATGAACGTCTTCCGGCGGGAACTCCGCTTCGAGGCGCTCGAGACTACGGGACCAGGCATCCATCAGCAATAATCGTCCGGTGGCCGGGGCATGGACGCGACAAGGCGCCCAAACACAGGCCGGAAAGGGGGGAAATGGATGGCTCAGACTACCACCGAGCGCCCGCCTTCGGAATGCTTGTCCCCTACTTATTCACAAAAACATCCACAGCTATTGCACAGCCCGGTGAATTCGCGTAGCTGCCAGGGGTTGACGCGGGGTAGGGTACCTCTCTAGAATTTCCGGTTCTTTCCGTCCCATTCATACGAGAGGCCCCAATGGCCACGAAGCGCACCTACCAGCCCAGCAACCTCAAGCGTAAGCGCGACCACGGCTTCCGTGCCCGTATGAAGACCGCTGACGGCCGCAAGATCCTGTCGCGTCGCCGCGCCAAGGGCCGCAAAGTCCTGAGCGCCTGATTGCCATGCCGCACCCCGCGGCAGACGCAATCCCTTCGACAGTGAATACTGCAGACCCGCGCAAGCGATTCCCTCGCTCTGCGCGGGTTCGCACGCGTGCCGAATATTCAACGGTCTTCAACGGCGCCCGCCGTGTGTCCGATCCGCTGATGACCCTGCACTGGCTGCCGGCTGACCGGCCGGCCAGGCTGGGTCTGGCGGTTTCCCGCAAGGTTGATCCGAACGCCGTGGGGCGTAACCGGATCAAGCGCGTCCTGCGCGACATCCTGCGTCAGACACGTACCGAAATCCAGCCAGGCGACTTCGTCGTCGTGGCGCGTAGTGCTGCGCGTTCCGCCAGCAACGACGAGATCCGCCAGGCCTTCCTGCGCCTGCTGCGTCGCCTGCGTGCATTGCCCGCGCCGGGCGTGGACGGCACAATGCCGCCGCCTGATGGCATCGCAACTCCTTCTTTGACCGAGCCGGCATCGCGTCCCGGCCCCGCCGAGCCTGTCCGCTGATGAACCAGACCCGCGTATTCCTCATTTTTGCCTGGCTGATGGTGGCCGTGCTGCTGTGGATGGAGTGGAGCCGTGAAAAGGCTGCTCCGACCCCGGCACCGACGACCACGTCGGCCCCGGCTGCTGCACAGAGTGTTCCGGGCGCGACCCCGGGCAGCATCCC
Organism: Stenotrophomonas sp. YJH_SMC_110; assembly: GCF_059369255.1. Classification (NCBI taxonomy): domain Bacteria; kingdom Pseudomonadati; phylum Pseudomonadota; class Gammaproteobacteria; order Lysobacterales; family Lysobacteraceae; genus Stenotrophomonas; species Stenotrophomonas sp. YJH_SMC_110. The sequence continues at coordinate 58,776 of NZ_JCAFSM010000009.1, read as the reverse complement.
CAGCGCGCAGGTCCCGGGTGCGCCGGGCCAGGCCGCTGTGCAGGCCCAGGCCAGCGCCACCCCGGCCAGCCAGCGCGTGACCGTCACCACCGACGTGCTGCGCCTGGTGCTGGACGGCGGCCGTGTGCTCGATGCCGAGCTGCTGCAGTTCCCGCAGACCAAGGACGAAGGCAGCCCGCCGGTTCGCCTGCTGACCGAAGACCCCGCGCATCCGTACAGCGCGATCAGCGGCTGGGCCAGCGAAGACAAGAACACCCCGGTTCCCGGCGCTGACGGCTTCAAGCTGGTCGGTGATACCAAGGACTTCGTGCTGGCCAAGGGCCAGAACGAACTGCAGATCCCGTTCGTGTGGACCGCCGACAACGGCGTGACCATCAAGCGCACCCTGACCGTCTCGCGCAACGAGTACGCCGTGCGCTTCAAGGACGAAGTCAGCAATGCCGGCGCCGCACCGTGGAACGGCTACGTCTACCGCACCCTGGACCGCACCCCGACCATCCTGTCGCGGAGCATGACCAACCCGGATTCGTTCAGCTTCAACGGCGCCACCTGGTACGACAACGACAAGAAGTACCAGCGTCGTGCGTTCAAGGATTACCTGGACGACGGCGCACTGAACCAGAACATCACCGGCGGCTGGCTGGCGATGCTGCAGCATCACTTCTTCACCGCCTGGATCCCGCAGAAGGACCAGACCGCGCACTACGTGCTGTCGCAGGTGGCCGGTCGTGACCTGATTGAAGCGCGTGGCCCGGCCTTCACCGTGGCCCCGGGCCAGTCCACCAGCACCGAGGCCCGCCTGTGGGTCGGCCCGAAGCTGGTCAACCTGATCGCCAAGGAAGACGTGCCGGGCCTGGACCGCGTGGTCGACTACAGCCGCTTCTCGATGATGGCGGTGATCGGCCAGGGCCTGTTCTGGGTGCTGAACCAGGTGCACAAGCTGGTCGGCAACTGGGGCTGGGCGATCGTCGGCCTGGTGGTGCTGCTGAAGCTGGTGCTGTACCCGCTGTCGGCGACCCAGTACAAGAGCGGTGCCAAGATGCGCCGCTTCCAGCCGCGCATCGCGCAGCTGAAGGAACGCTATGGCGATGACCGCCAGAAGTTCCAGACCGCGATGATGGAGCTGTACAAGAAGGAAAAGATCAATCCGATGGGCGGCTGCCTGCCGATCCTCATCCAGATGCCGATCTTCTTCGCCCTGTACTGGGTGCTGGTGGAATCGGTCGAACTGCGCCAGGCGCCCTGGTTCGGCTGGATCCAGGACCTGACCGCACGCGACCCGTACTTCATCCTGCCGGTCATCAACGTGGCAGTGATGTGGTTCACCCAGAAGCTGACCCCGGCACCGGGCATGGACCCGATGCAGCAGAAGATGATGCAGTTCATGCCGCTGGTGTTCGGCGTCATGATGGCCTTCATGCCGTCCGGCCTGGTCCTGTACTGGGTGGTCAACGGTGGCCTGGGCCTGCTGCAGCAGTGGTGGATGACCAAGCGCCATGGCGGCGAGCCGGTTGCGGCCACCACCGCTCCGGCCCCGGTCAAGAAGAAGTAATCGGTAGAGCCGGCCGCTGGCCGGCTGACCCCAGCAAAAGCCCGCCGCAAGGCGGGCTTTTCGCATGCGGCGGTAGAATCGCCGGCACACCGTTCCTCCCACCTTCGAGTCCGCCATGCCGCGTGCGTCGTCGTTCCGCCTGTTCCTGCCCTCGCTGTTGTTGACCCTGGTTGTTGCCGGCTGCGGCGACAAGGACGCGAAGGCGCCGGCGACCACCGTCACCCAGCCAAGCGCGCAGGCCGCGGCCGCCGCCGATCCGGCCGCCGCGCCGTTGCTGGCGGCGCTGCAGAAGCAGCTCGACGGCTACCGCCGGATCATCGTGCTGCTGGCAGACGAGGAACAGCAATCGGCCGCCGACCGCGGCACCTCCACGCGTGTGGGCCAGCAGCTGTTCCACGATGGCCTGGAACAGCGCACGGCGATCGCCGCGCAGTTCGACACCCTGCTGCGCGGCTCCAGCCCGCAGCGCTTCGCCACCCTCGGCACCGTGCTGGACTACATCGAGTCGGCGCCGGAACTGTTCGACGCCGACCGCCTGGCCTTCCGCGAAGTGCTGCGTGATCTGCATGAGCGGGTCGGCACTGATTCGTCGCTGCCGGCGGTCAAGCTGCACCAGCGCATCGGCGAGGACCTGGAGGCACTCGACGAGATCGAGCGAAACTACAACCAGGAACTGACCCGCATCTTCAGCCGCTTCGAGCGCCCCCGTGCCATCGAGCTGAAGCGTGAGAAGTGGGACGACTACATCGCCCACCTGCACAAGGACTACAGCCGCGAAGCGATCCTGCGCGACTACGGCGTGATCGAGCCCTACCCGATGTCGATGAAGGACAGCGACCGCGAGATCTTCGGCCGCGACCTGCCGGCCAAGACCGTGGTGCTGACCTTCGACGATGGCCCGCACAAGGCCTATACCGATGAAGTGGTGGCCATCCTCAAGCGCTACGACGTGCCGGGTGTGTTCTTTGAAGTGGGCCGCAACCTTGGCAAGGTCGAGGCCGATGGCAAGGTCAGCCTCGGCCCGATGGCGAAGATCAGCCGCAACCTGATCGAAGAGGGCTATGCGGTCGGCAACCACAGCCTGACCCACGCCCAGCTGTCGCGCACCACCGGTGACGCGCTGCGCCAGCAGGTGCTCGACACCGACACGCTGCTGAAGGATGTCGACAGCAAGCGCGCGCCGCTGTTCCGTTTCCCGTATGGCGCGCGCAATGCCGAAGGCCTGCAGCTGCTCAACGAGGCCGGGCTGAAGTCGATCATGTGGAACATCGACTCGATGGACTGGGCCGACCCGGTACCGGAATCGATCGTGCAGCGCGTGCTAGACCAGGTGAACAAGGAACAGCGCGGCATCATCCTGTTCCACGACATCCACGATCGTGCGGTGAAGGCGCTGCCGCAGATCCTCGACCGGCTGATCGCCGATGGTTACCAGTTCGCCGGCTGGAACGGCCGTGACTTCACTGTCGCCCGTGCGCGCAAGGGTGAAGCCGGTGCCGCCACGGTCACCACCGGCTACGAGAAGTCCTGGGCGATCGTGGTCGGCATCGACAACTATGCCAAGTGGCCGAAGCTGGAGTACGCCAGCCACGACGCGCAGGCGGTGGCCGATACCCTGACCGGGCAGTTCGGCTTCCCGTCCTCGCAGGTGATCGTGCTGAAGAACGAGCAGGCGACCCGCAACAACATCCTCGCGGCCTTCCACGATCGCCTGGCAGATGACCGCACCGGCAAGAACGACCGCGTGTTCGTGTTCTTCGCCGGCCATGGCGCGACCCGCCAGCTCGCTTCCGGGCGCGACCTGGGCTACATCATTCCGGTCGATTCGGACCCGAAGGAATTCGCCACCGACGCCATCGCGATGACCGACATCCAGAACATTGCCGAGAGCATGCAGGCCAAGCATGTGATGTTCGTGATGGATGCCTGCTACAGCGGCCTGGGCCTGACCCGCGGTGGCCCGTCGTCGTCGTCGTTCCTGCGCGAGAACGCGCGTCGCAGCGCGCGGCAGATGCTGACCGCCGGTGGTGCCGACCAGCAGGTGGCCGATGCTGGCCCCAACGGCCATTCGGTGTTCACCTGGGTGCTGTTGCAGGCGCTGGCCGGCAAGGGCGACCTCAACGGCGACGGCCTGATCACCGGTACCGAGCTGGCCGCCTACGTGGCGCCGGCCGTATCGGCGGTCTCGCACCAGACCCCGGCCTTCGGCAGCCTGCCCGGTTCGCAGGGCGGCGAGTTCGTGTTCCAGGTGCCGGACAGCCAGGAATTCCTCAACGCCGATACGCGCCAGCTGACCGCCGATGCGATCGCGCTGAACAACAAGGTGGATGCGGCCAGCGAGGCCAAGGGCAGCCAGGCGCCGGTGACGGTGGCCGACCTGCAGGGTGGCAAGGCCAAGCTGGTGGTGCCCACCGCTGGCCCGGCGTCAGACCGCCAGCGCGCGCAGCAGGCCAACGACCGCGGCCTGCAGCTGTACCGCGAGAAGCAGTACGACGAGGCAGCCGCGCAGTTCGCCGAAGCGCTGAAGCTGCGTCCTGATTTCGCCCAGGCCGCCAACAACCTCGGCTTCGTCTACTACCGCCAGCAGCGCTATGCGGAAGCCGCGCGCTGGCTGGAGAACACGCTGAAGATCGACCCGTCGCGCGCGGTGGCCCATCTGAACCTGGGCGATGCCTACTTCAACGCCGGCGACAAGGCCAAGGCGAAGCAGGCCTACACCACCTACCTGGCGCTGCAGCCGCAGGGCAGCGGCGCGGCCCAGGCGCGCGCGCAGCTGGAGAAGCTCTGAGCCATGAACGACGCGATCCGCACCGACACCATCGTGGCCATCGCCAGCGCCCCCGGCGCCGGCGGTGTCGGCCTGTTGCGCCTGTCCGGTCCGCGCGCTGCGGCGATTGCCAATGCGCTGGGGGCGCCTGCACTGCGCCCGCGCCACGCGCACTACGCGCGCCTGCGTGATGCCGACGGCGAGGTCATCGACGATGGCATCGTGCTGTGGTTCCCGGCACCGAACAGTTTCACCGGCGAAGAGGTGGTGGAACTGCAGGGCCATGGCAGCCCGGTGCTGCTGCAGCAGCTGGTCGCGCGCTGCATCGCGCTCGGTGCGCGCCAGGCGCGGCCGGGTGAGTTCAGCGAACGGGCGTTCCTCAACGGCAAGCTGGACCTGGCCCAGGCCGAGGCCATCGCCGACCTGATCGCCGCGGGCGACAACCGTGCCGCACGCGCGGCGCGTCGTTCACTGGATGGCGTGTTCTCGCGCCGCATCGATGCGGTGGTCGAGCAGCTGGTGATGCTGCGCATCCACGTGGAAGCGGCCATCGACTTCGCCGACGAACCGCTGGATACCCTCGGCGGCGCGCAGGTGCGGCGTGGGCTGGAACAGGCGCGCAGCGATCTGGCCATTCTGCGCCGCGATGCCGAACGCGGCCGTCGCCTGCGCGATGGCCTGCACGCGGTGCTGATCGGTCCGCCGAATGCGGGCAAGAGTTCACTGCTCAACGCGCTGGCCGGCAGCGAACGCGCCATCGTCACCGACATCGCCGGCACCACCCGCGACACCCTGCGCGAAACCATCCGCCTGGACGGGCTGGAGCTGACCCTGGTCGACACCGCCGGCCTGCGCGACGGCGGCGACGCCATCGAACGCGAAGGCATGCGCCGCGCCCACGTGGAAATCGAGCGCACCGACCTGGCGCTGATCGTGCTGGATGCGCGCGATCCGGCGGCCGGTGAAGCGGCGCTGGGCGAGGCCGTGGCGGCGGTACCGCACAAGCTCTACATCCACAACAAGTCGGATCTGCTGGCGGCGCTGCCGTCGCTGGATGATCCGGATCGGGTGTTCGTTTCGGCCGCCACCGGCGCCGGGCTCGACGATCTGCATGCGCGCCTGCGTTCGATTGCTTCGGCCGGTGCCGGTGAGCAGGTGGACGGCGAGTTCTCCGCGCGCACGCGCCACGTGGATGCGATTGAACGCGCGCAGGAACATGCGCAGCGCGCCGATGGCGAGCTGGCGCACGAGCACCTGGAGCTGGCCGCCGAAGAACTGCGGCTGGCCCACGATGCGCTGGGTGAGATCACCGGGCAGATGAGTGCCGATGATCTGCTGGGGAGGATCTTCTCCAGTTTCTGCATCGGCAAGTAACTGTAGAGCCGAGCCCATGCTCGGCTGTTCTACCCGTCAGCCGAGCACGGGCTCGGCTCTACAGGGACTGGCTTCCCCCACCTGTCACATTGCCGCCGCATACTGACGCCCATCACATACCGCTTGGGGAAGTCGCAGTGAAGTCGTGGGGTTGTGCGTTGCTGTTGTCGCTGGCCGTGGCACCATCGGTGGCCATGAGTGCTGAATCCTCCACCCCGGCCGTGCCCAAGGTGTCGGTCTACGGCCATCGCGGGGCAAGCGCACTGCTGCCCGAGCACACCCTGGCCTCGTATGCGCAGGCCATCGCCGATGGCGCCGACTACATCGAACCGGACCTGGTGATGACCCGGGACGGGGTGATGGTGGCCCGCCACGAGAACGAGATCGGCGGCACCACCGACGTCGCCTCGCATCCGGAGTTCGCCAGCCGCCGCACCCGCAAGGTGATCGATGGGCAGCAGGTCGAGGGCTGGTTCACCGAGGACTTCACCCTGGCCGAGCTGAAGACCCTGTACGCCCGTGAGCGCCTGCCGGAACTGCGCAGTACCGCCTACGACGGCCAGTTCCGCATCGCCAGCCTGGACGAGATCCTGGCCTTCCTGGTGCAGCAGGCCGGGCGCGCCAACCGTGGCATCGGCCTCGTGCCGGAGATCAAGCACCCGACCTATTTCCAGTCCATCGGCCTGCCGATGGAAGACAAGCTGCTGGCCGCGCTGCGTGGCAACGCGTACACCAATGTCGGCCCGGTCACGATCCAGTCGTTCGAGACCGCCAACCTGCGCTACCTGCATGGCAAGATCGGCCGGGGCAGCAACATCCGCCTGCTGCAGCTGCTGTGGAAGGGCGATACCCAGCCGGCCGACATCGCCAAGGCCGGCGGCACGCTGACCTACGCACAGATGATGACCCCGGCCGGGCTGAAGGACATCGCCGGCTACGCCGATGGCATCGGCCCCGAGCTGCGTTCGATCATTCCGCTGGATGCCAAGGGCGCGCTGGGCACGCCGACCTCGCTGGTACGAGATGCGCACGCGGCCGGCCTGATGGTGATTCCGTACACCTTCCGCCCGGAGAACCATTTCCAGCCCAGCAACCTGCGCAAGGGCGCCGACAACGCGCGCAACGTCGAAGGCTCGATCGCCGAGATGCGCGCCTACCTGGCGACCGGCATCGATGCCTTCTTCACCGATGATCCGGCGCTGGGCCGGCAGGCGGTGGATGGGATGGGCACAGCGGGGAACTGAGCGATCAACGCGCCGGGCATGGCCCGGCGCTACCCGGGGGCCGGTGTGCTCTGGTAGGTGCCAACCTTGGTTGGCACGCAACAACCGCGCCGACCAAGGTCGGCCACTACCGGTTCATGAGGTTGCCGGCCAGCGGCCGGCACGACCGTCCCCTCAACTGCGCGGCTCGTCCGGCCGGCGGAACGGGATCACCACGTAGTCCTGGCCCTCGCGCGGCTGCCACAGCACCGGCACGCGCTGCGGTGACGGTGGCTCCAGCTCGTCGTCGGCCAGCGGCTCGGCCTCGTCTTCTTCGTCTTCCCAGCTGTAGCGCTGGCGCGGCGGCAGGGGGTCGGCGTTGCGGAACAGCAGCGCGGCGATGATGCCGGCGAAGGCGCCGCCCATGTGCGACTGCCAGGACACGCCATCGGCGTGCGGCAATACGGTCATCAGCATGCCGCCGTAGAACAGCATGCCGATCAGGCCGGTGGCGATCGCTGCACGATCACGGCGCAGCAGGCCCAGGCTGGCCAGCAGGAACATCAGGCCATGGGTCACGCCACTGGCACCCAGGTGCACGCTGCCCGGATTGCCCAGCATCCACGCGCCGAGGCCCGAACCCAGCCACAGCAGGGGCAGGGCGCGCACGGTGGCTTTGGGATACACACTGCCGGCCAGGGTGCCGAGGATCAGGATGGCGATGCTGTTGGCGGCGATGTGCTCGACCGAGGCATGCAGCATCGGGCCGCCGATCAGGCCGAGCAGGCCCTTGGCTTCCAGCGGCGCAACCGCCCACGGTCGCCAGTCGAACGTGCCCTGCAGGGCGAACACGGCCACCAGCACCAGCACGGCCGCCAGGCTGACATTGAACGCCCGCAGGATGCGCGAGCGGTCATTGCGGGGGGGCGGCACGTCGCCGGCGGGCAGGGGCGTGTTGTTGTCCATACCTCAGCAATGGCGGTGGCTGGCGCGAAACCAAGGCCACTGTTGCGGGAGAGTGGGTGCGGCCGGCGGGACAATCCCGCCGGCCGCGTCTTCCCACCGCTCAGGCTCAGGCGTGGCCCGAGCCTTCCTTCGGCGGGTACTTCAGGCTCAGCACCACTGTGGCGGCGATGATCACCGCGACCACGCCCAGCGACACCGGGGTCGGGATCTTGAACAGGTCGATGATCATCATCTTGATGCCGATGAAGGCCAACACCAGCGCCAGGCCGTACGGCAGCAGGTGGAAGCGGTCGGCCATGCCGGCCAGCAGGAAGAACATCGCACGCAGGCCCAGCACCGCGAACACGTTGGAGGTGAGCACGATGAACGGGTCGGTGGTGATCGCGAAGATCGCCGGGATGCTGTCCACGGCGAAGATCACGTCGGTGACCGCGATCAGGATCAGCACCGCGAACAGCGGGGTGAACCAGCGCACGCCATCGCGCGTCACGCTCAGCGCATTGCCGGCGTAGTCCGGCAGCAGGCGCAGGTGCTTGCGCATCCAGCGCAGGGCGGGGTTGGTTTCCAGATCCGGTTCCTGGCCGGCGGCGAACCACATCTTCCAGCCGGTGAACAGCAGGAAGGCACCGAACACGTAGAGCAGCCAATGGAACTGGCTGATCAGCACGCTGCCGGCGAAGATCATGATCGTACGCAGCACGATCGCACCCAGGATGCCGATGATCAGCACCTTCTGGCGCTGCTCCTCCGGTACTGCGAAGTAGCTCATGATCATCAGGAACACAAAGATGTTGTCGACCGCCAGCGCCTTCTCGACCAGGTAGCCGGTCAGGAATTCGAGGCCGACCTTGTTGGCCACCACCTGGCCGGCGGTCTCATTCAGGTAGTACCAGAGGCCGGCGTTGAACAGCAGGGCCAGCGCGACCCAGCCGATCGACCACCACAGGGCTTCCTTGAAGGTGACCTTGTGCGGTCCACCATGGCGCATCAACACGAGGTCGACCAGCAGGGCGATGACCACCACCGCTGCGAAGCCGCCCCACAACCACACGTTACCGATCGTCTGCATTGGGAATGTCCGTTGGAAAGATGAATGCCAGGCCGGACGGCGAGGATCTGCAACGGAGGATCGGGAGGGGGATCCAGGGACAGAGCTTCGCCAGTACGGCGAAGGTCTCGCTCGCAGTTCCAGTCGGCTGGAACTGCCGTTGCACCGGAGCCTGCGGGCTCGAAATGACGGCGACAACGTCTGGGAGCTACTCCCCTTCTGGCGCCGATTCTGCCGTCTGGCTGGGCCGACGTCAAATGGGGGACGAGGGGTCGGATCCCCGTAGGGGCTCTGACCCCATTCCCGAGCCCGTTCCGGCCTGGTGGGTGCCAACCTTGGTTGGTACGCCGGCGAGGGTCAGAGCCCCTGCGGGGATCTGACCCCGGCGCCCGGTTTACAATGGGTGGATGAATACCCCCCTTCCGATTGTCCGCCTCAAGAATGCGTGGCGCTCCAGCCACCCGTGGATCTTCCAGAAACTGGTCGAGAAGCCGACCGTCCGGCCCAAGCCCGGTTCCATCGTCGACGTGGTCGGCATTGATGGCGAGTTCGTTGGCCGCGGGTTCTACAACGGGCATTCGCGTATTGCCGTGCGCATCCTTGAGACCGACCAGAACGTGCCGGTGGATGCCGGCTGGTTCTCGCGCAAGATCGCCCAGGCGGTGTCGCTGCGCCGTGAGGTGCTCAAGCTCGACGCGGTCTCCGACGCCTGGCGCGTGGTGCACAGCGAAGGCGACGGCCTGTCCGGCCTGGTGGTGGATCGCTACGGCGACCTGGTGGTGGTCGAATTCTTCGCCGCCGGCATGTTCCGCCACCGCGAGTGGATCTACGACGCCCTGCGCGAGCAGTTCCCGGGTTGCCGCTTCCACAGCTTCGCCGATGAGCACGTGCAGAAACAGGAAAGCTTCGATTTCCACGGCAATACCACCACCGAAGCGTCGGTGATCACCGAGTACGGCATCAAGTTCCGCGCCGACCCGGCCGGTGCGCACAAGACCGGCTTCTTCGCCGACCAGCGCGAGAACCGCGAGTGGCTGAGCCAGCAGGTGGAAGGCAAGCGCGTGCTGGACCTGTGCTGCAACACCGGCGGTTTTGCGGTGTACGCGGCGGCGCGAGGCGCCTCGGAAGTGGTCGGCATCGACATCGATGAAGACGTCATCCAGATCGCCAAGGGCAATTCGCGCCTGAACAACGTGCGCCCGAAGTTCGTCCAGTCCGACATCTTCCCGTGGCTGCGTGATGCGGCCAATCGTGGCGAGCAGTACGACGTGGTGATCCTGGACCCGGCGAAGATGACCCGCGACCGCGACCAGGTCATCACTGCGCTGAAGAAGTACCTGGACATGAACAAGCTGGCGCTGGGCGTGGTCAAGCCGGGCGGCCTGTTCGCCACGTTCTCCTGCACCGGCCTGGTGGCCGAGGACCAGTTCCTCGACATGCTGCGCCGCGCGGCGTATTTCTCCGGCCGCACGATCCAGATCCTGAAGGTGGCCGGCGCCGGTCCGGACCACCCGTTCATGGCCCACGTGCAGGAATCGCGTTACCTGAAGGCCGTGTTCTGCCGCGTGGTGGACTGACCGCGTCACTGCCGATCTCTGTAGAGCCGAGCCCACGCTCGGCTGATCTGTCTGGCAGCCGAGCATGGGCTCGGCTCTACAAAAAGGCCGGGTGCGGCGCTATGGTCGGGCTCTTCCCAATGCCGGTGAGAGCCCATGCCATCGTTGCGCCACCTGTCCGTCGTGCTCGCCGTGGCGCTGTGCGCGCCGCTTTCGGCTCACGCCATCGAGTTCAGCGCCGAGGAACTGGCCCGTGCCAAGGCGCTGCAGCAGCGCCTGGTCACGCTCGACAGCCACCTGGATACGCCGGCAAATTTCGGCCGGACCGGCTTCGACATCGAGCAGCGCCACGACCGCAACGCGCTTTCGCAGGTGGACTACCCGCGCATGGTCGAAGGTGCGCTCGATGGTGGTTTCTGGGCGATCTACACCGACCAGGGCGATCGCAGCGCAGCGGCCCACCTGGTCGAGCGTGACCACGGCCTGCAGCGACTGCTGGAAATCCGCGAGATGCTGGCGGCCAATCCCGCGCGCTTCGCGCTGGCACTGACCGCCGATGATGCTGCGCGGATCAAGGCCGCCGGCAAGCGCGTGGTCTACATCAGCATGGAAAACGCCAGCCCGCTGGTGGAAGACCCGAGCCTGCTCTCGTTCTACCATCGCGCCGGCCTGCGCCTGCTCAGCACCGTGCACTTCGCCAACAACGAGTTCGCCGATTCGGCCACCGACCCCAAGGGCGCGGAGTGGAAGGGCCTGAGCCCGGCCGGCAAGGAGCTGGTGCGGCAGGCAGTGAAGCTGGGCATCGTGATCGACCAGTCGCATGCCTCGGACGCGGTGTTCGACGACCTGCTGGCGATGATGCCGGTGCCCTTCGTGCTGTCGCACAGCTCGGCCAAGGCGGTGTACGACCACCCGCGCAATCTTGATGACGCGCGGCTGCGCAAGCTGGCCAAGGCCGGCGGCGTGATCCAGGTGAACGCCTATGGCGGCTACCTGATCGACACGGCGAAGACACCCGAGCGCAAGCAGGCCGAAGAAGCGCTGAGCAGGCAGCTGGGCGGCTGGGAAGGCATGGGCATCGAGCAGGGCGTGGCCCTGCTGAAAGCCGAACAGGCACTGGACCATGAACACCCCGTGCGGCATGCCAGCCTGGACGACTTCTTCGCCCACTTCGAGCACATCCTCAAGGTGGTCGGCCCCGAGCACGTGGGTATCGGCCTGGACTGGGATGGCGGCGGCGGCCTGAGTGACCTGCCCGATGTCAGCCAGCTGCCGAAGATCACCGCCTGGCTGCTGCGCAAGGGCTATACCGAGCAGCAGATTGCCGGCATCTGGGGCGGCAACCTGCTGCGAGTGATGCGCCAGGCGCAGGATTACGCCGCAAAGCAGGGCGGTTGACCGCCCTGCGGTGGTGCCGGCCGCTGGCCGGCACAACAGGATACGAGTTGCCGGCCAGCGGCCGGCACCACCGGCGAGCCGGTTATTTCGCGATCAGTGCGTGGCGGCGGCTGTACAGGAAGTACAGCACCAGGCCGGCCACGTTCCACAGCAGGAAGTACAGCTGGGTGCTGTGCGGCAGGCTGAGGAACAGGTAGATGCAGCCCAGCGCGGCCAGCGGGCCGACCACGAAAGCAGCCGGCGTACGGAAGCTGCGCTCGCGGTTCGGTTCGCGCAGGCGCAGCACCACCAGGCAGACGCCCACTGCAGTGAACGCGGCCAGGGTACCGGCATTGGCCAGCGCGGCGATCTCGTCCAGGCGGGCCACGCCGGCCAGCGCCGACACCACCACCGCAGTGAACAGCGTGGTCGCCACCGGCGTGCCGGTACGCGCGTTGACCTTGGACAGGCCACGCGGCAGCAGGCCGTCGCGGCTCATCACGAAGAAGATGCGGCTCTGGCCGTACAGGAAGGCCAGCAGCACGGTCGGCAGCGCGATGATCGCAATCACGCCGATCACCATCGCCGCTGTCGGATGGCCCAGCTGGCGCATGATCAGCGCCAGCGGCTCGGCGCTGTGCCCGAACACGGCGTAGCTCATCGCACCCACTGCGGCCAGCGCCACCAGCACGTAGACAATGGTGCAGCCGATCATCGAACCGATGATGCCGATCGACAGGTCACGGCCCGGGTTCTTGGTCTCCTCCGCAGCAGTGGAGATCGCATCGAAGCCGTAGAAGGCGAAGAAGATGATCGCCGCTGCCGCCATCACGCCGTGCTCGACGCCATCGGGGCCCATCGACTTGGCAAAGCCATACGGCATGAACGGCTGCAGGTTGGCGCTGTCGAACGCAGGCAGGGCCACGGCCACGAAGATCGCCAGCGCGATCAGCTTGAACACCACCAGGATGGCATTGAGCGTGGCGCTTTCCTTGGTCCCGGCCATCAGCATGCCGGCCACCAGCCAGGTGATGATGATCGCCGGCAGGTTGATCATGCCGCCTTCCACGTGCGGGCCGGCTGCCAGCCAGGCCGGCAGGTGCACGTTCCAGCCGAACTGGGTGTGGACCCATTCGAGGAAGCCGACGAAGTAGCCGGACCAGCCCACCGCCACCGTACTCACCACCAGCGAGTACTCCAGGATCAGGCTCCAGCCCACCACCCAGGCGAACACCTCGCCCAGCGCACTGTAGCTGTAGGTGTAGGCGCTGCCGGCGGTCGGCATCATCGTCGACAGCTCGGCATAGGACAGCGCCGCACAGGCGCAGACCGCACCGGCGATGGCGAAGGAGATCAGCACGGCCGGGCCGGCCAGATTGGCACCGACGCCGATCAGCGTGTAGATGCCGGTGCCGACGATGGCACCGATGCCCAGTGCGATCAGGTGCGGCCAGCTGAGCGTCGGGATCAGGCGCCTGCCGGCTTCGTGGACGGTGACGGAATCTAGGGACTTGCGCCGGAACAGGGACATGCAGGCCTCGGAAGGGGTGACTAAGAACGACAAGTTCCCGAGTGTGACCGAACGCAGCGCAGCATTACCACTGACGGGGGTCATGCATGGCGGGGCACGCGCTGCGCCCCGGCCAGGCTGCCGGAATCGGCATAATCCGGCGGCAGCCACCGGTGTACGTTCGTCCCGGCCCCCGCTAGGACTCGATGTTGGCCATGCCGCTGACCGAATAGCGTTCGCCGGCCGCGGCATGCAGCGGGAAGGCCGCATCCAATGCGTCCAGCGTGGCCGCATCCAGTTCCACCTGCAGTGCAGCGAGGTTCTCGTCCAGCCGTGCCCGCCGCGTCGTGCCCGGGATCGGCACGATATGCCCGCCGCGCGACAGCACCCAGGCCAGCGCCAGCTGCGAGGCAGCGATGCCGCGCTCGGCGGCCAGCGCCTGCACGGTGTCCACCAATGCCAGGTTGCGCTGGAAGTTTTCGCCTTCGAAGCGGGGCGAGGTGCGCCGGTAATCGTCGGCGTCGAAGTCGTCCGGGCTGCGGATGGCGCCGGTCAGGAAGCCACGACCCAGCGGCGAATACGGCACGAAGCCGATGCCCAGCTCCGCCGTGGTGGCCAGCACTCCGTTCTGCTCCGGCTCGCGCGACCACAGCGAGTACTCGCTCTGCACCGCCGTGATTGGGTGCACCGCATGGGCGCGGCGGAGGGTGGCCGCCGAGGCCTCGGACAGGCCCAGCCAGCGCACCTTGCCCTGTTCCACCAGGCGTGCCATGGCACCCACGGTGTCCTCGATCGGCACGGTCGGGTCGACGCGGTGCTGGTAGTACAGGTCGATGTGGTCCACGCCCAGGCGACGCAGGCTGGCCTCGCAGGCGGCCTGCACATAGTCCGGGTGGCCGTTGATCTGCCGCGCCTTCGGGTCAGCCGGGTCCAGGCCGATGCCGAACTTGCTGGCCAGGAACACCTGGTTGCGGCGGCCGGCAATCGCGCGACCGACCAGCACCTCGTTGGTGTGCGGGCCATACACATCGGCGGTGTCGAGCAGGGTCACGCCACGGTCCAGCGCGTGCCGGATGACGGCAATGCCGTCATCGTCACTGCCGCGGCCGCCGTAATACGCGCTCATGCCCATGCACCCCAGGCCGAGGGCGGACACGGTGGGGCCGGCGGGGCCGAGAGTACGGGTCTTCATGTGGATCTCCTTGGGGAAGGCGCCACGTCTGGATGGGCAGTGGCGAGGGGCACAGCATCCTCCACGCCATCATGTGGATAAACTGCGTGTCACCGGACTTACCTTGAAGGCTGCCTTCACAATGGATGCCTCCGTCCCGCTCACTGCTGTGGTCGCTTTCGTCCACGTGGCCGAGCACGCCAGCTTTACCCGCGCCGCCGATGCCCTGGGTGTGTCGACCTCGGCGCTGTCGCAAAGCGTGCGCGCGCTGGAAGCGCGGATGGGCGTGCGGCTGCTGCAGCGGACCACGCGGCGGGTCAACCTGACCGAGCACGGCGCGCGTTTCCTGCAGCGCGTGCGCGGCGGCCTGGACCAGATCGACCAGGCATTTGCCGAACTGGACAGCGCGCGCTCGGTGCCTGCCGGGCGGCTGCGCGTGACCCTGCCGCGCATCGTCGCCGATCGCATGGTGCTGCCGCGGCTGCCCGAATTCCTTGCGCGTTACCCGCAGGTGCAGGTGGAACTGTGCGTCGACCCCGCGCTGACCGATTTGGTGGCCGAGGGCTTCGATGCCGGCATCCGCCTCGGCGAATCACTCGCACAGGGCATGATCGCGGTGCCGGTCGGGCCACCCGAGCGGCAGGTGGTGGTGGCCACGCCGGCCTATTTCGAACGCCATGGCGTGCCGCAGACCCCGCATGACCTGCAGGGCCACGCCTGCATCGTGCACCGGCTGGCCAACGGCCGGCTGATGCCCTGGGAGTTCAGCCGCGACGGCCACGACCTGGACGTGCAAGTGAGCGGGCGGCTGGTGTTCAACGATGCCGGCGTCGCCCATGGTGCCGTGCTGGCGGGTCTGGGCATGGCCCAGGGCTTCGCCTCGTTGATGGCCGACGACATCAACGCTGGGCGACTGCAGAGCGTGCTGCAGGACTGGCAGCCGCCATTCCCCGGATTCCACCTGTACTACCCGGCGCGTGAGCAGATGGCGCCCAAGCTGCGGGTGTTCATCGACCACCTGCGCGCGGAGATGCACGACCGGTAGATGCCAACCTTGGTTGGCATGCTTCAATCGACCACGCGCGCCGCTACGCCTCCCGGCCAGTGGCAGCCATCCTCCTGCCACGCCTGGCTGTCATCGTGGAAGGTGGTGCGACGGCCATCACGGGCGCGTTCGTAGCTCAGATCCAGTACCAGCGCGCCCTGCGTGCTCAGCAGGTAGCGGCCGTTGAGGCGCCCGTCGATGCGCTCTTCCCACACGCTGTCGAACTGGTACGGGCGATCTTCGGCCAGCACCGTGGTCTCCATCGAGATCCGGTGCAGGGGCAGGCGCTCGCGCTGGCCGGCGTAACGCACGTCGGCCCGGCCGTCTTCCAGCCAGCGCCATTCCAGGTGGATGTTGTCGTTGCGACCGCCCGTCAGGCAGCGATGGTCCTGCACGGTGCCGGCAGAGGCGGCACCGGCCAGCAGCAGGGTCATGCCGAGCAGTGGCAGCCGCCCGTTCATCCGTTCAGCCCCAGGCGGATGCCGAACCCCACCAGGAACAGGCCGGCCACGCGACGCAGCGCATCGCTGATCCGCGGGTGCTGGATCAACCGGCGGCGGGCCAGGTTGCCCACGCCGATCAGCATCGAGCAGTAGGCGATACTGACCACCAGGATGATGCCGGCCAGCGCGGCGAAGGTGGCGATGCCCTGGTGCGCCTTCGGATCGATGAACAACGGCAGGAAGGCCATGTAGAACAGGATCGCCTTCGGGTTGAGCAGGCTGACCAGGATCGCCTGCTGGAAGTAGCGGCCGGGTTGCATGCGGATCGGGCCGGCGTCGCCGCCCTCGTGCTTGGGCGTGCGCAGCAGGCTGATGCCGACCCACACCAGGTAGGCCGCGCCGAGGTACTGCACGGCGTGGAATACCAGAGGATTGGCCTTCAGCAGTGCGGCCACGCCGGCCAGCGCCAGCCACATCAGGATCTGGTCGCCGACCAGCAGGCCGGCCAGTGCGGTGTAGCCGCCGCGCACGCCGCCACGGCCGGTGGCAGTCAGCAGCGTGAAGGTACCGGGACCGGGCAGGGCGAGAAACACCAGCACGGCGACCAGAAACGTCCACAGGTCCTGGATGCCCATCCACGGCATGGCGGTGCTCTTCTGTTACTGGGGGCCGCCATTGTCGGCCAGCGCTGCGGCGGGCGACAGGGGGCCGGTGGGGCCAACCGGCATCCCGGACAGCAGCGGTTGCAGGTGCTGGCGCAGCTGCGCGTGCAGCTGCCGCACGGCGGGTGAGAACTGCTTGCGATGCGGGCACACCAGCTGCAGCGGGATGCTGCTGCCAACGCCGTCCAGCAGCACCTGCAGGCGCCCGGCCAGCACATCCTCGCGCAGGTCCAGCCAGGACTTGTAGGTGATGCCTTCGCCGGCCACGGCCCAGCGCCGCACCACGTCGGCGTCGTCGCAGACCAGCGGGCCGCGTACCGGAACCACGCTGCGGCGCCCGTCCACCTCGAACGACCAGCGATCGTAGGCGCGGCCATTGAGTTGATAGACCAGGCAGTCGTGCTCGCGCAGATCCTCCAGGCGCGTGGGCGGGCCACGCCGCTGCAGGTAGCCGGGCGAGGCGGCCAGCACGCGCCGGTTGCCTTCCAGCAGGGGCAGGGCTACGTAGTTGGCGTCATCGAAGTGGCCGATGCGGATGGCCACGTCGACCGGTTCGCGGAACACGTCGGCGACCTCGTCGGACAGGCGCAGGTGCAGGCGCAGCCGCGGGTGCGCGGCGCGGAACGCGCTCAGCCAGGGCAACAGCAGGTTGCGGCCGAAGTCCGACGGCGCCGACAGCTGCAGGATGCCGTGCAGCTCGGTGTCCTCGCCCTGCACGCGGGCCTGGCCTTCGCGCAGGGTGGCCAGCACCTCCTGCGCATACGGCAGGTAGAGCGCGCCCTCGCCGGTCAGGCGCAGGCTGCGGGTCGTGCGCACGAACAGGCGCAGGTCCAGCTCGCGCTCCAGCCGTGCCACCGCCGCAGCGACCTGCCCGGGCAGCAGGTCGGCCTCGCGGGCGGCCTGCGAGAAGCTGCCCAGCGCGGCAGTGCGGACGAACAGCTGCAGATCGTCGATGCGGATCATCTTCATCGCCAGAGTGAAAGTGCTGCCCGATTCTGCGCCTTTCCGAGGGAGCGCGCGCGGCGCAACCTGTCGCCTCCTTCCCCACTGGACCGCTGCCATGCGCGCCATTGCCTATACCCACGCCGGCCTGCCGATCGATGATGCCCGGGCCCTGATCGACATCGAACTGGAGCTGCCGCAGCCCGGCCCCCGCGACCTGCGCGTGGCGGTACGCGCGGTGGCGGTGAACCCGGTCGACACCAAGGTCCGCCGCGGCGTGGCCACCGATGGCCCGCGCGTACTGGGCTGGGACGCGGTCGGCATCGTCGACGCGGTGGGCAGCGAGGTGACCCTGTTCCAGCCCGGCGACGCGGTCTACTACGCCGGCGTCATCGACCGCCCGGGCAGCAATGCCGAGTACCAGCTGGTGGACGAGCGCAGCGTCGGGCGCAAGCCGGCCAGCCTCGATGATGCCGCCGCCGCGGCGCTGCCATTGACTGCAATCACCGCCTGGGAGCTGCTGTTCGACCGCCTGCGCATCCCCGAGGGTGGTGGCGAGGGCCAGACCCTGCTGGTGATCGGTGCTGCCGGTGGTGTCGGTTCGATCCTGGTGCAGCTGGCGCGGAAGCTGACCAGGCTGACCGTGATCGGCACCGCCTCGCGTCCGGATACCCAGGACTGGGCATACGCAATGGGCGCGCACCACGTGATCGACCACCGCCTGCCGCTGGCCGAGGGACTGGCGCGGCTCGGCATCAGCGAAGTGCAGCATGTGGCCAGCCTGACCCACTCCGACCAGTACTACGCGCAGATCGTGGAACTGCTGGCGCCGCAGGGCCAGCTGGGGCTGATCGATGATCCTGGCCAAGTGGACGTGATGGCGCTCAAGCGCAAGGCGTTGTCACTGCACTGGGAGTCGATGTTCACCCGGCCGCTGTACCGCACCGCCGACATGCAGCGCCAGCACGACCTGCTGAACCGTGTGGCCGAGCTGATCGACACGGGCGTGCTGCAGACCACGCTGGGCGAGCACTTCGGGCGCATCGACGCGGCCAACCTGCGGCGCGCCCACGCGCTGCTGGAGAGCCACCGCGCCAAGGGCAAGATCGTGCTGGAAGGCTGGTAAGGCCGGATCGTTCCCGCACCCTTGGGGTCAGATCCCTTTGCCCCGGGAAAGGGATCCGACCCCTGCCTCAGGCCACGCCGTTGTCGACGTGGGTGGTGAAACCCGGCTGCTGTCGCAGGCGCTCGAACCACGCCGCGAGGTGTGGCAGCACGGGCTTGTTGCCGGGCGTGCTGCGCCAGCGTTGGGTCGACAGCCCGAGCACGATGTCGGCCAGAGTGAAGGTGTTGCCCGCCACGTAGCCGTCGGTAGTGGCCAGCTGTGCATCAAGGACAGCCATCAGCCGGTTCCACTGCGCCAGGCTGGCTGCGGCGCGGGCGTCATCCGGGTAGTCCGGGTGCTGGCGCACGCGCGCCATGAACACGTGCCGCCAGGCACTGTTGAGGTCGCTGGCCTGCCAGTCCATCCATTGTTCGACCCGCGCACGATCCTGTGCCGCGCGGGGCAGCAGGTCATCACGGCCAGCGCGTACGGCCAGGTAGCGGCAGATGCTGTTGGATTCCCACAGCACGAAGTCGCCATCGCGCAGCACCGGCACCTGCCGGTTCGGGTTCAGTGTGGCCAGCAGGTCCGCCGGCGGCGCTGGCTCGTGGTGAAGTGGCAGGTCGAGCCCGACGCACAGCCACAGCACCTTGCGCACGTTGATGGAGGTGGGCTTTCCGTACAGAGCGAGCATGGGGGCTTCCGGGGCAGACCGACCCAGCCTAGCGCAGCGGGGCTAAACTGATCGCATGAATATCGAAGTCCTCATGATCCTGGCAGTGGTCCTGCTGCTGGCGACCCTGGTCGCGCTGGTGCTGCTGTGGCGTCGCAGTGCTGGCGGTGCACCCTCCGACGAACTGCAGCGGCTGCTGGACAGCGAACGCGAACAGCATCGCCTCGCCCTGGTCGATGCCGGCCAGCTGCGCGGCCGCCTCGATGCGCTGAGCGCTGAACTGGAGAACGAACGGAGCCGCAGCCAGCAGCACGCACAGGCCGTCACTACGCTGACCGCCCGGGTGGAGCGCGAAGCAGCGCTGTCGGCCAGTCGCGAAGCACAGCTGGCCGAACGTGAAGCGGCCCTGGCGCAGGCGCGCGCTGCCGTTGCGGAGACCAGCAGCGAGCTGCAGCAGGCGCAGCAGCGCTATCAGCAGTTGCACGGTGAACATGCCCGCGCGGTGGCCAATCTGCAGCACTCCGAACGGGCCAGTGCCGAACTGCGCAGCTATCTTGATACCGCCAAGGAAAAGCTGTCGGGCGCCTTCGCCGAACTGGCGGGCAAGGTGTTCGACGAACGCGGACAGCAGTTCGAGAAGAACGTGCGGCAGGCGACAGTGCAGTCACGCGCGGACATCGAGGGGCTGCTCAAGCCGTTCGCCGACAAGCTGGGCGATTTCCGCACCCGCGTCGATACGCTGTATGGCGAGGAAGCGCGGCAACGCGCCAGCCTGCTGGGTGCGGTGGGCGAACTGAAGACGCTCAACCAGGACATGGCGGCGCAGGCATCGGCGCTGACGAATGCGCTGAAGGGCAATGCCAAGGTCCGCGGCGACTGGGGCGAGCTGATGCTCGACAACGTACTGCGCGGATCGGGGCTGGAAGAGGGCGTGCACTACCAGCGTCAGAAGCATGCCGTGGATGACGAAGGTGCGCGCCTGCGACCGGACGTGGTGGTGCAGTTCCCCGACGAACGCAGCGTGGTGATCGACAGCAAGGTGAACCTGATCGCCTGGCAGGAAGCCATGAATGCCACTACCCCGGAGCAGTCGGAAGACGCGTTGCGCAGGCACGCGGTTGCGCTGCGCCAGCACGTTAAGGACCTGGGCGAGAAGAATTATCCGAAGGCGTTGGGCAGCGAGACGCTGGACATCACCATCGCCTTCGTTCCCATCGAGGGTGCCTTGTCAGCCGCACTGGGCGCCGATGGCAGCCTGCAGGCGTTCGCCTTCGACAACCGCGTGGTGTTCGCCTCGCCCAACACCCTGATGGCGCTGCTGCGCGTGGCCGAGCGCCTGTGGACGCGCGACAAGGTGCAGAAGCAGGCGCTGAAGATCAGCGAGGCCGGCGGTCTGGTGCTGGACGCCCTGACCGGGTTCCTGCAGGACTTCACCGCCATGGGCAAGAAGCTGGACGATGCCGGCAAGGCCTACGCCGATGCGCGCAATCGCCTGATCGATTCGCCGCAGTCGGCCATCAGCCGCGCCCGTCGGCTTGCCGAACTGGGCAGCAAGGCCAAGCGCGCGCTGCCCCCGGAGCTGACCCCGGACCCGATGCAGCAGCTGGACGCGCCGGAGGACGACGAGGACGGCAATGCGGGTTGACACGTCCCGTGCACCTGCGCCTGGCTATGCTGGGCACCCTGAGTCCGTGGCGGGTATCGACATGCGCTTGCGCTCCTGTGCCGTTCTTGTCCTGGCTGCGTTGCTGACTGCGTGCAGCAGCACGCCCCCGGTCGCCGACACGACTACGGCCGCTCCTGCGCCGGAAGCCAGCGAGGCCTACCGCGAAGCACGTGACGTCGACTGCCAAGCCGCTGGCGGCACGCTGCAGCGGCTCGGCCGCCTGCAGCGCGAGCAGTGCGTGATTCCCTATGCGGACGCCGGCAAGGCCTGCAGCCGCAAGAGCGACTGCACGGGCCAGTGCCTGGCCGGAGCCGAGGTGGCCGCCGGCAGTGCCGCCACCGGTACCTGCCAGCGTGATGTGCGCCAGAACTTCGGGTGCCGCCAGCGCATCGATGATGGCAAGGCGCAGGGCACGATCTGCGTGGACTGAATCCTGCCTGTAGAGCCGAGCCCACGCTCGGCTGCCATACCATCAGCCGAGCATGGGCTCGGCTCTACAACAGCGCGCGCGGCGCTATGCTGGTGGGCCATTCCCCGCCGTAGCCGGAGCCTCCGCGTGAGCACCCCGATCCAGGACATTCCCCTCACCACCATCGACGGCCAGCCGTCCTCGCTTGCCGACTACCAGGGCAAGGTGCTGCTGCTGGTCAACGTCGCCTCCAAGTGCGGCCTGACCCCGCAGTACGAAGGCCTGCAGGCGCTGTATGCGGAAAAGCACGCGCAGGGCCTGGAAGTGCTGGGCTTCCCCGCCAACAACTTCCTTGGCCAGGAGCCGGGCAGCGAGGCCGAGATCCAGCAGTTCTGCCAGCTCACCTACGATGTCAGTTTCCCGATGTTCTCCAAGATCAGCGTGGCTGGCGAGGACACCCACCCGCTGTACCAGCAGCTGACCGCCGCGCAGCCGCAGTCGATCGGCGAAGGCCCGCTGCGTGAGCGCCTGGCCAGCAAGGAGATCCCGATCCATCCGGCACCGGCGGTGCTGTGGAACTTCGAGAAGTTCCTGGTCGGCCGTGATGGCAAGGTCGTCGCACGCTTTGCCCCGGACGTGGCCGCCGATGACGCGCGCCTGCGCGAGGCCATCGAGGCCGCGCTGGCGGCCTGAGCACGGCGTGCCAACCAGGGTTGGCACCCACCGGAAAAGAAAAACCCCGCCGAGGCGGGGTTTTTCATGCACCGTCGCGCGGCCTCAGTGGGTCCACTGCGGCATCGGCATCGCATCGACGGGGATCGGCGAATTGGCATCGTCATGGCCGCGGTCGCGCTTGCTGCGCAGATCGTTCTCGATCTGGTAGTTGCGGCGCTGCATCCAGGCATCACGGACCAGGGCGTATTCGTCCACTGCGGTGTCGCGCAGATCGTCGATCGCCAGCAGCTGTGCGCGGGTGTCGACCAGCTGCAGGCCCTGCAGGCCGATGCGGATCTTGTCTTCCTCGACGCGCCGGATCGGCGACAACGGGATGTCACCGGCCAGGCCGAACACGTCGCGTACGGTACGCGGGCCGAAGAACGGCAGTTCCACGTAGCGCGAACGACGCCAGCCCCAGGCACCCAGGGTCTGGCCGAAGTCTTCATTGCGACGCGGCACCATCGCCTTGCTGGCTGGATCGAACAGGCCACCGATGCCCAGCGTGCTGTTCATCAGGAAGCGGCCGAGGCTGTCCCACGCATCGGCACCACGGCCCTGCAGCAACTGGTTGGTGATGGTCACCGGCGCACGCAGGTTGCTGAAGAAGTTGCTGACGCCGGTGCGCGCGAAGCGCGGCACCACATGGGTATAGGCGGTGGCCAGCGGGCGCGCCACGCCGCGGTCGACCGCATTGTTGAAGGTGTGCACCTTGCGGTTGAACGGTTCCCACGGATCGTAGGCCGCCGCGTTGCCGGTGTTGCCGGTACCACCATAGAGGGCGTCGAAATCATCGTCGCCGGCGGCGGCGGTGGACGCTGCGGCCTTCGGTGGCCTGGCCTCTGCGCCCTGCGGCGCAGCCGTCGGCGCTGAAGCGGTCGGCGCGGCAGAGTTGGCCACGGAGGCGACCGGAGCAGCGTCGACCCCGCCGGTATCGGCCGTTGCGGCCGGAGCAGCAGGGCCGGGCGCAACCACGGTGCTGGCGACCGGTGCATCGCTGCGCGCGGGCTTGCCGGCACAGGCGGTCAGGGCGGTGGCCAGGAGGATCAGGGGGAAAGTGCGTACGACGTTCATGTCAGCTCGCAGCAGAAGTAGCGTTGAAATCCAGGTTGGGCGACAGCCGGTAGGCTGCGCTCAGCTCGTTGAAGCCGGCGGGCGCGCCGGAAATGGCCAGCGCATGGCCCGCCTTGCGTGCACGGGCCGCCAGCTCGGCCAGCAGCGCCAGGCCGGCGCTGTCCACGCGCTCGACCTCACCCAGCTCCAGCCGCGCCAGCTTGGCCGGCAGGGCCTGCAGCTGCGGCCACAGTGCGATCACCGCGGCACGGTCAAGCACCCCGCGCAGGCGCAGGGTGTCGCCTTCCAGCAGCGCAAGTGCGTTACTTGCCATTGCCCGCGGGCCCGGCCTGCATGCTGCCGCTGTGCAGCTCGCTGGCCACCTGCTTGATGCCCTTCTGGCGCAGCGGGGTATCGAACTGGTTGCGGAAGGTCTGCACGTAGGAGATGCCTTCGATGTTGACGTCGAAGATCTTCCACTGACCGTTCACGTTGCGCATCCAGTATTCGACCGGGGTCGGTTCGTTGCCGGCGCGCACCAGTTCGGTGCTCACGCGCACGCCACGGTTGCCCGGCAGCGGGCTTTCACCCTTCAGGCGGAAGCTCGGCTTGCCCTGGATGTTGAGCAGGGTCGAACCGTAGCGCTGCATCAGGCTGTCGGCCATGGCATCGGCGAACAGCTTGATGTCGGCATCCGAGGCGCCGCGGGCGTGCGGGCCCAGCACCAGGCGCGCGGCATAGTCGCGATCGAAGGTGCGGTTCAGTTCGCTGTCGATGTAGCTGCGCAGGCTGGCCGGGTTGCTGCTGAACTCGCTGCGGCGCTGCTGCAGGGTGGTGAGGATGCGCGTGCTGGCATCGATCACCACCTTGCCGGCCTGGCCCTGCGCCGCGGCAGCGGCGGGGGCGGGAGCGGTGGCCTGGGCCTGGGCGAGGAATGGAGTAGCCGCCAGCAGCGCCGAGGCGAGCAGGGCCGGGATCAGTTTCATCTTCATGGTTGCGGTTCCGTTGCAGGCGCCTGCGCGCCATCGTTGGGCTTCTGGCCTGCGCCACCACCGGCGCCGCCACTGAACATGTACTTGCCGACCAGCTGGATCAGGTCCACCGCCGGCTGGGTGAAGACGATCTCGTCACCGGCCTTGAGCACGTCCGGGTCACCGCCCGGCTGCAGACCGATATAGCTCTCGCCGAGCAAACCACTGGTGAAGATGCCGGCCGAGGTGTCCGCCGGCAGGTCCTTGACCTTGCTGTCCATGCGCAGGGTCACGATGGATTCGAACTTCACCGGATCCAGGTCGATCGAGGCGACCTGGCCGACGGTGACGCCGCCGATCTTCACCGGCGCCTGCTTGCGCAGCTGGCCGACCTGGGAGAAACGCGCCTTCAGCTCGTAGCCCTGGCTGCCCCAGCTCCAGCGCTGGTTGGTCGAGGCCACGGCCAGCACCATCAGCGAGGCCAGGGCCAGCAGCAGGAAGGCGCCGACGGAGAATTCGAGTCTGGGACCGCGGATGGCCATGTGGATTACCTGATCGAGTCGTGGTGGCCGAGCGCGCCTGCGCACCGCCGGTGGAGGGGTTAGGTGAACAACATTGCCGACAGCACGAAGTTGAACATCAGTACCAGCAGCGAGGCGTTGACCACCGCACGGGTGGTCGCCACCGAGGTGCCCTCGATGGTCGGCTCGGCGTGGAAACCAACGTAGGCGGCGACCAGCGCGGCGGTGCCGCCGAAGATCGCCGACTTCAGCATCGCCACGCCGAAGTCATCCCAGAAATCGACGCTGTTGCGCAGCGCCGACCAGAACACGCCATTGTCCAGGCCCAGCACGTGTACCGCTTCGAAGTAGCTGGCACTGATCGCCAGCGAACAGAAGATGCCGGTCAGCAGGGGCACGGTCAGCACCGCCGCCCAGAAGCGCGGCGCCACGGCCTTGGCCACCGGGTCGATCGCCATCAGCTCCAGTGCCTTGATCTGGTCGGTGGCGCGCATCAGGCCCAGTTCGGCGGCGATCGAGCTGCCGGCGCGGCCGATGAACAGCAGCGCGGTCAGCACCGGTGCCAGTTCGCGGTACAGCGACAGGCCGAGCAGGGTCGACAGCGCGTCGGCCGCACCGAAGGTGGTCAGCGTGCGGTAGCCCTGCAGCGTCAGCACCAGGCCGACGAAGGCGCCACCGACGGCGATGATCGGCAGCGAGCGCGCGCCGATCTTGTAGATCTCGCGGGTCAGCTCGGCCAGGAAATCACGGGTCGGCAGCGAACCACGCAGCACGGTCAGCGAGAACAGGCCGGCGCGGCCGAGTGAGCGGGTGGCTTGGACGAACGGCATCAGGCGACCCTCGCGCGCGGTGCGGCATCGAACGGGATGGGGCCGTCAGGCTGGCCGTGCAGGAACTGCCGCAGCAACGGGTCCTGGCTGGACTGCAGCGCCTCGGGCGTGCCCTGGAACACGATGCCGCCATTGGCGATGGCGATCACCTGGTCGCAGATCGGCAGGGTATCGTGCACGTGGTGGCTGACGATGATGCTGGTCAGGCCCAGGCTGTGGTTGAGGCGCTGGATCAGGCTCATGATCACGCCAGAGGCGATCGGGTCCAGCCCGGTCAGTGGCTCGTCGTAGATCATCAGCGGCGGGTCCAGCGCCAGCGCGCGGGCCAGCGCGACGCGGCGCGCCATGCCACCGGACAGCTCGCGCGGCCAGGCATCGGCAGCGGCCAGGAGGCCCACCGCATGCAGCTTCATTTCCACAAGGCGGCGCAGCACGGCGGTCGGCAGGCCGGTATGCGTGCGCAGCGGCAGCGCGACGTTTTCGGCCACAGTGAGGTCGGTCAGCAGGCCGTTGCCCTGCAGCAGTACCCCCACACTCTTGCGCATTTCCAGCAGCGCGCCGCTGTCCTGCGGAATCGGCTTGCCGAACAGGGTGACCTCGCCAGCCACCGGGCGCAGTTCGCCGGTCAGTGCCGCCAGCAGGGTCGACTTGCCGCTGCCGGACGGACCCAGCACGGCCGTGATGCTGCCCTTGGGCACCTGCAGCGACACGTCGCGCAGGATCGTGCGCCCGCTCCGGTCGATGCGGACGTTGGATAACTGCACCAGACTGGAGGTGGAAGCCGACATGGGCACCATTAACGTTTTTTAGACATCGAAGGATCGGGCCCGTCGGCTGAACATAAGCAGACTGGACGGTCCAGTATTGTGGCACGGCAAGATCCCTGCCAGGCCGGGATAATCGGCCGGCAGCCCGGAACAATCCGTACCGGCGATGGGCCGGCCATTGAATACTGCCTGCCGTGCTGCACACTGTGCATGATGAGTGACCCGGGCAGCGATTTCCGCCTCTACCATTCCAACTCCCTGGACGTGCTGGCCGCGCTGCTGGCGCGCAACGTGCGTGCGCCGGTTGCGGGTCAGCCGCTGCTGGCGCCGGAGGTGGTGCTGATTCCGCAGGTGGCGATGCGGCGTTGGCTGCAAGCAACACTCGCTGCCGAATATGGCGTGGCCGCCAATCTTGAGTTCCTGACCCCGGGCGAGTTCGTTGCCCGTGCACTCAACGCCAATGTGCCCGGCGAACGCGACGACCTGGACGCGGCCGGCCTGCACTGGAAGGTGTACCAGGCACTGCGCGACCCGGCGTTGCTGGCGCAGCCACCGATGCGCGCGCTGCAGTCCTATCTTGCCGGTAGCGATGCATTGAAGCCGTGGGCGTTGGCCGGTGAACTGGCGTCGGTGTTCGAGAAGTACCAGGCCTGGCGCCGCGACTGGCTGCTGCGCTGGGAGGCCGGCGCCGACCCGGCCGACCCGCAGGCCATCCTCTGGCGCAGCATCGCCGCTGGCCACGACTACCGCGCGCGCCGCATCCAGGCTTACCTGGACCGCTTCGAGGGCGCCGGCCAGCCGTTGCCGCAGGGCCTGCCACCACGCATGTCCGCGTTCGCGACGCTCAACATCTCGCCCGATGTGCTGCGGGTGATGGCCACCCAGGCGCGGGTGGGCGAGCTGCACTTCTATATGCCCACGCCGGTGCAGTCGTACTGGGGTGACCTGCAGACGCTGGCCGAGCGCCTGCGCAGCGGCGCGCCCGATCCCTTCGGTGAAGCGGCCGGTGAGAACCGCCTGCTGGAAGCCTGGGGCGCGGCCGGGCGCGATTTCATGGCGGTGCTGGGCAGCTACGAGGTGGTGCACCCGGCCGGCGAGATTGCCGCGTATTCGGATCCGGAGGACGACACCCGGCCGACGCTGGCCGAAGGTGGACTGTCCGACAGCCTGCTGCATCGCCTGCAGCGCGATCTGTTCCACCGCCGTGCGCTGCCCTCGGGCGAGCTGCGCGACGGGCTGCGCAGCGACGATCCCAGCCTGCAGGTGCATGCCTGCCATACCCGCCTGCGCGAACTGCAGGTGCTGCACGACCAACTGCGCAGCCTGCTGCAGGACCCGCGCTTCGACCCGCCGCTGCAGGCGCGGGAGATCGCCGTGCTTGCACCGGACATCGACCCCTATGTGCCGTATCTGGAAGCCGTGTTCGGCGGCCGTGGGGGCGAGGACGAGCACATTCCCTATGCACTGGCCGACAGCAGCCCGCTCGCCGGCGAGCCGCTGGCCGACGTGTTCGTGCACCTGCTGGGCCTGCCGGTCTCGCGTTTCGGCCTGAACGAAGTGCTGGACCTGCTGGCCAGCGCGCCGCTGGCCGAAGCGGCCGGCCTGGAGGCGGTGGACTTTGATCGCCTGCATGGCTGGCTGCAGCAGGCTGGCGCACGCTGGGGCCTGGATGCGAAGCACCGCAACCAGCACCAGGCCCCGGCCGACGACGCCTACACCTGGCAGTTCGCGCTGGATCGCCTGGTGCTCGGTCATGCCACCGGCAGCGAGGCCGACCTGGCCGGTGTTGCCCCGTGGATCGAGCTGGAGGGCGGCGCATTGGACGCCCTGGACCGGCTGCTGCGCCTGTTGCGCGTGTTGGCGGTCTACCAGCGCCGCCTCGGCGAACTGCTGACGCCGGCGCAGTGGCGGCAACGCCTGCTGTCGCTGCTGGATGCGCTGCTGCCGACTGCGCCCAGTTCGCCCAACAGCCAGCGTGCCCTGGAGCGCCTGCGCAAGCTGCTCAACCAGTTCGCCGATGATGCCGCCAAGGCCGGCTTCACGGACGGGGTGCCGCCGGAGGTCGTGCGCGCGCACTTCGCCGGAGCACTGGGCGAGGCCGATACGCGCGCGCCGCTGCTGACCGGTGGCATCAGCTTTGGCCGCATGGTGCCGATGCGCCTGCTGCCGTTCCGGGTGATCTGCGTGCTCGGTCTCAATGATGGCGATTTCCCGCGCCGTGACCCGGCTGCCGGTCTCAACCAGCTCACTGCCGAGCTGGACACGCCGCGCCGCCGGCCCGGCGACCGCTCCACCCGCGAAGACGACCGCTTCCTGTTCCTGCAGCTGTTCGCCGCCGCGCAGGAGGTGTTCTACCTGAGCTACCTCGGTGCCGATCCGCGCGATGGCAGCGCGCGTGAGCCGTCGGTGCTGGTCAGTGAACTGATCGATGCCGCCGCTGCGTATCACCTCGATCCGCCTGCGGCGGTCCGCGACTTCACCGTGCGCCACGCACTGCAGCCGTTCTCTCCGGCGGCGTTCGGTGACGGTGATCCACGCCGCTTCAGCTATCGCCGCCAATGGCATCCGGCCGCCGGTCGCCTCACCGGCGCGCGCGGAGGCCTGCAGCCGTGGTTCGATGCCGCGTTGCCGCCGCTCGACGATGCGGTGGAAGACGACGTTGCACTCGATACCCTGCGCCGCTTCCTGTGCGATCCGGCCGGGCAGTTCCTGGCGCAGTCGCTGGGCCTGCGCCTGGCCGACGATGTCGAGGAGGTCGATGACCTGGAACCGCTGGTGCTGTCCTCGCGCGGGCCGGAAAAGCGCAGCGTGCAGGCGGCGGTGGTACGCGCCACGCTCAGTGGCGATACCGAGCCGTTGTATCCGCGGCTGCGCGCGCGTGGCCTGCTGCCGTCGGGCCCCCTGGGCGAGCGCCAGTTCGAGGTGGAGCAGTTGAAGACCCGCCCGTATGCCAGTGCATTGCTGGGCTGGATGCGGGGCGAGCCGCTGGAAAGCCGCCGCTATGAAGTGGAGATCGATGGCGTGCGCCTGCATGGCCGTGTGGCCGATCGACACCCCGACGGGCTGGTGCGCCTGCGCGCTGGCACCCTCAATGGCACTGCGGTGATCCGCCAGGGCCTGGATTGGCTGCTGGCCAACGCTGCCGGCGATGCCCTGCCGCTGGTGCAGTTCCATGATGGCGGCGACGCCGGTCCCGGTCCGCATGTACTGCCGGCACTGAGCGCTCCTGCTGCACGCGCGGCATTGCGCGCATTGCTGCAGTTGCGCCAACGCGGACTGCGTGAACCGCTGCGCTTTGCCCCCTACACCGGCTGGGTGCTGTACAACGCGCCGGCCGAAAAGCAGCGCAGCGAAGGCTGGAAGCAGTGGCACGGCAGCGACCGCAGTTGGGGTGAATCCAGCAGCGACGCCTGGCAGCTGCTGCTGCGCGGTGCCGATCCATTTGCCACCGACGCCGGCTATGCCGATCTGCTGCGCAACAGCCAGGTGGTCTTCAGCGCGGTGCGCGAAGGCCGCACCCTTGGCGCCGATGCACGCCAGGAGGGCAGCACATGAGCACCGCCATCGTCGATGAGGACTCCCAGCGCATGGCGGGCGATCCCTATCTGGCCCTGCCGCTGGATGGTATCCGCCTGATCGAGGCCAGCGCCGGTACCGGCAAGACCTTCACCCTGGCCACGCTGTTCACCCGCCTGGTGGTGGAGCAGGGCCTGCGCATCGGCCAGATCCTGGCGGTGACCTTCACCGATGCCGCCACCCAGGAACTGCGCAAGCGCATCCGCGAGCGCCTGTCGCTGGCCGCGCGCCTGGTCGATCTGGAACCGGCCGAGGGCGAAGCACCGGACACGAGGCTGACCCGCCAGGTGCTGCAGCGCCATCTGCAGGGGGGCACCGAGAGCGCCGCCGCACTGAAGCGCCGCCTGCAGGTGGCCGCCGATGAGATCGACCTGGCGTCGATCTTCACCATCCACGGCTTCTGCACCCGCGTGCTGCGCGAGCATGCGCTGGAGAGCGGCCATACCTTCGATCCGCCGGAACTACTGGCCAGCGACCGTGAGCTGTTGGAGGAACTGGCGGCCGATCTGTGGCGGGTGCACGCCAACGACGCGGCCACGCTGGAGCCGCTGACCTGGCTGTGGTCCAACCCGGACGCGCTGGCCACCGATCTGCGCGCGTTGCTGGCTGCGCCGCCTCTGCGCCCGTTGCCACGGCCGGTGGCGCTGGCCGATCCACAGCCGGCATTGCGGGCCGCCGCCACCGAACTGCAGCAGGCGCTGCGCGGGCATGGCGAGCAGTTCTTCATCGACCTCTGCGATGCCGTCGACAACAAGTGGATCAACGGGGTGTCCTACAAGCTGGGTTGGCTGCACACGCTGGGCCGGCAGCTGCTGGCCTGGGCCGAGCGGGGCGACCCGCGCGAGCTGCTGGCCAGCGAGCGCCTGCCGGCACTGCTGCCGGAGGTGCTGGCCGACAAGACCAACAAGAAGTTCCCCGACCGCACGCCGTCGTCGCCAGTGCAGGTGCCGTTGGCGCGCTATGTCGCGCTGCTGGCCGAACGCGATGCCTGGCTGCGTGGTACCGCGCTGAATTTCCTGCACGCGCTTCGCGCCGAAGCCATGCAGCGCCTGCAGGCGCTGAAGCGCACGCGCCGGGTGCAGACCTATGACGATCTGATCGATGGCGTGGCACTGGCCCTGGAAGGCCCGCAGCGGCTGCCGCTGGTAAGGCAGCTGCGCGCGCAGTACCGCATTGCGCTGGTCGATGAGTTCCAGGACACCGATGATCGCCAGTGGAACATCTTCCACACCGTGTTCGGCAATTCGCCGGAGGTGCGCGAACTCGGCCTGGCACCGGCGCTGTTCCTGATCGGCGATCCCAAGCAGGCGATCTACGGGTTCCGCGGCGGCGACATCCACACCTACCTGAAGGCCAAGCAGGTGGCGCAGCAGGCGCCGGTGCTGGACCAGAACTTCCGCTCGCGACCGTCAGTGCTGCGCGCGTTGCAGGCGCTGTACGACAACGGGGGTGAGGACGCCTTCCTCGAGCGTGACATCCAGTTCGAGCCGGTGCGTCCCGGTGGCGTGCGCACCGATGAGGACTATCTGCACGACGGCCACGCCGCCAAGGCACTCACCCTGCGCGTGCTGCGCAGCGGGGGTGACAAGGCGATGAGTGCCGATGCCTCGCGTGAGGCAGCGACCCAGGCCTGCGTGGCTGCGATCCACCAGGCCCTGGTCGAGGCGCGTGCGGGCAAAGCGGTGTTGCGTGGGCGCCCGGTGCAGCCTGGTGATATCGCGGTGCTGGTGCGCTCGCATCGCGAGGCGACGCTGGTGCAGCGCGCGCTGGCTGCGGTTGGCATACCCGCAGTGGCGGCGGGCAAGCAGAGCCTGTTCGCCACCAGTGAGGCACGTGATCTGCGCGCGCTGCTGCTGGCGCTGCTGCAACCGGCAGACGAAGGCCGCCTGCGTGCAGCGCTGGCCACGGTGTTGCTGGGCCAGCGGGCCAGTGCGATCGCGGCGATGGAGCGCGAGGGCGACCTGCAGCGCGGGTTCCAGGCGCAGCTGCTGCACTGGCGCGAGCGCTGGCAGCGCGGTGGTCCGTTCGCGGTGATCGCCGATGTCTGTGCCGCGCACGGCGAACGCCTGCTGGCGCTGATCGACGGCGAGCGCCGCCTGACCAACTACCTGCAGCTGGGCGAACTGCTGCAGGAAGCCTCGGCGCAGGCGCTGGGCATGCATGGCCTGCTGGACTGGCTGCAGGGGCAGATGGCCAGCGCCGACCAGGATGACGAGCAGCAGTTGCTGCGCCTGGAATCGGATGCACGCCGCGTGCAGATCATCACCCTGCACAAGAGCAAGGGCCTGGAGTATCCGCTGGTGTTCCTGCCCTTCGTCGGCATCGACGGCGGCGCACCGAACACCGCCTCGCACTGCACCGTGCACGTCGATGGCCAGCGCCAGCTGCACTGGAAGCTGGACAGGGACGAGGCCTGGGAAGCGGCCAGCACACAGCGCGAGCGTGAGCAGCGGGCCGAGGATGCGCGCCTGCTGTATGTGGGACTGACCCGCGCCGAGCATGCGCTGTGGATCGCCGTGGGTGATCTGGCCGGGCTTGGCAAGACGCGCCTGGCGCCGCTGCTGGGCGACCTGCAGGCGCTGCGCGCGCACGCCGACGTGCACATCGATGACAGTGAGACAGTGGCCGCGCTGCCGCAGCTGGCGGCCGAAGTGGAAGGGGATCTTCCGGCAGTGCGTGCACTGACCCGGCGCGTGCCGCACGACTGGTGGGTATACAGCTTCACCCAGCTGGCGCATGCCGACGCGGGCGCTGGCAGTGATATTGAAGCCGCCGCCACCGAGCTGCCGGCGCCCGCCGCCGACGAACCCGCGGGCCCGGAACTGCCGCTGGAGCCCGCGCTGCCGGAACCCGCCGCCGTCGAAGACAGCCCGCCGGTCGACCCGCGCTTCATGGGCAGCCGCTTCGGCAACGTGCTGCACGAGGCGATGGAGAACGTCGACTTCGCTGCGTGGGGGGGCTGGCAGCCGGGCCTGGAAGCGCCCAAGGGCCAGGCCGAGGTGCTGCGCAAGGCGCTGCACGATGAAGGCTATGCCGACGTCGACCTGGACGATGGCGTGGCGGTGCTGGTGCCGTTGGTCGGCCACACGCTCACCGTGCCACTGCCCGAGGGCGGTGCGCTGCACAGCCTGGGCGAAGGCGAGCGGCGCGCGGAAATCGACTTCCATTTCGCCATCGAACCGACCACGGTACCGGCGCTGTTGCAGCTGCTGCATGCACATGGGGTTTCCAGTGCGCGTCGCGGCTTCGGCCAGCGCCGCCGCCTGGAAGGGCTGATGACCGGCATGATCGACCTGACCTACGTGCGCGACGGGCGCTGGTACGTGCTCGACTACAAATCCAACCGGCTGCCCGGCTACAGTCCGGACCTGCTGGCCATTGCCATGCGCCACAGCGAGTACGACCTGCAGGCGCTGATCTATACCGTGGCCCTGCATCGCTGGCTGCGCTTCCGTCTGGGCGCGGCCTACGATTACGAGCGCGACATGGGGGGCATCCGCTACCTGTTCTGCCGCGGCCTGGATGCTGCCGGCAACGGCGTGCATGTGGACCGCTTCCCGTTCGCGCTGGTGGATGCACTCGACGCACTGTTCGCAGGTGGCGAACAGGCCCAGGCCGAACTGGCCGCACGTGCCCGTGGGGCCAGCGCATGAGCCTGCTGAAGGAACTGCACCAGAAGGGCCTGCTGCGCACCCTCGATCACGCGTTGGCGACCAGCCTGCAGCGGTTGCGCGGCGACACGCCGGACAGTGTGGCGTTGGCGGCCGCGCTCGCCTCGCTGGCGGTGTCGCAGGGCCACGCCGGGTTTGATCCGGCACAGCCGCAGCGGTTGCTGGACGGCGTGCCCGAGTGGCCTGCCGCGCAGGACTGGCTGGCGCAGCTGCGCGCATCGCCCTGGGTAGCGACGCCGGAGCAGGCCGATGCCATCGCCGAGGATGCGCCGCTGGTGCTGGAGAACGGCCTGCTCTACCTGCGCCGCTATCGCGAGTACGAGCGGCAGTTGGCGGCCGGGCTGCAGCGCATCGGCCGGCATCCGCTGCCGGCACCGGACATGGCCGCGCTGGCACCGTTGTTCGCGCAGCTGTTCCCGCAGGCACTGGGCAGCGAGGATCACCAGGCACGCGCCGCCGGCGTGACCCTGCGCCATCCGCTGGCGCTGGTCACCGGCGGTCCCGGCACCGGCAAGACCACCACCATCGCGCGGCTGTTGCTGCTGCTGGCCGCACAGGCCCGGCACGCTGGCCAGCCGCTGCCCGAGGTGGCGCTGGCCGCGCCCACCGGGCGCGCCGCCGAACGCATGGCCGAGAGCCTGCGGCTGGCCGTGCAGCGCCTGCAGGAGCACGGCGTGGACCCGGCGCTGTGCGCGGCACTGCCCAGTTCCGGCACCACCCTGCATCGCCTGCTCGGCGTGATCCCGGATTCGCCGCGCTTCCGCCACCACGCCGACAATCCGCTGCCGGTGGACGTGGTGGTGGTCGACGAAGCCTCGATGATCGATCTGCCGATGATGGCCAAGCTGGTCGATGCGATCGCCAGCGGCACGCGGCTGATCCTGCTCGGCGATCCCGACCAGCTGCCGTCGGTGGAGGCCGGCGACGTACTCAGTGCGATCCTGCGTGCCAGCGGTGATGGCATCGGCACCCGCGCCGATGACGCGCAGGCGCTGCGTGGATTGCTGGCGCCGTCCACGCTGCAGCCCCAGGCCGAACCGAACACCTTCGCCGGCCGCCGCGTGCAGCTGCAACGAGGGTACCGGCAGAGCGATGCACTGGTGCTGGCCCCGTTGGCAGATGCCGTGCGCGAGGGTGACGCCGTCGCCGCTTTGCAGCTGCTGCGCGGCGGTGAACTGGCAGGCGTGCATTTCAATGAAGGTGAGGCAGACCCGCTGCGCGGCCAGCGCGAGCACCTGCTGGGCCATTGGCGTGCGTTGGCCGACGCCGCCGATCCGGTGCTTGCCCTGCAGCAGGCCGGGCGACTGCGCGTGCTGACCGCGCTGCGCGAAGGCCCGCAGGGCGCGCGTGGCCTCAACAGCCGTATCGAGCAACTCCTGGCCGGCAACACCCCGGGCTACTTCCAGGGCCGCCTGCTGCTGGTGACCGAGAACAGCTACCGGCACCGCCTGTTCAACGGCGATATCGGCATCTGCCTGCGCGACCGCAGCGGCGCGATGGTGGCCTGGTTCCCCGGCGACACCGTCGAGCAGCCGCGCGCCTTCCACCCCGCAGCACTGCCCGCGCACGAAAGCGCCTTTGCGATGACCGTGCACAAGGCACAGGGCTCGGAGTTCGATGAAGTGTGGTTGCAGCTGCCACGCCAGGACAGCCGCGTGCTGTCGCGCGAACTGGTCTACACCGGCCTCACCCGCGCCCGCCAGGTGCTGCATGTGGCGGGCAGCGCAGAGGTGCTGCAGGCCGCATTGAAACGCCACGCCAGCCGGTTGGGTGGCCTGGCCTGGCGGCTGGGTGCGGAAGCGGTGGCCGAAGCACCGGCGCGCCTCGAACAGCCCACGGTGCAGGGCCAGTTGTTCTGAATCGGGGTCGGATCCCGTTCCCACCGGGAACGGGCTCTGACCCCTTCACCTGATCGCCAGGCAAAAGCAGTCGAGCATGGCTCGACTCTACAAATGCGTACTTCGATCATTCCGACGTTCATCCACGCATGGCGTGGACCCGCCCCGCCAACCCACGGATAGCGCGCATTTGACGTTGCCGTTGATTCGGCAGGTGCAGGGCGCAGCCCTGCCGCCGCACCTATTCCGCGATCAACACCAGCCCATCCGGGAACACGATCGCCGCTTCATCGGCACTCACGTCGAAGAAGCCCACGCCGTGCTTTTCGGCCAAGTCCTGCACGCGGCCATGCGCACGCTCGGCCACCGAATAGGCAAACGCACCGTAGATCACCTGCTGGCCGATGCTGTACTCGGTCACCTCGGCGCGGTCGTCATCGTCGTTGCTCAATGGGCCGTTCAACGGCGGGAAGTCCTGCGCCATCTCCGCGAACCACGCCTGCAGCGCCGCGCTGCTGACTGCCGGGTCGTCGTACTCGTGGCGCTCGTTCCACTGCGTCTGCTTTTCGAACCAGGCGATGAACGCTGCCGCCTCGCGTGGCGCGGCGCTGGCCTCGAACACCATCATGTCGTAACTCATTGGAGCTTCCTGGGCAGAGCAGGGGTCAGAGCCTTCGCTCGCGGCGAAGGATCCGATCCCGGCAACGGGGTCTGTGGACGCACAGGGTATCGCGCTACGGCTGTTCGGCTGCACTCATGGCCAGGCCCGGCGCCAGCGCCTTCGCCTCCGGAAACAGCGCGAAGCGCAGGCCGATCAGGCCCATCAGCGCCTCGTCACGTGCCTTGCAGGCGGCTACGCTGCCGACCCGTCCCAGCGAGGTATCCAGCCGCTCGCGCAATGCGTCGGCCGCCACCATCGGCTTGCGTGCGGCAATCTGCCGCCGGTAGTGCGCGGCGATCTCCTCAAGAATGTGCTCGACCGCTTCGCGGCTGCGCTCGGGCAGTTCCAGCCGCGCGCGGCGCAGCTGCAGGATGTTCAGGCCAATGCGCGCTTCGTTGAGCATATCCACCGAGGCGATGTCGCTGCCCTCCGGGGTTGCCGCCAGGCGCGGCGCGAGCAGGCCCAGCAGGTCGAGCATGCGTGCGGCGAAGCGCTGGCGGTCCTGCTGGCCGCGCCCTTCGGCGGCCTCGGCCAGCGTAGTCCAGCCCTGCCGCACCAGCCGGCGCGCGGTCCACTCGGCACCCACCGAACGGAACAGGCGGGTCATCACCACCGCAAAGCCAATGCCGATGAACATCGCGATCGACGAGTTGAGGAAGGTCTGGATGTTGGCGCTGTAGGTGTTCTGCAGGCTCAACAGCGCGGCCAGGTTCACCGTCAGCGGCAGTGCGAACAGCGCGCTCTTGGGGTGGTGCAGCATCAGCCCCAGCGGCAGGAACGCCACCGCCAGCACCAGCGCCAGCAGGCCGAAGTCGTGCACGGCCGGGAACACGCCGAACAGGTACACGCCTGCCACCACCGAGGCGACCATGGCCCACACCAGGAACGACACCATGCTCGGTGCCGGGTCGTCCTGCGCGGCGAAGAACGCCGCGGTCACCGCGGCCATCATCGCGCCGTTGCCACCGCCCTCCCAACCCAGCGCGATCCACAGCACGCAGTAGCTCATCAGTGCCACGCCGGCACTGAGCGCGGAGAACAGCGCCATGCCGTAGTCGACGTGCTTGTCGGCGGCCACGCGTTCGGTACGGATGCGGTAATGCGCGCGGTCCAGCGGCGCGGTGCCGTGGTCGATGGCGTGCTGCAGGGTGCGGCAGTCCTGCCACAGGTCCACCAGTTCCTCCAGGCGCAGCAGCAGGCTGGCCAGCTGCAGATGCTGCAGGTCGCGGTCCACCTGCGGCTTCAGCGCGCTGATGCGCGCGCGCAGGCGGGCGTATTCACTGGCGTTGGTCGGGCCATCCAGCCAATCGTGGATGTCATCGACCAGCGCCGGCAGCCCTTCGGGCAGGGCTTGGCCGTCGCTGCGCAGCGCACTCAGGCGATCGGCAATCGAGGACAGCACTGGCAACAGCAGCAGCATGCGCTCACGCAGGCGCTCCATCGACACCGCAGACCCGGCATGGCGCGGATCATCGCGGCGCAGGAATTCGATCAGTGCCTCGAACTGCACCAGGTCGGCGGCCAGCCGGTTGCGCGGCGCGTGCGCGCGTCCACGTTCAAGGATCTGCCGGCACCACTGCGCGGCGTCCTCCATCCAGTTGCCGATGCGCGCGCGCAGCATCGGGCGTACCGAGGCCGGGAACAGCAGCGAAGCGGCCAGCACCGCCACGACCGTGCCGAGGATGATCTCCTCGCTGCGTGCCACCACCGTGTCGAAGATGGTCTCCGGCGAAGTCACCGCAGGGAAACCGATGAAGGCGGTGGTGTAGCCGGCCAGCAGGAACGCGTAGCCGCGCGGGCCGCGGTTGAGCAGGGCCATGAACAGGCAGCCGGCCAGCCAGATCGACATGGCCGCGCTCAGCACCAGCGGCGTCTCCACCAGCGCCGGCAGCACCAGCAGGGTGGCCAGGCCGGCCACCAAGGTGCCGACGATGCGGTACACGCCCTTGGCCCGGGTCGGGCCCAGCAGCGGCTGGCTGACGATGTACACCGTGCCCATCGCCCAGTACGGGCGCGACAGGTTGCCGGCCATGGCGATGTACAGCGCGGCCACTGCGGCCAGGTAGGTCTTGATCGAGAACAGCCAGGCCTGGCGGTCGGTCAGCGCGTTCATGGTTTACTTCGCTGCGGTCGAGGCGTTGGGCGCGGTGGCGCTTGCCTGCCAGCCACCGCCCAGCACCAGGAACAGGTGGATCTGGTCGCGCGAGACCTGCGCTTCGGCGGCCGCCAGGGTGGCATCGCTGGTGGCCAGGCTGCGGTCGGCATCCAGGCTGGACAGGTACGGCGTGCGGCCGCCCTGGTACAGCCGGCGGTTCTGCTCGGCGGCCAATGCGGCCTGTTCCTGCGCAGTGCGCAGCGACTGCAGCCGGCGCAGGTCCTGCGCATAGCGGTCCAGCGCGGTCTGGGTCTCGCGCAGCGCCTGCAGCACGGTGTGGTCGAACTCGGCCAGCGCGGCATCGGCGCCCGCCTCGGCGGCGTGGATGCGTGCGTGCGTGCCGGAGGACGGCAGCGTCCACGAGATCAGCGGGCCGATCGACCACTGCTGGGTCATCGGCGTGCCGAAGTCTTCCAGCAGGCCGGCGGCACCCACCGAGGCACCCAGGCGGATGTCCGGGTACAGCTCGGCGGTGGCCACGCCGATCCGCGCGGTGGCCGAGGCCAGCTTGCGTTCGGCCTGGCGCACGTCCGGACGGCGCTGCAGCAGCGCACGCCCATCACCGACCGGCAGCGGCTGCGCCAGGCTGGGCGCGTGCGCGCAGTCGATCACGCCGGCCGGCAGCTGGCCCGGGGTCTGCCCGAGCAGGGCGGCCAGCGAATAGGCGGCCGCCGAACGCTGCGCGCGCAGCGGCGGCAGCGCGGCTTCCAGCAGCGCGACCTGGGCATTGGCGCGGGCCAGTTCCGGCGGCGTGCCACGGCCAGCCGCGATCAGGCGCTCGGTGACCGTACGGCTGCGTTGCTGCAGCTGCAGCGAATGTTCGGCCACGTGCAGCTCGTGGTTGGCGTGGCAGATTTCCAGATAGCTGTCGGCCACCTGCGCGACCACGCTGACCTGGGCCAGGTCGCGCGCGGCAGCAACGGACTGCTCGTCGGCACGCGCTGCCTCGGCGCCGCGCTTGAGCTTGCCGAACAGGTCGAACTGGTAGCTGACCGCGAACTTGCCATCGGCCAGGTTGATCACCGGCAGCTCGTGCTCCTGCAGGAACGATTCGGCCGACAGCTGCGCGCGGCTGACCCCGGCCTCGGCCTCGTACTCGAAGCCACCGGCGTCCAGCGCCTGCTCGTACACCGCCGCGGCACGGCGCAGATGTGCATCGGCGGCCTTCAGCTCGACGTTGTCACGCAGCGCCTGCGTGATCAGGCCGTCCAGCACCGGGTCGTTGTACAGCGACCACCAGCGGTCGGGCAGCGCCTGGTTGGCGGCCACCTGCGGGTTCTGCGTATCGATGAAGGCCGCATTGGCCTGCGGGCCCTTGAAGGCCGAGCCTTCCGGCAGGGCGTAATCCGGGCCGACGGTCTTGCAGGCCGCCAGGCTGGCCAGCGCAACGATCAGGCCGAGACGGGGCAGGGCGGCGTTCACAGGCCCGCCTGTGTCGGCGCAGTGCCGGCCTTGTCGTTGTGCGGATGGCGGCCGGTGTCCACGGTCACCGTGGCGGTACGGCCGGCGATCAGTTCCACGCCCTTGGGTACTTCGTCGATGGCGATGCGCACCGGAATGCGTTGTGCCAGCCGCACCCAGTCGAAGGCCGGGGTCACGTTCGGCAGCAGGGTGCTGCCGTTGCTGCGGTAGCGGTCTTCGATGCCGGCGGCGATGCTCTCCACATGGCCACGCAGCGGGGCCGACTCGCCCATCAGGCGGATGTCCACGCGCTGCCCCGGGGCCACGCCGCGCAGGCGGGTTTCCTCGAAGTAGCCATCGATGCGGAACGAGCCGGTATCCAGCAGCGCCAGCACCGGCTTGCCGGCTACCACGTAGTCGCCCACGCGCAGGGTGCGGTCGTTGACCCGGCCATCGGCCGGTGCGCGCACTTCGGTGCGGCCCAGGTTGAGCTCGGCCAGGTCGACCGCCGCCTGTGCGGTGGCCAGCGCAGCCTGTGCGGCCTGCAGCTTGGCGCGGCGCACTTCGGCGTCCTCGGCGGCGACCAGGTCCTGCAGGCTGCGGTCACGGCCGATCTCGCGGCGCAGCTGCGCCACCGATGCCTGGCGCTCGGCCAGGTTGGCGCGGGCCTGCTCCAGCGCGATGCGGTAGCGGGCGCGGTCGACCACGAACAGCAGGTCACCCTTCTTCACCGCCTGGTTGTCGGCCACCTGCACCGTTTCCACCAGCCCGGACACGTCCGGCGCCACCTGCACCACGTCGGCGCCGACATGGGCATCGCGGGTCCACGGCTCATCCATGTAATAGACCCACAGCTGGCGCAGCACCAGCAGGGCGATGATCACGGCTGCGCTGGTGAGCAGCACCGGCAGGGTCTTCTTCACGATCTTGTTCACGATTGCATCCAACGCAGGAGGTGGAACAGCAGGCCAAGCACGATCCCGTACAGGGCCAGGTTGAACAGCGCCGGGTGCCATACGTGGCGATAGGCGCCGGCACGCTGCAGCAGCGCGTGCAGGCCGCTGTTGACCAGGTAGGCCAACAACATCAGCCCGAGCAGGGTCGGGACGAACACTCCGTGGAGACTGAATTCACCGGGCATCGGTAGGGGCGGGGGCGAGGTGGGGGAGGGGAGGGGAGGAACAACGAAACAACGGCAACGGGTAAAAGCCGCTGGCGTGTGCACGGCAGCGGCGGTATTCGGGGGCAGCGGTCTTACGTGATGCGGTCGGCGGCCTCGGCCAGCAGGCGCCATGCCTTCAGCACGGCGTGCAGTTCATCCATGGAAAGCTCGCCGAACACGTCCTGGCGCAGGCCGATCAACTGGTCTTCCAGCTCGCTGACCAGCGCATGGCCCGCGTCGGTCAGCCACAGCAGGTTGGCGCGGCGGTCGCTGGCGTCGCTCTCGCGGCGGACCAGGTCGCTGGCGCACAGCTTGTCCAACAGGCGCACCAGGGAAGGACCCTCCATGCCCAGCTGCTGGGCCAGCGCCACCTGGCGGATGCCACCGCCGGAGCGGCCGATCATCAGCAGGGGCATGGTGCAGGCGGTGGAGATGCCGTAGCTGCCGAGCCGGCTGTCGGCCAGGCGCTGCCACTGCCGCCCTGCGTACAGCAGGCCGGAGCTGAGCTGCATCTGCAGCACGGTGCGCTCGTCGAGGGGTCGGTCCATAAGA
This sequence comes from Stenotrophomonas sp. YJH_SMC_110, assembly GCF_059369255.1. Lineage (NCBI taxonomy): Bacteria > Pseudomonadati > Pseudomonadota > Gammaproteobacteria > Lysobacterales > Lysobacteraceae > Stenotrophomonas > Stenotrophomonas sp. YJH_SMC_110. Next base: position 17,436 of record NZ_JCAFSM010000009.1, on the reverse strand, counting down.
GATAGATAGGATACTACTAATTTCATTCCTATCAATAGGTATTGCTGAATGGGTGGGTAGGAATACTGAGGAAAGCGTTGCGCCCGCTTGGTGTCGGGTGGGGCAGCGGGGGCCGGACGGTGCAGGACACGCCGCAAGTACGTCCCTGTAGGCTCGGCCGCGGCATCCATGCCGCGGACGGTCCCGCCCCGCCCGGCCCCCGCTGCCCTCCCATCACCCCGCGAGCGCGGTGGGTTGGCTCTTTAAAGGCAGGAGCAGTGCGGACCAACGGCCCGCACCCACCGCAGCAGCGGCCCGCGGTGCTTCCGAAGCCATGAACCCCCGCTTTTGCCCCCGCTTTCGGGCGGTCCGGCCGCGCCCGCAGGAAACCGTCGGAGAGGGGGAGGGGCAGGCCGGGCAGGACCGTCCACGGCATGGATGCCGTGGCCGAGCCTACAGGGACGTACTTGCGGCGTGTCCTGCCCGGCCTGCCCCTTCCCCCTCTCGCTCAGCAGCAACGAGGCGCCGGAAGAACCCCCCGATGAACCGTCCCAACAGGACGACCCACCCCCCGGTCGGGTACGATGCTCGCCCCCCGTTCGGGACGCTGTACGCAATGAGCAAGAACAACGAAAAGGCCGCCCCGCAGGGCGACGTGACCCAGGACCAGGCCGAGGATGCCGTGCGCACCCTGCTGCGCTGGGCCGGTGAGGACCCGTCCCGCGAAGGCCTGCTGGATACCCCCCGCCGTGTCGCCGAAGCCTATGGCGACTGGTTCAGCGGTTACCGCGACGACCCGCGCGCCTACATGGAGCGGACCTTCGAGGAAGTGGCCGGCTACGACGAACTGATCGTCCTGCGTGACATCGAGTACGAAAGCCACTGCGAGCACCACATGGCGCCGATCATCGGCCGCGTCCACGTCGGCTACCTGCCGGCCGGCAAGGTGGTGGGCATCAGCAAGCTGGCCCGCGTTGTCGAAGCCTACGCCCGCCGTTTCCAGGTGCAGGAGAAGATGACCGCGCAGATCGCCCAGTGCATCCAGGATGTGCTGCAGCCGATCGGCGTCGGTGTGGTCGTCGAAGGTGCCCACGAATGCATGACCACCCGCGGCATCCACAAGCGCGGCGTCAGCATGGTCACCTCGAAGATGCTGGGCAGCTTCCGCGACGACGCGCGTACCCGCGCCGAGTTCCTGCGCTTCATCGAAGTGGGCGGCAAGCGCTGAGCCGCTTGACCGCACTGCGCCGGCCTCTGCGGGCCGGCATGCCCACGGCTGCCCGCGCGGCCGCCGCGGGCGGCTGCTCGTCCCCGCCAGCCCTCATGACTCCTTTCGCTGCATGAAGCACCGCGAACGCATCTCCCGTTACCGCCATCTGCGCGAACAGCCCCAGTGGAAGCTGCTTGCCGCCGACCACGCCCCGGAAATCATCGGCCTGCTGCAGGGGCTGCTGATGGACGGCGAGCGCACGCTGCCGTCGTCAGTGCTCAACGAGCGCCTGCAGCGTGCGCTGGACCAGCTCAACGGCGACGAACTGTCGCGTGAGCTGCCGCGTACCGCGCAGGCCTACATCGCGCACTGGCTGGCCCAGGGCTGGCTGGAACGCCGTCTGCCCGAAGGCGCCGACCAGGAGCAGTACGAGCTGTCGACTGCGGCACTGCAGGCCATCCGCTTCGCCGATGGTCTTGAGCAGGCGCGCGTGGCCGCCACCGAAAGCCGCCTGGCGCTGGTCATCGAACAGCTCTCGCAGTTGGCCGCGCAGACCGAGTCCGACCCGGATGCACGCCTGTCAGCACTGCGCGACGAGCGCGACCGCATCGACGCCGAGATCGCCCGCGTCGGTGCCGGCCGCGTGGTCGCGCTGGATGGCAAGCGCGCGCTGGAGCGTGCGCGCCAGATCATCGGCCTGGCCGACGAGCTGACCGAGGATTTCCGTCGCGTGCGCGACGATTTCGAGCAGCTCAACCGCGACTTCCGCGAACGCATCATCGACGACGAGGGCGAGCGCGGCGATGTGCTGTCGCAGCTGTTCGAAGGCGTGGATGTGATCGGCGAGAGCGATGCCGGTCGCAGCTTCCAGGCCTTCTGGCGCCTGCTCAACGACGCCGAACAGAGCGCCCAGCTCGATGCCGCGCTGGAAGCGGTGCTGGCGCGTGGCTTCGCCCGCCGCCTGGACCGCAATGAACGCAACTTCCTGCGCGGCTTCACCAGCACCATGCTCGAGCGCGGTGGCCAGGTGCACGACGTGCTGCAGAATTTCGCGCGCAGCCTGCGTGGCTTCGTGCAGAGCCGTGGCTATCTGGAACAGCGCCGCCTCAACCAGCTGCTGAAGCAGGCGCAGTCCGAAGCGCTGGCCCTGCGCGACGAATTCCCCGCACAACGCGGCATCGGCCGCGACCTGCAGCTGACCACCAGCCGCCTGCGCTCGTGGTCGCAGTGGAAGCTGCACGATCCGCGCAGCGCCCAGGTCGATGGCAACGTCGAGTACAACGACGCCGCAGCCATCAGCCTGGAGAGCGTCGGTGATCTGGTCGCTTCGTCTGAAATCGACTTCCGCACCCTGCGCCGCGACCTGCACGACCTGCTCGATGCACAGCCGCGGCTCAGCATCGCCCAGGCACTGTCGCAGCGCGAAGCGCCGCAGGGTCTTGGCAGCGTCATCGGCTACCTGTCGCTGGGCACGCGCTTCGGCAACGTGATCGCTGGTGAGCAGGAGCTTGCCGAATGGCGTGGTGGCGACGGCCAGGTCCGTCGCGCCCGCATCCCGCTGGTTTGGTTCACCCAGGAGAGACGCCATGAGCTGGCATGAAGATCCCATCGACGCACCGCAGGCCGACGTGGCGGAAGACGCCTACGAAGCCGAACCGGTGGCGGCCGTGGCGCAGCCCCGCCGTGGCAATGACGTGTATTACCTGGGCGACACCGGGCGCCTGCCGCTGGATGCACGCCGCGCGCTGTGCCAGCTGCTGATCGGCCCCAGCATCGACCAGCTGCGCCACGCCAAGCTGTGGCCGGCACTGATCCGCAGCGAGGCGGCCATCCGCTCCTCGCTGGCGGACCTGTTCCTGGAACTGGTGCTCGACCGTGACAGCGGCGTGGCCTTCACCCGCCAGGCCGATACCGAAGACGTGGATGCGCCGGTGCTGCTGCGCACCTCGCCGCTGACCTTCATCGATTCGGTGCTGCTGCTGTACCTGCGCCAGCAGCTGGCCGAGGCCGATGCGCGCGGCAACCGCGCGGTGGTCGCCGACGCCGAGATGGCCGAAGCGCTGGCCATCTACGAGAAGAACCTGTCCACCGACCGCGCCGGCTTCAACCGCCGTGTCGCCTCGGCGGTGCAGAAGATGAAGGACAACCACATCCTGACCCGCCTCAGCGGCCAGGAAGACCGCCACGAAGTCTCGCCGGCGCTGAAGCTGCTGTTCTCCGCCGAAGACGTATCCCAGCTTTCGGCGGTCTACCGCCAGCTGCGTGAAACCCCGGCCGCCGAGGCCTGAGAGACCCGACCATCGCATGGCTATCTCCAAGCACACTCCCGCCCTGTTCAACGAAGGCCTGCCGGACCCGCGCCTGCAGCAGTTCCGCATGCGTCGCCTGCAGGTACACAACTGGGGCACGTTCAACGGACTGACCGAAGTACCGATCGCCGAGCGTGGCTTCCTGTTCGTCGGCCGTTCCGGCTCGGGCAAGTCGACCCTGCTCGATGCCATGTCCGCGCTGCTGACGCCGCCGGCCATCGTCGATTTCAACGCCGCCGCGCGTGAAGCCGAGCGCAGTGGCCGCGACCGCAACCTGGTGTCCTACGTGCGTGGCGCGTGGGCCGACCAGCAGGACAGCGGCACCGGCGAAATCGCCACCCAGTACCTTCGCAAGGGCGCGACCTGGACTGCGCTGGTGCTGGAGTACCGCGCCGGCGATGGCCGCGTGGTCAGCCTCGTGCGCCTGCTGTGGATCTCCGGTAACGGAACCTCGGCCGGTGACGTGCGCAAGCACTACATGATCGCCGAGCGTCCGTTCGACATCGCGAAGGATCTTGGCGGCTTCGACCTGGACCTGCGCAAGCTCAAGCAGAAGCTGTCCGACCTGCACCACTTCGACACCTTCTCCGGCTACGCCGAGCGCTTCCGCGACCTGCTCGGCATCGACAACGAGATGGCGCTGCGCCTGCTGCACAAGACGCAGTCGGCGAAGAACCTGGGCGACCTCAACGTCTTCCTGCGCGACTTCATGCTCGACACGCCGAAGACCTTCGACGCCGCCGAGCGCCTGGTCAGCGACTTCGCCGAACTCGATGGCGCGCACCAGGCCGTGGTCACCGCCCGCCGCCAGGTGGAGACCCTGCTGCCGGCACGCGCCTACTACAACGACCTGAAGGAAATGCACCGCCGGCGCGGCGACGACGAAGCCCTCAAGCTTGGCGTCGACAGCTTCCGTGAAAGCCGCCGCCAGGCGCTGATCGAGGCGCGCCTGCGCGAGATGGACGTGCGTGACCGTGGCCTGCTCGGGGAAGAAGCCCAGCGCCGTGCCGCACTGGACAACCACACCGAGCGCCTGGCCGAACTGGAACTGCAGCGTCGCCAGCAGGGCGGTGAGCGCATCGAGGAACTGGAACGCGAGCAGGGCCGCGCCGAAGCCGAGCGTGACCGCCGCCAAGCCAAGCGCGAGCAGGCAAGCCTGGCCGCGCAGCAGCTGGGGGCTGAACTTCCGGACGACGCACACGGCTTCGCCGAGCTGGTCGAGCGTGCGCAGAACGAACTGCAGGACCGCCAGCGTGCCTCCTCGGCGCTGGACGATGCGATCAGCGATCGCCTGGGTGGCAAGCGCGATGACGAGCGCCGTTTCGGCGAAGTCCGTGCGGAACTCGAAGCGATGCAGCGCACGCCCTCCAACATCCCTGCGCCGATGCAGAAGCTGCGCGCGCGCCTGGCCGAGGAAACCGGCATTGCCGAGGCGGCGCTGCCGTTCGTCGGCGAGCTGATCCAGGTCCGCTCGGAAGAGCAGGGCTGGCAGGGTGCCATCGAGCGTGTGCTGGGTGGCTTCGCGCTGTCGCTGCTGGTCGATGACAAGCACTACAACGACGTCGCCGAGTGGGTGAATCGCACTCACCTGGGCATGCGCTTCACCTACTACCGTGTGCGCCGCAACGATGATGCGTTCGCGCGCGAGCCGTCGGCGAAGTCGCTGCTGCACAAGCTGGAGCTGCGCGAGCACGTATTCGAAAGCTGGCTGCGCCGTGAGCTCGGCAAGCGCTTCGACTACGAGTGCGTGGATGCCAAGCAGCTGCGCAACGTCGACCGCGGCATCACCCGAGAAGGCCAGGTCAAGCATCCCGGCGACCGCTTCGAGAAGGACGACCGCAGTGCGGTGGGCGACCGCCGTCGCTGGATCCTCGGCTTCAACAACCACGACAAGGTGGGCGCCTTCGAGCGCGAAGCCCAGGAACTGGCCAAGCGCATCGCCAGCTGCGAGACCGACATCGCGCGCCTGCGTGGGCAGCGTGACCGCGACAACGAACGTCGCCTGGCCTGCCACGAGCTGGTCAGCATCAGCTGGAACGAGATCGACATCGCCGCCCCGCAGCAGCGCCTGACCGATATCGAGGCCACCCTGCGCGACCTGCGCGAAGGCAATGCCGACCTGGCCAAGCTGGCCAAGCAGATCGACGCCGTGCGCGCCGACATCGAGCAGGCCCGCCGCACCTATGAAGACGTCCGCGTCGAGCGCGGCCAGCTGGTCAAGGAACGCGATCGCCTCGACCGCGCCCGCCAGCAGAGCCGTGCGCTGGTGCTGCCGAGCCTGGCCCAGGAGCAGGAAGCCGGGCTCGCCGAGCGCCTGCAGGAGCAGGGCCCGCTCAGCCTGGAAACGCTGGAGGCGCACATGCGCCAGGTCAGCAACGCGCTGAACGAGCAGCTGTCGACCTCGCAGCAGGACCTCAACCGCATCGAGAACCAGCTGATCGGTTGCTTCCGTCGCTTCATCCAGCAGTGGCCGGAGGAATCGGGCGACTTCACCGTATCGGTGGCCTCGGCCGAGGATTTCCTTGCCCGCCTCGAGCGCCTGGAGCGCGACGGCCTGCCGCAGCACGAAGAGCGCTTCTTCGATCTGCTGCAGAACCAGAGCAAGAACAACCTGCTGGCCCTGCAGCGCCACAGCGCCGAGGCCCGCAAGTCGATCGGCCAGCGCCTGGACGAAGTGAACGCCAGCCTGGAGCAGGTGCCGTTCAACCGTGGCACGCTGCTGACCATCGAACTGAGCGACCGCCGCCTGCCGGAAGTCGGCGAGTTCCACCTGCAGCTGCGCGAGGTGCTGGCGCAGCAGCAGACCGAGCAGCGCGAGCTGGCCGAATCGCAGTTCACCGTGCTGCGCCAGCTGGTCAACCGCCTGGGTTCGCAGGAAGGTGAGGACAAGCGCTGGCGCGAGCTGGTGCTGGACGTACGCATGCACGTGGAGTTCATCGGCGTCGAGCTGGATGCGGAAACGCGCCAGCAGGTCGAGATCTACCGTAGTGGCGCGGGCAAGTCCGGTGGCCAGCGCCAGAAACTGGCCACCACCTGCCTGGCTGCGGCACTGCGCTACCAGCTCGGCGGCGCCGACAGCCAGCTGCCCAGCTACGCCGCCGTCGTGCTCGACGAAGCCTTCGACAAGGCCGACAACGAGTTCACCGCGCTGGCGATGAACATCTTCGACAACTTCGGTTTCCAGATGGTGGTCGCCACCCCGCTGAAGTCGGTGATGACGCTGGAGCCGTTCATCGGTGGCGCCTGCTTCGTCGAGATCAGCGGCCGCCACGACTCCGGCGTGCTGCTGATCGAGTACGACGAAGAAGGCAAGCGCCTGAAGCTGCCCGAGCGCAGCCGCCAGCAGGCCAACGAACCGGAAGAAGCCGAAGCCTGACCCGGTCGATTGAATGGGGATGCCGGCCAGCGGCCGGCATTACCCATGGGCAGCGTTCCTGACCCGATCGGATGGGGATGCCGGCCAGCGGCCGGCACTACCCATGGGCAGCGTTCATGACCCGGTAGTGCCGGCCGCTGGCCGGCAACCGCATTCACGCACCGCGGAAGGTATCCCACGCCATCCGCGCGATCAGTACCACCACCAGCCCCACGAACAACTTGCGGATGAACGGCGTGCCGCCCTTCAACGCCAGGCGCGTGCCCACCACCGAGCCGATGATGTTGGCCGCCGCCATCGGCAGCGCGAACAGCCACAGGATGTTGCCGGTCGGTACGAAGAACGAGATTGCCGCCACATTGGTCGCCAGGTTCACCACCTTCGACGCCGCTGACGCACGCAGGAAATCCAGGCCGAAGAAGCGCACGAACAGGAAGATCAGGAAGCTGCCGGTGCCCGGCCCGAAGAAGCCGTCGTAGAAGCCGATCGCCGCACCGATCGCCAGCGCGATCGCCAGTTCGCGGCGGCCGATCTCCTGCGGCCGGTGCAACGCGCCGAAGTCCTTCTTCCACAACGTGTAGGCCAGCATCGCGATCAGCAGCACCAGCACCAGTGGGCGCACCGCATCCTTGGGCAGCAGGCTCACCGCGGTGGCCCCGGCGAAGGAGAAGATGAAGGCGGTACCGGCCGCGAACAGTACCGGCTTCCAAGGGAAGCGCACGTTGCGCGCATAGCGCCAGGCGGCCGCACCGGTACCGAACATCGAACTGAACTTGTTGGTACCGAACAGCATCGCCGGCGTCTGCTGCGGCAGCACCGTGAACAGGCCGGGCAGCTGCACCAGGCCACCGCCACCGACGGCGGCATCCACAAGGCCGGCGATGAAGGCGATCACCACCAGCCACCACAACTCAGGGGGAACCAGTTCCAGCACGGCGATCAATCAAGGAGGGGGCGCGACAGCATACGCCTGTCCTGCTCCGGGCGACTGCCGCCCCGCGTGGATCAATCCCGGCAACCCGGCGACAATGCCGGCATGAGCCGAAAACCCGCCGATCCCTGCCCCTGTGGCCTTCCCGCCGACTATGCCGCCTGCTGTGGCCGTTTCCATGCCGGTGAAGCCGCGCCTGATGCAGAGCACCTGATGCGTTCGCGCTACAGCGCCTATGTGCGTGGCCTGGCTGACTACCTGCGCCAGTCCTGGCATCCGGACACGCGTCCGGCCGAGCTGTCGCTGGACGATGCCCCCGGCCAGCGCACCCATTGGCTGGGCCTGACCGTGCACGAGCACACTGTCACTGGTGCTGACAGCGCCGAAGTCCGCTTCACCGCGCGCTACCGCATCGGCGGCGGCAGCGCGGTGAGGATGACCGAGCACAGCCGCTTCCAACGCATCGACGGCCGCTGGTACTACCTCGACGCGGTCTGAGCACTACGCGCTGTGCGCTGCCAGAACGCGCTGGCCGCCGTGCGCGCGCACCTGGTTGCGGCCCCCGTCCTTGGCCACATACAGGGCCTGGTCGGCGGCCTTGACCACGGCCATCGGCCGCGGATCCACGCGGCTGTCGGCCAGCCCGATGCTCACCGTCACCTGTACCACCTGGCCGCTGCCACCGCGTCCCCGCCGCTGGCGGCCGGCTTCGTCGTCACGGCTGCGGGTGCTGCGGTCGCGAAGCTGCATGCGGGTGTCCTCGATGCTCTGCCGCAATGCTTCCACGGCATCGACACAGGCTGCCGCCGGCCGGTCCAGGAACACCACCGCGAACTCCTCGCCGCCATAGCGGAACGCACGGCCACCGTCGCCCACCCGCGCCAGCCGCGACGCCACCAGGCGCAGCACATCGTCGCCGGTGTCGTGACCATGGGTGTCGTTGAATGACTTGAAGTGGTCAACGTCCACCATCGCGATGCTGTAGGTACCGCGTGCCCGCTGCAGGGTCTCGTTGAACGCCCGTCGCCCCGGCAGGCCGGTCAGCTCATCGCGGAAGGCCATGTGGAAGGATTCCTGCAGCATCGCGCCCAGCATCAGCAGCAGGGCGGCACTGCTCAGCGCCGGCAGCAGCACCGGCTGCAGGAAGATCCGCGGCAGCATCCACCACAGGCACAGCAGGGCCAGCAGCATTGCCGTGTGCAGTGGCCGCGGATGCCGCCACGCCTGCCAGCCCAATGCTGCGGTCGCCAGCAGGAACAGCAGCGCCGGCAACTGCGCCAACGCGTTCCAGTTGGCGGGAATCCAGGCCCAGTGACGGTTCGACAGCAGATCGTGCATCCCCTGCGGCTGCTGTGCCGCCAGCAGCAGGAAGATCATCAGCGCCGCGCCGCACACTACGCTGCGCAGCAGCAGGTCCTGGCGTCGGCGTCCGCGTTCCGGCCATAGTGCCAGTCCGGCGAACAGCAGCGGCACCCACGCCGAGATCGCGTGGAAGCGCAGCGGGGTCAGGGCGTCGACATGGCCGCTGCGCAGGTAGCCACCGACGTCCCGGTGCAGCAGGGCGAATACCACCGCCACCACCAGCAGCAGGCACAACGTGCGCATCTGGTGGTAGAGCAGGGCCAGGCCTGCACCGAGACAGGCCAGCAGCCAGGGCAGGATGCGCTGCGCCGGGCTGGCGACATCCTCGGTGCCCAGCGCCATCCACAGCACCAGGACGACCAGCACGGCGGGCAGCACGAACAGGTAATGCGCAGGCTGGCGGAGCGGATGCAGGGGCACGCGGTAAGTCCAGTGCGGTGACGATGCGGCCGCAACATTGCCGTTAGCGGCGTCCCCACGCGCTTCTTGAATGCGCGTGCCCGCTGTCATGTGAACGTGGTGATGTGGTGCCATGACGTTGCGCTCACCGTCCTGCGCCGATGCTTCCGGCATGGACAGCGTACCCACCGCCGTCGCTGCCCCGCAGCGCGATCTCGCCCGCCGCTTTGCACAGGTGCGGGCGCGCAGCCTGCAGCTGGCCGCGCCGCTCAGTGCCGAGGACGCCATGCTGCAGAGCATGGCCGACGCCAGTCCCAGCAAGTGGCACCTGGCCCATACCACCTGGTTTTTCGAACGCTTCGTGCTGGCCGGTTTCGCCACCACGCCCGCGCATGACCCGGCCTGGGACTATCTGTTCAACAGCTATTACAAGAGCATCGGCCCGGCGCATGCGCGGCCGCAGCGCGGGCTGCTGTCGCGGCCCTCGCTGCAGCAGGTGCGCGACTACCGGCAACAGATCGACATGCAGGTGCAGTCACGGCTGGCAGCCGGTGACCTCGACGCGCAGGCGCTGCACCACCTGCAGTTGGGTCTGCAGCACGAACAACAGCACCAGGAATTGCTGTTGACCGACATCAAGCATGCGTTCTGGTGCAATCCACTGCAGCCACCGTATCGCGAGGACCTGCGGCCCGTCGCCAGCACCGCCACGGCGCAGGGCTGGATCGAATCGCCCGAACGCATCGTCACCGTCGGTGCCGCGGCATGGCCCCGGCACGCCGCCTTTGCCTACGACAACGAATCGCCGCAGCACCGCGTGCTGCTGCCCGCGCATGCCCTGGCCGAGCGTCCCGTCAGCAATGCCGAGTACCGCACCTTCATCGAGGCAGGGGGGTACCGCGAACCGCGCTGGTGGCTCAGCGAAGGCTGGGCGCTGCGAGAAGCCGAAGGCTGGCAGCACCCCCTGTACTGGGATGATGCCCTGCAGCGCGAGTACACCCTGGGTGGTTGGCGCGAGCTGGATCCGCATGCGCCGGTCTGCCACCTCAGTTACTACGAGGCCGATGCCTGCGCCCGCTGGGCCGGTGCGCGCCTGCCCAGCGAGTTCGAGTGGGAAGCGGCCGCCGCGTCGCAGCCCCTGTGCGGTCATTTCGCCGATGACGATCACCTGCACCCGCAGGCAGCCGGGGGCAGTGGGCTGCGGCAGCTGTTCGGTGATGTCTGGGAATGGACCGCCAGCGCCTATGGTGCCTACCCGGGCTTCCGCTCTTTTGACGGCAACCTCGGCGAATACAACGGCAAGTTCATGTGCGGGCAATGGGTGCTGCGCGGCGGCAGCTGTGCCACGCCCCGTGGCCATGTGCGCGCCAGCTACCGCAATTTCTTCATGCCGCCGGCGCGCTGGCAGTTCTCCGGACTGCGCCTGGCCAGGGACCTCATATGAGCACGGTGCATGACGCGCTGCAGGCGCTGACCGACCTGACCCCCAGCCGCCAGCAGGTCCTGGCCGATGCGCTGGCCGGTCTGTCATGCGCATCGCGGCAGCTGCCTTCCAAGTACTTCTACGATGCCCGCGGCTCGCGTCTGTTTGAACAGATCACCCAGACCCGCGAGTACTACCCCACGCGCACCGAGCTGGCGCTGCTGGCGCGGGTGCTGCCCGATATCGCGCGCGTGGTCGGCCCGCGCCTGCATGTGGTGGAGCTGGGCAGCGGCAGTGGCCGCAAGACCGCGTTGCTGCTGGCCGCGCTGCAGGATCCGGTGGCCTATACGCCGATCGAGATCTCGCGGGCCGCACTGCTGTCCAGCATCGACCACCTGGCGCCGGCGCTGCCCGAGGTCGAGATGCTGCCGGTCTGCGCGGACTTCACCCGCGCCGTCGCCGTGCCCATGCCCGAACGCGAACCCGCGCGACGGCTGCTGTTCTTCCCCGGTTCCACATTGGGCAATTTCGCCGAAGCGGAGGCCGTCGCCCTGCTGCGGGCGATGCGCCAGACGATGGGCCGCGACGGCCTGGCCCTGATCGGCATCGACCTGCACAAGGACACGGCGCTGATCGAAGCGGCCTACAACGATGCGCAGGGCGTCACTGCGGCATTCACCCTCAATCTGCTGGCCCGCCTCAACCGCGAGATCGGAAGCGATTTCGATCTCGATGGATTCCGCCACCGCGCCCGTTACAACACCGCGCGGCTGCGCATCGAAACCGACCTGGTCAGCCAGTGGCCGCAGGACGTCCACCTCGGTGGCCGCACCTTCCACTTTGCTGCCGGTGAACCCATCCGCGTCGAGTACAGCCACAAGTACACCGATGACAGCTTCGAGGCGCTGTTGCAGCAGGCGGGCCTGCAGGTCGCACAGCGTTGGGATGCCGAAAGTCCCGCCTATGGCCTGCGCCTGCTGCGCGTTGCCTAGGGGGGACGGCCAGCCGGTGCCCCTTCAGGTTCGGCCGCACTGCTGCCCCTAAGATGGCCGTGCAACGGCAACACGGAGGACGCCATGCCCATTCTGACCACGCTCGGCCTGGCGGCCGCCCTCGCGTCGACCCCGACGCTGCCTGCGGCCCCTGCCGCCAGCAACGATCCGGCGTTCAGCCGCTGCCTGGCGGGCCTGCAGGCCACCGCCGCAACCCAGGGCATCGGCGCCGACCGTTTCAACGAGATCACCACCGGGCTCACGCCGGACCCGAGCGTGCTCGGACTGCTGGACGCACAGCCGGAATTCACCACGCCGATCTGGGATTACCTGGCCGCGCTGGTCGACCGCCAGCGCGTCGATGATGGCCGCACCCTGCTGCAGCAACATCGCGATCTGCTCGATCGCGTCTCCGCGCAGTATGGCGTCGACCCGGCCACCATCGTTGCGGTCTGGGGGGTGGAGAGCGACTATGGCCGCGTCTTCGGCAAGCGCCCGCTGCTGCAGTCGCTGGCCACGCTGTCCTGCGCCGGCCGCCGCCAGGCCTTCTTCCGTGGCGAACTGCTGGCGCTGCTCAAGCTGATCGACCGCGGCGACCTGCAGGCCCAGGGGCTCACCGGTTCCTGGGCCGGCGCCTTCGGGCATACGCAGTTCATGCCCAGCACCTACGCACGTATCGCGGTCGATGGTGATGGCGATGGCCGCCGCGATCTGGTCGGCAGCATTCCCGACGCGCTGGCGTCCACCGCCAACTACCTCAAGCGTGCGGGTTGGCGCAGTGGCGAACCGTGGGGCATGGAGGTCCGTGTTCCCCCCGGTTTCAATGCCAGCCAGGCGGGCCGCACCCAACGTAGAGCCCTCGCCGATTGGCGCGTGCAGGGCGTGACCGCGCTGGATGGCAGCGCGCTGGTGCCGCCCAATCTGCCGGCCGACGCGCGCGCCGCCCTGCTGCTGCCGGCCGGCATCAAGGGCCCGGCGCTGCTGGTGTTCCGCAACTACGATGCGATCTACAGCTACAACGCCGCCGAAAGCTATGCACTGGCCATCGCCACGCTGGCCGACCAGCTGCGTGGCGGCACCGGCCTGGCCACCGCCTGGCCGACCGATGATCCCGGCATCGGCCGCGATGAACGCCGCCAGCTGCAGACCCTGCTGCTGGCCCGCGGCCACGACATCGGCAGCGCGGACGGCATGATCGGCACCGCCACGCGCCGCGCGATCCAGGCCGAGCAGCAGCGCCTGGGCTGGGCCAATGCGGATGGGCGCGCCGGCCAGCGCATCCTGCGCGCGTTGCAGCAGGAGGCAGCCGCAGGGACGCCTGCCACCCGCTAGACCTTGCCGATCACAGGCTGGCCGCGACATCATCGCCGCGGTCTTCAAGGAGCGTCATAGCATGCAGTCGAACCCGGACATCAGCACCGGCCTGTACCACGGGCTCGAGGCCTGGCAGATACGCACGCCCAGCGCCACCGCGGTCATCAGCGTGTTCGGCGGACAGCTGCTGTCGTTCATCCCGGAGGCGCAGCCGGACCTGCTGTGGCTGTCGCCGAAACGGGCCGGGCTGCCCACGCCGATCCGGGGTGGCGTTCCAGTGTGCTGGCCGTGGTTCGGTCGCCAGGGCCAGGGTGATGACGTGCCGGCACACGGCCTGGTACGCACCGCGCGCTGGGAGTTGCTGCAGGCCCGCCAGGACGATGACGGTGAACTGGAGCTGCAGCTGGCGCCCCTGTCGATTGCCGAGTGTGGCCTGCGCCTGCAGATGCAGCTGCGCATCGGTCGCCAGCTGCGCCAGCAGTTGACCACCGAGAACACCGGCCCGTCCCCGGTGGCTTTCACACAGGCCCTGCACAGCTACTTCCGGGTAGGCGATGCCCGTCGTGTCGAGGTTGATGGCCTCGATGGCCTGCACTATCTGGACAAGTACGAGGATTACACGCAGCTGCGCCGGCAGCAGGGGCCCTGGTCGCTGCGTGACCCGCGCGATCCGGGGCGCAGCGACCGCATCTATACCGGTGCCGGTGGCCACTACGTGCTTCGCGATCCCGTCCTGCAGCGGCGGATCGAGATCCGCAGCGAAGGCAGCCAGACCCTGGTGGCGTGGAATCCGGGCGCGGAGGCGGCGGCGAAGATGGCCGATGTCGGCGACGGTTGGCACGATTACGTGTGCCTGGAAGTAGCCAATGCCGGGCCGGAGCAGATTGCCCTTGCACCCGGCGCGCGCCACCAGCTGGTGCAGGTACTGGCCAGTGAACCGCTGCAGGCCGTGGCGGGGTGTTCGGAGTAACCATGGGATCGACAGGAATGGATGGCATGCAGGACGCACAGTGGTGGTACGCCAACAGCAAGCAGAGCGAAGGGCCGGTGGACCTGGCCGGGCTGCGCCGTCTGCAGCAGGACGGCACGGTAACCGCCCGTACGCTGATGTGGCGGGAAGGAATGGCATCGTGGCGGCCGCTGGCCGAGCTGGATCCTTCGGTGGCGCCGATGGATCCGACCCCGCCGTCGATTGAACCGGCGCAGGCCGTCAGCGCCAGCGGCGCATCGACCGCTGATCCGTCCGACCCCTATCGTGCGCCGGCAGCTTCGCCGGTGGCCGCGACCGCGCCGCAGCTGGAAGGCGACATCGCCTTGTACGCCGCCGTGGTCGGCGGCAACTTCCCGATCTATCGACAGCGCTGGCGGCTCGACCAGGGCATTGCCGACGGCAACGGCACCTGGCACTGGCCGGCGTTCCTGATCGGCGTGATCTGGATGGTGTACCGCAGGATGTACCGGCTGGCGGCGATCTGGGCCGGCGTGCTGGTGTTCTTCAGCATCGCCGAGGCGTTGCTGGGCGTTCCGGAAGGCGTGTCGACGGTCATCACCCTCGTCATCAACATCACCGCCGCGGTGTATGCCAACCGCTGGTACCTGGCGCATTGCCAGCGTGAGATCGCCCGCGCGCGCGCGTTGGTGGGAGATGACGAGGCGCGCCTGCGCAGCGAGCTGGCCAGACGGGGTGACACCAATGCACTGGCAGCGGCGGTGGTGGCCATCGCCGTCGTTGCGGTGATGCTGGTGGGGCAGGCGCTGGCAGGCTGAGGCCGGGAAGGCTTCAGATCCAGCGGTGGCTGCCGCTACCGCGGGATCATCCTGGGCAAGGAATCGCCGACATGAATCATCTGGATACTCCGCCGGTTTCCCCGGCGGATGACAATCCCTATCTTGCGCCCGCCACAGAGGTGGACGACGCGCCCGCTCCGTCCGACGCGGACTACCTGAACCTCCTCGTCGGCCCCAACGCGGCGCTCTACCGCCAGCGCTGGCACCTGGGCAGCCCGGTGCCGAAGCCGCCGCGACCGTGGCACTGGCCCGCCTTCCTGGTGCCGACGTACTGGCTGCTGCACCGGAAGATGTACCTGGCAGCCATCCTCTTCGAGCTGGTCCTGATCGGTATCGCGCTGCTGGCGGCCCGCGCCAACCCGCTGCTCACGGTGGCGTTGCTGGCGGTGCCTCGGTTCGCCATCGCGGTGACCGCCAACACCGTGTACCTGCGCTACTGCACGCGACTGCTGGGCAAAGTGAAGGCTGCCCACGCCGGGCAGCACAACCGCATCCGTGCCGAACTGCAGCGTCGTGGCGGCACCAGCGTGTGGGCGGTGGTGATCGGCATGGCGGCCAACGCGGTGATCAATACCGTCGCCCGCATGGCGGCCTGATCATGCCGGCCTGATAGGGTTGCTCAGGCCGCTGTCCGTGCCCGCAACACCAGCAGGCACAGTGCACCGGCCAGCAGTCCCCAGAACGCCGAACCGATCCCGGCCAGGGAGACCCCCGAGGCGGTGACCAGGAAGGTGACGAGTGCAGCCTCGCGGTCGCGCTCCACCGCCAGGGCGCTGGCCAGGCTGTTGCCGATGGTGCCGAACAGCGCGATACCGGCCACGCAGGCCACCAGCTCCCTGGGGAAGGCTGCGAACAGTGCGGCCACCGTGGCGCCGAACAGCCCGATGACAATGTAGAAGGCGCCGGCCGCCATCGCTGCGGTGTAGCGGCGCGCCGGATCCTCGTGCGCATCGCGGCCCATGCAGATGGCGGCGGTGATCGCCGCCAGGTTCAGTGCATACGCACCGAACGGCGCCAGCAGCGTATTGACTACACCGATCCAGCCGATCAACGGCGACACCGGGGCGTCATAGCCGGACGCGCGCATCACCGCCACACCGGGAATGTTCTGCGAGGCCATGGTGACCACGAACAGGGGCAGGGCAATGCCGGCCACGGCCGTCCACGACAGCGAGGGCGTCACCCACTGCGGGATCGCCAGTTGCAGATGCACCTGCTGGGCGTGCAGCAGGCCACGGCTCGCGGCGACGGCGATGCCGACCAGCAACGTGGCGATCACCGCATAGCGCGGGAACAGCCGGCGCCCGGCCAGCCAGGTGGCGAACATTGCCAGCGCGAGCACCAGCTGGGTGTTCATGGCGACGAACACATCCAGCCCGAAGCGCAGCAGCACACCGGCCAGCATGCCGGCGGCCAGCGCCATCGGTACCCGTTGCATCAGTCGCGCGAAGACCCCCGAGAAACCCGCAAGCAGGCCCAGCACGGCGGCCAGCAGGAATGCGCCCGTGGCCTCGGAGAGCGAAGCACCGCCGGCACCCACCACCAGCATCGCTGCACCCGGGGTCGACCACGCTGTCACCACCGGCACCCGATAGCGCAGCGACAGGCCAATGCAGGTCACGCCCATGCCCAGCCCCAGCGCCCACATCCAGGAGGCGATCTGCGCCTGGTCGGCACCGACGGCCTGTGCCGCCTGGAACACGATCACGGCCGAGCTGGCGAAGCCCACCAGTACCGTAATGAAGCCAGCGACGATTGCCGGCATCGAAAGATCGCGCCACCACGCGCGCCGCACCTGCATGCTCATTGCCCTGTCTCCACTGTGCATCCCTGCATTGATAAGGGTTTCGGCGTTGACCGCGCAACGCGCGGGCAACGCCGCAGTGATCTTCGAGCGTACGTCATGCGTGATGGCGTGGTGCTTCTGTCATCACGCTGCAAAAAAAGCCTTGACGAAATCCGCAGGATCTCTAGAATTCGCTCCCTTGCTGCAGCGCATCGCTTCCCCGGAAACGACACGCGAACAGCGACGCCACCACCGGCGAACGAATTGATCGAACGAAGGTGTTGACGGACTCGAAAAGTCCGGCATAATAGGCGGCTCGCAACGACGAAAGGCCCTCGGGTCCAACGACGAAGCGGCATCGGCAACAACGTCCACTCCGGTGAGACGGCCTTGAAAAAAGGTGTTGACGAAGCGGAAAAGCCGGCTATAATGGGCGGCTCGCTACGAAGGAAACTTCGCAGCACACGGGAACGGCGCTGAGGCCACTTCCCCGGATCTTTGAAAGTATGCGCAGGTATCTTGTGAAGGCGCCTGCAGGAAGGATGATTGTCCATCTTGCAGACGTTT
>NZ_JCAFSM010000008.1:0-218597 GCF_059369255.1 Stenotrophomonas sp. YJH_SMC_110 | reverse complement strand
GTCTTCAGCGCGCCAGCAGTTCGCGCGCGTCCTGGCCGGCCTCGCAGTGCGCGAACAGCACTGCGGCCATTTCTGCTGGAAACGGAAAACGCCGGCGCCAGCCGGCGTTTTTCATTATCGGTAGTGCCGGGCGCTGGCCGGCAATCGCAGATCCGGACGTTGCCGGCCAGCGGCCGGCACTACCCGTCTTCAGCGCGCCAGCAGTTCGCGCGCGTCCTGGCCGGCCTCGCAGTGCGCGAACAGCACTGCGGCCATTTCTGCTGGAAACGGAAAACGCCGGCGCCAGCCGGCGTTTTTCATTATCGGTAGTGCCGGCCGCTGGCCGGCAATCGCAGATCCGGACGTTGCCGGCCAGCGGCCGGCACTACCCGTCTTCAGCGCGCCAGCAGCTCGCGCGCGTCCTGGCCGGCCTCGCAGTGCACGAACAGCACCGGCACGCCGTGCGCTTCCAGCACCGCGGCCATCTGCCGCTGGCGCATCAGGAACTGCTCGTAGATGCCCTGCAGGCGGTCGCAATCGTTCTTGCTGTGGTTGTAGTACGCGCACCAACCCGCCGGATCGAACAGCGCCATGCGTGCCTCGCCATGGGTATAGCGCAGCAGCGGCTCGGGCGCGGCATTGAGCCACTCGTCTTCGCCCGGCGCCATGATCGCGGTCTCGATCAGCGGCCACAGCGCCGCCAAGCCCTGGTTGTCGTACTGCATCGACATCATCGCGGCCAGGTCGTTCACGGTGAAATAGCGCGCGTGTTCGATGCGGGCGCCGAAGCTGTTCTGTGCCATCAACGCGGTGTCGGCATGCGCCATGCCGTTGGCCAGCAGTGTTTCTTCCAGCGCATTGGCCACCGCGTTGGTGGTGGCCACGTCGCTGCCGGTCAGCAGGAACGGCACCACGCGCAGGCCGCCCCCCACCAGGGTCGCATCGGCCTGGAACGGCAGCGGCACATCGCCTGCGGCATCGGTGCCGAAGGCCAGCAGGCGCGGGCCCTGGTTGCGGCCCGGGGCACGCATCTGCAGTTCTTCCAGGCGGCGATGGATCGGCCAGCCCGGGCGCAGTACTTCGGCCGGGTCGAAATGGGCGGCCGCGAACACCAGGTCCAGCTCGGCCACCTGCGGCACCAGCTTGGAAAGGTCACGGCCGACGCGTTCGGCCAGTTCACCGGCCTGTTCAGCGCTGAGCACCGCCTGGCGGGGGATTTCGCCGCCGGCCAGTTCCAGGGCCAGCACGCCAAGGGCATTCATCGCGGGGTCGGGTTTGCTCATGGTTCCACGGTTGGCCCATCACAGGGCGGCAGCTACACTTGGCTCCATTATGCCTGCTCCGCCGTGCAGGCCATGTTGCAGACACCCTCATCCATGCCAGGTATCTCCATGCCCAACGCTCGTCCCGTCGCCATCCTCGGTGGCGTCCGCATTCCGTTCTGCCGCCAGAACACCGCGTATTCGGATGTCGGCAACCTCGGCATGTCGGTCCGTACGCTGGGCGCGCTGGTCGAACGGTTCGGCCTGCACGGCCAGCAGCTGGGTGAAGTGGCGATGGGTGCGGTGATCAAGCACTCCAGCGACTGGAACCTGGGCCGTGAAGCCACGCTGTCGTCCGGCCTGTCGCCGCTGACCCCGGGCATCACCCTGCAGCGCGCCTGCGGCACCTCGCTGGACAGCATCATCACTGTCGCCAACAAGATCGCGCTGGGCCAGATCGAATCGGGCATCGGCGGCGGTTCGGACACCACCTCCGACGTGCCGATCGTCTACGGCAAGAAGCTGCGCGCGCGCCTGCTGGCCGCCAACCGCGCCAAGAGCACCGGCGACAAGATCCGCGCGCTCACTTCCGGCTTCAAGTTCTCCGAGCTCAAGCCCGAGTTCCCGGGCGTGGCCGAGCCGCGCACCGGCAAGAGCATGGGCGACCACTGCGAGGACATGGCCAAGGAATGGAACATCTCGCGCGACTCGCAGGATGAGTGGGCGGTGTCCTCACACAAGAAGCTGGCCGCCGCCTATGAGCGTGGCTTCTTCAACGACCTGATCGCACCGTTCCGTGGCGTCGAGCGTGACAACATCCTGCGCCCGGATACCTCGCTGGAAAAGCTGGCCACGCTGAAGCCGGCGTTCGACAAGGTCTCCGGCCGCGGCACGCTGACCGCCGCCAATTCCACCCCGCTGACAGACGGTGCCGCTGCGGTACTGCTGGCCAGCGAAGAGTGGGCGCGCGCGCACGGCCATGAGCCGCAGGCCTACCTGCGCGACGCGCATGTCTCTGCGGTGGACTTCGTGCATGGCGAAGGCCTGCTGATGGCGCCGACCATCGCGGTGCCGGAGATGCTCAAGCGTAATGGCCTGACCCTGCAGGACTTCGACATCTACGAGATCCACGAAGCCTTCGCCGCGCAGGTGCTGTGCACCCTGCGTGCGTGGGAGAGCGAGGATTACTGCCGCAACCGCCTGGGGCTGGACGCACCGCTGGGCCGCATCGACCCGGACAAGATCAACCTGCTGGGTTCGTCGCTGGCCACCGGTCATCCGTTCGCCGCCACCGGCGCCCGCGTCATCGCCACCGCCGCCAAGCAGCTGGCCGAACGCGGCGGTGGTCGCGCGCTGGTGTCGATCTGCACCGCCGGCGGCATGGGCGTGGTGGCGATCGTCGAACGCTGATCGCTGCGACCGCGCGCCAACCAAGGTTGGCGACTACCAGAAATGCGTGCTGGATCTGCTGTGGTAGATGCCGACCTTGGTCGGCCGTGAAACGGCATTGCTCGGAAAGGCCACGCGCCAACCAGGGTTGGCGACTAACGGGTCCCGCAGATGAAAACGCCGCCCATTGGGCGGCGTTTTTTGCTCCTGTGGGTGCCGACCGTTGGTCGGCCCACTTCAGCAGCGGTCACGGCAACCGCGGATTACCGAATTCGTCGCGCTCTTCGTTGGCGTCATACACCGGCGGCTGCACCGCGAGCGGCTGTTCTTCCACCGTGGCACGCAGTGGCGTCTCGCCGCCGCGCACCAGCGCCACGCTGTCCTCGCCGCGCTGCAGGCGCAGCGCATTGGCCAGGCACTGCGCGGCCAGCGCGTGTTCGCCACGCTGGGCGAACAGTTCACCCAGCGCTTCCCACGCCGGTGCACCGGCGCCCGCGGCGATGGCCTCGTGCAGGAACGCATCGGCGGCCTCCCACTGCTGCTGGGCCAGGGCCACGCGGCCCTGCGCCAGGCGCAACGCGGCCGAGCCGTCATGCACGTTGCGCCAACGTGCGAGGTTGGCCTGGCGGGTAGCCAGGCGCTCGGCCGGCAGACGGCCATACAGCGCCACCAGTTCGTCATCCCAGCGCTGGTCCAGCGCCTGTTCCAGCGCCAGCAGCGCCGGCTCGTCCCAGTCCAGCGCCACCGCGCGGCTGGCATAGGCGCCAACCACGTCCGGAGTCGGTCGCAGTGCCTTCGGCGTGGCTTCCCACTGCGCGGCCAGCGCGTTGACGTCGGCCGCTTCCAGCAGCGCCTGTGCAGCCAGGCGTGCTTCCAGTTCACTGCTGGCCTCGGCCGGCAGCACCTTGCTCTGGCGCAGTGCACCCAGCTGGCCATACGCCTCGTGGGCGCGGCCGGCCTGTGCCAGTGCCTCGGTGCGCAGCCACAGGCCGCGTGGCGGCAGCGGCTGGATCGCCGCTACGTCCAATGCGTTGATCGCATCCACCGGCAGATCGCGCGCCAGCAGCTGTTCGGCGCGCAGCAGCGCCTGCAGGGTGGCATCACTTTCGCCCAGGCGCTGCAGCAGCGCCTCGCCAGCCGGGCCGTCGGCACGTGCCTGCGCGCTGCGCACGGCGTTGGCCAGCGCCACCGCGCTCACTTCCGGATCCTTGGCGGCACCGTCCAGCAGTTTCTCGGCACGCTGCCAGTGGCCGTGCTCATAGGCCTGCAGGCCGTCGATCAGGCGCACCCGGCCCTGTTTGCGGCGGTAGCGGCCCCAGGCGCGGAACGGTGCGGCGATCAGGCTCCACAGCAGCCATAGCACCAGCACCGCGATCACTGCCAGCAGCGCCACCTTCGGCAGGTTGCTGTGGTAGTCGTAGCCGCCGTAGCGCAGGGTCACTTCGCCGAAGCGGTTCAGGTCATCGGCGCCGAGCCATTGCGCAGCGACCACGCCGATGGCCACGGCCAGCAACAGCACGACCAGGGATTGCAGGGGTTTCATGCGGGCTTACCTCCGGTCGGTCTGGGTGCGCAGTTGTTGCAGGGTGCTGCCAAGGACAGCGTCGTTGGCCTGCAGCGGCAGTTCGCGCAAGGCCTTCAGTTCAGCACGTTGCGCGCGCAGGGCTGGTGAATCCGGCCAGCGCCGCTGTGCCCAGTGCTCCACGCGGTCCAATGCGGTATTGCGCCCCGCGCGGTCGCCGCGCTCGATTGCCGCACGTGCCAATGTCAGTTCCAGCTGCAGCGCGTCGTCGGCATTGCGCTGTTCGGCAGCGGTCAGCGGGCCGTTCTGACGGCTCGGGGTGATGTCCACGAACGGCGCCAGAGCTGCCTGCCACCAGGGTTTGGCGGTGCTGCTGCCGGTCGTGCCGGTGATCTGCGAAGGCAGGCCCTGCAGTGCCCTGCCCACAGCATCCAGACGCTGCAGCGACTGCACGCGGGGGCCGCTGCCGAGCGCATCCAGTGCCTCGCGCTCCTGCACCAGCGCCTGGCGCAGGTTCAGGCCATCACTGTCGGGCAGTTCGGCCAGTGCCGTCGCGGCCTGGGCGTACAACCGGCGTGCGCCTTCCACATCGTCGGCGTAGTTCAGGCGCTGCGCGGCCTGGGTCAGCAGCAGTTCGGCCTCATCGCGCTGTACCGCCTGGCGGCCCTGGTTGGCGCTGTCGGCCAGCTTGGCCAGGTTCTCTTCCAGCAATGCGCTGCGCTGGGAAAGGCCCAGCATCTCGTCGCGCAGCACGCGGTTGGTGGCGGCCGCGTCCTGCAGGCGCTGGCTGGTCGCGCGCTGGTCACGACGCAGCGCATCCAGCGTGGCCTCCAGGCCCTTCAGCTGGACAGCCGTGGTCTGTGCCTGCGCTGCCTGTTCGTTCTGTTGCTGTTGCCAGACATACCAGCCGGCATAGCCACCCACGCCGAGCACGACCACACCGGCCAGCGGCAGCAGCCAGCGCACGGGTCGACGGGGCGGGGAAACGGGCGGAGTGTCGTTCATCGGGCTTCCTTGTCGGCAACGTCGCCGGTCGGGGGCCGGCAGGCCGCGTTGTGCACAGCATCACTGTTGCCGACGACAGCGGCAAGCGTGACCCACGTCCCTGTTCAGGTCGCTGCCGGGACGGTGAGCGTGGCGTGTGCGGCCGCCACCAGCTGCGCGCTGGTGGGGCCTGCCGCGCGCACGACATGCTGCAGGCCCAGTGCCCGGGCCTGTTCGCCGAGGCGATCACTGGCCACCACGGCAGTCGCGTGCGCCTGCAGACGCTGCTGCAAGGGCGGCGGAAGCTGCTGCCAGAAATGCTGCAGCGCTTCGCCACTGCTCACCGCCAGCATCCACGGCTGCGCTGAATGCGCCAATCGGGCCAGCGCACGGGGCGGCAGGTGCAGAAGGCGACGCTGGTAGATGTCGGCACGTTCGATTGTGGCGCCGGCCGCCTGGAGCTGCGCGGCAATCAGGCCACGCCCGCCGGGCGCGGTCACCAGGCCGATGCGCAGGCCCTGTACGTCAGCCAGCACCGGCAGCGCCAGCAGGCCTTCACTGTCCATCCGCTGCGGCGCGTGCACCTCGGTGATGCCGTGTGCCCGCAATGCGCGCGCGGTGCCTTCGCCGACGGTCAGCCACGGGCTGCGCTGGGCCTCGGCCAGCGGCAGCAGGGTGGCGGCCGCGGTCACGGCGGCCGGGCTGGTGAACACCACCCGATCGCAGTTCAGCGCGCGTTGCAGCTGACGCACCACAGGCGTGCCATGCAGGCGCTGCAGGCGCCAGGGCGCCAGGGCCAGGACATCCCCGCCCAGCCCAGCAACGGCGCGGCGCAGCGCCACATTCTGGCCCCGCGGGCGCAGCGAGATCAGGGTCCAGCGCGCGCCGGAACGGGTGGCGCCAGTGGGTATCGTATGGTCGGCCATTGCCTGCATTATGCGGGCCCTTCGTTGTCGTGGTCGCTGCTCCGATGTCCGTTGATGCCCTGACTTCCTCGTTGGCCGCCCTGCAGGACGTGCTGGACTGCATGCCGGCGGTGCGCGCCATGCAGATCCAGCTCGACGGCTATGCCGATGGCGTGCTGCGCATCACCGCGCCGCTGGCCGCCAACGTCAACGACAAGGGCAACGCCTTCGGCGGCAGCCTGGCCTCGGTGCTGACCCTGTCCGGCTGGGCGCTGGTCAGCCTGCGCCTGCGCCTGGCCGGCCACGATGCCGAGGTCTACGTGGCCGACAGCAACCTGCGCTACCTGGCCCCGGTCTACGAAGACCTGCACGCCCACGCCGAAGCGGCCGAGGCCACCGGCTGGGATGCCTTCCTGAACACCTTCCGGCAGCGCCGCAAGGCCCGCATCAGCATCATCGCCACCCAGCCCGGCGCCGATGGCAAGCCCGCCGCCGAATTCAGCGGTCGCTTCGTTGCCTTCGCCAAAGGGTAGGATGGCAGGCTGACGTTCTGGGGAAACCACTGATGCGCCGCCTGATCCAGTTCCTGATCTGTTCCCTGCTGCTGGCCAGTGCCGTGGCCTCGGCCGACGACCTCAGCCGCAAGCAGCGCAAGCTGCTGGAAGAGACCCAGATCGCCTACGGGGCGACCATCCGCTGGGGCAGCATGGACGATGCCATCGGCTACCTCGACCCCAAGCTGCGCAAGGAAAAGCCGCCCACCGAGTTCGAGCTCAACCGTTACGCGCAGCTGCGCGTGTCGTCCTACCGCGAGCGCAGCAGTGCCTCACTGGACGGGGGACTGGTCGAGCGGCGGGTCGAAATCGGGGTGATCAACCAGAACACCCAGGCCGAGCGCACGGTGGTCGTGGTCGAGCGCTGGCGCTGGGACCCGGAAGCCAAGCGCTGGTGGCAGACCGCCGGCCTGCCGGACCTGTGGAAGGGGCAGTGACGGGCCGCGTCCGGCTTGTGCGACAATCGGCGCCCGCTTAATCGACCCGTGACCTGAGTGAATTACGAAGAGTTGCTGGCCTTTGCAGGCCGAAACCCGATGCTGTCCGCGGCCCTGGTCGGCCTGACCGTGGCCATCATCGTCACCGAGATCCGCCGCCTGTTCCGGGGCTTCAAGGGCATCAAGCCCGCCGAACTGACCCAGCTGATCAACGCGGGCGGCACGGTGGTGGTCGACCTGTCGGCCAGCGGTGACTTCGAGAAGGGCCACATTGCCGGCAGCCGCAACGCCCAGGCCAGTGCCTTCGGCCCGGACCACAAGCTGGTGGCCAACGCCAAGCAGTCGCCGGTGGTGCTGGTGTGCCGCAGCGGCAACGCCTCGGAAACCGCCGCCAAGGCGCTGAAGAAGGCCGGCTTCGAGAAGGTCTACGTGCTCGACGGCGGCATTCCCGCCTGGCAGCAGGCCGAGCTGCCGCTGGTCAAGGGCCGCAACTGATTGCCGCAGGTGGCGGATCCGGCCTTGTATGGGCCTGATCCCGCCCCCATCGCAGTAATTCGACCATCGTTTTCATTGCATTCATTGGAGTTACTGGAAATGTCCGAAGAGATCACCAACGGCGCTGCTGCGCCGGTCGATGCCGCCACCGGCCCCGCTTTCACCGTCGAGAAGATCTACGTCAAGGACGTCTCCTTCGAGTCGCCGAACGCCCCGACCATCTTCAATGACCAGGTGCAGCCGGAGCTGCAGCTGAACCTGAACCAGCAGGTGCAGCGCCTGGGTGAGAACGCCTTCGAAGTCGTGCTGGCCGTGACCCTGACCTGCCAGGCCGGTGAGCGCACCGCCTACGTGGCCGAAGTGAAGCAGGCCGGCGTGTTCGGCCTGGTCGGCCTGGACCCGCAGTCGATCGACGTGCTGCTTGGCACCCAGTGCCCGAACATCCTGTTCCCGTACGTGCGCCAGCTGATCAGCGACCTGATCCAGGCCGGCGGCTTCCCGCCGTTCTTCCTGCAGCCGATCAACTTCGAAGGCCTGTACGCAGAAACCCTGCGCCAGCGCCAGGAGCAGGGCGACGCACCGTCGCTGGCTGACTCCGAGCCGGCTGGCAACGCCTGATTCCTGCCGCGACGTCACGGATGAGCACTCCCGCTGACAAGATCGCCGTGCTGGGCGCCGGTTCCTGGGGAACCGCGCTGGCCAGCCTGCTCGCACGGCACGGTCACCCGACCGTGCTGTGGGGGCGCGACGCTGCCGTGGTCGAGGCCATCGACCAGCGCCACGAGAACCCGCGCTACCTGCCGGGCATCCCGCTGCCGGACAGCCTGCGTGCCACCACCGACCTGGCGTCGGCGGTGGAAGGCGCGGCCTGGATCCTGGTGGTGACCCCGTCGCATGCGTTCGGTGAAACCGTGCGCGCGCTGGCGCCGCTGCGTCCGGCCGGTGCCGGCGTGGCCTGGGCCACCAAGGGCTTCGAACCCGGTTCGGGCCGCTTCCTGCATGAAGTGGCGCGCGAAGTGCTGGGCGAGGACGTGCCGCTGGCCGTCGTCACCGGGCCGTCGTTCGCCAAGGAAGTAACCCAGGGCCTGCCCACCGCGATCACCGTGCACGGCGACGTGCCCGAGTTCGCGCAGACGGTGGCTGAGGCGATGCATGGCCCGGCGTTCCGCGCCTACACCGGCGACGACATGGTCGGTGCCGAGCTGGGCGGTGCGATGAAGAACGTGCTGGCGGTGGCCACCGGCGTGGCCGATGGCATGCAGCTGGGCCTCAACGCCCGTGCCGGCCTGATCACCCGTGGCCTCAACGAGATGCTGCGCCTGGCTGCGGCGATTGGCGCCAAGCCGGAAACGCTGATGGGCCTGGCCGGCCTGGGCGATCTGGTGCTGACCTGCACCGGCGACCTGTCGCGCAACCGTCGCCTGGGCCTGGCCCTGGGCCGTGGCCAGTCGCTGCAGGATGCCGTGCGCGAAATCGGCCAGGTGGTCGAGTCGGTGCAGACCGCCGACGAAGTGATGCGACAGGCGCGCCGCCATGGCATCGACCTGCCGATCTCCGACGGCGTGCGTGCCGTGCTGCACGGCGAGCAGACCCCGGAAGAAGGCCTGCGCGCACTGCTGGCGCGGGAACAGAAACCGGAATACCCGGACACGCTGTTCAAGTGAATCGAAAAACCCCGGCCACGTGCCGGGGTTTTTTATGTGCGCGACCATCCACGCGTGGCGTGGATCTACTGCCGAACCCGCTTCTGGTAGCTGCCAACCTTGGTCGGCGCCCGACGGCGGCAATCACCGCGCCCGTGGCGGCGCGCTGGTGTTGTCCATGTCCGAGAAGATCAACCACGGCCCGTCGCCCACGCGCTTCAGCGTCAGCGTGAACTTGCCGGTGTCCCCCTCGTTGCTGCCGTAGCGATACGTACCAATGATGTAGCCCGTGTTGCCCTCCACCGAGTGAGCCAACGCCCGCAGCCGCAACGGACTGCCGCCCTGGCCGGCATACGCGGCCTCGATCGCAGTACGCCCGCGCACCGGCGGCTGGTTGCTCTGCAGTACAAAACCATCCTCGGCAAACAGCGCAGCCAATGCCCTGGCATCAGCCGAGCGCCACGCCTGCTCGTAATCGCGTAGTACGCGCTCCAGCGGTGCGGGCAGGGCTGCGCCCGGGAGAGGCTGTGCAGGCTTCGCGCCTTCTGCATCGTGGGCAATTGCCGGCGATGCCAGCAGCAGGGCACTGCAGAAGATCATGGCGAGTCGTGTATGGCGCATGCGTCCGGCTCCAGACGATGACGGGACGCTACGAACGCATCCTGGCACGGTGCTGGTTAGAATCACGCGGCTGCCGATTTGCTGGATGCAGCGCAGATCAGACAAGGACAGGGAATGAAGATTCGAATCACAGGGATGGCACTGACGGTCGCATTGCTGGCCGCCTGCGGGCAGGCACCGGCACCCGATGCAGCACCAGCCGCACCAGCACCGGCCACAGAAGCACCTGCGGCCACGGCAACGGTGGGCGAGAAGGCGCCATCCATCGAAGATGGCGTGGATCCCTCGGTGTGGGACGACGAAGGCGAACCGGAAGACCCGAGTGCCGGCGGCGAACTCACCTGCGCGGACAACCCGCTGGCGACGCATTTCTTCACCCTGGTGGGCGGCAATACCGTGGACGACTGCGGCCGCAAGGACCCGAAGGTGCTGGCCGCGTTCAACGCCCTGATGAAGAACACAGCCGCAGCCGAATCCGCTGACAGGGAGATTCCATCGCTGCGCGAACGCCTGTTGAGCGGGCCCAGCGGTCCTGGTGAGCTGCTGGTGTTGCAGGGCGAGCCGTGGTGGTTCTATACCGCCTGCCAGGCCCACGACTGCCCCGGCACCGCGTTGGCGATGCTGTATTCGCCGACGGAGGCGAAGATGGTCGGCCGTCTTACCGCGCGCTGTCGTGTGTGGTGGCTGGGCGAGCCGACGGCGGAACAACGTGCGCAGATCGAACAGCGCCAGCCACTGCAGGATGCCGCGTTGAAGGAAGACAGCGCGCTCTGCGAGTGATGTGGTGCCCGCCTCATCCTTCCGGCTGCATGCGCGCGCTGGCCTGTGCGTTCATGGTCAGGCACGCCAGGATCAGCCCTTCCATCACCCGGTCGCCCACGTACTCGGCCTCCGTGCCGTTCTGACGCACGCGCTCGGCCGCCAGCAGCAGCTCCAGCGTCACGCGTTGGCCGGCCTTTGCACAGTCCGCATCGGCCAGCGCCATGCAGCGGCCCGGCATCTGGTGACGCTCTGGCCAGGGCTGGCCGTCGGCGGCCGCGCCTTTGCCGATGCGGTGAAGCGTGGCGATGAAGGCATTCGGATCGGTCGCAGCCGCGTGCTCTGGCGGCCCACCGCCAGTGGCGGATGAGCGATGCGGATGCAGGCGTGGGAAGTCCGGTGATGTCATGGCAGTGCCCCGTGCAGGACAGACGGTAGCCGCCACGCAAAGGTGGCGGGCGGAGACGTGGCTCGAAAACCGGGACAGTGCGTACAAGGCCGGCAGGCACAAGGCCTCCACGCTCCGCCCGCCATAGTCGGCAGACGAATTGCCCGCCGGCGCCACACTGGGTGACGCCGACGGGCAGGCGCATACAACGTACGCATTGCCACGGGTTTTCGAGGCCCGGCCACCTTTTTCCGGTGGCACGCCATCTGTACCGCCGTCGCTGCGAAACGCCAATCAGACGAGTTGCAAACAGCGTTCGATCAAAGACGCTTTCAGCATTCTTGCATGCTGTAAAGCCGTCGCGGACGCAGGTGCCGCAACGTCCGTGGCAGCATGGGGAATATGCGACATGGTTCGAACTTGATGACAGGGATATGGGTACCCCACCAAGCCGATGACGACAGTGCGGAGCGAAGAACGTAAATCGAACTCGCCCCACTCTGGTTGTCAGCGCTCTTGGGGTCTTTCGTACCACGCCTGAGTACGGTTGACGATGCGCACCACGGACAGCATGACCGGCACCTCGATCAGCACGCCCACCACCGTCGCCAGCGCCGCCCCGGAGTGCACGCCGAACAGTCCCACCGCAGTCGCCACCGCCAGTTCGAAGAAGTTGCTGGCACCAATAAGCGCTGACGGGCCGGCCACGCAATGTGCCACGCCCAGCCGACGGTTGAGCAGGTAGGCCAGGCCCGAGGTGAAATAGACCTGGATCAGGATCGGCACGGCAATCAGCGCGATTACCAGCGGTTGCTTCACGATCTGCTGGCCCTGGAACCCGAACAGCACCACCAGCGTCAGCAGCAGCGCGGACAGGGACAGCGGCCCCAACCTTCGAAGCGTGAGTTGCAGGCCCGCCTCGCCGCTGCGCAAAAGGATCCAGTGCCGCAGCAGTGCAGCAGCCAGCACCGGCACCACGATGTAGAGACCAACGGACAGCAACAGCGTATCCCACGGTACGGTGATCGCCGACAGGCCGAGCAGCAGTGCAACCACCGGCGCGTAGGCAACCACCATGATCGCGTCGTTCAACGCCACCTGGCTCAGGGTGAAGTTGGCATCACCGCGGCACAGGTTGCTCCACACGAACACCATGGCGGTGCAGGGTGCGGCTGCCAGCAGGATCAGCCCGGCGATGTAGCTGTCGATCTGTGCTGCGGGCAGCCAGTCGGCGAAGGCATGGCGCAGGAACAGCCAGCCCAGCAGCGCCATCGAGAACGGCTTCACGGCCCAGTTGATGAACAGTGTTACCCCGATGCCCTTCCAGTGTTGCTGCAACTGGCGCATCGCGCGGAAGTCGACCTTCAGCAGCATCGGGATGATCATCAGCCAGATCAGCACCGCAACCGGCAGATTGACCTTGGCCACTTCGGCGGACGCCAGCACCGCGAAGGCACCGGGCAGGACGTGGCCCAGCAGCGTGCCCATCGCAATGCACAGCACAACCCACAGGGTCAGGTGTCGCTCGAACAGGCTCATGGCAGTGGCACCGCTACTGCGCGCCGTCGGCCGGCAACAACTGGCCGATCCGGTCCAGCGCGTGCTGCAGCGCTTCGCGTTCGGACCACACCGATTCGGGCAGTGCGAGCAGCGCACGCAGGCGGGTTTTCACGATGGCATGGGCCAGCGCGAAGGCTGCGGCCTTGTCGGCATCGCTGCCTGCCACGGCGGCCGGATCGGGCAGGCCCCAATGGCTGCGGATGAAGTCACCGAACACCACTGGGCAAGCTTCGGCAGCGGCCGCATCACACACGGTGATGACCAGGTCCATGGGCGCTGCATCCACGAACTCGTCCCATGATTTGCTGCGCAGCCCTTCAACGGGCATTCCTTCGGCATGCAGTTGTGCCAGCGCGAACGGATTGACCTGGCCGGTGGGCTGGCTGCCCGCACTGAATGCCCTGAAGCGATCGCTGTCCCAGGCGCGCAGGGTGGCTTCAGCCAGCACGCTGCGCGCGCTGTTGCCGGTGCAGAGGAACAGGATATTGCGGGTCATGTGGCAATCGCTTCGATGGGGTGGGTCGTGTGCGGTATCAGCACTTGCAGGCGGGTTCGGCGGGGACGCACTGGTTGCTGGGTGAGCCCGCGCAACAGTTGTGCGTGAGGTACTCGATCAAGCCGTTCATGGCATCGAAGTTGGCGCGGTAGCAGACGTTGCGGCCCTGGTTCTCGCTCTCCACCAGCCCGGCCTGCACCAGCTCCTTCAGGTGGAAGCTGAGCGTGGCTGGGGGCACCTGCAGGGCCGTAGCGATGTCGCCCGCCATGCGCCCTGCCGGGCCGGCCTCCACCAGCAGGCGGAAGGCAGCCAGACGGGTGGCATGACCGAGGGCGGTCAGGGCGGAGATTGCATTCGATGTTTCCATATTTCTAGAATAATCGAATGAATGAGCCAATCACAAGCCTGGACCTGCCCAACCTGGTGGAATCGTCATTGCCCCAGCCCAATCATCACCAGCTCGCCGCGGCAGATCTGGGGCCGCCACGCATTCTCCTGCTCTACGGCTCGTTGCGGCCCCAGTCGTTCAGCCGCAAGCTGGCGCTGGAAGCCGAGCGGCTGCTGCGCCACCTGGGGTGCGAAACCCGGGTGTTCGATCCGCATGCGCTGCCGATGCTGGACAGCGTGGACCCGCACCACCCTGAAGTGCAGCGACTGCGCGAATGGTCGCAGTGGTCGGAAGGCCAGGTATGGGTCAGCCCCGAGCGGCATGGCACGGTCACCGGCGTGTTCAAGAACCAGATCGACTGGTTGCCGCTGGAAGATGGCAGCGTGCGGCCCACGCAGGGCAGGACGCTGGCGGTGATGCAGGTGAGCGGCGGCTCGCAGTCGTTCAACACGGTCAACGCGTTGCGCGTGCTTGGTCGTTGGATGCGCATGCTGACCATCCCCAACCAGTCGTCGGTGGCCAAGGCCTGGCAGGAATTCGATGACGACGGCCGGATGAAGCCCTCGCCGTACTACGATCGGGTGGTGGATGTGATGGAAGAGCTGGTGAAGTTCACGCTGCTGACGCGGGGCCGGTCGGACTACCTGGTAGACCGTTACAGCGAGCGGAAGGGCGACGCCCACGCCGCGGCATTGGCGCGGGCTGCAGAGGCTACGGCTTCCTGATCCTCATTGGTGCCGATGTGAGGCACGCTCACCCAAGCAGCCTCTTCACCCTTGAAGCTGCAAGGCGGATGATCACCACATAGGCCAGCAACATGCCGGTGCCGATGCCCATTACTTCGATTTCCCAGTTGCGGCGGTAGGGAGAAGGGCCCATGAAGGCCCACGCCAGAAGCACCGCCGCAATCAGCAAGGCGCTGCGATTGGCCTTCGAAATGAGCGCATCTTCGGTCGCGTGCCCCATGTTCGGATCCCAGGAACCGAGCAGCCACCCCAAGCCACGCAGGTAGTCGCGCGCCACGAAGAACAGGAAGACGAATACGCCTCCCATCGTGCTCAGCAGAAACTGGAAGAGTGGGTCCACCGGCGGCCTCATGGACGAGGCAGACATTGCCTCGCAGGATCGTCTACGGGCGCAGTATGCCAGCGTGCCGGGCCTCGGGGGCACCACGCCTCACACGCAGGCGACTCTCCATGAGCAGACTGTGCATCGCAGCCGCCCGGCGGGCGGCATGTGCCCACAACGCCCAGGGCGGACGCACAAACGCACTACTCGCCAGCGTGCTGTGCGGTCTTCTTTTGGTTGCCATCTGTGACGGCACGGCTCTGCGCGAACTCCGGGAACGTCTTCGCGATCGAATCCTTGTCCGGCAGGATGTAGAACACACCGCCCTTCTCGAACGTGGACTGCACGATCTGCTCGTAGAACGCGGGCGAGACATTGATGCAGCCGTGGGTGACGCGGTTGTCGTCCGGCGAGGGCGATGCCAACCGCTCGGCGCGCTTTTCCTTCGGGCTGCCCGGCGGCAGCGGGTGCATCGACACGGCGGAATCGTAGTCCACCCACAGCACGCGTCCGGCATCGTCGGACGGGCCGTAACCGCCAATGAAGCGGCCGGCAGGCGTGGTGCGGTCGTGGCCGGGAATCGCGCTCAGTGCGAGCTTGGCGACGCCCGGTGCGGAATGGTCGCCGATCGCCGACCCAAACAGCGCCGGTGCGGCGCCGCGCAGCTTGCCGTCACCGCCGAAGACCAGAACCTGCGCCGCCGCCTTGTCCATGACCGCAAACGGATAGCCCTGGTTGTCCTTGCTGGCGACCACCCAGCCGGCCAGCTCGATCACTGTCTCGGACACGCTCTGGTCGGGCGGAAGTTCATCAACGGCGGCGACCGATGGTGCAGGTGCGTCCTTGTCCCTGGCGTTGGCTACGCCGCTGCACGCAACGGCCAGTGCCATGGCCAGGGAGGCATGGAGGGCGCGGCGTGCAGGGGAGGAGGAAGTACGAATGGGACGGCTCCTTGCAATGCAATCGTGGGTGGAAGGATGCCAGTGGCCGGCGAAGGCCACTGGGTCCCGATACACCCGATACAGAGGTGGATCAATTCAAACGGCGAGGGAGCGATTACCCGCGCGGCTTGCGGCCGGCAGGTGCCCTTTCAAGCTGCTGCACGCGACCTTCGATCTGGTCCAGGCGCTGATTGGCCTGCTGTGCGGACTGGTTGGCGGACTCCGCGCTCTGCGCAGCACCCTGCACCTTGACGTCGAGCTGATCGAGACGCGAGTTGATGGTTGCAAACTCGTTCTTGTATGAGGCGCAGGCGCCAAGGCTTACGGTGGCGATGAGCGCTACAGCAAGTGCGCGGGCCGTCTTCATGTGTTGCGGGTTCAGGTTCATTGCACTCCCTCCTTCGTCTGGGGAAGCTGGAATATAGCGGCGTTTGTTCCCGCCGCTACCAAGCGCTTTCAGCTGGAATTTGAATACGTGGAAGCACTGTGAAGCCGGCTTCTGACCCAGGATTAACAAGCGGGATGAGGCGAGCTGATCTACGTCGGCGGCGTGCCTTGTGCCTGTTCAAGGTCGCCAATTCATCAGTATGAAGCGGCTCTCACAGCACTTGCGTTTCCATGCCTTTGGCAGCAGTGCAGGCAGGCGTCCATCCACTCGCCTCGAACACGGTCGCGGCGGTGTCGGGCCGCACATCCAGCAGCGTGGCGATGGCCCTGGTCCTGTCTGGCGCGCGGGAAACATAGCTGCGCGCGATGCGGTAGCCGACCCAGTATCCGAGATCTCCACGTCGTGCTTCATCGCCGGGGCCGTTGTACAGCCACTTCGAAAGATCGGTGCCCCCACTGTCCTGTACGAACGCGCGCTCCAGCGCACATTCGCGGCCCTGGGCCCAGCGACGCAGATGCGCGTTGGCCGGTTGCCCCGAGATCAGTTCACCCACGTACTCGGCGCCGCCTTCAAGCAACGTCTGATAGAGCAGGGTGGGCTGCGCGACATCGACGCTCGCACCGGGCTGTTGCACGTGCACGTACTCATGGGCGATCAGGTGCACGAAACGATCGCCGACGTCAGGCTGCATCCAGTCGGCGTTGCACAGTGCTTCCAGTCCGATCACCACACCATCTTCGGTGGTGACGCCGCCGCTGTTACCCCGCCCGACCAGCACGGTGACCGGAGGAAAACGTGCAGTGGGGAGCAGCGTGCCCAACCGATCGAGTGCGTCGGCAACCCGCGCGCGGATCGCCGGCAATGCCGCTGCACAGGTCCGCGCCCTGGCGAACAACGCCGGCTTGTCCTGGATGGCCCTGGCCAAACGCTCCATTGATCCGATGCGGCTGCCGGTGAAGCTGCGCAATGCCTCCGTGCCGGTGTCCAGATAGCCGCGCTGCAGGTCTTCGGCACTTGGTTTTCCTCCAGTGGCATCCAGCACGCTGAAGAAACGCGTGACATCGTCTGTCTGTACCACGATGCGTGCAGAAGGTTGGGCGCGCTCGGCCGCGTTGGCTGGCAGCTGCATCATCAGCAGGGCGACGAGCAGCAGCACCCGCACCGCGCGGCGCGCATGGGGCGGAAACAGCAGTGATGCGACGGACGCGTGCTGCATGTGGAGTTCCCTGAACGCCAGCCTTATTTATACACCAGTCAGTTCAATATTCAGGGTCGATTAGACCCCCTAACGGATAATTCACACCTGTCGACGCCTCCTCTCTCTCCCCCTCCCGGGAGGCGGCCGACGAAACCAAAATAATTAAAGGTGTGTCCCGATGAACAAGAATTCGCTGCTCGCCCTGGGTCTCCTGGCTGCCCTGCCGTTCGCTGCATCGGCAACCGACGGCCTGTCGTACAACTACGCTGAAGGCGGCTACGTGAACACCGATGCCAAGGGCGGCGACGCCGATGGCTGGAAGGTGAAGGGTTCCGTGGCGGTGCACCCGAACTTCCACATCTTCGGCGACTACAGCGCGCAGGAGACCGACAAGTTCAAGAATGACGTCGACCAGTGGCGCATCGGTGCCGGCTACAACTACGGCATCGCACCGAACACCGACCTGGTGGCCCGCGTTGCGTACCAGAAGTTCGACATGAAGCATGGCCTGGACTTCAACGGCTACTCGACCGAAGTCGGCGTGCGCACCGCGTTCAACCCGTACGTGGAAGGCTACGTGATGGCCGGCTACGAGGACTACACCAAGAAGCACGGCATCAACCCGGACGGCGAGTTCTACGGCCGCGTCGGCGCCACCGCCAAGTTCAACCAGAACTGGGGCCTGAGCGGCGAAGTGAAGCTGGCTAAGGCCGGCGACCGCGAGTGGTTCGTGGGCCCGCGCTTCACCTGGTAACAAACGCCTGTCGTTAGTGCGTGTTGTGCTGGCGTGTGACTCTCTCTCTCTCCCACACGCCAACCGAAGCCCGGCCTCGCGCCGGGCTTCACTTTTATGGGCCCCGTGGCGCCACAATGCAGCATGGGCGACCCTTCCTCTCTCGCAGGTACCGGCACGGCCTACCAGGAACATCTGACGCCTGCGCCGCTGCGCGGCCACTTTGGCCAGCTGTGGCAGAGCCAGCTTCCTGCCGATGCCGATGGGCACATCACCGTATTGCCCGATGGCTGCGTGGATATCCTCTGGCGCGACGGTGCGCTGTTCGTCGTCGGCCCGGACCGTGTGGCCGCGCACCCGGCGCTGGCACCCGGTGCGCAGGTGCTGGGCGCACGCTTCCGCCCCGGCCAGGCATTGGCCGCGCTGGGCCTGCCTTTGGCCGGGATCATCGGCCAGGCCGTGCCACTGGCTGATCTGAAGGGCGCGTGGGCGAACAAGGCGGCGGCCTCCATCGGCGACACCGCGCCTGCACAGCGCCTGCAGCGAATGGCGCACTGCCTGCAACAGCACATGGGTGCGGCCGCGCTCGATACGCCAGCGCAGCGCGCCCATGTCCTGTTCCAAGCGCTCGCCGCGGGTAATGCCACGCTGGATACGCTGGCGGCGCAGTTGGGCCTGAGCCCGCGCAGCCTGCGGCGTTTCAGCCAGTCGCAGTTCGGCTACGGCGCCAAGACGCTGGAGCGGATCCTGCGGCTGCAACGTTTCCTGCGCCAGAGTCGCGCGCTGCCACAGCATTCGTTGGCGATGCTGGCCGCTGATGCCGGCTATGCCGACCAGGCCCATCTCAGCCGCGAGGCGCGCGAGCTGACTGGCATGACCGCCAGCGAGCTGCGCCTGGAGTGGGGACAATGATGGCCGTTTTGTTCAAGACCGCCGTGCCGCGCTGACCGAAGCTGGGGTTCCAATCACGGAGCAACCTCATGAGCCACGAAGCTACCCACGAAGCCGAACGCCGCATCGACAACATCGAATTCAACGTCGCCGACATCGCCCGCAGCAAACGCTTCTACGGCGAGGTGTTCGGCTGGCAGTTCACCGACTATGGTCCGTCCTACACCGAGTTCGACGATGGCCGGCTGAAGGGCGGCTTCGTGTCTGACGCGCCGTTGCGTGCTCACGGAGGACCGCTGGTGATCCTGTACTGCGCGGACCTGGCCGACGCACAGCAGCGCGTGGTCGCCGCCGGTGGCGAAGTGGTGCAGGCGGTGTTCGCCTTCCCCGGGGGCCGCCGCTTCCACTTCCGCGATCTGGATGGCTACGAACTGGCGGTCTGGAGTGATGTGGACTGAGGTCTTCGTACCTTCGCTGGTGGACGGAACGAGAACCGCTCCGTCCCCGGTCAGGCGGTTCCGCTATGATCGCCCGCACATCGCCACACGCGATGCGTCCGCCTCAAGCCAGCAGGAACCGCCGTGAACTCCCAGCCCGCACCGATCACCGCCGTCAACCACACGCTCGACAACGAGCCGCAGCAGATCACTGCGCCGCTCACCCATTCGGCGGCGTTCCTGGTGCTGAAGGTGAAGGATGACGAGGCGTCGATCGCCAAGGCGCGCGAGGTGCTGGCCAGTACCGACGATCTGATCAAGAACACCGCCATCCGCGAGATCGAGCGCACCTTCACCTGCAACGTGGCCATCGGCCATCGCGTGTGGCAGCCGCTGGTAGGCTCCACGCCGCCACGCGAGCTGAAGCCGTTCCGCGAGATCAAGGGCGCGACCCACACCGCCGTGTCCACGCCCGGTGACCTGCTGTACCACATCCGCGCACGCACCATGGACCTGATCGTGGCCTTCGAGCGCAACCTGCTGATGGCCTTCGGCGATGCGGTCGAAGCGGTCGATGACGTGGCCGGCTTCCGCTATTTCGATGGCCGCGACCTGCTCGACTTCGTCGATGGCACCGCCAACCCGGAGGGGCTGTCGCTGCCGGAAGCCACGATCGTGGGTGGGGAAGACCCGGAACATGCCGGCGGCAGTTACGTGGTGGTGCAGAAGTACCTGCACAATCTCGATGCGTGGCGCGCGCAGAAGACCGAGGCGCAGGAGGCGATCATCGGCCGCACCAAGCACGACAACATCGAGCTGGATGACGCGCCGGCGGATGCGCAGAAGTCGCACAAGACCCTGTGCACCATCGAAGACGCCGACGGCGAGCACGAGATCCTGCGCGACAACATGCCGTTCGCCAACCCGGGCCGTGGCGAGTACGGTACCTACTTCATCGGTTACACCCGCCGCCTGTGGGTGATCGAGAAGATGCTCGAGCGCATGTTCATCGGCAATCCCGCACCGCTGCATGACCGCATCCTTGATTTCTCCACCGCCACCACCGGCGTGACCTTCTTCGCACCCTCGCGCAAGGTGCTGGCCGACCTGGGCGAGTGATCAACGCACGCGTATGCATCTGGAGGACGTATGTCTGTCTTGAGAGCCCCATTCCTGGCGGCATTGTTCATGGGCATCGCCGGCTGCTCGACAGCACCTGGTCTGCTTGAACAAACGCCCGAGTCATTTGGTTCTTCGAAATCGGTACAGCAGGTCACCGTTTGCCTGTCCCAGACGTGGACACAACGCAACAAGGTCGTGCGCGTGCTGCCCACCGAATCCGGGCAGCGCATTGTCATCGACAACCCTGTGAACCATGGGGTGATTGCCATTGTCGAGCTTGCCTCTGTCCCGGCTGGTACGTCTGCACGCTACTGGAAGGGTGCAGGTCTCACCGGCTGGACACGTGATGATCTGAAGGCTTGTCTGGACTGATCGAAGGCAATCCCTCGCAATCGGGCAAGCTCGAAGCGCCGGGCCATCACCGGCCGCCATCCGCCTGTCATCTATGGCGCCGACCATGGCGCGCTGGATGGGAGTGCAGGAGGCAGGCGATGGTGTCAGCAAACAGGACCGGCCTACGCCGCTGGTGGCGGCGTCTGGCTGCGGTGTTCGGCGCGTTGGCACTGGGGAGTGCCAGCGTTTCCGCGCAGAAAGCCCCTGCGCACTGGATGGCCTACGCCGCCGCCGTGGGTGGCCAGCTGCAGCAGCGCCTGCAGCAGGAACAGGACCCGCAGGCGCAGCGTGTGCTGGCGTGGTTGCAGGCGCACCCTGACACACCGGCACCGCTGCCGGTGAGCGTGTGGATCGCGGCGGATGGCCGTATTTCGAAACTGGAATTCGACAGCCTGGGCGATGCCCAGGTCGACGCCGACCTGCGCGCGACGCTGCAGGCCGCGCCGTTGCAGGCGGCACCGCCGGCCGACATGCGCCAACCGATGCGATTGGGCCTGTTGCTGGAGCCGAAGTAGATCCATGCCATGCGTGGATGTGGTGGGTAGATGCCGACCTTGGTCGGCAGGCGCGCCAACCCAGGTTGGCGACTACCGGTAGCCCGGCCACGCATGGCGTGGCTCTATCGCGTTGCCACCTGCGGTTCACGCGCGGCGGCGCTCCATGCGCGCAGCCCGAACACGGCCAGGCCGAGGAAGAACACGTACAGTGCCGCGGTCACGTGCAGCGACTTGAACAGGTACGCACCCACATAGACCACGTCCACCGCGATCCACACCCACCAGCAGGCCACGTGGCGGCGTGCCTGCCACCACTGGCCGACCAGGCTCAGTGCGGTCAGCATCGCGTCCAGCCACGGCAGCGCGGCATCGGTGAAGGTGTGCATGGCCGCACCCAGCGCCACGCCACCGCACAGGCCGATGGACAGGTCGCGCAGCAGCGTGCCGCGCGCCAGTGGCACGATGCGGATGCTGCCCTCATCGGCGGCGTGCTGCCGCCAGTTGAGCCAGCCGTAGACCAGGAAGCCACCGAAGGCGACCTGCAGCAGGGTGTCCGAGTACAGCTTGGCCTCGGCGAACACCAGGCCATACAGCGCCACCGACAGCAGGCCCACCGGCCATGCCGACAGCCGGCGCCTGGCCATCAGCCAGACGCCGAGGATGCTGCACAGCGCGGCGGTCCACTCGAGCATCACGCCGCTCACAGCGCGAACGTCACCGACAGGCGGGCCTGTCGCGGTGCACCGGGGAACAGGTAGTAGTCACCGCCGCTGCTGCCGGTATCGCGCCAGTAGAAGCGGTTGAATACGTTGTCCACCGACAGGTTCCAGGTCACCGCGCGTTCGTGCAGGCGATACTGGAAGCGCAGGCCGGCATCGAACACCGAGTAGTCCGGCGCGCGCACGCCACCGTCGGCGCGTGCCACGTTGGCACCGGCATAGCGCCAGCCACCGGTCACGTCCAGGCCCTGCACGAACGGCAGCGCGTAGGCCATGTGCACGCTGGCGCGTACCTTCGGCACGTTCACCAGCTGATGGCCTTCATAGGCCGGCGTGCCGGTGTCGCGCGCGCGCGCCTGCAGCACGCTGGCGCTGGCCACGATCTGCAGTGTGTCGGTCAGCTGGCCGTTGGCGGTCAGCTCCAGGCCGGTGTGGGTCTGCGTGCCTTCCTCGACGAAGGTGTAGCCGACGTCGCTGCTGTCGGGCCTGGCGTACTGGTACGGCTGCGAGATGCGGAACACCGCCGCGCCCAAGGTCAGTGCTTCGACCGGCACGTACTTCACGCCCACTTCCAGCTGCCGCGACTGCACCGACGGCAGGAAAGTGTCGGCATTGCTGGTCCAGAACGGCGCTTCCTGTCCCAGCGAAATGCCGCGCACGTAGCTGGCATAGGCGTTGAGCTGATCGGTGGCCTTCCACACCACCGCGGTCTGCGGCAGGAACCGCGACAGGCGGCTGTGCCGCTGCGGAACGCCACGCTTGTCGTAGGCACGCTCGTCCAGGCGCACGAAGCGGCCACCGGCCAACCACTGCCAGTCATCGCCAAAGCTCATCCGGTCCAGCGCGAAGAACGCGGTCTGGCGGCTGTCCAGGCGTCGTGCGGAGGGGCCGGGCATCTTCGGCGACGGCTCGAACACGGGCACCTGCGGGTCGTGGATGTTGCTGGTGCCGACGTACTCGTTGACGCTCGGGCGCTTGTCCACGGTGCGGCGGAAGTAGTCGGCACCGAGGGTCAGCTGATGGCCGACGCTGCCGGTCTCGAAGCGGCCACGCAGCTCGGCACGGGCCTGCTGGTTGCGGCGGGTGTCGTCCGGGCTGCGGTAGTCGTAGACATCGTAGTCGCCGTTGGGCGCGAAGTAGTTGCCTGGCACGCTGCCATCGGCGCACTGCACGGCGTAGTAGCAGCCGTAGGCGAAGGCGACGTTGTCATCGATCACCGAGCGGCTGTGGCCGACCGAGACGCGCGACTGCCAGGCATCGTTGAAGTCGTAGGTATGCAGCGCGGTGATGTTGGTGCTGGCGATATCCACCGGGCGCTGCCACGGCTGGTAGCCGAGCAGGTGCTCGCGGTCGACACCGCGCGGCAGGTCACGCGCGCCCAGCAGCTGGTAGCCGGACACCGAGCGCTGCGAGCTGGTCTGGTAGTTGGCATCCACTTCCAGCTTGCCGCGCTCGCCGATCAGCCAGTCGGCGGCCAGCGAGTAGAAGTTGCGGCGGCCATCGGCGTGCGCGACGTAGGAATTGCTGGAGTCCCATGCGGCATTCAGGCGCAGGCCGAAACGCGGGGTGATCCAGTGGCCGACATCGACGGCGACGTAGCGTGAGCCTTCCGAATCGGTGCCGAGCGTGGCGGTGCGTACTTCAGCCGGGCGCTTGCCGATGTAGTTGATGATCCCGCCCGGCGCCATCACCCCTGCCGCCAGGCCGGCTTCACCCTTGAGGATCTCGACCGACTGCACGTTCTCCAGCGCCAAGCGTTGCTCGCCGGCGATGGACAGCCCGTTGAAGCGGTAGCCGGTGGCGGCGTCCAGCGCGAAGCCGCGGATGGCGATGTTCTGGTAGTAGCCCACAGGTGCATACGCATCACCCAGCGAGGCATCGTTGCTGGCCAGCTCGGACAGCGAACGTACCTGGCGACGTTCGAGATAGTCGCGCTCGAGCACGTTGACCGAAGCCGGCGTGTCCTTCCACGAACCGCCGCCGAAGGCATTCACGCGCGAGGTATCGGCCTTCGGCTTGCCGGCCTCCACGCGCACCGCCGCCAGTTCGGTCGGCGAGCGTTCGGCACCAGTGGCAGCCGCATCGGTGGTGGCCTCGGCCTCGCTGGCATGCAGCGGCAGCGCGGCGCAGAGGGCGAGTGAGAGCAGGGTGGGGCGCAGGCAGCGGTTCATTCGGTTCGTCTTCGGACAACAAGGGAGACGAAGCGACGGCGCGCAGGTGCACCGGCCCATGATGGGGGTGTGGCTGCGGCTCAAAGCTCCCTACGCCGGTGCAAACCGGATCAGGTTCCAAGGGACTCTCTCAGCCTGGCAGATCCAGGCACCCCCGCTTCAGGTGACCATTTCACTACAAATGGTACGGATTTGCGAGCGCCAGCCGGGGTCAGATCCCTTTCCTGCGGAAAGGGATCTGACCGCAACGCTGCGTCAACCGGATCACGCGACGGCGTGCAGGGCCTGCAGCAGTGCCCGTCCCGGCGCGCTGTGGAACCACGCCGGATGGCCCAGCATGAAGGGCTGCCAGGCCACGTCGGCATTCGCGGTTGAGCGGGTGACACCTTCGAAGTACTCCACTTCGGACAGTGCGAAGTCGAAATGGACCATTGGCAGCAGGTCGGCCAGCAGGTGCACGCGTGCCGCCGACAACGGCAGCACCTCGCGGTAGCCGTCGAGCAGGGCCAGCGCGATATCGATGCGCACCGCCTCCATGCCGCGCTCCAGTTCCAGCCACGCCACGGCGTTGCGCTCGATCGCGGTGGCGAGGTCGAACAGCGCGCTGGTGGGCGACGCCAGGCCGAAATCCAGCACGGTGCTGACCTCGCCGTTGCGCCACAGCAGGTTGGAGACATGCCAGTCGTTGTGCGCCCACAGCCGGGGCTCGGCGCGCAGGCGCTCGGCCAGACCGGCGTGCCACGGCAGCACGTCGCGCTGCAGCTGTGCTTCCCATGGAATGCGCGCGAGATAGCGTGCCAGCCCGGGACGTTCATCCAGTCCTGCCTTGATGGCGGCGATCGGATCGTCGGCACGGATCAGGTCGTCGCGCGCCACCAGCAGATGGGTGCTGCGCTGGGGCGCGTGGTAGCTGGCGGCGGCACGGTGCAGCTGTGCGAGCGTGCGCCCTGCTTCGCGGGCCTGCGCGACATCGGTCAACAGCGACCACGACACCGCGTCGCGATACAGGTCGTCGCCCACGCCGACATCGTGCAGT
Source organism: Stenotrophomonas sp. YJH_SMC_110 (assembly GCF_059369255.1). Classification (NCBI taxonomy): domain Bacteria; kingdom Pseudomonadati; phylum Pseudomonadota; class Gammaproteobacteria; order Lysobacterales; family Lysobacteraceae; genus Stenotrophomonas; species Stenotrophomonas sp. YJH_SMC_110. The sequence goes on along the minus strand of NZ_JCAFSM010000008.1, from coordinate 193,621 downwards.
TCAAACGTCCATTCGCCGTGTTCGACCGCAGTGTGGCCATCGGTGGCCGGCAGCACCTGCACCACTGGCACGCCGGCGGCGGCGAGATGGGCGATGAAGTGGTGTTCTTCTTCCAGACAGGCCGCGCTGCGCACGCTGTGGTGGTGGCGCTTGATGAACACCGCGCCGCGCGTGTCGTCGACGATGGCGGCGGCAGACAGCGGCCGCGGGCTGTGCCAGCGCGGTTGGCTGTGCCCGCCCAGCTGCGGGTAACGCGTACTCAGCCACGCGATGTCCGCCGCGCTGATCGGTGGCCAGTCGGCAGCGACCTCGTCGTTGTTGAGGCCCTGCACGCGGTGGGAGGAAGACGTCATGCCACAGTCCGATCGGGAAAGTCACATCCAAGGCTGCGCATTCAACGCCATGCGCGTGGCCAACGCAAACGGGCGGGTCATCGACCCGCCCGTCTCCGCGTCATCGGTATGTCGGCGCTGCTTACCAGCCGCGATGGCGGCCGCGGTCGTGGTAGTAGCGGTTGTCGTAGTAGCGCTCACGCTGCCAGCGGCGGTCATCGCCACGGTCGTAGTAGCCACTGCGGTAGTAGCCACGGTCGTAACGGCGATCGTAGCGGTCGTCGTAACGGCGATTGTCGTAGTAACGGCGGTCGCGGCGGTCGGAGGTGGTCAGGTTGCCGATCGCGCCGCCGGCCACGGCACCGCCGACGGTGGCCGCAGGGTCGCCGTTGGACAGCAGGTTGCCGGCCACGCCACCGACCACGGCGCCGACCAGGGTGCGCTTGTCCTTCCTCGACATCGCGCTGGCATCGCTGACCACGGCGACACCGGCAACCAGTGCCAGGGCCATCGCCAGACCACGGAAGCTGAGTGTGGAAGTACTGAGCATGTTCGGTTCTCCTGTGAGGTGCATGCCACGCTGGGCAGGGAGGGCGCGGGGCGCCCCGGCTGCCGTGGAGACCACGCTGGCGTTCCGACATTGCCGGAACATTGCCTGGCCTACCGGGCGGCTTGCGCATTCATCTAGCGGCAGGCGGCATGAAGCAAGGCTGAAAGTGGCTTTTACCGCTCAGCTGGCAGAAAGGGAAAGGGCCGCGCATGGCGCGGCCCCTCCCGGTCTGCAAGGCGCTGCGGGCTCAGACGCCCATGGCCTTCTGCGCCTGGCGGGTCTGTTCCTGCTGCGCGTCCTGCTGCTGGTGCAGCACGTTCGGCGCGCCCTGCACCGCGCCGCTGCTGAGCGCCATGCTCTGCTCGCTGGCGGTGCGGGTTTCCACCGCAACGCGGCTGGCCGCCGGGTCACCGACCGTGCCCTGCACGGCGAACAGGCGCTCACCGTTCGGGCTGGGCACCACCGCGTCGATGCGCTGCAGGCCGGCGGCATGCGCCTCCCTGGTCAGGGCCGCTGCGGCGCTTTCCAGCGCGTGACGGTCCTTGAAGGTGCCCGCCGGCATCCGTTCCAGGCCTTCGGTGGCCTGCAGGTACATCGGATTGCGCGGGTGCCGCTCGTCGTTCAGCAGCGGGCGCTCGCGGGCCTCCTTGATCGCATCCAGCGTCTTCGCACCGACGATGCCGTCGGCAACCAGCCCGTTGTCCTTCTGCAGCTGGCGTACCGCCGCTTCGGTATTGCGGCCGAAGCGGCCGTCCTCGGCCAGCGGCTTGCCGTCGGCCCCGGCATAGCCGAGGTGGCCCAGCTGCTCCTGCACCTTGCGCACGCCCTCGCCGTGCGCGCCCGGCTTGTACAGCTCGGCGTGCGGGGCGGCAGCGGCCTTGTGTTCGGCCGCAGGCTTGCCCTGGGTCTGCTCATGCGATTGGGTGCGGCTTTCCAGCAGGTCGCGCGCCTTGGACAACGGGTCCGACGCGAACAGCTTCCAGTGCGGGTGGTCCTTCACCTGCTTGAGGTAATCCTCCACCGGCATGGTGTGCACGCCCTTGCTGCCGGTGGACTGGCTGATCAGCAGCTTGTCGGTGTTCGGGTCGCGCACCACCATCACGATGTGGTCGATGCCATTCCAGTGCTCGTGGCGGGTCCTGGCCGTATCCAGGCCGATGACCATGCCTTCCTTCAGCGCACCGGGCTTGAGGATGGCGTCGCGCTCGAGCAGCACGCCGGACTGTTCGACGGCCTTGTGCACGATGCCGCCGGAACCGAGGTTGCCCAGGTCGATGCGGTCGGCCTTGCTGAAGACAGCGTGCCCGGCCTTCTGGTTGATCTCGTCCATGGTCCGGTTCTGCAGGGTGCCGACCCAGCCGGAGCAATCGATGTAGCCCTGGTCCACGTTCTTGCCGGTCTTGCCCGGCACGTACAGCGCATGGCCCGGGATGTTGATGGCGTACTTCACATCGTCGTACTTCACGCCAGCGTCGTACGCGGCGTGCAGTTCGATGTCCGGCTTCGGCGCAGCAGGAGCCGTTGCGGTCGCCGCCAGCGTGGCCGCAGCGGCACCCACTGCGGCGGTCTGCGCAGGTGTGCCTGGAGCCTGGGCCTGGCCCGGTGCCACGGTCTGCGGCGTGATGTGCTTTTCCGGGATGCTGATCGCTGCGTACTTGTGGATGTAGTAGCTGGAGAAGGTCCGCGCCAGGTCGCCGTCGTTCATGCCACGCATTTCGGCCAGGGTGTGGCCGGTCAGCGCCTTGGCATCGGACCCGATCTGGTTGAGCACGTTGCGGCGCATGTTGATCTCTTCGCCATGGCCGTTGCGGACCACGCCGAAGGTGCCGGTGGCGATCGCGGTCTGCACCGAGCCATAGCCGGCGCTGCCCTGCTGGTGGGCCAGGTACAGGTCCAGGCCGGTCGGCGTGTCGCCGCCGGACAGGTACGGGTGGCCGGTGCGCTCATTGCGGCGCGCCATCGAGCCCAGGTTGTCCTGGTACATCTGCGCGGCGGCTTCGGTGTTGCGGGTCGGGTCGAATTCGTGGCCGGTCAGGTGGTATTGGCGGGCCGAGCCGGGCACGAACTGGAACAGGCCTTTGGCGCCGGTCGAGGTGTTGTGGGCGCGCTCGTTGAAGGTGCCGCCGGTCTCGATGTGCGCGAAGCGCATGAAGTCATCGACCGGGATGCCCTTCTGCCGGGCGACCTGCTCGACGATGTCCAGGACTTCCTTTTTGCTGTAGTCATGCTGTGCCATGACGTTTTCCTCGGGGTTGATGGAGCGGCCGATGCCGCGAATCGCCAACCGGACTCATCCGTGAGTCAAGAACATGTCGGTCAACAGGTAACCCGCCTGCGGCGGATGGAAATCAGGGCGCGATGTACTGCTGGGCCTTGCTGTCGAAGCGGTAGTGCACGGTGTCGCCGGCACCCAGCGCGCGGGTCTTGCCCGGGGCTTCGATGGTGGTGCCCTTGAAGGTCACGGTCAGCTGCGGCAGGCCGTTGCCATCGGCCACGAAGGCCAGTTCGCCATCGCTGTCGGTGCACGGCATCACGTTGCCGTCGTCGCAGGCCGCGCTGTTGTCTTCGCCGGTGCGCACCGAGCCGACGTAGCGCCAGACCTTGCTGTCCAGGTCGTCCTCGCTGCGCTTGGGGTTGAACAGCAGCAGGGCGTAGCCGCTGCTGCTGATGCCGCGGTCGAAGCTGCTGGTCGGCACCGCCAGCAGCAGGCGGCCGTCGGCGGTGCGGTGTTCGATCGGCTTGCGCCGGGTATCGACGTCGTCGGCCTTGTCGTAGGCGCCGAGCGCACCGATGGTCCATTCCTGGCCACGGAACTTCCACGGCTTCTTCGCGTCGCCGCCGGCCAGTACGAAGGTGGCCTCGGCCAGATTGGCGCGGTCGTCGGGGCCGGCCGGCTGCTGTTCGCCCGGCTTGCCGTAATGCTCGCGGGTATCCCAGGAAAAACCGGTGTAGTAGGTGGTGCCGTCCAGGGTGAAGCGGTGGCCGAACCAGAAGGTCGCCACGCTGCCGTTCTGGACCTCATAGGACGTCGCACCGTCGCCATCCACCTGGTAGATGAAATACATCACGGACGGCGCGTCGGGCGGGGTGACGGCGGCATCGGGAGAGGGGTTCTGCATCGGGGCAACATCCTGTCGGGGCGCTTTGGCAGCCTGCGCAGGCGCAGGCCGGGAGGACGAGGGGGCCGGATCGGCGGCGCTGCAGGCGGCAGCGGAAAGGGAGACGAGCAGGCATGCCGCGAATGCGCGCAGGGGCCGCAACGGCAGGGTCCAACGTAGCTCGGGGGGGGACTGCATGCGCCTCTCCATGGTCAGCGTTGCCGGGCCAGACGGCCGGCAGGAAGCCGCACCCCATCCACTACGGACGGGAGCGAGGACATGAGCCGGTCGATTCCTTCGACCTCGCATTGAGAACTCATGCCTGTCCATCTTGGCACAGATCCGCAGGCCGTCAAAGAGGGGGGCGGCAGCCGGGTCTGTGATGTGAAGTGCGTCTCAGATCTTGCCATCACGCAGGTAGTCGAACAATTCGGCGTCGCCCTTCAACCCCAGCTTGAGCATGGCGTCGCCCTTCTGCCGGCTGATGGTGCTGACGCTCTTGTGCAGCTGCAGCGAAATCTCCTTCACCGTCATGCCGGTGCCGAGCAGTCGCAGCACCTCCACTTCGCGTGGTGACAACGGCTTGCCGTCGCCCTCGCGCATGCGCCAGCTGCCGGCCGCGTCCACCCGCTCGCGCAGGCTGCGGCTGATGTAGGGCTGGCCGCGGTACACCGACTGGATGGCCTGCGGCAGCTCGTCCATTGACGAACTCTTGTCGACCAGACCGAGCACGCCACTGTCGAGCACCATGCGCAGGATCGCCAGGTTGCTGGAGACGCTGAGCATCAGCACCGGCAGGTCCGGATGCCGGCGGCGGATCATGCCGATCATGGCGAAGCCATCGGCCTGCGGGCTGCCCGGCATGGAGTAGTCGGTGACCAGCAGGTCACAGGGCTGGTTGGCGAGCAGGGTCATCAGCGCCTGCGCGCTGTCGGCCTCGCCGACCACGCGGCCCACGCCGCTCGACTCGATGACGGCGCGGGTACCGATGCGGACCACCGGGTGATCGTCTGCGATGATGATGCGCAAGCTCATGCTCTAGTATGGCCATCGGGCACGCCGGGCCGCGACCATCGCGGTCCCTGGCAGGATTCTAGGAGATCGACGCAGATGCGTAGGTGGGCTGTTCGCGGGCTGCTCCTGCTGCTGGCGGTGCTGGCCCTGCCCGTGGCCCAGGCACAGCCGGCCCCTGGGCTGCTGCCGCTCAGCCAGTTGCAGCGCGAATACCTGGTGGCGCATCCGACCATCGTTGTCGGGCAGTATGACAGCGGTTGGCCGCCCTTCGAGTCCCTCCGTGACGGCCAGCAGGTCGGTCTGGGACCGGACTACCTGTCGCATCTTGCACGCCAGCTCGGCATGAAGGTCGAGGCGCGCCGCTATCCGGACTGGACATCCGTGCTGGATGCGGCATGTCGTGGCGAGATCGACGTGGTGATGAATGTCGGCCTCAGTGCCGACCGCACCCGCTGCATGGTCTATACCGCGGCCTACAGCGAAGCGCCGCTGGCCCTGGTGGGCCGGCCGGACGACCTGCGTGCCTCCGACATGCCCGACCTGGAGGGTCTGCGGGTGGTGATCGAGCAGGATTTCCTGACCGGTCCGCAGGTGCGCGCCCGATTCCCGCGTGCCCGCCAGCTTGTCGTAAACGACACGTTGAGCGCATTGCAGATGGTCAGAGACGACAAGGCCGACGTCTACATCGGCAATGCCTTTGTCGCCACCGAGCTGATTGCCAGCCGGCGCCTGCAGGGCGTGGCGCTGTTGCGGCCCAGCGACCTGCCCCCTGAACGGCTGCACTTCGGCATTCCCAACAGCAAGCAACCCCTGGCTGAAGCCCTGGACCTGGCGCTGGCGGCCACCAGCCAGGCCCAGCGTGATGCCCTCGCACAACGATGGCTGCCACCGCCGCACTGGTCGGCATCGGCGCAGCTGGCGCTGAGCCAGGCCGAGAAGCGCGTGCTGGAGCAGCCGTTGAAGATCGGTTTCGCCCCGAATGCCGCGCCACTGTCGTTCACCGGCGAGGATGGCCGGCCCAGCGGGCTGGCCAGCGAATACCTGCAGCGCCTGATGCAGGCCGGTGCCAACCTGCAGGTCGAGGACAGCCACGACTGGTACGAGGTGCGCGAGAAGGCCCGCCGCGGTGAGCTGCAGGCGGTGATGGGCATTCCTGTCGATTCACGTTACCTGGGCCCGGACTGGGTGTTCAGCCAGCCCTTCATCAGCGTGCCGAACGTGATTGTGGTCAGGAGCGATGGCGAGTCGCTGCTGGGCCTGGCTGACCTGCAGGGCAAGCGCGTGCTGCTGTCCGACCCGGAGCGTGTGCGCGGCTACGTGCTGCAGCAGGCACCGCAGGCGCGGATCATCGCTGCACGCAGCGCCGAACAGTCGCTGCAGCGCCTGCTCGCTGGCGACGCCGATGCGTACATCGGCAACCTTGCCGTGGTCGATCACCTGCTGCGCAGCCGTTTCCCGGGGCGGCTGCAGGTGGCGGCACCGGCCGGCTTCAACGACCAGCTGGTGCTGGCTGTGGACCGCCGCCACGCGGCACTGGCTACCACCTTCGATCGCCTGCTGCTGCAGATGACCCCACGCAAGCGCGAGGCCCTGCGCAATGCCTGGCTGGGGGTGGAGTACCGCAACGGTGTCGACTGGAACAAGGTGCTGCGGTGGGGCGTGCCGGTGCTGCTGGTGCTGCTGACCGCGCTGCTGGTACATGGCGTCGGCCATTGGCGGCTGCGCCGCGAGGTGGCAGGACGTCGCCAGCTGGAGCAGCGTCTGGCCGAGGTGACCGACAACCTGCCTGCAGTGGTCTATCAGGCGCGTCGCGACGCCGATGGCGCGCTCAGCTTCCCGTTCATCGCCGGTGACCTGCCTGCGTTGTTCGGCATTACACGGCAGCAGGCCGAACAGGATGCGAGGGTGTTGCTGGAACGCATCGAGGAAGAGGACCGCGCGCACATCCTGCACTCCATCGAGCAGGCCGCGCGCCAGTTCGCCCCATTGATCCTGGAGTTCCGCCTGCGCAGCGATGGGGAGGGCGTGCGCTGGGTGCGCAGCCAGGCCCACCCCTATGCCGCCGAAGAGGGCGCGGTGATCTGGAGCGGTTACTGGGTGGACGTGAGCGAAGCGCGGATGCAGGCCGATGCCCTGGCGGCGGCGAAGGCGGACGCCGAGCAGGCCGCCGAGGCCAAATCGCGCTTCCTGGCCACGATGAGCCATGAGATCCGCACGCCGATGAGTGGCGTGCTGGGGATGCTGGAGGTGCTGGCGCACTCACCGCTGGACAGCGAACAGCAGCGCATCCTCGGCGTTATCGAGGATTCGGCCCAGATGCTGCGGCAGATCCTCGATGACATCCTCGATTACTCGCGGCTGGAAGCAGGGGCGTTGCGCCTGGAACCGGTGCCGCAACCGCTGCGGCCCCTGCTGGAGAGCGTGTGCCGCCTGCTGTCGGCCCAGGCCAGCGCGCGTGGCCTGGCGCTGCACGTGCAGATCGATCCCGAGCTGGCGCCGGCCCACGAAGTGGACGGCGTGCGGCTGCGCCAGATCGTGTTCAACCTGCTCAGCAATGCCATCAAGTTCACCGCACAGGGCGAGGTGCGCCTGCAGCTGGAGGTGCTGGGGCCGACCAGCGAAGACGGCGTGCAACCGCTGTGCCTGAGCGTTACCGACACCGGCATCGGCATCGCACCGGAACAACTGCAGCACCTGTTCGCGCCCTTTACGCAGGCCGGTGCCTACATCCAGCGTGACCACGGCGGCACTGGCCTGGGCTTGAGCATCTGCCAGCGACTGGTGCAGATGATGCAGGGCGAATTGACCCTGCACAGCACGCTGGGCGAAGGAACCCGCGCCGAAGTGCGGGTATCGCTGGTGGAGGCCGGCAGCGAGGACGCGGCGGCACTGCTGGCCGAGCAGGACCAGTCCGCGCTGCTGCCCGCCGCGCTGCGCCAGGCGCGGGTGCTGGTGATCGAGGACCACCCGACCAACCAGGCGATGATGGTGTGGCGGCTGCAGCAGCTGGGCGTGCCCCATGTGCTGCTGGGCGATGGCCAGCAGGCGCTGGATCGCCTGTCGTCGGAGAGCTTCGACCTGGTGATCACCGACTGCCGCATGCCGGTACTCGATGGATTTGGCTTCACCCGCCTGCTGCGCGAACGCGAGGGCCGTACCGGCCAGCCGCGGCTGACGGTGCTGGCGCTGACCGCCAGCGTGCTGGACGACGATGCGCGCCGCTGCCGCGAGGCCGGCATGGACGAGGTACTGGCCAAGCCGCTGTCGCTGGCCACGCTGCGTGCGGCGCTGCTGCGCTGGCTGCCGCAGGCCCAGGGCCAGTCGTTCGAGGTGCCGGTGCCGGAGGTTGCCGCCGACGACGGTGAAGCATTGCCTGATCTGGCCACCCTGCAGCAGCGCTTCGGCTCGCGCGTGGTGGCCGAGCAGCTGCGCGACAGCCTGTTGCAGGCCAGCGAGGGTGACCTGGCCGCCGTGCAGCGCGCCGTGCAGGCTGGCGACCGCCAGGCTGCGGCGCTGCACCTGCATCGCCAGGCCGGCGGGCTCGGGGCGATCGGGGCCACGGCACTGGCCCAGCAGGCCAATGCCCTGGTCGAGCGCCTGCAGGATGCGGCAGAGGCCGATACGGCGCCGTTGTTCGCCACCGTAACGACGTTCGTGGCGCGGCTGCAGCAACAGCTGCAGCGCCTGGCTCACTGAGCCGACTGCTGCTGCAGGTAGGCGATCACCAGGGCGCGGCGTTCTGCGCTGGGGAAGGCGTTGTACATGCGGGTGCCCGGCACCAGGTGCGTGGGTGACTGCAGGAAGGTATCCAGCGTCTGTGCGGTCCAGGTGATGTCGGCGCGGCGCATGCCGTCGGAATACCCATAGTCGGGCAGGCTGCCGGCGCGGCGGCCGATCACGCCGTGCAGGTTGGGTCCGAAGCGGTGGATGCCACCGGGCTGCACGGTGTGGCAGCCGGCACACAGTTCGAACGCGCGCTGCATGGCCTGCTGCCGGGCCTGTTCGGGCGTGGCCGGCACCGCGGGCGGGCGCTGGCAGGCCGTGGCAAGCAGGGCCACGGCAACGGCGGTGAGCAGGCGGCAGGCACGCATGGGTGGGCAGGATAGCGGTGCGGTGGAGCGGTCGGGCTGCGACACACGGTCGCAGCCCGGGGCGATCACATGCCCGAGTAGTTCGGGCCGCCGCCGCCCTGCGGGGTCACCCAGACGATGTTCTGGGTCGGATCCTTGATGTCGCAGGTCTTGCAGTGCACGCAGTTCTGCGCGTTGATCTGCAGGCGCGCGTTGTCGGCTTCGCCAACGAACTCGTACACACCGGCCGGGCAATAGCGGGCTTCCGGGCCTGCGTACTCGGCCAGGTTCACCTTCACCGGAATGCTGGGGTCCTTCAGCGTCAGGTGGCTGGGCTGGTTCTCGTCGTGGTTGGTGCTGCTCAGGAACACCGAGCTGAGGCGGTCGAAGGTCAGCACCCCATCCGGCTTCGGGTAGGCGATGCGGGTGTGCTTGGCGGCCGGTTCCAGGCAGGCATGATCCGGCTGCGTGCGGTGCAGGGTCCACGGCGGGTTGCGCACGCCCAGCTTCGGCAGCAGCCACTGCTCGACGCCGGTCATCAGCGTGGCCACGGTCTGGCCCTTCTTGAACCACTGCTTGAAGTTCTTGGCCTGCTGCAGTTCGGTGAACAGCCAGCTGGCTTCGAACGCCTTCGGGTAGGCGCTCAGTTCATCGTGCTGGCGGTCGGCGGCCAGCGCGTCGAACGCGGCGTCGGCGCACAGCATGCCGGTCTTGATCGCGGCATGGCTGCCCTTGATGCGGCTGGCGTTGAGGTAGCCGGCCTCGCAGCCGACCAGTGCACCGCCCGGGAACACCGTCTTCGGCAGCGACAGCAGGCCACCGGCGGTGATCGCACGCGCGCCGTAACCGATGCGGGTACCGCCTTCCAGATGCTTGCGGATGGACGGATGGGTCTTGAAGCGCTGGAACTCTTCGAATGGGCTCAGCCACGGGTTCCTGTAGTCCAGGCCTACCACGTAGCCGATGGCGACCTTGCCGCCGTCGGCGTGGTACAGGAACGCGCCGCCGTAGGTGTCGCTGTCCAGCGGCCAGCCGGCGGCGTGAACCACCAGACCCGGCTCATGCCGGGACGGGTCGATCTGCCACAGCTCCTTGATGCCGATGCCGTAGGCCTGCGGGTCCTTGCCTTCGTCCAGCGTGTAACGCGCGATCAACTGGCGGCCGAGATGGCCGCGCGCGCCTTCGGCGAAGATCGTGTATTTCGCCTGCAGCGCCATGCCGCGCTCGAACGCCGGGCCGATGCTGCCATCCTTCTCGATACCCATGTCGCCGGTGGCCACGCCGATCACTTCACCGTTGTCGCCGTACAGCACCTCGGCTGCGGCGAAGCCGGGGAAGATCGCCACTTCCAGCGCCTCGGCCTGCTGCGCCAGCCAGCGGGTCACTTCGCCCAGGCTGATGATGTAGTTGCCTTCGTTGTGGAAGCACTCCGGCAGCAGCACGTTGGGCGTGCTGCGCGCGCCGGTTTCGCTGAGGAACAGGAATTCGTCACGGGTGACCTTCTGCTTCAGCGGTGCGCCGCGCTCGGCCCAGTCCGGGAACAGCTCGGTCAGCGCGCGCGGATCCATCACCGCACCAGACAGCACGTGCGCGCCTGGTTCGGACCCCTTCTCCAGCACGCACACCGACAACTCGCGGCCGGCTTCGATCGCGCGCTGGCGCAGGCGGATCGCGGTGGCCAGGCCGGCGGGGCCGGCGCCGACGATCACCACGTCGAATTCCATTACTTCACGCGGGGGCAGGGCGTTGGCTTCAGCGCTCATCGATTGCATGACTCGTGGGTAGGGCCGGCATCGGGGCCACCGGCGGTGCCTGGGAATCGCGCGTGCAGCCACGAGCGAAACGGTTGTTTGAATGTGTCAGGGTACCGGGCCGCGCGTGATCGAGCTAGATCGCCGATGTTCACGTCACGATTGCTGCGGTGCAGCGTAAGGCTGCGGCCCGGGTGGGTGCCGACCCTGGTCGGCACGCTCTGCCCGGATGACCGACAATGGCCGGGTCCTGACTGCGCGTGAGTGCCATGGCTTTGCATCCGTACGATCTGTTCGATGTCCGTTCCCTGCTCAATGAGGAAGAGCGCGCGGTGCAGGAGAGCGTCGCCCGCTTCACCAACGAGCGCGTGCTGCCGATCATCGGCGATGCCTTCGACCAGGCCCGTTTCCCCTCTGAACTGGTGCCGGAGATCGCCTCGCTGGGCCTGCTGGGCGCCACCCTGCCGGCCGAATACGGCGGCGGTGATCTGGGTGCGGTCAGCTACGGCCTGATCTGCCAGGAGCTGGAGCGAGGTGATTCAGGCCTGCGCAGCTTCGTCTCGGTGCAGAGCTCGCTGTGCATGTACCCGATCTACGCTTACGGCAGCGAGGAGCAGCGCCAGCAGTGGCTGCCGGCGATGGCACGCGGCGAGCTGATCGGCTGCTTTGGCCTGACCGAGGCGCATGGCGGTTCCGATCCGGCCAGCATGAAGACCCGCGCGGTGCGCGACGGCAGCGACTGGCGCATCAGCGGCAGCAAGATGTGGATCACCAGCGGCCCGGTGGCCGACCTGGCCATCGTCTGGGCGCAGACCGAGGACGGCATCCAGGGCTTCGTGCTGGAGAAGGGCATGGCCGGCTTCACCACGCAGGAGATCAAGCACAAGATGAGCCTGCGCGCGTCGCTGACCGGCGCGCTGTTCTTCGATGACGTGCGCGTGCCCGACAGCCACCGCCTGCCGAACGTGAAGGGCCTGAAGGGGCCGCTGGGCTGCTTGACCCAGGCCCGCTACGGCATCAGCTGGGGCCCGATCGGCGCGGCCATTGCCTGCCTGGATGAAGCGCTGGGCTATGCCAAGGAGCGCGTGCTGTTCGGCCGCCCGCTGGCGGCCACCCAGAGCGCGCAGATCAAGCTGGCCGAAATGGCCCGCCGCATCACCACCGCGCAGCTGCTGGCGCTGCAGCTGGGCCGCCTGAAGGAAGCCGGGCAGCTGCAGCCGCAGCAGGTCAGCCTGGCCAAATGGAACAACTGCCGCATGGCCATCGACATCGCCCGCGAATGTCGCGATCTGCTGGGTGGGGCCGGCATCACCACCGAACACGTGGCGATCCGGCATGCACTGAACCTGGAATCGGTGATCACCTATGAAGGCACCGAGACCGTGCACCAGCTGGTGATCGGCCGCGAACTGACCGGCATCAACGCGTTCTGAAACCTGGTTCCGGTGGGTGCCAACCTTGGTTGGCACATCTTTCCAGAAGTTTCTGCATCCGCCTTGACCTGTCTTTGGTAGGTGCCAACCTTGGTTGGCACACTCCTTCGGCACGCGACCGGGGAACAGTGCGGACCAAGGTCCGCACCCACCAGAAGCAGGTCACACCCACCAGCAGCGATCCACAGCCACCCCGGAGCGGTTTACGCGCCGCCGGCAAACCCATGCTGCCGCCACGCCTCGTACATCACCACGGCAACGGTGTTGGAAAGATTGAGGCTGCGGTTGCCCGGCCGCATCGGCAGGCGCAGGCGGCGGCCATCCGGCAGCGCATCGAGCACGTCCTGCGGCAGGCCACGGCTTTCCGGGCCGAACAGGAAGGCATCGCCATCTTCGAACGCCACGCTGTCGTAGCGGACGCTGGCACGCGTACTCAGGGCGAACAACCGCTTCGGTGCGATCCGCGCCAGCGCGGTGTCCAGGTCGGGGTGCACCTGCAGGCGCGAGTACTCGTGGTAGTCCAGGCCGGCGCGCTTGAGCTGCTTGTCTTCCAGTGCGAAGCCGAGCGGCTCGACCAGGTGCAGCTGCGCGCCGGTGTTGGCGCAGAGCCGGATCACATTGCCCGTGTTGGGCGGGATTTCCGGTTGGAACAGGATTACGTGGAACGGGGGCGCGGCATTCATCGGCGCAGTGTACCTGCGACGGCGGCCGCCTCTACGGCGCACGCCCTGCGCTGGGCAGGGCGGCACCGCTTACGGGCGCAGCAGGACCTGGGCGGTTTCGGTGGCCAGGGCCTGCAGGTCTGCAGCGCTCGGACGCACCTGCAGGGCCGGCAGGTTGACGATCATCTGGTTGGCGACGCTGGTGGCAGCGGCAGCCAGGGTGGCGGCGTAGCGCTGGGCTTCCAGTTCGGCGGCCAGGGCGACGCGCTGTTCCAGGCTCGGGCGCACTTCCACCGAGGCCAGGGTGGTGATCGGCATCGCGGCGGCGACCGGGGCGGCGACGTAGCCGTTGCGCTCGGCCAGCTGGTCGGCGCTCGGGCGCACTTCCACGGTGGCCAGGGTCGGGATGCCGCTGGCCTGTTCCCAGGCCTGCTGGGCCAGCTGGTCGGCGGCCGGGCGAACCTGCACGGTGGCCAGGGTCTTGATGGATTCGGAGGCCTGCACCGACGAAACAACCGCGGTGCCGGCGATCAGGGCGATGGCGATGGCAATGGTCTTGGCGTTCATGACGGGGCCTGTTTAGTGTTGGTGATCAGTGGTGTGGTAGTAAGGTAGTACACCAATTCTGGGGACGCAAGAAGAATTTTCGATTTCCTGCATTTGTTCAGTCTTCAGTCAGCTTGAGTCTGAAGCCTTTCCTGGCGCAGGAAGTGCCAAGCAATCCCCGTGCCAACTTTTATTCATTGATTTACAAGGGTTTTTTATCAATCGAAAAGTGTCCGGTGGGCGGACACCTGTCCATTCGATGTGCCGCGGACACTGTCCGGACGCCTTCAGCCGGCACATGTGACGGTTCACGCCCCCCGGCTGGGGCCGGGCCGGATGGCCTTCAGGGCAAACACCCCCAGTGACTGGCGACCGATTCCTGCCGTTGCCTGCGCAGGCTAGGATCGGGATTCACCTATGTGACCAAGGATCCGGATATGTCTCTCGCCCTTCGCCCGCGCGCCGCATTGCTGGCCGTCGCCCTCAGCACCGCCCTGGGCACGCTTGCGCCCACCTCCGCGCTTGCCGCCAGGCCGGCGGCACCGGCCAAGGTCGATATCCCGTACGAGCAGTTCACCCTGCCCAACGGCCTGCGCGTGATCGTGCATACCGATCGCAAGGCGCCGATCGTCGCGGTCAACGTCTGGTACCACGTGGGCAGCAAGGATGAACCGGCCGGCCGCACCGGCTTCGCGCACCTGTTCGAGCACCTGATGTTCCAGGGCAGCGAGAACCACGACGGCGAATTCTTCGAACCGTTCAAGCAGGTCGGTGCCACCAACCAGAACGGCACCACCAACACCGATCGCACCAACTACTTCGAGAACGTGCCGACCACCGCGCTGGACATGGCGCTGTGGATGGAGTCGGACCGCATGGGCCATCTGGTCGGTGCGATCGACCAGGCTGCGCTGGACGAGCAGCGCGGCGTGGTGCAGAACGAGAAGCGCCAGGGCGAGAACCAGCCCTACGGCCAGGCCTGGGACCAGATCAACAAGGCGCTGTATCCGGTTGGCCACCCGTACCACCACGGCGTGATCGGCTCGATGAACGATCTCAACGCGGCCTCGCTGGATGACGTGAAGACCTGGTTCCGCACCTGGTATGGCCCGAACAACGCGGTGCTGGTGCTGGCCGGCGACATCGACCTGGCCACCGCCAAGGAGAAGGTCGCCAGGTACTTCGGCAGCATCCCCGCTGGCCCGACCATGGCGCAGCCGGCGGTGAACGTGGCCAAGCGCAGTGCCGATACCCGCGAGACGATGACCGACAAGGTGCCGCAGGCGCGCATCTACCGCGCCTGGAACGTGCCGCAGGTCGGCACCGCCGACATCGACCAGTTGCAGCTGTTCTCCGAAGTGCTGGGCGGCGCCAAGTCCTCACGCCTGAGCCAGCGCCTGCAGCACCAGGACAAGCTGGTGGACAGCATCGGCTCGGGCCTGTCGACGTCGCAGCTGGGCTCCAACTTCGTGATCGTGGCGACCGTCAAGCAGGGCCAGGACCCGGCCAAGGTCGAGAAGATCATCGACGAGGAACTGGACCGCCTGATCAAGCAGGGCCCGACCGCGGCCGAGCTGGAGCGCGCCAAGACCGGCGCCCGTGCCGGCTTCATCCGTGGCATCGAGCGCATCGGTGGCTTCGGCGGCAAGGCCGATGCGCTGGCCGAGTGCGCGGTGTTCACCGGCGACCCGGGTTGCTTCCGCACCTCGCTGGCCAACATCGAGAAGGCCAGTGCCGCCGATCTGAGCCGCCTGGGCGCAGAGTGGCTGGACAAGGGCAGCCACACCCTGGTGATCGCACCGGGTGAGCGCGTGGCGCTGAAGGAAGAACCGAGCCAGACGCCGAAGCCGTTCACCGTGCCGGCGGTGGACCCGAAGTACAGCACCCTGCCGGAACAGGTGGACCGCAAGGCCGGCGTGCCGCAGACCCGCGAGTTCCCGCAGCTGAAGTTCCCGGCACTGCAGCGCGCCACGCTGAAGAACGGCACCCAGGTGATCCTGGCCGAACGCCACGAGATTCCGGTGGTGCAGTTCAGCTACCAGTTCCCGGGCGGCTTCAGCGCCGACCAGGGTCGCAAGCCCGGCACCGCCAACTTCACCATGAGCCTGATGACCGAAGGCGCCGGCAAGCTCGGTTCGCTGGCCTTCGCCGACGCCGCCGACGCACTGGGCGCCAGCCTGGATGCCTCGGCCGGCCTGGACTCGATGAGCGTGGACCTGTCGGCGCTGAAGGAAAACCTGGCACCGTCGCTGGCGTTGTACCGCGACCTGCTGCGCGAACCGCGTTTCGAGCAGGGCGAGATCGACCGGGTCAAGGCGACCTGGATCGCCGGCATCCAGCAGGAGAAGGTGAACCCGGGTGCAGTGGCCATGCGCGTGCTGCCGCCGCTGCTGTACGGCAAGGGCCACCCGTACGCCATCCCGTTCACCGGCAGCGGCGACGAGGCGGCGATCAACGGCCTAACCCGCGAAGATCTGGTTGATTTCCACCACGACTGGCTGCGCCCGCAGAATGGCACCCTGATCGTGGTCGGTGACACCACCCTGGCCGAGATCGTGCCGCTGCTGGACAAGCAGCTGGGTGACTGGAAGGCGACCGGCGAGGCGCCGCAGGTGAAGGCGGCCACCGATGTCGCGCTGCCGAAGGGCCCGCGCGTGTTCCTGATCGACCAGCCGGGTGCGGTGCAGGCCAACCTGTTCGCCGGCCAGGTGGTGGCGCCGTCCAGCGCCGCCAGTTCGACCCGCTTCGACATTGCCAACGGCGTGATCGGCGGCGACTTCACCTCGCGCCTGAACATGAACCTGCGCGAGGACAAGCACTGGTCGTACGGCGCGCGCAGCAGCGCGACCAGTTCGGTGGGCCAGCGCCCGTGGATGGCCAGTGCGCCGGTGCAGATCGACAAGACCGGCCCGGCACTGGCGGAAATGCGCAAGGAGATCGCCGCATTCGCCGACGGCAGCAAGCCGGCCACCGCTGCCGAAGTCAACCGCATCCGCAACATCCAGACCCTCAGCCTGCCCGGTGCCTACGAGACCGCCAGTGCCGTGGCCGCGACCATCGGTTCGATCGTGCAGTTCAAGCGCCCGGACGACTATGTGCTGCGTCGCAAGGCCGAGATCGAAGCGATGACCCCGGCGCAGGTGCAGCAGGCCGCTGCCGAGATCAAGCCGCAGGCCCTGACCTGGGTGGTGGTGGGCGATCTCAAGCAGACCGAAGCGGCCGTGCGCGCGCTGAACCTGGGCGAGGTGACGGTGATCGACGCCGAGGGCAACCCGGTCAAGAAATAAGGCACGACCCGGCCCGCCTGTGGCGGGCCGGCTCCCCCGGTAGTGCCGGCCGCTGGCCGGCAACCCCTTAAGGGGTCGGAGCCCCCTGCGGGGGATCCGACCCCTCTGCCGACCTGGGGTCGGATCCCCCGCAGGGGGCTCTCACCCCGGCCCCGGCTACCCCCGATTCAGGCTGTTCAGGCAGAATCGCCCCATACCCTTCCAGGATCTGCCCATGCGCGTTCTGCTGCTTTCCTCTCTGCTGCTCACCGTCACTGCCTGTACCTGGGTGCCGATCGAACCGGCCGGCAAGGCGACCCGCGTGTTGCCGGCAGGTCCGGTTCCGGCCGGCTGCATCGCCAAGGGCGAGGTGGTGGTCACCGTGAAGAGCAAGGTCGGCTTCTACAACCGCAACCCGCTGCGCGTGCAGGAAGAGCTGGAAACCCTGGCCCGCAACGAGGCCCCGAGTGCTGGCGCCAACGCCGTACAGGCCGCCGCCGCGCCCGCCGATGGCAGCCAGCGGTTCGCCGCGTTCCAGTGCCCGCCGCGCTGAACGCTTCACCATACGGCCAAGCCTGAATTCGTAAAGATGCGGTGAAGGCCCCGGGGGTTATAGAATAGCGCCCCCTTTTGCCTGAGCCTTGGCGCTAACCTCGATGCTCTTCAAGAATGTCTCGATCGCCGGCCTGGCACACGTTGATGCGCCGCATACGCTGACGACCAAGGAAATCAACGAGCGGCTGCAGCCGACGTTGGATCGCCTCGGTATCCGCACCGACGTGCTCGGCGATATCGCCGGCATCCATGCCCGCCGCCTGTGGGACAACGGCGTGCTGGCGTCCGATGCCGCCACCATGGCCGGCCGCAAGGCGCTGGAAGACGCAGGCATCGATGCGACGCAGGTCGGCCTGCTGGTCAACACCTCGGTCAGCCGCGACTACCTGGAGCCGTCCACCGCCTCGATCGTGTCGGGCAACCTCGGCGTCAGCGACGAGTGCATGACCTTCGACGTCGCCAATGCCTGCCTGGCCTTCATCAACGGCATGGATATCGCGGCGCGCATGATCGAGCGTGGCGACATCGACTACGCGCTGGTGGTGGATGGCGAGACCGCAAACCTGGTGTACGAGAAGACCCTGGAGCGCATGACCGCCCCGGACGTCACCGCCGACGACTTCCGCAACGAGCTGGCCGCCCTGACCACCGGTTCGGGCGCCGCCGCGATGGTGATGGCGCGCTCGGAACTGGTGCCGGATGCACCCCGCTACAAGGGTGGCGTGACCCGTTCGGCCACCGAGTGGAACCAGCTGTGCCTGGGCAATCTGGACCGCATGGTCACCGATACCCGCCTGCTGCTGATCGAAGGCATCAAGCTGGCCCAGAAGACCTTCACCGCCGCCAAGATCGCCTTGGGCTGGGCCGTGGAAGAGCTGGACCAGTTCGTGATCCACCAGGTCAGCCAGCCGCACACCGCTGCGTTCATCAAGAACTTCGGCATCGACCCGAAGAAGGTCATGACCATCTTCGGCGAGCACGGCAACATCGGCCCGGCCTCGGTGCCGATCGTGCTGAGCAAGCTCAAGCAGCTGGGCAAGCTGAAGAAGGGCGATCGCATTGCACTTCTGGGCATTGGTTCCGGCCTGAACTGCTCGATGGCTGAAGTGGTCTGGTAAGC
This sequence comes from Stenotrophomonas sp. YJH_SMC_110, assembly GCF_059369255.1. Taxonomy (NCBI): domain Bacteria; kingdom Pseudomonadati; phylum Pseudomonadota; class Gammaproteobacteria; order Lysobacterales; family Lysobacteraceae; genus Stenotrophomonas; species Stenotrophomonas sp. YJH_SMC_110. The sequence goes on along the minus strand of NZ_JCAFSM010000008.1, from coordinate 175,224 downwards.
AGCCCGCTGCCCGACCTCCTGTAGAGCCGAGCCATGCTCGGCTCACGCGCGCAGCGCGGCTCTTCCGCAGCGGACCGGAGAGCAGCCGAGCATCGGCTCGGCTCCACATTGCGCCGCGACTCTCCCTAGGTGCTCCGCATGCGCGATCTTCCCGGTTACCCCGCCCACCCGCAGCGCTTCGAGGTTCGCCCCGGCCTGTCGATGAACTATCTCGACGAAGGCCCGCGCGATGGCGAAGTGGTGGTGATGGTGCATGGCAACCCGTCGTGGAGCTACTACTGGCGCACGCTGGTGGCCGGCCTGTCGGACACATACCGCTGCATCGTGCCGGACCACATCGGCATGGGCCTGTCGGACAAGCCCGATGACAGCCGCTACGAGTACACGCTGCAGTCGCGCGTTGACGACCTCGATGCGCTGCTGAAGCACCTGGGCATCACCGGCCCGGTGACCCTGGCGGTGCACGACTGGGGCGGCATGATCGGTTTCGGCTGGGCGCTGTCGCACCACGACCAGGTCAAGCGCCTGGTGGTGCTCAATACCGCCGCGTTCCCGATGCCGGCGGCGAAGACGATGCCGTGGCAGATCGCGCTGGGCCGCCACTGGAAGATCGGCGAGTGGATCATCCGCAGCTTCAACGCGTTCTCGTCCGGTGCCTCGTGGCTGGGCGTGGAGCGGAAGATGCCGGCCGACGTGCGCCGCGCCTACGTGTCGCCGTACAACAGCTGGGCCAACCGGATCAGCACCATCCGTTTCATGCAGGACATCCCGCTGTCGCCGGCCGACAAGGCCTGGTCGCTGCTGGAGCGGGCCGGCAAGGCGCTGCCGTCGTTCGCCGACCGACCGGCCTTCCTCGGCTGGGGCCTGCGCGACTTCGTGTTCGACCACCACTTCCTGAAGGGCTTCCAGGCCGCGTTGCCGCAGGCCCAGGTGCATGCCTTCGAGGACGCCGGGCACTACGTGCTGGAAGACAAGCACGAAGTGCTGGTGCCGGAGATCCGCGCTTTTCTGGACAAGAACCCGATCTGATCGGTGTGCCGACCAACGGTCGGCACCCACCCCTTCCTCTTCCGGTGGGTGCCGACCGTTGGTCGGCACACCCGAAGGGTTCATGAGGTTGCCGGCCAGCGGCCGGCACTACTACGCCGCGACCGGTGCCTGCGGCGGTGAGGACGGGCTGTTGCCGTTGTCGTCCGGGTGATCGTCGTCATTGTCGGCGTCATCGCGCCAGCGCCAGTCGGCCAGCGTCAGCGGGTCCAGGCCGTAGGCGATGCGTGCCTTGTCGCACTGCGGGCTGGCCTTGCCGTACTCCCACGATGCATCCACCTCACGGCACACGCTGGGCCGGTTGGGGTGGATGGTGCAGCGTGAGTACACGCCGATCTGCGCGTCCAGCGCCACGCAGCGCACCGGCTTGGAGTGGGTGCCGCGCATGCACAGGCGGTGCGGGTCCAGCACCTCGGTCAGCTGGTGCGGCACGCCGCCGGGGGTGACCTCGTCCGATTCCATCCAGTGGAAGGCCACGCGGTATTGGGTGCAGCAGGCGCCGCAGGTCATGCAGGGATGTTGCATGGGCAAGCCGCCTCGGGCGGCAGTCGGAATCAGGAACGAGGGTGCGGATTTTCCACGAAGTGGGCCGCCGCGCAAGAAATTCCGTAAGCGGCGACAATGAACGGATGAACCGACCCTGCAACATTGCCGCGCGCCTGCCTGAACTGGCGCGTGAACGCCCTGACCAGATCGCCATCCGCTGCCCGGGCCGCCGGGGCGCCGGCAACGGCATGGCCGCCTACGATGTCACCCTGGATTACCGCCAGTTGGACGCCCGCAGTGATGCCATGGCCGCCGGCCTGGCCGGCTATGGGATCGGCCGTGGAGTGCGCACGGTGGTGATGGTGCGGCCGTCGCCGGAGTTCTTCCTGCTGATGTTCGCGTTGTTCAAGCTGGGCGCGGTGCCGGTGCTGGTCGATCCGGGCATCGACAAGCGCGCGCTGAAACAGTGCCTGGACGAGGCGCAGCCGCAGGCCTTCATTGGCATTCCATTGGCGCACGTGGCGCGGCTGGCGCTGCGCTGGGCGCCGTCGGCGACCCGCCTGGTCACCGTTGGCCGCCGCCTCGGCTGGGGCGGTACCAGCCTGGCCGCGCTGGAGCGCGCCGGCGCCAAGGGCGGGGCGATGCTGGCCGACACCGATGGCGAGGACATGGCGGCGATCCTGTTCACCAGCGGCTCCACCGGTGTGCCCAAGGGCGTGGTCTACCGCCACCGCCACTTCCTGGGCCAGATCCAGCTGCTGGGCAGCGCGTTCGGCATGGAAGCGGGCGGCGTGGACCTGCCGACCTTCCCGCCCTTTGCCTTGTTCGACCCGGCGCTGGGCCTGACCTCGGTGATCCCGGACATGGACCCGACCCGGCCGGCGCAGGCCGATCCGGCACGCCTGCACGATGCCATCCAGCGCTTCGGCGTGACCCAGCTGTTCGGCTCGCCGGCATTGATGCGGGTGCTGGCCCGGCATGGCCGGCCGTTGCCGACGGTGACCCGGGTGACCTCGGCCGGTGCGCCGGTGCCGCCGGACGTGGTCGCCACCATCCGCAGCCTGCTGCCCGCCGATGCGCAGTTCTGGACCCCGTACGGCGCCACCGAGTGCCTGCCGGTGGCGGTGGTCGAGGGGCGTGAGCTGGAGCGTACCCGCGCGGCCACCGAGGCCGGCGCCGGCACCTGCGTGGGCAGCGTGGTGGCCCCGAACGAAGTGCGCATCATCGCCATCGATGACGCGCCGCTGGCCGACTGGTCGCAGGCGCGCGTGCTGGCGGTTGGCGAAGTGGGAGAAATCACGGTGGCTGGCCCGACCGCCACCGACAGCTACTTCAACCGCCCGCAGGCCACGGCCGCAGCTAAGATCCGCGAGACGCTGGCCGATGGCAGCACCCGCATCGTCCATCGCATGGGTGACGTGGGCTACTTCGATGTGCAGGGCCGGCTGTGGTTCTGCGGGCGCAAGACCCATCGCGTGGAAACCGCACAAGGGCCGCTGTACACCGAACAGGTCGAGCCGGTGTTCAATACCGTGCCCGGCGTGGCACGCACGGCACTGGTCGGCGTTGGCCCGGCGGGTGCGCAGGTACCGGTGCTGTGCGTGGAACTGCAGCGTGGCCAGAGCGACAGCCCGGCGTTGCAGGAAGCGCTGCGTGCGCATGCCGCAGCGCGCACCCCTGAGGCCGGCCTGCAGCACTTCCTGATGCATCCCGCGTTCCCCGTCGATATCCGTCACAACGCCAAGATCGGCCGCGAGAAGCTCGCCGTCTGGGCCAGCGCCGAACTGGAGAAGCGCGCATGAAGATCCTGGTCACCGGTGGTGGTGGTTTCCTTGGCCAGGCGCTGTGCCGCGGGCTGGTCGAACGTGGCCACCAGGTGCTGGCGTTCAACCGCAGCCACTACCCGGAACTGCAGGCCATGGGCGTGGGCCAGATCCGCGGCGATCTGGCCGATGCGCAGGCAGTGCTGCACGCGGTGGCCGGCGTCGATGCGGTGTTCCACAACGGCGCCAAGGCCGGCGCCTGGGGCAGCTATGACAGCTACCACCAGGCCAACGTGGTCGGCACCGACAATGTCATTGCGGCATGCCGCGCGCACGGCATCAACCGGCTGGTCTACACCTCAACGCCCAGCGTGACCCACCGCGCCACGCATCCGGTGGAAGGCCTGGGGGCTGACGAGGTGCCGTACGGCGAGGACTTCCAGGCACCGTATGCGGCGACCAAGGCGATCGCCGAACAGCGCGTGCTGGCCGCCAACGATGTATCGCTGGCGACGGTGGCACTGCGCCCGCGCCTGATCTGGGGCCCGGGTGACCAGCAGCTGGTGCCACGCCTGGCCGAGCGTGCACGTCAGGGCCGCCTGCGCTTGGTCGGCGACGGCAACAACAAGGTCGATACCACCTACATCGACAACGCCGCGCTCGCGCATTTCCTCGCTTTCGAGGCATTGGCGCCGGGTGCCGCGTGTGCGGGCAAGGCCTACTTCATTTCCAACGGCGAACCGCTGCCCATGCGCGAGCTGGTCAACCGGCTGCTGGCCGCTGTTGGCGCGCCGACGGTGGACAAGGCGATCAGTTTCAAGACCGCCTATCGCATCGGCGCGGTCTGCGAACGGCTGTGGCCGCTGCTGCGCCTGCGTGGCGAGCCGCCGCTGACCCGCTTCCTGGCCGAGCAGCTGTGCACGCCGCACTGGTACAGCATGGAGCCGGCCCGCCGGGATTTCGGCTATGTGCCGCAGGTCAGCATCGAAGAAGGGCTGCGCAGGCTGAAGGCTTCATCTGCTGCATAGATCGCCGTCACTGGTTGCACACCGCAGGATCGGGAGGATGGACCCACGCCATCCAAGGCTCGACCACCCGCGAGGAGCGCCATGCTGCATTACGCCATCATTTTCTTTGTCATCGCCATCATCGCCGCCGTTCTGGGCTTTTCCGGCATTGCCGGCGCCGCAACGAACATCGCCTGGATCCTGTTCGTGGTGTTCCTGATCCTTGCGGTGATCTCGATGTTCCGCAAGCGCGGCTAGCCGGTAGTGCCGGCCGCTGGCCGGCATCGCTTTCCGCAGAGTCGAGCCATGCTCGGCTCTGCGGGCGATCACAACGCTACACGGCGCTGTGCAATCCGCGATCGGCTTCGTGACGCTCCAGTGCCAGTTCGATCAGGCGCGTAATCAACGTCGTGTAATCGACTCCGCTGGCACCCCACAATTTCGGGTACATGCTGATGCGGGTGAAGCCCGGCAGCGTGTTGACCTCGTTGATGACGATCCCGCCGCCGGCAGTAAGGAATACGTCCACGCGCGCCATGCCGGCACACTCCAGCGCCTGGTAGGCCTGCAGTGCGATCTGCTGGATGCGCGCCTGGGTTGCGGCATCGATATCCGCAGGTACCACCACCTCGGCGCCAGTTTCGTTGATGTACTTGGTGTCGTAGGCGTAGAACTCGTCGTGCACCACCACCTCGCCGCACAGGCTGGCCTGCGGGTGCGCGTTGCCCAGTACCGCGCACTCGATCTCGCGGCCGACCACCGCCGATTCCACCAGCACCTTGTGGTCGTAGCGCAGCGCCAATGCCAGTGCGTCGGCGAAGCCCGCTGCGTCCTTGACCTTGCTCACGCCCACCGACGAACCCTGGTTGGCCGGCTTCACGAACAGCGGCAGGCCGAGCTGCGCGATCACCGCATCGACATCGACCGTTGCCGCCTGGTGGCGACGGATGCACAGCCACGGTGCCACCTGCAGGCCAGCGTCGCGCAGCAGGCGCTTGGTCACGTCCTTGTCCATCGCCACTGCCGAACCCAGTACCGGCGAGCCGACGAAGGGCAGGTTGGCCATGCGCAGCAGGCCCTGCAGCGCACCGTCTTCGCCCAGCGGCCCATGCACGATCGGCAGCACCACATCGATCTGGCCCAGCGCGCTGGCCGGATCGGACGGCTGCAGCTGTGCCTGTTCCGCACCCGGGCGCACCGCCAGCGACTGGCCCGAGCGATGCAGCGCGATGCGCGACGGATCATCGGCGTTGATCAGGAAGGTGTCCGGCTGGCTCAGATGCCACTGGCCCTGCTTGTCGATGCCGACCAGCACCGGCTCGAAGCGCTCGCGATCAAGCGCATCGAGGATGTTCTTCGCCGACTGCAGTGAAACCTCGTGCTCGGAGGATTTGCCCCCGAAGATGATGCCGACCCGGGTCCGTGCCATGGGAATGCGATGTCCTGTGCGTTGCGTGGCCGTACAGCATGAACCTTCCATAGCCACCCAGGTGAGGCACAGATGAATCACCGGGCTGCCGGCTCGGGTAGCGGCCAACCATGGTTGGCCCCCTGACATCCAGCGCCGACCAAGGTCGGCATCTACCAACGCCAGATCCCATCAGCATTGGGGTCAGAGCCCGTTGCGCAGCAACGGGACCCACCCCGCCATCCCACGGATCGCCAGCTTTTGATGTTGATCTTGCCGGCCAGCGGCCGGCACTACCGCGGGTGCCGGGCGGCAGCCCGGCGCAAGCCCCCCACCCACGCAGGTAGAATGCGCACATGGCTCTTTCCCTGCTCAAGTCCCTCAAGCCGGTCGCTGGCCGCGCCCTGCAGATCGCCCTGAACCGCGCGCTGGCGCTGGATCCGGATACCCGCCATGCACTGGCCAGCCTCGATGGCCGGCACATCGACCTGACCCTGGAAGCGCCGTCGCTGGCGATGCGCATCAGCGTCGACGGCGACCAGCTGCGGGTCGGCCCGGTGGATGCGCAGGAAGCCGACCTGGCCGTGCGCAGCAGCCTGGCCGGCGTGCTGGCGCAGCTGCCGCTGCTGGCCAACGCACGGCGCGGCGAGTCCAACAACAAGGGCCGTGTACGCGTGGCCGGTGACGCCGAACTGGCGCGACGCCTGCAGCAGCTGGCCAAGGGCTTCGATCCGGACTGGCAGCAGCCGTTCGTCAGCGTGTTCGGCGAGGTACTGGGCGTGCAGGTGGCCAACACCCTGCGCAGCGCCCTGCAGCACGCGCGCCAAGGGGCGATCGATCTGGCCCACAGCGCTGCCGAGTTCATCACCGAGGAATCGCGCGACGTGGTACCGCGCGCCGAACTGGATGCCTTCCACGATGATGTGGACGTACTGCGTGATGACGTCGAGCGCCTTGGCGCGCGCGTCCAGCGCCTGCGGGGTGCCGCATGAAGGCCGTGCTGCGGGCAAGCCGCATCGGCCGGGTGATCCTGCGCTACCGCCTGGACGACCTGCTGCACGGCACGCCGGCTGAGCGCTGGCTGCGCCTGGCCAAACCGTTCGTGCCGCGTGCTTCGGCCGACATCGCTGTACAGTCGCGCGGTGCGCGCCTGCGCCTGGCGCTGCAGGATCTCGGTCCGATCTTCGTCAAGTTCGGCCAGATCCTGTCCACCCGCCGCGACCTGGTGCCGCCGGACGTGGCCAACGAACTGACCCTGCTGCAGGACCGGGTCAAGCCGTTCGACGGCGATACCGCGCGCCGCATCGTCGAGGAAGCACTCGGCCTGCCGGTCAGCGAGGCATTCGCCAGCTTCGATACCGAACCGCTGGCCTCGGCCTCGATCGCACAGGTGCATGCGGCCACGCTGGCCGATGGCCGCCAGGTGGTGGTCAAGGTGCTGCGCCCGGGCATCGAGAAGCAGATCGACGCCGACATCGCCCTGCTCAACTCGCTGGCCGCCCTGGTCGAGCGTACCCATCCGCGTGCCGACAAGATCCGTCCGCGCGAAGTGGTGGCCGAAGTCGAGAACACCCTGGCCGCTGAGCTGGACCTGCAGCGCGAAGGCGCCAATGCCAGCGTGCTGCGCCGCTTCTGGGAAAACAGCGACGACCTGTACGTGCCGGAAGTGATCTGGAGCCACACCGCCGAGCGCGCGCTGACCCTGGAGCGCGTGTGGGGCATTCCGTCCGATGACATCGCTGCACTGGACAAGGCCGGCATCGACCGCAAGGCGCTGGCCGCCAAGGGCGTGCGGGTGTTCTACACCCAGGTGTTCCGCGACAACTTCTTCCATGCCGATGCGCACGCCGGCAACATCTGGGTCGATACCGATCCGTCGCGTCGCGCCAACCCGCGCTTCATCGCGCTGGACTTCGGCATCATGGGCCAGCTGTCGCAGGAAGATCAGTACTACCTGGCCGAGAACTTCATGGCCATCTTCAACCGCGATTATCGCCGCATCGCCGAACTGCACGTGCAGGCGCGCTGGATGCCGGACAACGTGCGCATCGATGATCTGGAAGCGGCCGTGCGTTCGGTGTGCGAGCCGTACTTCACCCGCCCGCTGTCGCAGATCTCGCTGGCCGAAGTGCTGATGAAGCTGTTCCGCGTGGCGCAGCGCTACCAGCTGACCCTGCAGCCGCAGCTGATCCTGCTGCAGAAGACCCTGCTGAACATCGAAGGTGTCGGGCGCCAGCTGGATCCGCAGATCGACATCTGGGCGGTGGCCAAGCCGGTGCTGGCGAAGATCCTGCGCGAGCGCTACAGCCCGCGTCGGGTCGTGCGCGAGATCGGCAAGCGCTTGCCGGAAATCATGACTCACGCGCCGGACATGCCGCGCCTGGTGCACGCCTGGCTGACCCAGCAGGTGGAGGGCCGCCATGAGCTGGCGATGCGCTCGCGCGATCTGGTCGCGCTCGATGCCAGCGTGCAGCGCCTGCAGAAGCGCGCGGTCGGTGCGATCACCGGCGTCGGCCTGCTGGCCATCGCCGCACTGGTGTACGTGCTGCAACCGCCAGGCTGGTACTGGGGCGACCTGCCGATGTGGAGCTGGGTGTCCGGTGCCGTCGGCGCGCTGGCGCTGGCGCGCGCGTGGTGGCGCTGAAGCCTGTTGATCGAGGGTCGGCGGCGTCACGCGCCGCCGACCGGCCACGGCTCTACCAGTGGTAGCCCAGGCCCAGGTGCGACTGCACGCTCTGGAAGCGGTCCAGGCGCGTCCTGTGCCAGGTCTTGCCAATGCCCATGTCCAGCACCAGATGCTCCCCCAGCGGCTGGCTGCGGCGCAGGAAGGCACGACGTGCATCGTGTTCGCGCAGCAGCAGCGGATCGGAATCGGCGGTGTAGCCGGACGTACCGCTGCCCAGCCACAGCTGGGTCGAACCACCGCCCTGCGCATCCTTCAGGCGCAGTGACAGCGTGGTGCCATGGCCGTCGGGCCCATTGGACTGGCGATGCCGCTCGTGGCGCAGTGAGGTGGTCACGCGCGGGAAGTAGTGCGAGGCACCTACCGACCAGCCACTCACGTATGCGCCGGCATGGTACTGGGCGTACTTGCCGCCCACGCTCAGCACGGTCTGCGGTGCCACCTTCCACTGGAAGTCCTGGTTGAGCTGGCGGTTGACGAATACCGGGTCATCGTTGGAGGCGGTGAAGGCGGTGCGGGTCGAAAAGCATTGACTCCAGCGCTGGTGCAGGGAGCCCTGCACCCGATTGCCGCTGAAGCGCTTGCTGCCGTAGTCGCGTTCACCATGGGCCAGGCCCAGATGCCAGCGGCTGTCACCGCTGCGACCGGCCACATCCACGGTCTGTACGTCGCGCTTGCCAAAGCCATCGGTGTAGTCGGCATGATCCAGCTGCACCGACACCCGGTCGATGCCGGCATGGGCGCTGGACACAGCCAGCAGCAGGGCGCACGGCAGTGCGCCACGGATGATCAATCGCATGGGGTTACTCCAGGGGTTGGGAATGCAGCGACTGCAGCAGCCGGTAGCGACCGGGCGGCAGGTTTCGTTCCACGGTGATGCGCGGGCCGAACTGGCTGCCCGGGGCGACGATGCGACCGGGCAGGATGATCACGCCGACGCCCAGCGCGGCACCTTCGCCGATCCAGGCGCCGAGCTTGTCGCGCTGGCTGTCGATGACGGTGTCGCCGATGTGGACGGTGACCGTTGCGCCATCCAGGCGATGGTTGCTGGTACGCACCAGCGCGCCCAGGTAGGCACGGGCGTCGACGCGGCTGTCGGCGATGAAGCACTGCGGGCCGATGCAGGCGCCGTCGCCGATCAGTGCGTTCTTCAGTTCACTGGCAAAGCCGATGCGCACACCGTCACCGATGTGCAGCGGACCGCGCAGCAGTGCGTTGTTGCCGATCAGGCAGTCGCGGCCGATCGATACCGGCCCGTGCAGCTGGGCGCCGTCGCAGATGCGGCTGCCAGCGCCGATCCGTACCTCGCCCCGCACGATCGCACGCGGCGAAACCTGGGCGCTGGAATCGACGTGGGGTGGCAGCGTCGATAGCGCGTCGGCCATGGCGGCGAGGTCATTCCACCACATGCGGATACCTGGTCGGCTTGTCGCGTGCCGGCTCGCGGCCGGTAAACAGCCCGGCCACGCCATGCATCAGCCAGATCGCATAGGCGAGCAGCACGTACAGCATCGAGAACGCGGCGGCAGGGACCAGCGACGCGCGGCGGTGGTGGATCGCACTGATCACCGCCAGCAACATGACGATGCCGATCCAGAACAACGGCATCACCGACAGGGCGAGGCCACCCGGCCCATGCAGCTGGGCCGCACCGAACCAGACCTGCAGCGTCAGCACGATGCCGGCAAGGGCAAGCAGCATCATCGGCAGGATGCTGAACACGCCGAAGCGGGTCAGCAGCAGGCCGCGATGCAGGCGCATGCATACCGCATAGCCGACGATCCAGCGTCGCCAGCGCCGCCATTCCTCCACCAGCGTGTTGCATTCCTGCGGGTAGACCACGCAGCGCACGCTCTGGCGGACACGGTAGCCCTGCGCGACCAGCGACCAGGACATATCCAGGTCTTCGACGCGGGTGCGGTCGGAGAAACCGACCTTGCGCAGCACCGAGGTGCGGAACAGGCCACACGAGCCGGAGACGATGAACGGTGCGCCGCCCAGCCACTGCTGGAAGCTGCGCTTGATGACGATCATCGGCAGCTTCAGGCTGGCGCGCACATGCGGCAGGAAGCCGGCACCCTGCAGGCTGGACGAGGGTACGCCACCGACCGCATCGGCACCGCGCTCGATCTCGTCCAGCAGGTGGCCCAGGCCATGGCCGCGCGGATCGATGTGGGTGTCGGCGTCGGTCAGGAACACCTGCTCGGCGGTGGCGTGCCGCAGGCCATGCATCAGCGCGCCGCCCTTGCCGGTGTTGGCCTGGTGCACGGCCACGAGGCGCCCGGGCCAGCGCGCCTGCAGCGCATCGAGTACCTGGGCGGTGTTGTCGGTGGAACCGTCATTCACGCAGATCACCCGTGCCACGTAGGGGTTCTGCAGCAGGCCGGTCAACGAGCGCTCCAGGCACGGCGCTTCGTTGTAGGCCGGCACGATCGCATCGATGCTGTACAGGCGCGTGCTGGGGCGACGCGAGGCCTGCACGCACACACGCACCAGGATGAAGGCACACATGGCCAGGAACAGCAGCGTTTTCATCACAGCACCAGCCGGTAGGGCACGAAGCCCTCACTGGGGCCGATGCCGATCTGCTGGCCGCGGAACTGCGCGTGGCAGCGCAGGTGGTCCTCCTGCATGTAGTGGCGATCGCCCTGGCTGGCATGCTCGCGCAATGCGTGGATCTTCAGGTCCAGTTGTGCGCTGATGTCCTCGAACACCTGCGGTGCGAACTGCGGCAGGGTGCTGGGGCTCTCGTAGCAGAGGATCTGCGGGATGCTGCGGCAGGCGATGATTGACGCTTCATGGACGGTGCGATGGTCCTGGTGGTGGTCTTCGCCGCACATCGTGTAGACGCGATGCGGTGCGATCTGCGCGCAGGCCTGCTCGATCATCGCGACGATGTCGTTGCGGCAGGCAGGAAAGCGCGTATCCGGGAAATCCTGCTGGATCACCTCGGTCACACCCAGGCGGCGCAACGCGCGGTGGGATTCGTCGCTGCGGTCGATGCCGGCATGGCAGCCACGGCCACCACGGCTGAGCACCAGCGCATGGATGCGTGCACCGTCGCGGGCCAGCTTGGCCAGGCTGCCGCCGCAACCGAGTTCGATGTCGTCGGGGTGGGCGCCGATTGCCAGAATGTCGAGAACCATGGCCGTGTCCTTGCGGAAACCAATGAGGGCCGCGGGCCGGTGGACCATCCCGCGTGAAGAAGGCGGGAACTATCGCAACCTCATCGGAGTACAGGCTTAAGAGAAGTACGAAATGTGGCCGGACAGGCCACAATGCTCACCCTTGCTGTGGCAAATTAAAGAAGCAATGACGATGCAGCTTTCGGAATTGAAGAACGAACTGGCACGCTTCGGTGCTGAAAACGACGCGCATGAAACCGAGCGCGCCCGGCGCATGCTCAACATCACGCCGGACACCGGTGAATTCCTGTCGGTGCTGGTGCGTTTCGGCAATGCGCGCCGGGTGCTGGAGATCGGCACCTCCAACGGTTATTCCACGCTGTGGATTGCCGAAGCCGCAGCCGCCATCGACGGACACGTGACCACACTGGAATACGCCGCGGACAAGGTGGCGATGGCGCGTGACGCCTTCGCGCGCAGTGGCCTTGCCGATCGCATCACGCTGGTCCACGGCGATGCCGGGCAGTGGCTGGCACAGGCCGCCGATGCCAGCATTGACCTGCTGTTCCTCGATTCGGACCGCGAACAGTACGCCGGCTGGTGGCCGCAGCTGCGCCGTGTGCTGCGGCGGGGGGGCCTGCTGGTGGTGGACAACGCCACCTCGCACGCCGCGCAGATGGAACCGTTGCGCGCGTTGCTGGATGCCGATCCGGACTTCGGCACCAGCCTGGTGCCGGTGGGCAACGGCGAGCTTCTGGCCGTGCGCAACGCTTGACCGCCGCGCCACCAACCCGGGGTCAGATCCCTTTTCCGCAGGAAAAGGGATCTGACCCCGATCAGGGCGCCCGTATAATCCTGCGGTGAGCACCGAACCTGACACCCTCGCCGCGGTCGAGACCGAAACCGCGCCCCTGCAGCTGCTGCACCTGGACGAGCGCCTGGCCGTGGTCAACAAGCCCGCCGGGCTGATGGTCCACGACAGCAAGCTGGCCCGTGGCGAAGATGATTTCCTGGCCGACCGCCTGCGCGAGCAGCTGGGCCGCCCGATCTTCCTCGTGCACCGCCTGGACCGGGCCACCAGCGGCTGCCTGCTGCTGGCCTTCGACCGCGAGACCGCCAGTGCGCTGGGCAAGGCGTTGATGGGGGGTGAAGTGGCCAAGGACTACCTGACGGTCTGCCGGGGCTGGCCGGCCGAGCTGTCCTGGCGGGTGGACCATGACCTGGACGGCGGGCCGGGCAAGCCGGTGAAGAAGCCGGCGGTCACCGACTTCCAGCGCCTGGCCACCGGCGAGCTATCGGTGCCGGTGGGTGAGTTCAGCAGTTCGCGCTACGCGCTGCTGCGCTGCCAGCCGCAGACCGGGCGCTTCCGGCAGATCCGCCGGCACCTCAAGCACCTGTCGCACCACATGATCGGCGACACCAGCCACGGCGATGGCCGCCACAACCGCATCTTCCGCATGCAGGGCGTGCACCGCATGCTGCTGCACGCCGAGCGCCTGCGCTTCCCGCACCCGGACGGTGGCAGCGTGGATGTCAGTGCGCCGCTGGATCGCGAGTTCCAGAAGGCGCTGGACCTGTTCGGCTGGCAGGTGGACGACGCCTGATGCTGCTGCGGTAAGCCGAGCGTGGGCTCGGCTCTACAGCCAGCGGCCGGGCGTGGCCCGGCGCACCCCGTTATTTCTTTTCCGGCTCGTTGACGATCGCTTCCAGGTCCTTCTGCAGATCCGCGAACAGCGGCTGCATGCGCGCCTGGATCGCCACCATCACGTTCTGCATCAGCGCCGGGGTCTTGTCCAGCAGGCTCTGGCCGGCCGCGCTCTCGTAGAACTCGGCCATTGCCAGCACGTCTTCCTTGCTGAAGGTCTTCTTGTACAGGTCCACGTACATGGGCCGCAGCTGTTGCCACGACATCGCCTGGCGCAGGGTCTGGCTGGTCCGGGCCTGGATCCGCTTCAGCTGTTCCTGCTGCTGGGCGGTGAGCTGGCGCTGCGCGGCCACCTGCTGGAACTGCTGCTGCTGCATGGCTTCGATCTGCGGCACCATGGTGTCGATCATGCTCTGCGCGCGCGAGGCCGACAGCAGGCGGTTGATGTCGCCGTCGGTCGGCGGGGCGGCCAGGGCCGGAACGCTGGCCACGGCCAGCGCCAGCAGCAGGGCGGCGCGGCGCAGCAGGGACGGCAGGGCGGGTGTGGAGCGGGTCATGCGGGGCTTCCTGCGGTACATGGGACCGCCAGCATACCCGCAGCCCAGGCGAAGGCGGCGTGTTCGGTGCCTGATCGGCGGCATACGGGGCGCGATGGCGTACTTCACCACGTGCCTGCCGCTACAATGCGCGGATGGGCAGTGGACCGGTCACCATCAGCGCGCAGCTTGAAATCCCCGACGGCGAGATCGTCGAGCGGTTCGTGCGCGCCAGTGGCGCCGGCGGCCAGAACGTCAACAAGGTGTCCACCGCGGTGGAACTGCGTTTCGACGTGGCCAACTCGCCCTCGTTGCCCGAACCGTTGCGCGCGCGCCTGCTGGCGCGGCGTGACCGGCGCATGACCGGCGAAGGCGTGCTGGTCATCGACGCGCAACGATTCCGCACCCAGGATCGCAATCGCGAGGATGCGCGCGAGCGGCTGGCGGCCTTCATCCAGGCCGGGCTGAGCGTGCCCAAACCGCGCAAGGCCACCAAGCCGACCCTCGGGTCGAAACTGCGTCGTCTGGACGCCAAACGCGGGCGCGCGCAGATCAAGCGCGGGCGCTCATCACGTGACTGGGAGTGATTGCTTGAACAACCCGACTTCGTTGCTGCCGGCCGTGCCGCCGCAGATGCCACAGGTCAAACCCAACGCCTTCCTGCGCTGGCTGGCGCGCTGCACCCTGCGCATGGGCGGCTGGAAGGTGACCGGCACCCTGCCGGACATCCCCAGGCTGGTCTTCATCATCGCCCCGCATTCGTCCAACTGGGACGGGCTGTGGGGCATGGCGGCCAAGATCGCGCTGGGCATGAAGGTGAAGGTGCTGGGCAAGGCCTCGCTGTTCTGGTGGCCGCTGGGCCCGCTGCTGCACAAGCTGGGCGTGATCCCGCTCGATCGCAGCTCGCCGCAGGGCACCGTCGGCCAGGCCGTGGACCTGCTGCGCAACAACGAGAAGATGTGGTTCGCCATCACGCCCGAGGGCACCCGCAAGGCGGTGAAGGACTGGAAGGCCGGTTTCCTGAAGATCGCCCGGATGGCTGACGTACCGATCCTGACCGCGTATTTCCACTATCCGGAAAAGACCATCGGCATCGGTCCGCTGTTCACCCCGAGCGGCGACGATGTGGCCGACATGGCTGCCATCCGCGAGTTCTACCGGCCCTGGATCGGCAAGACCCGCGGCACGGTCTGAGCCGGTTGCAGGCCGCCGCATAGACGCCACGTCCGGCACATGCCGGGCGAGCGCGACAGGAGTAGGGTGGAGGGCTGGTATCCATACCGTCTGCCCAAGGAGCGTTTTACATGTCGCGTACCGTAGTCCTGGCCGCCGCCATCAGCCTGGCGCTGGCGGCCTGTTCCGGCAAGGAGTCCACCCCCGTGTCCGATGCCCAGAAGACCCCGGCCCAGCAGCCGGCCGAAGCCTCCACCAATCCGCTGCTGAGTGCCAGCACGCTGCCGTTCCAGGCCCCGCCGTTCGACAAGATCAAGGACAGCGACTACCTGCCGGCCTTCGAAGAGGGCATGCGCCAGCACCTGGCCGACGTGCGCAGGATCGCCGACAGCAGCGAGCCGGCCACCTTCGACAACACCATCGTGGCGATGGAGCGCAGCGGCGAGACCCTGACCCGCGTGTCGCGCATCTTCTTCGGCCTGGTCCAGGCCGATACCAACGACGCACGCCAGAAGATCCAGGAAGAAGTGGCGCCGAAGCTGGCCGCGCACCAGGACGAGATCAACCTCGATCCGAAGCTGTTCGCGCGCGTGAAGTCGCTGTACGACCAGCGTGACACGCTGGAGCTGGACCCGGTGCAGAAGCGCCTGGTCGAGCACTACTACGATGGCCTGGTGCGCGCCGGTGCGCAGCTGTCCGACGCCGACAAGGCGAGCCTGCGCAAGCTCAACGTGGAAGAGACCACGCTCTCCACCCAGTTCCACACCCGCCTGGTGGCCGCCACCGCTGCTGCGGCCGTTGTCGTCGACGACAAGGCCAAGCTGGCCGGCCTGGACGAGGGCGCTATCAACAACGCTGCCGCCGCCGCCAAGGACCGCAAGCTGGATGGCAAGTTCCTGCTGCCGCTGCAGAACACCACCCAGCAGCCGGTGCTCGGCTCGCTGAGCGACCGCGACCAGCGCGCCGCCGTGCTGAAGGCCTCGGAAACCCGCGCCGAGCGCGGCGATGCCAACGACACCCGGCAGACCGTGCAGCGCCTGGCCCAGCTGCGTGCGCAGAAGGCCAAGCTGCTCGGCTTCGACACCTTCGCCGACTATCAGCTCGGCGACCAGATGGCCAAGACCCCGGCCGCCGCGCTCAAGCTGCTGACCGACACCGTGCCGGCCGCCACCGCCAAGGCACGCGCCGAAGCCGGTGAGATCCAGAAGGTCATCGACGCGCAGAAGGGTGGATTCCAGGTCGCCGCTTCGGACTGGGACTTCTACGCCGAGCAGGTGCGCAAGGCCAAGTACGATCTGGACGAGTCGCAGATCAAGCCGTACTTCGAACTGGACAACGTGCTGCAGAACGGCGTCTTCTACGCCGCCACCCAGCTGTACGGCATCACCTTCAAGCCGCGCACCGACATTCCGACCTACAACCCGGACATGAAGGTGTACGAAGTGTTCGACAAGGACGGCACCTCGCTGGCGCTGTTCTACACCGACTACTTCAAGCGTGACAGCAAGTCCGGTGGCGCCTGGATGGACGTGTTCGTCGAACAGGACGGCCTGACCGGTGCCAAGCCGGTGGTCTACAACGTCTGCAACTTCACCAAGCCGGCCGCCGGCCAGCCTGCGCTGATCAGCTTCGACGACGTCACCACCATGTTCCATGAGTTCGGCCATGCGCTGCACGGCATGTTCTCGAACGTGAAGTACCCGTCGATCGCCGGCACCGCGACCTCGCGCGACTTCGTCGAGTTCCCGTCACAGTTCAACGAGCACTGGGCGCTGGACCCGAAGGTGTTCGCCAACTACGCCAAGCACTACAAGACCGGCGAGGCGATGCCGCAGGAGCTGGTCGACAAGATCCTCAAGGCACGCAGCTTCAACCAGGGCTACGCGACGACCGAGTACCTGTCGGCCGCGCTGCTGGACCTGGCCTGGCACACGCAGAAGGCCGACGCGCCGCTGCAGGATGTCGGCGCCTTTGAAGCCAGCGCGCTGAAGAAGTTCAAGGTCGACCTGCCGCAGGTGCCGCCGCGCTACCGCACCACCTACTTCGACCATATCTGGGGTGGCGGTTACTCGGCCGGCTACTACGCCTACTTCTGGGCCGAAGTGCTCGACCATGACGCCTACCAGTGGTTCACCGAGCACGGTGGGCTGACGGCGGCCAACGGCCAGGAGTTCCGCGACAAGATCCTCTCGCGCGGCAACAGCGTGGAGCTGTCGACCCTGTACCGCGATTTCCGCGGCAAGGACCCGTCGGTGGAACCACTGCTGAAGTTCCGCGGGCTGAAATAAGAAAGCGAAAACGGCGGGGGCAACCCCGCCGTTTTTCTTTCTGTAGCGTCGAGCCATGCTCGACGTTCTTCTGTAGAGCCGAGCCCACGCTCGGCTGATGGCTCCTGGAAAGGCAGCCGAGCATGGGCTCGGCTCTACAAGCAGCGTTACGTTCCCACGTGCACCCGGTTGGCCTGCTCGCCCAATCCCAGATGATCCAGTGCGATGTCCAGCGCCAGCACGTAGCTCTGCGCGCCGTAGCCGGCGGCGATGCCCAGGCGCTGGCCGACACCGGCCGGCAGGCACGGCTCGGCCACTGCGCCGTCGTCATGCACTTCCACATAGGCGTTGTGCAGGTACGGCAGCAGGCGCTGCAGGCGCAGGCTGTTGGCACACGCGCCCGGGTCGAGCAGGGTCACCTCGCCGCGGCTGTGGTCGGCCACGCGCAGGGCGTCCAGCAGTTCCTGTTCCGAACCACAGGCACGGATCGCCACGCTGGTGCCGGCGTCGATCGCACGATGCACCAGTGACTTCAGGACCGGTGCCGGCAGCGGCATCGCGGTGCGGATCAGGGCGCCGGCCGCTTCGGGGCCACGGATGATGAAGATCGACATGGCTCAGCCCTCCTGTGCCAGGCGGCGGCCGACAATGGCCAGCGACAACGGGTAGCCGGCCTGCTGGCTGCGCTGGTCGACCACCACGGCGGCGGGACCGTGCTGCAGGCGCAGGCGTGCCTCCAGACCGGGTTCGCTGGGGGCCTGCAGTTCGATGTACTGCGCCGGCAGCCGTTCCAGCGCCGCCTGCAGCGCGCCACCTTCGGCCTGCCATTGCGCCTCGTCAGCGGTACCGACATCCAGCAGTACCCAGTCGGCCGAGCGCGCCTGCGGCTGGCACAGGCACTGGCGTACCTCGGACAGGCTGGCGCAGTCGCTGCACAGCACGCGATGGCCGGCCAGCTGCGTCGGCAGTTGGGGACGCGGTGCCGACGAAGAGGCGTGGCGGATCACCAGGAGGGTCATACAACACCTTGCGGAATGCGCCCTGCGGCGCGGTGGGCACACGATGCGCGTGCCGCCCGTAAAGGTGCGATGCCCGCGGCCGGTCCCGCGCGTAAAACCTGCGTAACCCTTCCTGTAGAGCCGAGCCTGCGCTCGGCCGCTCTGCGCCCCAGTCGGGCAACCTCGACGCTGCAAGGAACAAGCCGAGCGTGGGCTCGGCTCTACCGGATCGCGTCGCGGGAACCTCTCCCGCCTGGATGTGGTCTGATGCAGCTACCACCTACCCGGAGCCTGTCATGGATGCTGCTGCCCGTCCTCCCTTGTCCGAACGCGCGCTGGTCTGGCTGAAGAAGGAAGCATTGCCGCTGCTGGTGATGCTCGGCCTGCTCGCCGCCGCCCGCGATACCCTCGCCAACCACTACGTGGTGCCGAGTGGCTCGATGCAGCCGACCCTGCAGCCGGGCGACCGGGTGGTGGTGGACATGCGCGCCTACGGCCTGCGCCTGCCGTTCACCGGCAAGGAACTGATGGCCACCGGCGTCCCGCAGCGCGGTGAAGTGGCGGTGTTCGATTCACCGGCCGACGGCACCCGCCTGATCAAGCGCGTGGCGGCGGTGGCCGGTGACCACGTGCAGATGCGCGAGGGCCATCTGAGCATCAACGGCCAGCCGCTGCAGATCGCCGATCTGCAGGACGTGGAAGCCTTCGGCGAGCGCCGTGCCCGCCTCGACCTGGACATGGGCGGCGGTCCGGACATCGCCGATCTGGTGGTGCCGGCCGGCAAGGTGCTGGTGCTGGGTGACCACCGCGGCAACAGCTTCGACGGCCGCTTCTTCGGCTTCGTCGACGCCGACAAGGTCTACGGCCGTGCGGTGGCGGTGTACTACCGCCGCGGCGACGGTTTCGAGTGGCAGCGCCTGTAAGCTGAATTGATACTTCTTGGGTATCAATCCTGACTTATCAGGTTATGGATCGACTGGATCGACAGGCCTAGTCTGAGGCCCGTTCCCTCCCATGCCCGGCCGCCCCACCGGCCCTTCGATCCCATGACTGGCGAAACCGCGGCGGCCGTCGAGCGCCGTCCCCCCACTGTCGATCCCATCGCCGAGACCCGCATCCAGCAGGGCACGCCGGCCTTCCGCCGCACCGCGCTGGCACTGTTCCTGGCCGGCTTCTCCACCTTCGGCCTGCTGTACACCGTGCAGCCGCTGCTGCCCGAGTTCAGCCGCCACTTCGGCGTGTCCGCCGCAGGCAGCGCGATGTCGTTGTCGCTGACCACCGGCACGCTGGCGGTGGCGATGCTGTTGGCCGGCCTGCTGTCCGATGCGGTCGGCCGCCGCCCGTTGATGATTGCCGCGCTGCTGGCCTCGGCCATGCTGTCGCTGGGCACGGCGCTGGTGGACGACTGGACCACGCTGCTGGTGCTGCGCACCCTGCTTGGCCTGGCGCTGAGCGGCGTGCCGGCAGTGGCGATGACCTACCTGGTCGAGGAGATGGACAGCCGCGCGCTGGGCCTGGCGATGGGCCTGTACATCGGCGGCAACGCCATCGGTGGCATGAGCGGGCGCCTGCTGGCCGGCATCATCGCCGATCACTGGGGCTGGCGCTGGGGCATCGGCGTGGTCTCGATCATCGCCGTGGCCAGCACCGTGCTGCTGTGGCTGCAGCTGCCGCCGTCGCGCCATTTCAGCGCGCGACGCGATGGCCTGCGCGAGTTGCCGTCGCGCTGGCGCACGCTGTTCGCCGACCGGGGCCTGCCGTGGCTGTTCGCCACCTCGTTCGTGCTGATGGGCGTGTTCGTCACCCTCTACAACTACCTGGGCTATCACTTGCTGGCGCCGCCGTACCACCTCAGCCAGACCGTGGTCGGGCTGATCTTCAGCGTGTACCTGGTGGGCACCTTCAGTTCGGCGTGGATGGGCCAGCAGGCTACGCGGTACGGGCGCGGCCGCATCCTGTCGATCTCGTTCGCGCTGATCGGCGCCGGCATCGCGCTGCTGGCGATGCCGTGGCTGAGCACGATGGCACTGGGCATCGCGCTGGTGACCTTCGGCTTCTTCGGTGGCCACTCGGTGGCCAGCAGCTGGGTCGGCAGCCGTGCCGGTACGATGCGCGCGGAAGCGTCGGCGCTGTACCTGTTCGCCTACTACCTGGGCTCCAGCGTGCTGGGCGGGGTCGGTGGCCTGGCCTACGCGGCCTGGGACTGGCTGGGCGTGTGCGCGTTCGCTGCCGTGCTGACCCTGATCGGGGGCGGCATCGTCTGGACGCTGCAGCAGCACGCGCCGCAGCCGGTCACGGCCTGACGCCAGCCTCGCGTTCCGCACGGGCGCGGCGTTGCTCTGGTAGATGCCGACCTTGGTCGGCGCTCTGGCACGGCAGCCAACCAAGGTTGGCGTCTACCAAACCTAGGTGGGTGGCACTTCACCCTTCGGCGAACGCCCCGCGCAACAGCCCGGCGAAGTTGCGGATCAGCGGCGTCACCCCCTCGCGGTGCCATGCCAGCTGCACCTCCGAATGCGCACCGGCATCGGCCAGCGCCACGAAGCGCGCGCCTTCCACGCGGATGTGATCGCAGGACGAGGGCAGGATCGCCGCACCCAGGCCTGCAGCCGCAAGACTGATCAATGTCGATGCCTCACCGGCTTCCTGCACGATGCGCGGCGTGAACCCGGCGGCCGCGCACAGCGCGATCATGTGGTCATGGATGCCCGCGCCCGCGCTGCGGCGAAATGCCACGAATGGCTCCTGCGCGAAGTCGCGTAGCGACAACGTGCCCTGCTTCGACAGCCTGCGCAGGGCAGGGTGGTCGGCATGCACGATCAACGCCAGTGGATCGACGAACAGGCTGTGCGCCACCAGCTCCGGCGGCAATGCGCGCTTGCGGATGATGCCCACGTCCAGTGAACCGTCGAGCAGCGCATCGATCTGCTGCAGCGTGTTCATCTCGCTCAGCTGCAGCCGCACCTGTGGGTACTGCTGGCGGTAGCGCAGGATCGAACGCGGAATCTGCGGCGACAGCGGCGTGGCCCGGGTCAGGCCGATACGCAGTTCGCCCTGCTCGCCGCGCTGCGCGCGCTGTACCTCGTCCACCGCGGTTTCCACCTGCTGCACGATGGCCCGTGCGCGCTCCTGCAGCAGCTCACCCGCGGGCGTCAGCTGCACACGACGATGGCTGCGCACGAACAGGCGCGCCCCGATCAGGTCTTCCAGCTGGCGGATCTGCTGGCTGAGCGGCGGTTGCGACATGCCCAGCCGCTCCGCCGCCTGGCCGAAGTGCAGCGTATCGGCAACGGCGAGGAAGTAACGCAGGTGGCGGAGTTCGATGGACATGCGCCCAGTCTATGCATCGCCAGCCACAAATGGGGTCAGATCCGTTTTCCTGCGGAAAACGGATCTGACCCCGGTCACCCGTCATCCACGCATGGCGTGGATCTACCGTGTCGACCAAGGTCGACACCCACCAACAGCAGCGACCAACTGTCAGAGGCGGGGCGGTGTGGGTGGGCAGGACCGTTGGCGCCATGGATGGCGCCATCGAGCCCCCAAGGAGGGGTTCACGGCGTGTCCTGCCCACCCACACCGCCCCGCCATCTACGGAATGCCCGCTTTTGACGTTGCCGTTGACGTTGATTCAGCAGGTGCAGGGCGCAGCCCTGCCGAACACCCCTCACCGCTCCGAATGCCCGCTCTGGTCGTAATCGCGCGGACTGAACAACTCCGGCTGGATCAGCTCGATGAACGCGCGCGCCTGCGCCGACAGCGCCTTGCCCCGGCGCACGATCACCCCGTAACTGCGCTCGGGGAACCAGCGCTTCATCGACCGCGCCGCCAACCGCTCGCGGTCGGCCTCGTTCAGGCACAGCGCCGGCACGATGGAAATGCCCATGCCCATCGCCACGTACTGCTTGATCACCTCCCAGCCGCCCACTTCCAGTGCCACGGTGTAGGCGATGCGGTGGCGCTGGAACACCTGGTCAACCAGCCGGTAGGTGATCTGCCGCTTCGGCGGCAGCACCAGCGGATAGCGCGCGATGTCAGCCAGCTCCAGCTCGCCGCCACTGGCCAGCGGATGGTCGTGCGGCGCGATCAGCACCTGCTCGAAGCGGTAGGCCGGGGCGTAGGTCAGGTCGGCCGGTACATCGGTCATCGAACCGATCGCCAGGTCGGCGGCATCCTCGCGCAGCAGGTCGGTGCCATCGGCGCTGATCGCGTTGTGCAGGGTCAGGCGCACGTCCGGGTGGTGCAGGCGGAAGCGCTCGACGATCTTCGGCAGCAGGTACAGGATGGTCGAGCTGTTGGCGGCGATGTTCAGCTCGCCCGCGTCCAGGCCGCGCACCTTGTCGCGGAAGCGCGCCTCCAGCCCGTCCAGGTTCTCCACCAGCGGCTGCGCCATCTCGTACAGCAGCTGGCCCTCGCGGCTGGGTACCAGGCGGCGCCCACTGCGCTCGAACAACGGCACCCCCAGTTCCCGTTCCAGGGCCTGCAACTGCAGGCTGATGGCCGGCTGGCTGACGAAAAGTGCCTCAGCCGCCCGTGAGACCGAGCCCAGGCGCACCGTCTGGCAGAACGCACGCAATGGCTTCAGCCGGTCGGATTTGTAGGAAAAACGCGGACTTGGCGGGGTGCGTGTGCTCATCGTGTCACGAGTATTAGCACAACTTATGTAGAACATTGCAAAAACTGTTTTGCCAAATACTCCGGCCCAGCGGCACCGTGGAGGCGTTCCCCACCGCTGGAGTCGCCCCATGTCCGCCGTCGCTTCCGCTGTTTCCACCCCTGCCAGCAAGGCTACCCCCGGCATCGCCCTGGCGACCCGCGTGGCCGGCCAGGACACCCTGCTGCCGGCGCCGCTGCTGGCCCTGCTGGTGTCGCTGCACCGTGCGGTGGAACCGGGGCGGCAGGCACGGCTGCAGGCGCGCCGCGAGCGCCAGGCGTTCTTCGACCAGGGCGGCCTGCCGGACTTCCGCGAAGACACCGCTGCGATCCGTAGCGGCGACTGGCGCGTTGCGCCGCTGCCGGCCGCGCTGCAGGACCGCCGCGTCGAGATCACCGGCCCCACCGACCCGAAGATGGTCATCAACGCGCTGAACTCCGGCGCCAAGGTGTTCATGGCCGACTTCGAGGATTCGACCTCGCCGACCTGGCGCAACCTGCTGGCCGGGCAGCAGTCGCTGGCCGCCGCGGTGCGTGGCGATCTCGACTACACCGCCCCCAATGGCAAGCACTACACGCTGCGCCCGCATGACGAGCAGGCGGTGCTGATCGTGCGCCCGCGTGGCTGGCACATGGACGAAAAGCACGTGCGCATCGATGGCCAGTTCATCGCCGGCGGCCTGTTCGACGCGGCGGTGTTCGCCTTCCACAACGCCCGCACCCTGCAGGCGAAGGACCGCGGCCCGTACTTCTACCTGCCCAAGCTGCAGAGCATGGAAGAGGCGGCGCTGTGGGAAACCGCGCTGTCGCACATCGAAGGCATGCTCGGCCTGCCGCACGGCCAGATCAAGGTGACCGTGCTGATCGAAACGCTGCCGGCGGTGTTCGAGATGGATGAGATCCTGCACGCGCTGCGTGACCGCATCGTCGGCCTGAACTGTGGGCGCTGGGACTACATCTTCTCGTACCTGAAGACCTTCCGGCGCCACGCCGACCGCGTGCTGCCCGAGCGCGGCCAGGTGACCATGACCCAGCCGTTCCTGAAGGCCTATTCGGAACTGCTGATCCAGACCTGCCATCGCCGTGGTGCACATGCGATGGGCGGCATGGCCGCGCAGATTCCGATCAACAACGATGCCGCCGCCAACGAACAGGCGATGGCCCGCGTGCGCGCTGACAAGCTGCGCGAAGTGACCGCCGGCCACGACGGCACCTGGGTCGCGCATCCGGCGCTGATTCCGGTGGCGATGGCGATCTTCGACGAACACATGCCCGGTGCGAACCAGCACAGCGTGCTGCGCCAGGATGTGTGCGTCGGCCGCGACGAACTGATCGCACGGCCGCCCGGCACCATCGCCCGCGCCGGCTTCGAAGGCAACGTGGAAGTCTGCGTGCGCTACCTGGCGGCATGGCTGGATGGCAACGGCTGCGTGCCGATCCACCACCTGATGGAGGACGCGGCCACCGCCGAGATCAGCCGCAGCCAGTTGTGGCAGTGGCTGCATACGCCGGGCCAGCAGCTGGACGATGGCACCGCCATCGACCTGGCACTGCTGGATGCCACGCTGGCACAGCTGCCGGCACGGCTGGGCGACACCGCCACGCTGCCCGGTGGCGCACGCATCGGCGAGGCCATCGCCCTGCTCGGCGAACTGAGCCGCAGCGACGAACTGACCGATTTCCTGACCCTGCCGGCCTACGCGCGCATCGACTGATCGCCGCCCGCGATTCCCGCCGTTTCCCTCCCCGCTGCACGCACGAACCGAACTGGAGAAAGACATGAGCAAGCTGCCCACTGCCGAACAGATCCAGCACGACTGGGATACCAACCCGCGCTGGGAAGGCATCCAGCGCAACTACAGCGCCGCCGACGTGGTGCGCCTGCGCGGCACCGTCCACATCGAGCATTCGCTGGCCCGCCTGGGTGCGGAGAAGCTGTGGGCGTCGCTGCATGAGCGCGAGTTCGTCAACGCGCTGGGTGCATTGACCGGCAACCAGGCCATGCAGCAGGTCAAGGCGGGCCTGAAGGCGATCTACCTGTCCGGTTGGCAGGTGGCGGCCGACGCCAACCTGGCCGGGCAGATGTATCCGGACCAGTCGCTGTACCCGGCCGATTCGGTGCCGGCAGTGGTCAAGCGCATCAACAACACGCTGCTGCGCGCCGACCAGCTGCACCACGCCGAAGGCAAGGACGACATCGACTTCCTGCAGCCGATCGTCGCCGATGCGGAGGCCGGTTTCGGCGGCGTGCTCAATGCGTTCGAACTGATGAAGGCGATGATCGAGGCCGGTGCCGCCGGCGTGCATTTCGAAGACCAGTTGGCATCGGTGAAGAAGTGCGGGCACATGGGCGGCAAGGTGCTGGTGCCGACCCGCGAGGCGATCGAGAAGCTCAATGCCGCGCGCCTGGCCGCCGATGTGCTGGGTGTGCCGACCCTGCTGGTGGCGCGTACCGATGCCGAAGCCGCGGATCTGCTGACCAGCGACATCGACGGCAACGACAAGCCGTTCACCACCGGCGAGCGCACCGTCGAAGGCTTCTACAAGACCCGCAACGGCCTGGACCAGGCGATCAGCCGTGGCCTGGCCTACGCGCCCTACGCCGACCTGGTGTGGTGCGAGACCGGCAAGCCGGACCTGGAATTCGCACGCAGGTTCGCCGAGGCGATCCATGCGAAGTTCCCGGGCAAGCTGCTGGCCTACAACTGCTCGCCCAGCTTCAACTGGAAGAAGAACCTGGACGACGCCACCATTGCGAAGTTCCAGCGCGAACTGGGCAGCTACGGCTACAAGTTCCAGTTCATCACCCTGGCCGGGTTCCATGCGTTGAACTACGGCATGTTCAACCTGGCCCACGGCTACGCACGCCGCCAGATGAGCGCGTTCGTCGAGTTGCAGGAAGCCGAGTTCGAAGCGGCCGAGCGCGGCTTCACTGCGGTCAAGCACCAGCGCGAGGTCGGTACCGGCTACTTCGATGCGGTGACCCAGGCGATCCAGCAGGGCCAGTCGTCGACCACCGCGCTGACCGGCTCGACCGAGGAAGAACAGTTCCATGGCGGGCGCAGCGAACGCGCGGCGTGATGCGGCGCGCCGCGTGATCCGGTGGTGCCGGCCGCTGGCCGGCAACCCATCGATGTTTCCGAAGCCCATGCAGTTGCCGGCCAGCGGCCGGCACTACCGGGCTCCGGGTGATCAGGGTGGCCAGGGAAGGGCCAGACAACGCCGGCCGGTCGGGGGACCTGCCGGCGTTGTTGTATCGATGCAAGGGCGCAGCACGCGCGGAGCGTCAATCAGGCGCACCCCGGTGCCGGCAACTTGGCCGAAACCCTGTGAAGCCCGGCATCGGATTGATCCAGCAGGAGTTTTGCCCGGACACCCGTGACCAGAACGGGCCATCACCGATCTTCACATCAATCAAGATCGGCAGAAGGGTCAAAATGAGATAGGGCGCACACTTTAAAGCGGTGCTATGCTCCGCGGCTCACCAGGGGACGCTGGCGGCGGGTGCAGGGAATGACCGGCAGGGGTGCGGCCGAGAACAGTGATGTGACGACAGGTATCGCCCGGGTGGCGATGGCCGAGATCGTGCACGCTCTGTTGTCCGATGCCGAGGTGGCATTGTTCGCCAGATTCGCCCGCACATGCAAGCTCCGTGCCGGACAGTGGCTGTTCCAGCGTGGCCACCGCGGCGAGCGCATGTATGTGATCCTCGAAGGCCAGATCGAACTGGACTTCGGCGAGGACCTGGTGATCAAGACGCTCGGGCAGCACGAGTTCTTCGGAGAACTGGGCCTGCTGGTCGGCGACCACCTGCGCAGCGCCAGTGCGCGCGCGCTGGTCGACTGCGATGTGCTGGAGCTGGGCCCGGCCGATTTCCATCGGCTGGTCGAATCCGATCCCGGCCTGGTGGCCTATTTCCTGCGCCGCACGATCATGCGCGTGCTGGCCAACGAACAGGCACTGATCGCACAGCTGCGCCGGCGCAACCACGATCTGGAAACCGCGCTGGACAATCTGTACATCACTACCCATCAGTTGACCCACACCCGTGAGCTGGTGCGTACCGATGAACTGACCGGGCTGCACAACCGGCGAGGCCTCACCCTGTACCTGCAGGAGTGCCGCGAGCGGGCCGAGGGGCCGCCGCAGGCGCTGCTGCTGATCGATTGCGACCGCTTCAAGCAGATCAACGACCGCCACGGCCACCAGGCCGGCGACCGCGTGCTGCAGAGCATGGGCAACATCCTGCGCTCGATGGCCGGCGAGCAGGACCTGGCCTGCCGGCTTGGTGGCGATGAGTTCTGCCTGATCCTGCGCCGTGGCAACCGCGAGATCGTGCAGCACGCGGCCGAGTTCATCATCAGTGCGGTGCATGGCCTGCTCGAGCGCAGCCATGGCACGCCGCATGTGAGCCTGGTCAGCATCGGCGCCTGCCTGCTGGCGCCGGAGGCAGGCTGGAGCGAGTGGTATGCCTGCGCGGATCGTGCGCTGTACCAGGCCAAGCGCGATGGCGGCAACTGCCTGCGCTGGGCGGATGATCCGGACGGCCAATAGGGAGAGGCAGGCGATGAATGGCGACAACGGAACGTCAGCCCCGCATAGCCCACAGCTGCGCGCCCTGCTGTTCACCGATCTGTGTGATTCGCTGCAGCTGGTCGAGCGGATCGGCGATGTGGCGGCGGCAAGCCTGTTCCAGGAACACGATCGCCTGGTACTGGTGCTGCAGCAGCGCTGGAACGGCCAGCTGATCGATCGCTCCGATGGCTTGTTCATGCTGTTCGAGCGCGTCGTCGACGCACTGGGCTTCGCCCTGGACTACCAGCGCGAACTGCACGCGCTGGGCCAGCAGCGCGCGATTGAACTGCGCGCGCGCGCCGGCCTGCACGTGGGCGACGTGCTGACCTGGGAGAACAGTGCCGAGGCGGTCCGTGCCGGTGCCAAGTCGATGGAGGTGGAAGGCCTGGCCAAGCCGATGGCGGCGCGCCTGATGATGCTGGCCCGCCCCGGCCAGATCCTGCTGTCGGCGGTGGCCGAATCGCTGACCCGCCGTGCCACCGATGCACTGGGCGAGCGTGGCACGCGCCTGCTGTGGAAATCGCACGGGCGCTGGCGCTTCAAGGGCGTGCCGGTGGTGCAGGAAGTGATCGAAGTGGGCGAGATCGGTTCGGCGCCGCTGCGCATGCCGCGCGCCAACGCCAAGGCGCGCCGCGACCTGCCGCTGTGGCGGCAACCGCTGGTGCTGGCCGCCGAAGGCCTGATCCTTGCCGCGGCCGTGCTGGGCGGCTGGCTGCTGCTGCGGTCGGAGCCGGCCATTGCCTTCGCCGAACGTGACTGGGTGGTGCTTGGCGATGTCGACAACCTCACCGGCGATCCGATCTTCGATGACTCGATGCGGCACGCGATCCGGATCGCGCTGGAACAGTCGCGCTACGTGAACGTGCTGTCGGAAGGCAAGATCCGCGAAAGCCTGGAAATGGCGCGGCTCTCGGGCGATACCCGGCTCAACCGCGATACCGCGGTCCATGTGGCGGTGCGGGAGGGCGCGCGCGCGGTGCTGCTGCCGACCGTGCGGCAGAAGATCGGTGGCTACGAGCTGGCCATCGATGTTGCCGCACCGGGCAGTGGCCAGGTGATCCAGACCTTCACCGCCACCGCCGATCGATCCGACCAGATGGTGTTCGCCGTGGACGACGTGGTCGGTCGCCTGCGTCGCGGACTGGGCGAGTCGGTGGCCAGCCTGGAGCAATCCCTGCCGCTGCCGCGCGCCTCGACCCAGGACCTGCGCGCACTGCGTGCGTTCGCGCTGGCCGAGAGCGCACTGGGTCAGCGTCGCTTCGAAGAAGCCCGCAACCTCTACCAGGCCGCGATCGACATCGATCCCGGTTTTGCCCTGGCCTACATGGGCGTGGCCAAGCTGCATGCGCGCACCGCGCAGGTCGCGGACGCGCGTGACGCGCTGGAGCACGCGCTGGCCCAGCAGCAGCGCCTGCCCGCGCGTGAGCGCCTGTACCTGAAGGGCTGGCAGGCCGAACTGGAACCCGGTGGCTGGCCGCTGGAACAGTGGCGTGCACTGGCCAAGATCTATCCGGATTCGTTTGCTGGGCTGTCCAATACCTCCTGGGGGTTGCTGCAGGACAATCGCTTCACCGAGGCCGAGCCCTATGCGCGCGCCGCGACGGTGCCTCAGGACCCGTTGCGGCTGTATCCGACCATCCATCTGGCGCGGGCACAGCTGGGCCTCGGCCAGCCGCAGCAGGCAATGCGCACCTTGCGCCAGGCACGGATGCTGCGCGGCAATGACGAGGCCGACGACCTGGATGTGGACGTGCTGGTTGCGCAGGGCCTGGATGCACAGGCGCAGCAGCTGTTGATGCGGTTGCCGCGGGGGGACGACCTGCAACAGCGCATGCGCCTGCGGGCCCACCTGCTGGTGGCTGCGGAGCAGCGTGATTGCAGCAGTTTGCATGCCGCGATTGCTGCGGACGGTCCAGCACCGGATCTGATCGACTACCAGATCCATCAACGCCTGCAGCACGCCACCGTGACCACGCTGTGCACGGCCGGCGATGCGAAGGAGCTTGAATCCATTGCCGCCGTGCTGCGGCCGCTGCTGCGGAACAACGACGACTCCGCCGTGGGCAGCCGCAGCCTGCAGCTGCTGGCCCTGACTTATCTGGCCCAGCGCCAGGGCCAGCATGCGCTGGCCGCAGAGTGGCTGCGCGACCATGGCGAACTGCTGGAGCGGCAGCGCAGCCCTGTGGTGGGCAAGTGGCGTCGGGTTGTGTTGGCGATGGCCGAACTGGCGCAACAGCGTCCGCGGGCGGCACGCCATCTGCTCGAGCCCACCTTTGATGGCAGCGAACCTGTGCAGGCCCACGTTGTGCTGCTGCAGGCACTGCGTGCCGAGCAGGACACTGCCGGCGTGCGTCGCGAGCAGGCCTGGCTGGCCCGGCACCACGGCCAGGCCATTGCCGAGGTGGCGTCCATGCAGGTCTGGCAACCCCTGAATGTGCACGACATCGCCACCGAGGCGACGTCGGTGCGAGTGTCGCGCTGATGCGGACTCAGGCGTTGACGCGCTCGTCGATGCGGTCGGCTTCGAAGCAGAACACCACGGTCATCGAGGCGGTCGAGGTACTCAGGTACGCATGCAGCGAATCACGGGTGCGGCTCAGCTCCTCGACCGAGGCCAGGGTGCCGATCTTCATGCAGTCGTTTTCGCCAACGGCACCGTCCAGCCCGATCGAGGCCAGGGCCTTGGCCGGCGAAGCGGTGAAGTGGCTGCGGAACGCTTCGCTGCCGATCAGGTGGTCCAGCAGGGTGCTGGCGTCGGCGGCGGAAAGACGGGGATGGCTCATGGGGATTGTCCGTAGGTGGAGCTACTCGTATCGGCCGCGACAGCCCGCCATTGAGGGCCGCGCTGTGCACGTCGCTAAAGTTGGCCGCGCTGCGGTCGTTGCTGCTATGCCGGCTGTGCGGCACAAGGAAGGAAACCGATGCGCCTGCGCCGCTGCGCCAGCCTGATGTTCGAGCCTCGCGAGGCGGTCACCCTGGACCTGCGCGCGATGCTGGCCGGCCACGCCGAGATGGACAGCCAGATCAGCTGGGTGGCGCTGGCCGCCCACCTGGACCAGCCACTGCCGGTGGACGCCGAGGAGCGCCAGCTGCTGGGCGGGCTCAGCGCGCACCGCTGGAGCGAACCGCCCGCCGATGCCTGCCCGGCCATGCTGGCCCGCCTGGTCGAACAGGGCCTGCTGTTGACCGACCCACCGAGCGAGGTGGGGCACCAGATGCGCGACGAGGCGCTGCGGCGCAGCCAGTGGTGGCCATTGGCTGCGCTGGCCCATCGCCATGCGCGCTGGCAGGCCGTGGACAGCGTGGAGGACATGCGCCGGCAGGGCTTGGACACCGCGGCCGGCCTGCGCCAGCGCCTGGGGCCGCCACCGCCGGTGGTGCAGCCGATGCAGGGCGACTACCAGCCGCTGCCGCGCAGCGAAGAGGCCGCGTTCGATGCACTGCTGGCGCGTCGCACCACCTGCCGCAATTTCGACCCGCAGCGCGCGTTGCCGCTGCCACTGCTGGCCCAGGTGCTGCAGCGGACGTTGATGGCGCACGCGGTGCAGAAGGTCGAGCGCGATACCGAGTTCCTGAAGAAGAACGTGCCTTCCGGTGGCGGCCTGCATCCCACCGAGGGCTTCCTGCTGGTGCAGAACGTGGAAGGACTGGCACCGGGCTTGTACCACTATCATCCGGTGCAGCACGCCGTGCTGCCGCTGCCCTCGCCACCGCCGCAGGCGTTGCCTGCGATGGCGCGGCGGATGCTGTCCGGGCAGGCGTGGTTCGCCGATGCGCCAGCGCTGCTGGTACTGGCACCGCGTTATGACCGCTGCTTCTGGAAGTATCGCAACCATGCCAAGGCGCACCGTGCGGTGACGCTGGACGTGGGCCACATTTCGCAGTTGCTGTACCTGTGCGCCACCGAGCGCGGGCTGGCAGCATTCGTGACAGCGGCGATCAACGATGCCGATGTCGATCGTGCTTTTGGGTTCGATGGCATCGGCCAGAGCGCGATGGCCATCTGTGGCCTGGGCTGGCGCAGTGCCACGCTGGACACGGCCGAATTCGATCCGGCCGGGCGGGTGGCGACGGGCGACGACCGCTGAGCGGCCGTCGCCCCGGCGATCAGGTCGCCTCGAAGTCCACCAGCACCGCGCCGTCGCCGACCTGGTCGCCGGCCTTGGCACGGTAACCCTTCACCGTGCCATCGGCCGGTGCCTGCAGGGTGTGCTCCATCTTCATCGCTTCCAGCACCACCAGCGGCGTGCCGCGCTTGACCTCGGTACCGGCCGCGACCAGCGTGGCCACGATCCTGCCCGGCATGGGTGCCAGCAGGCTGCCGGCGTCGGCCACGGCGTGGTCCGATTCACCCACTGGATCATGCAGGGTGAAGCGGTGCTGGCCGTCGGCGCCGAACAGGTACAGCTGGTTACCGTCGCGCAGCAGCTGCAGCGACCCGCGGCGCTCGCCCAGCTGCACCGTCAGTCCGTGCACATCGGCCGTGCCGATCACCCGCACCGGTGCAGCGTCATCGCACTGCACGCGCCAGCCATCGGCCTGCGCCCACACCTTCAGCGTGTGCTTGCGTTCGCCCTGCTGCAGCGGCACTACGCGCGGCGCGGACGCACCGAGGCGCCAGCCATCCTGTGACCGCCACGGCGAATGCGGATCGCGCACGTCGGTGCTGGCGGGCGCCGTGCTTGCCACCGCGGCCACGGCGGCCAGCAGCCACAGGTCCGCACCCGCGTCGCCCACGGCACTCAATGCCGCCTGTTCGCGTTCGATCAGCGCCGTATCCAGCCTGGCGTGCGCGAACGAATCGGTATTCACCAGGCGGCGCAGGAAGCCGGCGTTGGTGGTCACGCCCACCACCTGGCAGTCGGCCAGGGCCTGGCTCATGCGGCGCAGCGCGGCGTCGCGGTCCACGTCCCAGACGATCAGCTTGGCGATCATCGGATCGTAGTACGGGGTGATGCTGTCACCTTCCTCCACGCCGGTATCGACGCGCACGTTGGCCGACGCTGCCGGCAGGCGCAGGCGGCGCAGGGTGCCGGTGGAGGGCAGGAAGCCACGGTCGGCATCCTCGGCGTACAGCCGCGCTTCGATCGCGTGGCCATGGATGGCCAGCTGGTCCTGGCGCAGCGGCAGCGGTTGGCCCGAAGCCACGCGCAGCTGCCACTCCACCAGGTCGGTGTCGGTGATGTATTCGGTGACCGGGTGCTCGACCTGCAGGCGGGTGTTCATTTCCATGAAGTAGAAATCGCCGTCCGGGCCGGCGATGAATTCCACCGTGCCCGCACCCTCATAGCCCACTGCGCGTGCGGCATCGACCGCGGCCTTGCCCATTGCAGCACGACGTTCGGGGCTCATGCCCGGCGCGGGTGCTTCTTCCAGCACCTTCTGGTGGCGGCGCTGCACCGAGCAGTCGCGCTCGAACAGGTAGACCGCCTCACCGTGGCTGTCGCCGAACACCTGGATCTCGATATGGCGCGGGCGCTCGACGTACTTCTCGACCAGCACGTGGTCGTTGCCGAACGCCGAGGCCGCCTCGCGCTGGCAGCTGGCCAGCGCATCGACGAAGTCCTCGCTGCGTTCGACCTTGCGCATGCCCTTGCCACCGCCACCGGCGCTGGCCTTGATCAGCACCGGGTAGCCGATGCCATCGGCCTGCGCGCGCAGGAAGTCCGGCGCCTGCTGGTCACCGTGGTAACCCGGCGTCAGCGGCACACCGGCCTTGGCCATCAGCGCCTTGGCCGCGCTCTTGTCACCCATCGCGCGGATCGCGCTGGGCGGTGGCCCGATGAAGGTGATGCCGGCGGCGGCACAGGCATCGGCGAAGTCGGCATTCTCGGACAGGAAGCCGTAACCGGGGTGGATGGCCTGTGCGCCGGTAGCGCGCGCGGCGTCAAGCAGGGCATCGCCACGCAGGTAGCTCTCGCGTGCGGCGGCCGGGCCGATGTGGACGGCTTCGTCGGCCAGGCGCACGTGGCGTGCGTTGCGGTCGGCATCGGAATACACCGCCACGGTGGCGATGCCGAGGCGGCGGCAGGTGGCGATGACGCGGCAGGCGATCTCGCCGCGGTTGGCGATCAGGACTTTGCTGAACATGGCAACGTGCTTCATAGGAGCGTGCTCGGTCATGGCACGGGTCACATGCGGAACACGCCGAAGCGCGTCTGCTGCGGGGCGGCGTTGAGGCTGGCCGACAGCGCCAGCGCCAGCACCTGGCGGGTGTCGGCCGGATCGATCACGCCGTCGTCCCACAGGCGCGCGCTGGCGTAGTACGGGTGGCCCTGCTGTTCGAACTGGTCGCGGATCGGTGCCTTGAAGGCATCCTCTTCCGCCGCCGGCCACTGGCCGCCCTTGGCTTCAATGCCATCGCGCTTGACCGTGGCCAGCACACTGGCGGCCTGCTCGCCGCCCATCACGCCGATGCGCGCGTTCGGCCACATCCACAGGAAGTTCGGCGAGTACGCACGGCCACACATGCCGTAGTTGCCGGCACCGAACGAGCCGCCGATCACCACGGTGAACTTGGGCACCCTGGCACAGGCCACCGCCATCACCAGCTTGGCGCCGTCCTTGGCGATGCCGCCCTGTTCGTACTTGCGGCCGACCATGAAGCCGGTGATGTTCTGCAGGAACACCAGCGGGATGTTGCGCTGGGTGCACAGCTCGATGAAGTGCGCGCCCTTCAGGGCCGACTCGGAGAACAGGATCCCGTTGTTGGCGATGATGCCGATCGGGTAGCCGTTCAGATGGGCGAAACCGGTCACCAGCGTTGCGCCGTAGCGCGGCTTGAACTCGTCGAAGCGCGAGCCATCCACCAGCCGCGCGATCACTTCGCGAACGTCGTAGGGCTTGCGCGTATCGGCCGGGATCACGCCATACAGCTCATGGGCCGGCAGCAATGGCGCTTCAGGGGGCCGCACCGCCATCGCCGGTTCCGGCTTGCGCCAGTTGAGCTGGGCGATGATCGCGCGCACCCGTGCCAGTGCCTGCAGATCGTTGTCGGCCATGTGGTCGGCCACGCCGGAGATGCGGGTGTGCACGTCGGCGCCACCCAGTTCCTCGGCCGTGACCACTTCACCGGTGGCCGCCTTCACCAGCGGCGGGCCGCCGAGGAAGATCGTGCCCTGCTCGCGCACGATCACGGTCTCGTCGCTCATCGCCGGCACATAGGCGCCACCGGCGGTGCAGCTGCCCATCACGCAGGCGATCTGCGGAATGCCCTGCGCCGACAGGTTGGCCTGGTTGTAGAAGATGCGGCCGAAATGGTCGCGGTCGGGGAAGACTTCGTCCTGCAGCGGCAGGAACGCGCCACCGGAATCGACCAGGTAGATGCACGGCAGGTGGTTCTGCTCGGCGATCTCCTGCGCGCGCAGGTGCTTCTTCACCGTCATCGGGTAATAGGTGCCGCCCTTGACCGTGGCGTCGTTGGCCACGATCACGCATTCCACGCCGCTCACCCGGCCGATGCCGGCCACCACGCCCGCGGCGGGCACGGCGTCTTCATACATGCCGTGCGCGGCCAACGGCGCGATTTCCAGGAAGGCGCTGCCGGGGTCGAGCAGGGCGTCGATGCGGTCGCGCACCAGCAGCTTGCCGCGCGCGGTGTGCTTGGCGCGTGCCGCCTCACTGCCACCCAGCGCGGTGCGCGCGAGGGTGGCATGCAGGTCGTCGACTACGGCCTGCATGGCCGCGCGGTTGCTTTCAAACGTTTCGCTGCCCGGTTGCAGCTGGCTGTTCAGGACGGTCATCGCGGTGGCCTTACAGGGTGCGCTGGAACAGTTCGCGGCCGATCAGCATGCGGCGGATCTCCGAGGTGCCGGCGCCGATTTCATACAGCTTGGCGTCGCGCCACAAGCGGCCGGTCGGGTATTCGTTGATGTAGCCATTGCCGCCGAGGATCTGGATCGCCTGGCCGGTCAGCCAGGTGGCCTTCTCGGCGGCGTACAGGATCGCACCGGCGGCGTCCTGGCGGGTGGTGCGGCCCTGGTCGCAGGCGCGCGCCACGGCATAGACATACGCGCGGCAGGCACCCAGGCCCACGTACATGTCGGCGATCTTGGCCTGGATCAGCTGGAAGCTGCCGATCGGTTCGCCGAACTGGTGGCGCTCGTGCACATAGGGCATGACCACGTCCATGGCCGCGGCCATCAGGCCCAGCGGGCCACCGGACAGCACCACGCGCTCGTAGTCCAGGCCGGACATCAGTACGCGCACGCCACCGCCGACCTGGCCCAGCACGTTCTCTTCGGGAATCTCGCAGTCCTGGAACACCAGCTCGCAGGTGGGCGAGGAGCGCATGCCGAGCTTGTCCAGCTTCTGCGCGGTGGAGAAGCCCTTCATGCCCTTCTCGACCAGGAACGCGGTGATGCCCTTGGCACCGGCCTCCATGTCGGTCTTGGCGTAGACCACCAGCACGTCGGCATCCGGGCCGTTGGTGATCCACATCTTGTTGCCGTTGAGCACGTAGCGGTCGCCGCGCTTGTCGGCGCGCAGCTTCATCGACACCACATCCGAACCGGCACCCGGTTCGCTCATCGCCAGCGCGCCGACCAGGCTGCCGTTGCACAGGCCGGGCAGGAAGCGCTGCTTCTGTTCTTCGTTGCCGTTCTTGCGCAGCTGGTTCACGCACAGGTTGGAGTGCGCGCCATAGGACAGGCCGATGCCGCCGGAGGCGCGCGAGATTTCTTCCATCGCCACCACGTGGGCCAGGTAGCCCATGCCGGTACCACCGTATTCTTCTTCCACGGTGAGGCCGAGCAGGCCCTGTTCGCCCAGCTTCGGCCACAGGGCCAGGGGGAACTGGTTGCTGGCATCAGCCTCGGCGGCCAGCGGTGCGACCTCGGCGGCGGCAAAATGGGCCACGCTCTGGCGCAGCAGGTCGATGTCTTCGCCAAGATCGAAGTTCAGGGATGGCACGTGCATTGTGGTGGCTCCACGGCGGGATGGCAGGGAATGGACGCACCCGGCGGGGGAGCGGGCGGCGGTCGGCAGGACCGCCACCCGCACGGGCGATGGCCCAGCGTAGCGGGGTTCGGATAAGAAGTGAATACGAATTCAAAAATTGAAACTAGAATCAGAACATGGCCTATAAACGCTCTGCATTGATGGAAGAACGCCTGGCGGGCGCCCGTGAACGGATCCTGCTGGCCACCCGCGAGCTGGTCGCCACCGGCGGCTGGCGCAACGCCCCGGTGACCGCCGTGGCGACCCAGGCGGGGGTGTCCACCGGC
Organism: Stenotrophomonas sp. YJH_SMC_110; assembly: GCF_059369255.1. Classification (NCBI taxonomy): domain Bacteria; kingdom Pseudomonadati; phylum Pseudomonadota; class Gammaproteobacteria; order Lysobacterales; family Lysobacteraceae; genus Stenotrophomonas; species Stenotrophomonas sp. YJH_SMC_110. The sequence continues at coordinate 138,634 of NZ_JCAFSM010000008.1, read as the reverse complement.
CTGATCTATCGCCACTTCCCGTCCAAGGCCGAGCTGTTCGTGGAGGTGCTCAACGCCGCGGTGGCCCACGAGGTCGCGATCATGGAGCGCATCGCCAGCGGTCCGGAGGTGGCCAGCGAGCGCCTGCGGCTGGCAATCACCGCCTTCGTCCGCCGCGCCCTGGCCGGGCCGGGGCTGGCGCACGCCTTCATCGTCGAACCGGTCGATCCGGACGTGGAGGCCGAGCGCATGCGCGGACGTCGCGCGTTCGGCGACGTGTTCCTGCGGCTGGTGGAGGAAGGCGTGGCCGCCGGTGAGCTGCCGGCGCAGGACGCGCATGTGGCCGCCGCGTGCCTGGTCGGCGCCTTCACCGAAGCGATGGTCGGTCCGACCGCGCCCAGCCGCGAAGCGCACCGCGACGAAGACGCGCTGGTGGATGCGATCTGCAGCTTCTGCCTGCGCGCGATCGGTGCCCCGGTAATCCGGTAGCGCCGGCCGCTGGCCGGCTTCTGTTGCTGGGGTCAGATCCCTTTTGCGGCGCAAAAGGGATCTGACCCCATCCCCGACCCCAGCCCCCGGCATGTTGCGCCGCACCAGCAGTGACGCCTGTTGTCGCACGCAAGGCGCGTTCTATACTCGGTCCATCACGCAGTCGCTCAGCCGTGGTCCAACGACTATCAGCCAGGGGTAACGAAGAGTGCGGAATTACGATCTGGAGTTCCTGAAACGCTTCTCCATGGTGATCGCGCTGCTGGCGACCATCACCCTCGGCCTCATCCTCCTTGCCGCCTACATCCACACCCGGATTCCGCCCGAGGTGTCGCCCACTGCGGCCAAGCGCACCGAACAGCGCATTTCGCCCACCGGCGCGGTCTATGCCGGCAGCACCGGCGCCGCCGCGCAGGCCGCGGCCAAGGCCGCCGCGCTGGCCAAGGCGGCGTCGCAGGTGGCCTACGGCGGCACCAAGGATGGCAAGGTGATCTTCGACAACCTGTGCACCGCCTGCCACACCAACGGTGTGGGCATGGCACCGACGCTGGACCATTCGCATTGGGACAAGCGCATCGCGCAGGGCAAGGACACCCTCTACAAGCACGCCATCGAGGGCTATACCGGCCCCGACGGCGGGATCATGCCGCCCAAGGGCGGCAACCCGGCGCTGACCGAAGAACAGATCCACGCCACCGTGGACTGGATGCTGGGCAACCTGAAGTAACCGCCGCAACGCGCCGCTTCCTGTAGAGCCGAGCCCGCGCTCGGCTGCTCTCCGCGCGGTGTGGCCAGGTGCAGCCGAGCATGGGCTCGGCTCTACGATCCCCCGGCTTTGCCCACCGAGGCCTGATCGCTCATATGCCCCCGCTGCGCAGGCGGGGTTTCGCATTTCAGGGTTAGTCTGTGCGCCTCTTCCATGGAGTCGCCCGTTGATGCGCCGCCGTTCCCTCGCCCTTGCCCTGTCCCTGCTGCTGCCGGCCGGCGCCTTTGCCCAGGCCCAGCCGCAGGCCACGCCGGTCGCGCCGCCCTCCGTCGCGCGCGGCAGCGCCACTGTGGTGCTGACCGCTGCGCCGGCCGACTGGCGCGCGCTGGATGGGCAGCGCGTGCGCATCGCCGCGCCGCTTACCCTGGCCGGTACCGATGGCCTGCAGCACTTCGGCCAGCTCACGGTGGCGTTCGATGGCCGCCTCTGGCAGCCGACCGAAGTGGCCGCGCCGGGCACTGCCGGCTATGAGCAGGTGATGGCCGACAACCAGCGCCGCCGCCTGGTGCTGGAGGATGGCAGCGATGCCCGCGACCCCGCCAGCGTGCCCTACCTGCCGGGCAACCCGGTGCTGCGCACCGGCATGCAACTGCGCAATGTGGAGGGCATCGTGCGCGTGGACGCGCAGGGCCATCCGCGCCTGCAGGTCGAAGGCGCGCTGAAGCTGCCGGAACTGAAGCGCCCGGCAGTACCCACGGTGCCGGGAAGCCTGCACGTGGCCGCCTTCAACCTGGAGAATTTCTTCAATGGTGACGGCCAGGGCGGTGGCTTCCCGACGCTGCGCGGCGCGCGCACGCTGGACGAGCACAAGGCGCAGCTCGCCAAGCTGGTCACCACGGTCAATGCGTTGGGCGCCGATGTCGCTGCGCTGATGGAACTGGAGAACGACGGCTACGGCCCGCAGTCGGCCATCGCCGAACTGGTCGATGCGCTCAACCGCGACCGCGGCGCGCAGGGCGACTGGCGCTTCGTCGACGCCGGCAACGGCCCCGGCGACAACCCGATCCGGGTCGGGATCATCTACCGAAGCACGCGCCTGCAGCCGGTCGGCAAGCCGGCCACGCTGACCGGCGGCCCGTTCGTCGAGCACAGCCGCGTACCGTTGGCGCAGGCCTTCCAGGGCAAGCAGGGCGCGCCGTTCGTGGTGGTTGCCAACCATTTCAAATCGAAGGGTTGCCGTGACGCGGCCGGTGCCGACGCCGATCGCAACGACAATCAGGGCTGCTGGAACGCCACCCGTGTGACGTCGGCGCAGCAGCTGCACGCCTGGCTGCAGACCGATCCGACCGGTACCGGCGCCAGGGACGCGGTGCTGCTGGGTGACTTCAATGCCTACGCGATGGAAGACCCGATCCGCGCCCTGCATGATCTGGGCTGGCAGGACGCGTTCAAGGTTGCCAAGGTCGAGCATCCCTACAGCTACGTCTACAACGGCTACACCGGCCGCCTCGACCACGCGCTGCTGAACCCGGGCATGGCCAGGCGCCTGCGCGGTGCCGCCGAATGGCACAGCAACGCCGACGAGCAGGACGCCAGCGGCTACCAGGGCCGCAACGTGCAGGGCCCGTGGCGCAGCTCCGACCACGACCCGCTGCTGCTGGGCTTCGACAAGTAACGCGCCAGGCCGGGGTCGGATCCCATTCCCACGGAATGGGCTCTGACCCAAGGCATCGCGGGGTCTGAGGCGTAGGGGTCAGAGCCCATTCCGTGGGAATGGGATCCGACCCCGGGTATCGCTCACCCCCAGGCGATCATCCCGATCGCCAGCACCGCCAGCGCCAGTCCCGCGCGGTTCCACTTCGTGGTGGCCTCGCCGAAGACGAACATGCCTACCAGCGCGCCCAGCACCACCACGCCGATGTTCATGCCGGCGAACACGGTGGCCGGGCTCTCTGGCATCGCCTGGTGCGCATGCACATAGAACAGGATGTTGCCGCCATTGAGCAGGCCCAGCAGTGCACCCGCGCCGAGGTTGCGCCAGGCCAGTCGGCTGCGGCCACTGACATGCCGCCACAGCTGCATTGCCAGCATCAGCACGAAGGCGACGCTGAAACTGGCCAGCACCGCCGCCATCGACGGCGTGCCGGACAGCGCCACCTGCTTGAGCAGCACGTCCACCACTGCGAATCCGGCCCATACGCCCAGCAGCCAGCCCCAGCCGCCGGGTGAGGACGCCACCGCCGGGCCGCGCGGGCGCAGGCTGATGGCCACCATCGCCAGCAGGCCCAGGCCCAGGCCGGCCAGTTTCCAGGGCGTTGCGGTCTGGCCGAAGCACAGGAAGGCGGCGGCCAGGGAAAGCAGCAACGACAGCCGCTGCGCCACGTCGCTGCGGACGATGCCGGCCACCGCCACCGCGCGGCCCAGTACCAGGAAGATCGAGGGCAGCACCACCGCCAGCGCCAGCAGTGACAGCCACGGCGCATGCGGCGCGCGCAGCGCATCCAGCGGTGGCTGCAGCACCACGGCGGTGAGCGTTGCCGCCACCAGATAGTTCCCGGTGACCATCTGCGCAACATCCAGCTGGCGGCGTGCGGCCACCTTCAACAACACCGAAACCAGCACACTGCAGATCACGGCCAGTGACAGATAGAGCATGGGGCGGGCACAGGGCAGGGGCGGGGGACGGTATCATGGTGCCATGCACAAGCCCTTGTTCCCCGTCGCCCCCGGCGAAACCGCCTGCCTCGAACTGGACGGCCCGGCCGGCCCGCTGGAAGTGGTCGTCGACCTGCCCAAGGCCGATGTGCCGGTGCAGCCGATCGTGGCCATCGTCTGCCATCCGCTGTCCACCGAAGGTGGCACCCTGCACAACAAGGTGGTCACCATGACCGCCTCCACCCTGCGCGAGCTGGGCATCGCCACGGTGCGCTTCAACTTCCGCAGCGTGGGTGGTTCGGCTGGCACCTTCGATGGCGGCGTGGGCGAGCAGGATGACCTGAAGGCCGTCGCGGCCTGGGTGCGCAGCCAGCGCCCGGATGACCGCCTGTGGCTGGCCGGTTTCAGCTTCGGTGCGTTCGTGTCGCTGAAGGCCGCCGCCACGCTGCAGCCGGAAGCGCTGATCTCGATCGCGCCGCCGGCCGGTCGCTGGGATTTCGACGGCATCGCGCCGCCGGCGCGCTGGCTGGTGATCCAGGGCGAGCAGGACGAGATCGTCGACCCGCAGGCCGTCTACCAGTGGCTGGACACGCTGGACGCCCCGCATGAGCTGGTACGCATGCCCGAGACCAGCCACTTCTTCCACCGCAAGCTGATCGACCTGCGCGGCGCGCTGACCCACGGCGTCAAGCACTGGCTAGGCGCGGCGGCATGAGTGCACCCGAGCTGACCCCGTCGCAGCGGTATGCGGAAGGGGTTGCCCGTGGCGACTGGCAGAACGATCCGGCCCAGCATGCGGCGCTGGCCGAGCTGGACCGCATCCACCTGGGCCTGCTGGACAGTGCTGAGGATGGCTGGCTGGACCGCCTGTCTTCGTTCTGGAAGAAGCCCGAGCCGATCAAGGGCCTGTACTTCTGGGGCGGCGTCGGCCGTGGCAAGACCTTCCTGGTCGACCTGTTCTACGACGGGCTGCCGATCAAGCAGAAGTACCGCACCCATTTCCACCGCTTCATGCGCAGCGTCCATGAGCGCCTGCGCGAGCACCAGGGCCAGAGCGACCCGCTGGCGAAGATCGCCCAGGAATGGCGCAGCAACCTGCGCGTGCTGGTGCTGGACGAGTTCTTCGTCACCGACATCGGCGATGCGATGCTGCTGGCGCGGCTGCTCGAGCGCCTGTTCGCCGAGGGCGTGACCCTGGTCACCACCTCCAACACCGCAGTGGAGAACCTGTACCTCAACGGCCTGCAGCGCGAGAGCTTCCTGCCGGCCATCGGCCTGCTGCAGCGCTTCTGCGTGGAGCTGTACGCCGAAGGTACCGAGGATTACCGGATGCGCGCGCTGACCCGCTCGCCGGTATACCGCGCACCGCTGGCGGCCGACAGCGACGACTGGCTGGCCACGCGCTGGAACGAGCTGAGCGGCGGCCAGCCGGCCAAGCCCGGCAACATCGAGATCGAGGGCCGCAAGATCCCGGTGCGTGGCCGCGGCAAGAGCATTGCCTGGTTCGATTTCGCCGCGCTGTGCGAAGGCCCGCGCGGGCCCTCGGATTACATCGAGATCGCGCACGAGTTCAACACGGTGCTGCTGGGCGGCATTCCCGCCTTCGACCGCTTGAATGAGGATGCCGCGCGCCGCTTCGTCAACCTGATCGACGAGCTGTACGACCGCCACGTCAACCTGGTCTGCACCGCCAGCACCTCGCCGATCGAGCTGTACACCGGCCAGCGCCTGCAGGGCGCGTTCGAGCGCACCGCCTCGCGCCTGATCGAGATGCAGAGCGCCGAGTACCTGGGTACCCCGCATCGGGCGTGAGGGCGGTTTACTGTAGAGCCGAGCCCACGCTCGGCTGCTTCTGGATGATGTGCCGAAAGGGAGCCGAGCATGGGCTCGGCTCTACAGCAGCGCCGCGCAGCTATCGGGAAGGCGCCAACGCATTCCCACGCGGCCGCTCATCCGGCCCGGCCGACACCTGCAGGCCCGAGCCATCGCCGTGCTCCACCCGAACGCTCTCGCTGCGCTCCAGCAGCCGCAGCGGTTGGCCTTGGTAGCGCACTTCCAGCGCGTCATGGGTGTCGGCCAGCGACTGCACCAGCGGGCACAGCGACTGTGCTTGGGCCTCGATGCGTTCGGCGCGGCCTTCCAGCTGCTGTTCCATCTGCGCGTCCAGACGGTCGGCGCGTGCCTCCATCGCATCGCTGCGTCCGGTGAAGATCTGCCACAGCATGCTGCGGGCGATGGAGGCGGACAGCGACTCGGCCATGTCCTGCACCTTGGCCTCGAAGCCTGGCCCGAACACAGCCTGTTCCCAGTAGCCCTTGCCCAGCGTGCCGCCGATCCAGTCATCGGCCTGCCGGCGCAGGCGCCGGACCTTGCGGCTGTTGGCGGTACCGGTGAGGCTTTCATAGACCCCGTCGAGCACGTCGAAGCTCAGTCCGCTCACTTCATGGGCCAGCGCCGTGGCGGCCGGCATCAGCTGCCGTGCCCCGGCCTCCATCTGCCGAAGGCGGGCCGCGTCGGCCTCGCTGACCGGCACGACCGTGTCGTCCAGGCTCAGCACGCCATCGTGGAACACCACCTCGTGCGGTGCCTGCGGGCCATGCCGCAGCCAGATGCCACCGCTGTCCACCAGCACGTCATAGTCGGTGTGGATACCGCACTGGTCCGCGCGCAGCTTCGGGGTGTCAGCGGCAATTGCAGGTACGGTGACCACAGCAGCCAGCAGGGCCAAGGCGGGTGCTGACAGGCGCATGGTGGAATCCTTTCCGGTCATTGCAGGACCCCAGCATCCCGCGTTCGGCAGGCGCCGTCACCCGCCGAAAGTCACTGCGCGATGGCGATTCGTCCGGCCATACCGGCTTTCCCACCGGCTGCCCACCACCTATCCACAGGGTTGTCCCTAGCCAGTTTCATCACTGTCATGTGAAGCTGTCATTGTTCCGTTTTCGCGGTGCGTTGTGCCACCGCAATGACGCCTTTCGGACTTGACTGCGCAGCCCGTTCCGGCAGGTCTGAAGCGTCTGATCAGGGCGCCGATGGCACGATCCTTGCGGCGCAAGGGATTGCCGAATTTCACTACATTTGGCGTTGACGGACCCCATTACCCCCACTATCTTGTGGCCGTCGGTCGCAGCAACCCCCATTCCAGGGGTTGCCCCGGGGTACCCATCCGCGATCGTCAACGGCAGTGGCAGGCGCAGGGTCTCATCCCCTGCGACGCCGTCCTGCCATCCTGGGCTGTCATGTCCCGGGCCGCGTCACCCGATGCATCGAGCACCCCCAAATCACGCCAAGAGGACACACGCCGTGAGCACCGAATCCAGCGCCACCATCGAGAAGGAAAGCGAATTCCTGTTGACGTCGCCGCCGACGGCCAACGCGATGAGTGTGACCAAGCGCAATGGGACCACCGAACTGGTGGACCTGAACAAGATCGTGCGTGCGGTGCAGCGTTCCTCCGAAGGCCTGCACGCCGTCGACCCGATGCGCGTGGCCACCCGTACCATTTCCGGCCTGTACAACGGTGCCACCACCCGCGAGCTGGACGAACTGTCCATCCGCACCGCCGCCCTGCTGATCGGTGAAGAGCCCGAGTACGGCCGTCTCGCCGCGCGCCTGCTGGCCAACTACATCGCCAAGGAAGTCTCGGGCCAGGAAATCTACGCCTTCTCGCAGTCGGTCAGCCGTGGCCATGAAGTCGGCCTGATCAACGACCGCCTGCTGAACTTCGTGCAGACCAACGCACGCAAGCTCAACGATGCCATCGACATCTCGCTGGACCTGAACTTCGATTACTTCGGCCTGCGTACCCTGTACGACCGTTACCTGCTGCGCCACCCGCACACCCGCAAGGTGATCGAGACCCCGCAGCAGTTCTTCCTGCGCATCGCCAGCGCGCTGAGCGAGGACGTGTCCGAGACCCTGGCGCTGTACAAGCGCATGGGCAACCTGGACTACCTGCCGTCCAGCCCGACCCTGTTCAATTCCGGCACCACCCACGAGCAGCTGTCCTCGTGCTTCCTGCTGGACTCGCCGCAGGACTCGCTGGAATCGATCTATTCCAAGTACGGCGACATCGCCCAGCTGTCGAAGTTCTCCGGCGGCATCGGCGTCAGCTACACCCGCGTGCGTTCGCGTGGTTCGCTGATCAAGTCGACCAACGGCCATTCCAACGGCATCGTGCCGTGGCTGAAGACCATGGATTCGTCGGTGGCCGCAGTGAACCAGGGCGGCAAGCGCAAGGGCGCGGCCTGCGTGTACCTGGAAACCTGGCACGCCGACATCGAGGACTTCCTCGAGCTGCGCGACAACACCGGTGACGAAGCCCGTCGTGCGCACAACCTGAACCTGGCCAACTGGGTGCCGGACCTGTTCATGAAGCGCGTCGAAGCCGACCAGGAATGGTCGCTGTTCGATCCGCGCGTCGTGCCGGAGTTCACCGACCTGTTCGGCGAAGCCTTCGAGCAGGCCTACCTGCAGGCCGAAGCCCAGGGCAAGGCCAACCGCACCATCTCCGCGCGCAAGCTGTATGCCCGCATGATGCGTACGCTGGCCGAGACCGGCAACGGCTGGATGACCTTCAAGGACAAGTGCAACCGCGCCAGCAACCAGACCCTGCGCCCGGGCAACGTGATCCACCTGTCCAACCTGTGCACCGAAATCCTGGAAGTCACTTCCAACGATGAAACCGCCGTGTGCAACCTGGGTTCGATCAACCTGGGCAACCACTTCGACGAGCACAACGAGTTCGACTTCGAGAAGCTGGCCGAGACCGTTCGCCTGGCCGTGCGCCAGCTCGACCGCGTCATCGACCTGAACTTCTACCCGATCGAAACCGCCCGCCGCGCCAACCTGCGCTGGCGTCCGGTCGGCCTGGGCTGCATGGGCCTGCAGGACGTGTTCTTCCGCAAGCGCCTGCCGTTCGACAGCGCCGAAGCCCGCGCCCTGTCGAAGAAGATTGCCGAAGCGATCTACTTCCACGCGCTGGAAACCTCCTGCGAGCTGGCCCAGGAACGTGGCAAGCACCCGTCGTTCAACGACACCCGTGCCGCCGGTGGCGAACTGCAGTTCGACGCCTGGAACGTGGTGCCGGAAGACACCGCGCGCTGGGATGCCCTGCGCGCCCGCATCAAGGAGCACGGCCTGCGCAACTCGCTGATGATCGCGATCGCCCCGACCGCGACCATCGCCTCGATCGCCGGCTGCTACGAGTGCGTCGAGCCGCAGGTGTCCAACCTGTTCAAGCGCGAGACCCTGTCCGGTGACTTCCTGCAGGTCAACCGCTACCTGGTCAACGAGTTGAAGAAGCTGGGCCTGTGGACCGCCGACATGCGCGATGCCATCAAGCTGGCCGAAGGCTCCATCGCCGGCGTGGCACAGATTCCGGAAACGCTGCGCGAGGTCTACCGCACCGCGTGGGAACTGCCGATGCGTTCGCTGATCGACATGGCCGCCGAGCGTGGCGCCTTCATCGACCAGTCGGCCTCGCTCAACCTGTTCATGGAAAGCCCGAACATCGGCGCGATGTCCTCCATGTACATGTACGCCTGGAAGCAGGGCATCAAGACCACCTACTACCTGCGTTCGCGCCCGGCCACCAAGATCGCCAAGACCACGGTCAGCGCTGCGGCCCCGGCCAAGGTGTTCAGCCCGGACGAAGCCATCGCCTGCTCGCTGGAAAACCCGGAAGCCTGCGAGGCCTGCCAGTAAGACACCGCGCGGTGGGTGCCGACCGTTGGTCGGCACTCGAACACCTCGCACCTGTAGAGCCGAGCCATGCTCGGCTGCGGAAAAACACCCACGGTAGCGCCGGGCCACGCCCGGCGGCTCACCCAGGAATTCAAGGAAACACCCATGGCCGACAAGCCCAAGCAGATGCTGCTCGATCCCGGTTTTGAACTGACCCTGCGCCCGATGCGCTACCCGCAGTTCTATGACATGTACCGGAATGCGATCAAGAACACCTGGACGGTGGAAGAGATCAACTTCCAGATCGACATCACCGACCTGCACAGCAAGATGTCGCCGGGTGAGCGCCACCTGATCCACCGCCTGGTCGCGTTCTTCGCCACCGGCGATTCGATCGTGTCCAACAACCTGGTGCTGAACCTGTACCAGCACTTGAATGCGCCCGAAGCGCGCATGTACCTGTCGCGCCAGCTGTATGAGGAAGCACTGCACGTGCAGTTCTACCTGACCCTGCTGGACAACTACCTGCCGGATCCGGAAGAGCGCGCCAAGGCGTTCTCGGCGGTGGAGAACATCGACTCGATCAAGAAGAAGGCCGATTTCTGCTTCAAGTGGATCGACTCGATCCAGGACCTGACCCGCATCGAGACCCGCGAACAGCGCCGCCAGTTCCTGCTCAACCAGATCTGCTTTGCCGCCTGCATCGAAGGCCTGTTCTTCTTCGCTGCGTTCGCCTACGTGTACTACTTCCGTTCGCGCGGCCTGCTGCCGGGCCTGGCCTCGGGCACCAACTGGGTGTTCCGCGACGAGAGCGCGCACATGGAGTTTGCGTTCGAGTCGGTGCGCGTGGTGCGTGAGGAAGAGCCGGACCTGTTCGACGACGAGATGAAGCAGCAGGTCTACGACATGCTGGCCGAAGCCATCGAATGCGAAGTGCAGTTCGCCGAGGACGTGCTGTCCGGCGGCGTGGCCGGCATCTCGACCCGCGACATGCGCCAGTACCTGCAGCACTGCGCCGACCAGCACTTCGCCAAGCTGGGCATGGAAAAGAAGTACAACGTGCGCAACCCGCTGCCGTTCATGGAACTGCAGGACGTGCAGGAGCTGACCAACTTCTTCGAACGCCGCGTCTCGGCCTACCAGGTAGGCGTTCAGGGCGAAGTCGCCTTCGACATGAACTTCTGATCGAACCGGCCAGGCCTGCCGCAACGAAGAACCCCGGCCAATGCCGGGGTTTTTTGTTTCCGTAGCGTCGAGCCACGCTCGACTGCTGCTCGCAAGAAAGTCGAGCATGGCTCGACTCTACAATCAGCGCCGCCCTTCCACCGCCATGCGCACCGCCAGCCCGGCCAGCACCGTGCCCATCAGCCAGCGCTGCACCATCTGCCAGGTGGGGCGCGCGGCCAGGAAGCCGGCGATGCTGCCGGCGGTCAGCGCGATCATGCCGTTCACGCTGACGCTGACCAGGATCTGGGTGGAGCCCAGCACGATCGACTGCATCAGCACGCTGCCTTCGCCGTCCGGGTGCAGGAACTGCGGCAGCAGCGACAGGTACATCACCGCCACCTTCGGGTTCAGCAGATTGGTCAGGAAGCCCATCGTGAACAGCTTGCGCGGGCTGTCCTGCGGCAGGTCACGCACCGCGAACGGCGAACGGCCGCCGGGCCTGAGCGCCTGCCAGGCCAGGTACAGCAGGTACAGCGCTCCGCCGATGCGCAGCGCGTCGTAGGCGAACGGCACGGTCATCAGCAGGGCGGTGATGCCCAGTGCCGCGCACAGCATGTAGAACACAAAGCCCAGCGCCACCCCGCCCAGCGAGATCAGGCCAGCCATCGGCCCCTGGCAGATCGAGCGCGAGATGACGTAGATCATGTTCGGCCCGGGCGTGAGCACCATGGCCAGCGAAACCAGCGCGAAGGCCAGCAGGTCGGAAGTGGCGGGCATGGGCAGTCCTGGCAGTGGGCGTGGCGCAGTGTAACGCCTGCCGCAGGCGCGGCCTGCGCACGCACCGCTGCCGGGTGACCGTTGCACGTGCATGCCGATGGCCATCACGCCGGTCGCTTAGAATCCGCAGCACCCCACACCGAAGCACCCCCATGACCCCGATCCCCGAGACCGTGCCGCCCACCGAAGTGCGCATGGCTGAAATCGTCTTCCCCAACCACACCAACCACCTGGGCACCCTGTTCGGTGGCCAGGCATTGGCATGGATGGACAAGGCCGCGTTCCTGGCCGCCGCCCGCTATTCGCGCCGCACCGTGGTGACCGCGCGCAGCGACCAGGTCGACTTCAAGCTGCCGATCCGCATCGGCCAGATGGTGGAAACCATCGGCCGCATCGTCGAAGTCGGCCGCAGCTCGATGAAGGTCGAGGTGGAACTGGTCGCCGAGGACCTGCACAGCGGCGAGCGCAAGTTGTGCACCCGCGGCCACTTCGTGATGATCGCGCTGGACGAGGATGGCCACCCGATCGTGGTGCCGCCGCTGCCGGCCGCCTGAGACCACCGGCTGAACCGGTGCTTGCGGGGGCGCTGCGGCGCCCCCATCTGGCAGCCATGACCCTGCCACTGACCGACTTCATCGACCGCGCCGAGCGCCTGTTCGTGCTGACCGGCGCGGGTTGCAGCACCGCCTCGGGCATACCCGATTACCGGGACGCCGATGGCCAGTGGAAACGCACGCCGCCGGTGACCTACCAGGCCTTCATCGGCGAGGCGACCACCCGCCAGCGTTACTGGGCGCGCAGCCTGCTGGGCTGGCCGCGCTTCGGCCTGGCCCGGCCCAACGGCAGCCACCAGGCCCTGGCCGCCCTGGAAAGCCGCGGCAAGCTGCAGGTGCTGTTGACCCAGAACGTGGACGGCCTGCACCAGCGCGCCGGCAGCCGCAACGTGATCGACCTGCATGGCCGCCTGGATCTGGTGCGCTGCATGGGCTGCGAGCGCCGCAGTGGCCGCGAGGATTTCCAGCAGCGGCTGCTGGACGCCAATCCCGGCTGGGACGCGCTGGAGGCCGGCATCGCCCCCGACGGTGATGCCGACCTGGAGACCGATTTCTCCACATTCGTGGTGCCCGACTGCCCGCACTGCGGCGGCGTGCTGAAGCCGGACGTGGTGTTCTTCGGCGAGAACGTGCCGCGCGAGCGGGTGGCGGCGGTGCACGATCATCTGCAGCAGGCCGATGCGGTGCTGGTGGTGGGCTCGTCACTGATGGTCTATTCCGGCTTCCGCTTCGTGCAGGCGGCGGCGAAGGCAGGATTGCCGGTGGCGGCGCTGAACCGCGGCCGCACCCGTGCCGACGACCTGCTGTTGTTCAAGGATGAGCGGGACTGCGCTGAAGCCTTGTCCGGTTGGGTGGCGGGCTGAGCCGAGCGTCGGCTCGGCTCTACAAGGGGCTGTTCGGCGCTCGGCGGCATGATCGGCTGCGAAACAGCGATCCATCCAGACGGTTGATCCAGAAGCCGCGCAGCGGTGCAATACACACCCCCTACGTCGTTCATCACCCCCTTGAGCCAGCTGTTTTCGCCGATCTCGTTCGGCCCCCTGACCCTGTCCAACCGCATCGTCATCGCGCCGATGTGCCAGTACTCCGCCGAAGACGGCCGCGCCAGCGACTGGCACGCCATGCACCTGGGCAACCTGGCGCAGTCCGGCGCCGGCCTGTTGATCCTGGAAGCCACCGCGGTCGAGCCGCGCGGCCGCATCAGCTGGGCCGACCTGGGCCTGTGGGATGACGGCACCGAGGCCGCGCTGGCACAGGTGCTGGCCAGCGTCCGCCGCTGGTCGCCGATGCCGCTGGGCATCCAGCTGGGCCATGCCGGCCGCAAGGCATCCACCGCCCGCCCGTGGGACGGGGGTGGCCAGTTGCCGGCCGGCGATGCGCGTGGCTGGGCCACCGTGGCGCCGTCGCCGCTGCCGTTCCATGCCGCCGATCCGGCACCGCAGGAACTGGACGAAGCCGGCATCGCCGAGGTCATCGCCGCCTTCGCTGCCAGTGCGGTGCGCGCCGAGCGCCTGGGCTTCGAGCTGATCGAGCTGCATGCCGCGCACGGTTACCTGCTGCACCAGTTCCTGTCGCCGCTGAGCAACCGCCGCACCGATGGCTACGGCGGGTCGCTGCCGAACCGCCTGCGCCTGCTGGTGGAAGTGTTCGACGCGGTACGCGCGGCGGTGTCCGACAAGGTCGCCGTGGGCGTGCGCATTTCCGCCAGCGACTGGGTCGAGGGTGGCTGGGACCTGGTGCAGAGCGAAGCACTGGCCCAGGTGCTGGACGCGCGCGGCTGCAATTTCCTGCATGTCTCCAGTGGCGGCCTGGACGAGCGCCAGAAGATCACCGTCGGCCCCGGTTACCAGGTGCCGTTCGCGGCGGCGATCAAGGCCAAGGTGCGCATGCCGGTGATCGCCGTGGGCATGATCACCGAACCGGAGCAGGCCGAATCGATCCTGCGCCATCGCCACGCCGATGCCGTGGCCCTGGCGCGCGGCATCCTCTACGACCCGCGCTGGCCGTGGCATGCCGCCGCCGCATTGCGCGACAGCGTGGAACCGGCGCCGCAGTACCTGCGCTGCGAGCCGCGCGATGCGCGCGGCGTGTTCAAGGCGCGCTGAGGCTCACACCCGCCAGGCCGGCGCCATGCCGGCCCGCAGGTGCTCGAACAGCGCGCGGATCTTGGCGGTGAAGTCGCGGCGATCGCTGACGCAGAAATAGACCTCCATCGGCTCCGGACGCCACGTGCTGTCGGCGCCGAACACGGCCTGCAGGCGTCCATCGCGCAGGTAGGGCTCGGCCACGAACGCAGCCAACCGCGTGATGCCGGCACCGGCCGCCGCCAGCGACGCCAGCGCATCGATGTCATCGCAGACCATGCTCGGCGGTAGCGCGGCGTCCACACGCTGGCCGTCCTTCAGCAGGCCCCAGCGCAACGGCCGGCCATCGGTGGGGAAGCGGTGCAGCAGCCCGCGATGGCTGCCCAGATCCGATGGTTCCTGCGGGGTGCCATGGGCCTTCAGGTAGGCCGGCGAGGCGCAGAACACGAACGGTACGCGTGCCAGCTGCCGTGCGACCACGCCGTCTTCCAGCTGCGCGCCGATGCGGATGCTGGCATCCACCGCCTCTGGACCATGCTGCACGGCGCGGTCGGTCAGCCGCAGTTCCAGCTGCAGCTGCGGGTAGCGTTGCTGCAGTGACGGCAGCAACGGGGCCATGACGTGGCGGCCGAACGCGCTGCTGCTGGCGATGCGCAGCGGCCCGGCCGGTTCGATATCACCGGAGGTGACCATCGCCTGCGCGCGCGCCAGGTCGGCCTCGATGTGGCGGACCTGCGCCAGGTACAGCGCGCCGGCCTCGCTGAGCGCCAGCTGGCGCGTACTCCGGTTCAGCAGCCGTACGCCCAGATGCGCTTCCAGCCGGTTGATGTTCTGGCCGACTGCGGTGGCGCTGATGCCAAGGATGCGGGCCGCGGCGGCAATGCTGCCGGTCTCTGCGGTGCGGGTGAAGCTGCGGATCAGTTGCAACAGGTTCATGACCGACCAGCTTGCCACGGTGATGGCCAAGTATCGCTTGGGACTGAACCAAGCGGTTCGGTTGCATCGGTGATCATCCGGCTGCTGGGCAGGAAGCTGCCCTACACTGTGGCGATGCGCCCCGATTCCATCCTCACCCTGTCCTGCCCCGACCGTACCGGCATCGTCTACCGCGTGTCCGGCCTGCTGTTCGACCACGGCTGCAACATCCTCGACGCCCAGCAGTTCGGCGATGAGGAAAGCGGCCGCTTCTTCCTGCGCGTGCATTTCGACCGTGACGCCGGCCTGCCGCTGGAGACCGTGCACGCCGCGATGGCCACGCTTGCCGAAGGCTTCGGCATGGACTGGCAGCTGCATGATGGCCGCCGCCGGGCACGCCTGCTGGTGCTGGTCAGCAAGCAGGGGCACTGCCTCAACGACCTGCTGTTCCGCGCCCACAGCGGCCAGCTGAAGGTCGACATTGCCGCGGTGGCCTCCAACCACGCCGACTTCGCGCCATTGGCCGCGTCCTACCAGGTACCGTTCCACCACCTGCCGGTGACCGCCGATACGCGTGCGGTGCAGGAGCAGCAGATCATCGACCTGGTCGAGCGCGAGCGCATCGACCTGGTGGTGCTGGCGCGCTACATGCAGATCCTGTCACCCACGCTGTGCCGCGCGCTGGCCGGGCGTGCGATCAACATCCACCACAGCTTCCTGCCCAGCTTCAAGGGCGCGCAGCCGTACCACCAGGCGCACGCGCGCGGGGTCAAGATCATCGGCGCCACCGCGCACTACGTCACCGAGGATCTGGACGAAGGACCGATCATCGAACAGGACGTGGCCCGCGTTGACCATGCGATGGCACCGCGCGAACTGGTGCGGCTGGGCAGCGATACCGAATCGCTGGTGCTGGCACGCGCCGTGCGCCGCCATGTGGAGCACCGCATCCTGCTCAACGGGCATCGCACGGTGGTGTTCCGGTAATCGCCCATCCCGCGTCCGCCGGGCATGGCCCGGCGCTACCCACGGGTGTGATCCGGTAGTGCCGGCCGCTGGCCGGCAACTGCAGAGATCCCGAGGTTGCCGGCCAGCGGCCGGCACTACCGTTGTGGGTCAGGCGGTCGCGATCCCCGCCTTGCCCAGCGCCTCGCGCACCATCGCGTCGTTGGCTTCGGTCACCGGCCGGGTCAGGTCCCACAGGAACTTCACCCGGAAGCCGGACTTCACCGCATCCTGCGCGCTCCACAGCACGCAGTAGTCGCGGGCCAGGCCGCACACGTGCACTTCGCGGATGCGGCGCTCGTGCAGCCAGCCGGCCAGGCCGGTGGCCGGGCGCTCGCCATCGGGGCCATGGTTCTCGCGGAAGGCGCTGTACGAATCCACCTGTTGGCGCGTGCCCTTGCGCAGGATCAGGTCGGCCACGGTCCAGTCCACGCCCGGGTGCAGCGCGGCACCGGCGCTGCCCTGCACGCAGTGGTCCGGCCACAGCGTCTGCGGCTGCGCGTGCAGCAGGATGGTCTCGAACGGGCGTTGGCCGGGGTGCTGGCTGGCGAACGAGGCATGGTCGGCCGGGTGCCAGTCCTGGGTCGCCACCACGGTGCGGTAGCGGCGCTGCGCCAGCAGATCGGCAATCGGTGCCACCAGCGCATCGCCCTGGTCGCAGGCCAGCGCGCCACCGGGCATGAAGTCCGGCTGCAGGTCGATCACCAGCAGGGCGACATCGGCGGCTACTGCAAGCTGATCGAGTGTTGGCTGAATCACGTATTTCTATGACCCTACACCATTGGACTGGTATTCACTAGATGATTTCGTCACGAAAAATGCACTAGCGCTTTACATCTGCAGGCGGTTCAGGATAAGCTGCAGGCTGGATAAAAAAATCCACCCCGGTCTCATTGAAGCGACCGAGGGGCTCTTTAAAGCATTGATAAATAAGAATTTAGGATCTTGGACGCTGCAACGTCTCAGAGCCTAAATCAGGTCCGAGGCGTAAGGAGTTGCGGGTGTTTCACTCTATGCGTCGCTCGTTCAGTCTTCATTCAGACTTTCGCTTGGCAGCGGGTTTGATTGGAACAATCCGGAAATTATAACAGCTTGTCAATTGATTTGGGCAGTTGTTGTTCGGTTCCTGGATTGGATGGACGGATCGGTCCCAGTAGGCACCCTCCAACTCAATGGAGGTAGCCATGTCGAATTCTCGTCCGAAGACGGTGTTCGTACGCAACTACTCTCGCTTCCGTTTCGGGAAGTGGGAGAGCGTATGCAAGCACTGGCGCTCGGCCCCAGGGGCTTAAGCGTCATACCTCACGAGGGGGGGGCTTCCCCCCCTCGTGAGGTACTTCGAGACATGAGCGACACAGCTCCTTCCGTCCACACTAAAAAGGAATAATCATGACTAGCAAGTCTTCTTCAAAAACTACGGCCCATAGAAGCTCGGTATCTGGTCGCTTTGTCACAGAGCGCTATGCCTTGAAGCATCCAAGCACCACCCAAGGTGAAAGAAATCCGAAGCCGTCACCCAAGAAGTAATTAAGGAAAGAGCCCGCGATCTTTGATCGCGGGCTCTTTAATTTTTGGCGTCTCTAGCGAAAGAAGTCGCTAGTCCTTGAGGGGCCGTGGCTCATCTCCGTAGTACAGCAGGCCGATCCTGATCCGTTCGCGCCCGTTCTCGCGGCGGTGGCGGTTGGCATCGCGCAGCGAGTACACGCAGCCGCAGTATTCCTGCTGGTAGAACTGCTCGCGCTTGCTGATCTCGATCATGCGGCTGGCACCGCCGCCCTTGCGCCAGTTGTAGTCCCAGTACTGCAGGCCTTCATAGCGCGAGGCGGCGCGGATGCCGCAGTCGTTGATCTGCGCCATGTTCTTCCAGCGAGAGATGCCCAGCGACGAACTGATGGTGTCGTAGCCGTGCTCGTGCGCATACAGCGCGGTGCGCTCGAAACGCATGTCGAAGCACATCGTGCAGCGGATACCGCGTTCGGGTTCGTTTTCCATGCCCCGCGCACGGCTGAACCAGTTGTCGGTGTCGTAGTCGCAGTCGATGAAGGGAATGCCGTGCTGCTCGGCGAAGCGGATGTTCTCCTGCTTGCGCAGCTCGTATTCCTTCACCGGGTGGATGTTGGGGTTGTAGAAGAAGATCGCGTAGTCGATCCCGGAGGCGGTGATTGCCTCCATCACTTCGCCGGAACAGGGCGCGCAGCACGAATGCAGCAGCAGGCGCTTGCCGTCGGCGGGCAGGGTCAGGGTGGGGCGTTGGAGCTCGGTCATCGTCAGGTACCGCATGGACCGCCGGCAACGGCGGTGGCCCATGCATCAGCGCGTGGGTGAACGGGTCTGGCCGGATACCGTGAACAGGACGCGCGCGGCCACACCGCCTGCACGCGCAGGACGACGACGGCCCCGGCAACCTCCCCGCGGAGATTCCAGGTCGAGTCAGGGGACGGTCGTGTCCCCCGGCCGGGGCCGGTATTCGGGCTGATGGACACGGGCCGCAGCCCACCTACTCCCTGCCGCTTCCCAGGCGCGAGCCCAGTGCTGTTGGCAGGATTCGTTTCCATTCACCGCTGCGGGGCAGCTCCGGAATGGACGCGCGAGGCGCCTTCACCGGATTCCCGTTTAAATCCCTCCCCGCGCCGCAGCGATGGGAGGGATACCTTCGGCGTGTGCAAGGTGGACCTGTTGGTGGCGCCGGTCAAGAGCGCAGGGGTCAGAACCCGCTACGCTGCAACGGGATCCGACCCCAGCGGAAGGAAGGGGTCGGATCCCGCTGCCACGCAGCGGGCTCTGACCCCGGTCGGGATACACCTTCAATGCCCCACGGCCGCCCGCGTGCGGATGTCGTCCAGCCGCTGGTCGTGCAGCAGGCGGCCGTTCTCCCACACGGTCACCATTGCGTCCTCGAAGCCGTCCGGCAGGGTGTCGTCGCCGTTGGCCGGCAGCGGCACCGTGTGCAGGCTGCCATCGTCCAGGCGGCGCAGCAGGCGCATGCGGCCACGCTTGCTGGCCTTGCCGGCGTCGGTGACCGGATCCTTGTAGACGTCAATCCACCCGCCGTCCACCCGCGCCGCCGAGCACTTCAGTGCGAACTTCTGCGTATCGCGGTCCAGCCGCTGCAGCAGCGCACCGCCCATGCCGAAGGCTACGTTGTCGGCGGCGTAGCCGTCGTCGGTGATGCGTTGCAGGATGGTGCGGATGGTATCCGGGTTGATGCCATCGCCCTGGATCACCCGCACGTGGTTGAGCACGCGGTAGCCCTTGCTGTTGAGGGTGTGGCCGAAGGCTTCATCCAGCCGGCGCAGGCTTTCGGCCACCACCTCCACCGGGTCGCCCGAGTCGGGGCGGATGACCAGGGTGGCGCCCGAGGCGATCACGTCATCGCGCAGGGTGGTACCCCAGTGCTCACTGATGGCGCGGTAGATGTCATAGCTGTCCGATACCACCGCCACGATCGCACCGGGCGTGCCGAACTGGCGCAGCATGTTGCGGTAGGCGTCCACCTCGCGCTCGCGGCCCCAGCTGGTGATGGTGCTGTGCTCGGCGGCGGGAATCGAATAGCCGGCCATCGGCGCGTGATAGTGCGCGCGCGCCAGGCACAGCGCCGATACGGTATCGGTGCCGAGGAAGTTGACCAGGTGTGCGGCACCGCCCAGCGCGGCCGATTCCAGGCTCGATACACCGCGCGCGCCGAAGTCGTGCAGCTTGAACGGCAGCTGCCCCTGCGGATCGTCGCTGGTCTGCTGCAGGAACGCGGCGATGGTCTGCCGTGCGTGCCAGCTGATGGTGGCCACGGTGACTGGATACCACACCCGCAGCAGCAGCGTTTCCAGGTACGACGGCACCCAGAACGCGGCCGGATCGGTCGACTCGATCGTCATCAGTGCTTGGTGGGTAGGCACCACGCTGCCCTCGGGCACGGCGCGGATGCGCACCGGCAGGTGGCCGCCAAGCCGGTCGACGATATCGCGCCAGCCGGCCTCGTTGAACGGTTCGCCATGCGCGGCGAACACCGCAGCAGCGTCGTCGATGTCGGCGTGGGTGACCGGCCGTGCCAGCGCGTCCTTGAGGATCGCCTGCAGGCCGAAGAACACCGTGCGATCGTGCAGGCCGCCACGTGATTCGACGTAGAAGAACGTGGCATCGGTACCCGGCGGGTACTGCAGCCAATGGCTGGCCTTGTAGCTGTCGGTGTTGAGGAGAAGATTATCGAGGTAGTGCATGACGGAAGCTCCTTCGCGTCGGGTGGCACCGGCGGTCTATCCGCCAGTGGGACAGCCGGGCCGGTCAGCCGCGGCCGAGGAAGTACTCCAGGATGTGCAGGTGGTCTTCGAACAGTTGCGGGCCCATGTCCAGTGCTTCACTCACCGGTATCCAGCGTGCCTTGTCGGCATCGTCGCCACCGCGCACCGGCGGCAGCTCGCCGGCCGGAAACTCGAAGTGGAAACCGTGGGTGATGGTGCGGCCACGCTGGCTGCGGTCCGGGTGGTCGAACACCTGCTGGCCCTTCAGCGACCCCTTCAACACCGGCAACGGAATCTTCAGGCGGGTTTCCTCGCGCAGTTCGCGCAGGCAGCTGTCGAGCAGGCTCTGTTCCTGGCCGACGAAGCCGCCGGGCAATGCCCACAGCCCCTTGCCGGGTTCCGAGCGGCGACGCACCAGCAGCACGTGGCCCGAATGCACCACCACCGCATCGGTGGTGACGAAGGTGGGCGCGTAGGGCGCATCCTTCCAGGCGGCCTTGTACTGTTCGATGAAGCGGTACTCGGCCACCAGCTGGCCATACGCAGGCGCACTCTTGCGGAACGCTTCGAGCATGTCGTACACCGGCGCCGGCACATTGCCACGCAGCATCAGCAGCGCGCCGTGGAAGTCGACGTCGCCGGCCTCGAACAGGTAGCGCCGCAGCTCGGTGGCCGACAGGGTGGCGGTGTGCTGCACGTCCACCAGTGGCCACTGCGGGAACTCGCGCAGGTAGTAGCTGGATGCATCCTTGTCCATGCCGATCAGGCCCACCCTGGCATCGGCGGCGGCACCGTCGTTGCGCAGGGCGTCAGCCACCTGGCGCTGCACGTTGGCGATCCACTGTGCTTCATTGTACAGGTGGTCACGCAGCGGGCGGATCAGCAGACGGTCGGTGTGGCCGTCGAGGGCCGCCTGGATCATCACGGCGCGTTCGGCCACGGTCCAGGGATTGCGCAGGCTGCGGGGGGTATCGGCAGAGCCGACCAGGAAGATCAGCTTGCGGGCCCGGCTCAGGGCCAGGCGGGCAACGGCGGCGTGGCCGTTGTGGAAGGGCTCGAATCGCCCGATGAAGACGAGATAGTCGAATTCCATGAGAATCCCTCATGTCGTTGTGGCAGCCGCGGGTCTGTCCCTTGGCTTGCTGCAGATGCTACGCCGATGGCGGGGCGGGTCAAGCCTGCAGCCGTGCCTTCTGCTGAACGGCGCATTGCGTGCGCGGACTGCGCCGTTGTTCTCAGGCCCTGAGAAGCCCCTGCGCCATACTGCAACCCACGCGGCGGACGGCATGCTCGGGGGCAAGACAGTGGCGGACAAGTACTGCGATCTGGTCATGAAAGGCGGCATCACCAGCGGCATCGTGTACCCCAATGCGGTACTGGCGCTGGCCCGCGAGTATCGCTTCAAGAGCATCGGCGGCACTTCAGCCGGCGCCATTGCGGCAGCGGTGGCGGCTGCAGCGGCCTGCGGCGATCGCCGCCAGCAGGCCGGCGAGCAGCTGCCCGGCGATGCAGGCTATGGCGGGCTGTCGGCGGTGTCGGCACAGCTGTCCCGGCGCGGCTTCATCTACAGCCTGTTCCAGCCGGCGCGCGGCGCGCGCGCGGCCTATCGGCTGCTGGTGGTGCTGACCGGCAATGCCCGCCTGCCGCACAAACTGCTGTGCCTGGCCGTTGCGGTATTCGAGATCGCGCCGCTGGAAGTGCTGGTGTCGCTGGCACTGCTGCTCGGCCTGGGTTGGTGGGGCGGTGGCTGGAGCGGCGTGGCCGCCACGCTGCTGCCATCACTGCTGTGCGCCTACGGTGCGGGTGTGGCCGGTGCCGCGCTGCGGGTCGCGCGGGTGGCGCGCCGCAACCTGCTGGGCCTGTGCAGCGGCCTCAGCCGCGATCCACGCAGGCCGGCGCTGACCGAGTGGTTGCATGAATGCCTGCAGCAGCTGTCCGGCAAGCCGCTGGATGCACCGTTGACCTTCGCCGACCTGCACGATGCGCCGCGCTACGCCGGTGAGCCGGACAGCCCGCATGCGATCAGCCTGCAGATGATCACCACCTGCATCTCACACAATGAGCCGCGCACGCTGCCGCTGGGCGGTGCGCAGTTCTGGTTCCTGCGCGAGGAGTTCGAGCAGCTGTTCCCCGCCAGCGTGGTGCAGTGGCTGGTGAGCCAGGCCGGCCCGCCGCTGGAGGTGGACGGGCGGCAGTACTACCACCTGCCACAGGGCCCGAAGCTGCCGGTGCTGGTGGCCACGCGCATGAGCCTGAGCTTCCCGCTGCTGATCAGCGCGGTGCCGCTGCATGAACCCTCACGCCGCGAACGACGCTGCGAACCGACCGCCCCCGCAGCCGACCAGGAGCACAACGTTGCCGACAGCATGGAAGGGCTGACCAGTGCCGGGCAGACCTGCGGCCCGGTGATCACCGCCTTCCGCATCTGCTGGTTCTCCGATGGCGGCATCAGCAGCAACTTCCCGATCCATCTGTTCGACGCCGCGCTGCCGCGCTGGCCGACCTTCGCCATCAACCTGGTCTATCCACAGCACGCCGAAGCGGTGAGCCGGGGCAGCGGCGGCCGCCAGGCGCTGGAACATGCGGTGTTCCTGCCCACCGAAAACCGCCACGGCTGGCAACGGCATTACCAGTCCATCGCCACGCCACTGGCCGCAGCCGAGCTGGGTCGTTTCCTGTTCGCGGTGGTGGCGACCATGCAGAACTGGCGCGACCTGCTGCAGGCGCGCGCACCGGGCTACCGCGACCGCATCGTGCACGTCAGCCTGCAGGGCGACGAGGGTGGCATGAACCTGGACATGCCGCAGGACGTGCTGACCCGCATCGCCGACAAGGGCAGTCTGGCCGGTGCGCGCTTCTGTTCGTTCTCGTTCGAGAACCACTACTGGATCCGCTGGCGCAACCTGGCCTCGGCCTACCAGCGCTACACGCTGGAAGTGGCGCGCACCGATGATCCGGCGCAGCAGGTGCTGGCCTACCGCGCGGCGTACGCGATGGTCGCCAGCGGTCAGCCGACGCCACCGTCGTACAAGCTGGGCTCGGAAGACAAACGGCTGGCCTCGCAGCAGTTGTGGGGCTTGATGGTCGAGCAGGGCCGCACCTGGGAGGACCTCGGCCCGGACCTTACCGACGGCGCACCGCGTCCGCTGCCGCAGATGAAGGTGACCCCGATCTACTGACCCGATCCTGCGGTCGAATCGGGGTCAGATCCGTTTCCGCAGGAAAACGGATCTGACCCCGCAGTGGTTGCTGCTCTTGCCGGCCAGCGGCCGGCACTACCACGGGTGCAGGGCGCAGCCCTGCAGAACCCCCTATCGCCCCGGCAACTGCGCGAACGCGCGCTGCATGCAGTCCTCGCGCGGGCACACCCGGCACCCCGGGCCGATCGATACCGAATTGCCCGGGCTCTGCACATCCAGCCCCAGTGAATACACCAGGCGTTCGGCATGCTGCAGGTCGCAGCCCAGCGCCACCGCGAAGGTCTTGCGCGGTTGGCCATGGCCGACCGGGCCACTGCTGACCTGCCGCGCCAGCCAGAAATGACGGCGGCCATCGGGCATGCGCGCGGTCTGGGTGAGGATGCGCCCGGGTTGGTTGAACGCCTCGTAGACGATCCACAGCGGGCACGATCCACCCACCTGCGAGAAGTGGAAATCGGTGGCCGAATGGCGCTTTGAGACGTTGCCGGCGCGGTCCACGCGGATGAAGAAGAACGGCAGGCCGGGCGCGCTGCGCCGTGCCAGCGTGCTCAGCCGGTGGCAGACCGCTTCGAAGCCGACGCCGAACTGGTGCGCCAGCAGTTCGATGTCGTAGCTGCTGGTTTCGGCTGCACGCAGGAAGCGCATGTACGGCATCACCAGCGCACCGGCGAAATAGTTGGAGAGACCGATCCGCGCCTGCGCGATGCGTGCCTCATCGGTGAACCCGGCGCGCGCCACCACCGCATCGATCTGCGGCAGGTAGCCGTGCAGGGCCAGCTCGGCCGCCATCTGGAACGCCTGCTGTCCGGGCTCCAGGTAATCGGGCAGCCACAGCCGCCGCGCACCGGCATCGTAGTGCCGCTTTTCGCGCCCGGCCTGCAGTGCGGCCACTTCCACCAGCACGCCATGGCGGTCGGCCAGCAGCTGGCGCAGCCGCAGTGCCACATGCCCGGGCGACAGCCCCCATTCGGCGAACAGCTGCTCGGCCAGCTCGTCCAGCTCGGGAATGTGGTTGTGCATGCGGTTGAAGAACTCGCGCACCTGGTCACCGGCGGGCAGGGTGCTGCCGGCGCCGGGCTCGCCCAGCTGGAACTCCAGTGCGGCCGCGTGCTCGCGCAGCGCCAGGTGACGACGGTGCAGGTCCAACAGCGCGCGGCTGACCTGCGGCAGGTTGCCGGCCAGGGCGCGCAGTTCGGTCGCGCTGACCTCGGCCAGGCCCAGGTCGCGCAGGGTTTCGCCCAGCGCCTCCTGCAGGGCGGCGGGCTCATCGTCATCGAACAGCGAGGAAACGTCGCCCAGCACCTCTCCCAGCTTCTTCTGCACCGCCGGTGTCAGTGGGCGCTTGTTGCGCTCGATCTGGTTCAGGTAGCTGGCCGACAGCCCCAGCGCACGCGCCAGATCGGCCTGGCTGTAGCCGCGCTGCTCGCGCAGCCGCAGCAGGCGCAGGCCGAGTTGCCGCTGGGGAGCTGAATAATTCACAGAATTAACAGGAATCGTGGGGCGTGTTGGCCAGATTAAGCGGATTCAGCCCGGAAATCGAGCCGGGTGCTGTGAATAATGCCAAGCATCTTTCGCACCCTGTGGGATTGTCGTCATGACTGTTGCAGCGCCCCGTATCCGCATGCTGATCGATGGCCAGTTCGTTGAATCGGCCACTTCCCACTGGCAGGACGTGATCAATCCGGCCACCCAGGACGTGCTGGCCCAGGTGCCGTTCGCCACCACCGGCGAAGTGGACGCCGCCGTCGCCGCCGCCAAGGAAGCCTTCAAGACCTGGCGCAAGACCCCGATCGGCACCCGCGCGCGCATCTTCCTGAAGTACCAGCAGCTGATCCGCGAAAACATGAGTGAGCTGGCCCACATCCTCACCGCCGAACAGGGCAAGACCCTGCCGGACGCCGAAGGTGATGTGTTCCGCGGCCTGGAAGTGGTCGAGCACGCCGCCGCCATCGGCAACCTGCAGCTGGGCGAGCTGGCCAACAACGTGGCCAATGGCGTGGACACCTACACGATCATGCAGCCGCTGGGCGTGTGCGCTGGCATCACCCCGTTCAATTTCCCGGCGATGATCCCGCTGTGGATGTTCCCGATGGCGATTGCAACGGGCAACACCTTCATCCTCAAGCCGTCCGAGCAGGACCCGATGGTCACCATGCGCCTGGTCGAGCTTGCCCTGGAAGCCGGCATTCCGAAGGGCGTGCTGAACGTCGTCCACGGCGGCGAGGAAGTGGTCAACGCGATCTGCGACCACCCGGACATCAAGGCCGTGTCGTTCGTCGGGTCCACCCGCGTCGGCACCCACGTCTACAACCGCGCCTCGCTGGCCGGCAAGCGCGTGCAGTGCATGATGGGCGCCAAGAACCACGCCGTGGTGCTGCCGGACGCCAACAAGGAACAGACCCTCAACGCAATGGTCGGTGCCGCCTTCGGTGCCGCTGGCCAGCGCTGCATGGCGGCTTCCACGCTGGTGCTGGTCGGTGAAGCGCGCAACTGGGTGCAGGACCTGGTGGCCAAGGCCCAGACCCTGAAGGTCAGCGCCGGCACCGTGTCCGGTACCGACGTCGGCCCGGTCATCTCCTGCAGCGCCCGCGAGCGCGTGGAAGGCCTGATCGCCTCGGGCGTGGAGCAGGGCGCCAAGCTGGTGCTCGATGGCCGCAAGCCGCAGGTCGATGGCTTCGAGAAGGGCAACTTCGTTGGCCCGACCATCTTTGCCGGTGTCACCACCGACATGCGCATCTACCAGGAAGAAATCTTCGGGCCGGTGCTGGTCATCCTCGAAGCGGAAACGCTGGAAGAGGCCATCGCGATGGTCAACAGCAACCCGAACGGCAACGGCACCGCACTGTTCACCCAGTCCGGCGCTGCCGCGCGCAAGTTCCAGGAAGACATCGACGTCGGCCAGGTCGGCATCAACGTGCCGATCCCGGTGCCGGTGCCGCTGTTCTCGTTCACCGGTTCGCGCGCCTCCAAGCTGGGTGACCTGGGCCCGTATGGCAAGCAGGTGGTGCTGTTCTACACCCAGACCAAGACGGTCACCGCGCGCTGGTTCGATGACGAGACGCTGAGCCACGGCGTCAACACCACGATCAGCCTGAAGTAACGGCAGGAGCAGCCATGAACCACTCGATGACGACGGAACTGGAAGAAGCGCAGCAGGCGTACCGCGAGGCGGCGCGCGACTTCGCACAGGCCGAACTGGCGCCGCACGCCGCGCGATGGGATGCGGAGGGCATCTTTCCGCGCGAGGCGATCGCCAAGGCCGGTGAGTTGGGCTTCTGCGGCCTGTACATGGACCCGGAAGTGGGCGGCAGCGGCCTGAGCCGACTGGACGCCGCCGTCGTCATCGAGGAGCTCGCCAGCGTCGATCCGTCGACGGCGGCGTACATCAGCATCCACAACATGGCCTCGTGGATGGTGTCGACGTGGGGCCAGCCGGCACTGCGCGATGCCTGGGGCACCGACCTGTCATCGGGCAACAAGCTGGCCTCGTACTGCCTGACCGAACCGGGCGCCGGTTCCGATGCGGCCTCGCTGAAGACCACCGCCGTGCGCGATGGCGACTTCTACGTGCTGAACGGCTCGAAGGCCTTCATTTCCGGCGCCGGTGCCACCGAGCTGCTGGTGGTGATGGCGCGTACCGGCGGTGCCGGTGCCGGCGGTGTCAGCGCCATTGCGGTGCCGGCGGACCTGCCGGGCATCAGCTTCGGCCGCAAGGAAGAGAAGATGGGCTGGAACAGCCAGCCCACCCGTGGCATCACCTTCGAGAACGTCCGCGTGCCGGTCAGCCACCTTCTGGGAGAGGAAGGCGGCGGCTTCAAGCTGGCGATGAAGGGGCTGGACGGCGGCCGCATCAACATCGCCGCCTGCTCGCTGGGTGCCGCACAGGGTGCACTGGATGCTGCGCGCCGCTACATGGGCGAGCGCCGCCAGTTCGGCAAGGCGCTGGCCGAGTTCCAGGCGCTGCAGTTCAAGCTGGCCGACATGGTCACCCAGCTGGTGGCTGCACGGCAGATGGTGCACACCGCCGCACGCAAGCTCGATGCCGGTGCCAGCGATGCCAACGTGTGGTGCGCGATGGCCAAGCGCTTCGCCACCGATGCCGGTTTCAACGTCTGCAATGAAGCGCTGCAGATCCACGGGGGCTACGGCTACATCCGCGAATACCCGATCGAGCGCCTGCTGCGTGACTGCCGCGTGCACCAGATCCTGGAAGGCACCAACGAGATCATGCGGGTGATCGTTGCCCGTCACCTGCTCAACACCGAAGAGGAACTGCGATGAAGGATTGGCGTACCCAGGAGCACGTGGGCCTGAAGGTGGAGGTGGATGGCCACACCGCCGTGGTCACCCTGAACAAACCGCCGGCGCATACTTGGACCGTGCACAGCCTGTCGGCGCTGCGCGACCTGGTCGGCGCGCTCAACGCAGACCGCGACATCTACGCGCTGGTGATCACCGGTGACGGCGAGAAATTCTTCTCCGCCGGTGCCGACCTCAACCAGTTCGCCTCCGGCGACAAGGCCGCTGCACGTGAGGCCGCGCGCCGCTTCGGTGAAGCCTTCGAAGCGCTGTCCGGTTTCCGTGGCGTGTCGATCGCCGCGATCAACGGCTACGCCATGGGCGGTGGCCTGGAGTGCGCGCTGGCCTGCGACCTGCGCATCATTGAAGACCATGCCCAGGTCGCGCTGCCGGAGGCCACCGTCGGCCTGCTGCCGTGTGCCGGCGGTACCCAGAACCTGCCGCGCCTGGTCGGCGAGGGCTGGGCCAAGCGCATGATCCTGCTGGGTGAGCGCATCAACGCCGAGACCGCGCTGCGCATTGGCCTGGCCGAAGAAAAGGTCGGCAAGGGCGAAGCCAAGGCGCTGGCGCTGGAATGGGCGAAGAAGGCCGGCAAGCAGAGCCCGACCAGCATCGCCGCCTGCAAGACCCTGGTGCAGTCCACCCGCACCGGCACCCACGCCTCGGCGCTGGTGGCCGAGCGCGAAGCCTTCGTCGACCTGTTCGACACCGCCGACCAGGTCGAGGGCGTGACTGCCTTCCTGGAAAAGCGCGCCGCGCAGTGGAAGAACGCATGAGCACGGATACCGCTGCCGACGACGCACCGGTGCTGTTCGAAGAGCGCGTGGCTGGCAACGGCACGCGCATCGGCATCGCCACGCTCAATGCGCCGCGTACGCTCAACGGTTTCTCGCTGCCGATGGCGCACCTGCTGCTGAAGCAGCTCAACGCCTGGGCCGACGACGATGGCATCGCCATGGTGGTGCTGCAGGGCGCCGGCGAAAAGGCGTTCTGTGCTGGTGGCGACCTGCACAGCCTGTACAAGGCCATGGTCGCCTTCCGTGAGGCCGGCCACAGCGACATCCGCCAGAACGCCTATGCCGCCGAGTTCTTCGACGTCGAATACCGCATCGATTACCTCATCCACACCTACACCAAGCCGATCCTGTGCTGGGGCCACGGCATCGTGATGGGCGGCGGCATCGGCCTGATGTCCGGCGCCAGCCACCGTGTGGTCAGCGAACGCTCCAAGCTGGCCTTCCCGGAAATCACCGTCGGCCTGTTCCCTGATGTCGGTGGCAGTTGGCTGCTGCCGCGCGTGCCGGGCAACGGCGGCCTGTTCCTGGCCCTGACCGGCGCACTGCTCAACCCGGGCGATGCCATCTACGCCGGCCTGGCCGACGTGCACGTGGCCGAAGAGCGCCGCAGCGCGGTGTTCGATGCGCTGCTGCAGGTGGCCTGGTCCAATGACACCGCACACAACCACGAACGCCTGACCCATCTGCTGCAGTCGCATGCCAGCGATGCCGCCACCGGTCCACTGCTGGCCCACGCGGCGCAGGTCGATGCGTTGTGCGAAGGCGATGACCTTGAAGCCATCGTGGCGCGCATTGCCGGCCTGCAGACCGACGACGCCTGGTTGCAGGCGGCTCAGAAGGCCCTTGCTGCCGGTGCACCGGGTTCGGCACGGTTGGCGTACGAACTGCAGCGCCGCAGTGCCGGCCAGGACCTGGCCGCGATCTATCGCCTGGAGTACATCGTCGCCCTGCATTGCGCCGCCCATGGTGATTTCGCCGAAGGCATCCGGGCGCTGCTGGTCGACAAGGACCGCAATCCGCAGTGGAACCCGGCCACCCTGGCCGAGGCCACTGGCGCGTGGGCAGACACCTTCTTCGCTTCCCCCTGGGCCGACGCCGCGCATCCGCTGGCCGACCTGGGCACTCCCCTTGTTGAAAGGAGCCTTGCATGAGCCGCATTGCATTCATCGGGTTGGGCAACATGGGTGGCCCGATGGCCGCCAATCTGGTCAAGAACGGCCACAGCGTGCGCGTGTTCGATCTGGTTCCGGCCGCGGTGCAGGCCGCTGTCGACGCCGGCGCCAGCGCTGCATCGTCGGCGCGCGACACCCTGGCCGATGCCGAAGTGGTGATCTCGATGCTGCCGGCCAGCCGTCATGTCGAAGGCGTGTACCTGGGCGACGACGGCATTCTTGCCGCGATCCCGGCCGGTGCGCTGGTCATCGACTGCAGCACGATCGCCCCGGCCAGTGCCCGCAAGGTCTCGGAAGCGGCCGCCGCGCGTGGCCTGCAGATGATCGACGCGCCGGTGTCCGGCGGTACCGCCGGCGCCCAGGCCGGCACCCTGACCTTCATCGTCGGCGGCGAGGAAGACGCGCTGGAACGCGCACGCCCGGTGCTGCAGGCGATGGGCAAGAACATCTTCCACGTTGGCGCCAGCGGCGCTGGCCAGGTCGCCAAGCTGTGCAACAACATGGCGCTGGGCGTGATCATGGCGGTGACCGGTGAAGCCATCGCACTGGGCGTGGCGCACGGGCTGGACCCCAAGGTGCTGTCGCAGATGATGGCGGTCAGCACCGGCCGCAGCTGGGCCACCGAAGTGTGCAACCCGTGGCCGGGCGTGCTGGAGAATGCGCCGGCCTCGCGTGGCTACAGCGGTGGCTTCGGCAGCGATCTGATGCTGAAGGACATGGGCCTGGCGGTGGAAGCGGCGATGAGTGTCGGCGCTTCGATTCCGCTGGGCGAAGTGGCCCGCAATCTCTACTCGATGAACCACCAGGCCGGCCGCGGCAAGCTGGATTTCTCCAGCGTCGTGCAGCTCATCACCAGCGACCAGTAACTGGTCGCTGGTCCGCGCATTCCACCTTATCCCCGCGCCGTTGGCGCGCCCCCTTGAACAACAAGGGGGCTCTTCTCCAGAAGGATGGATGCGCGCCGCAGCGAATGCGTCCCCGGCCACGTGCTGGGGCCCACCCGAGGTGGGATGGGCGGATGCCCGGTTTCGACCGGCATCCGCCCATTTTTTTGCACCGCGCGCGGGTAGTGCCGGCCGCTGGCCGGCAGCACCGCATCAGGCAACGATCAGCGTCACGTCGATGTTGCCGCGGGTGGCGTTGGAGTACGGGCACACGATGTGCGCCTTCTGCACCAGTTCTTCCACCTGCTCGCGCGGCACGCCCGGCACGTTGATGGTCAGCTCGGCCTCGATGCCGAAGCCGGTCGGGATCTGGCCGATGCCGACCTTGCCGGTGACTGTGGTGTCGGCCGGCAGCGCGACCTTGGCCTGGCCGGCCACGAATTTCAGCGCGCCCAGGAAGCAGGCCGAGTAGCCAGCGGCGAACAGCTGTTCCGGGTTGGTGCCCGGGCCGCCGGCACCACCCAGCTCGCGCGGGGTCGACAGCTGGATGTCCAGCACGTTGTCGGACGAGACGGAACGGCCTTCACGGCCGCCGGTGGAGGTGGCCTGGGCGGTATACAGAACCTTTTCGATGGACATCGGGATGCTCCTGGTCAGTGGGTGGGTACTGTTATGGAGCCTACTTTGCCCGGTTTCTGCGTACGTTGGGTTGCAGTCCGTACGAAAAACTTGATTGATCGTCCTGTTGGCCTAGATCGTCCACTCGCGGTCGGTGGTGAACATGATGGTCAGCCAGCGGTCCGGCGAGGCCTCGCCCAGCGCATCGCCGATCTCGTCGCGCAGCTGGTCCCATTCCAGCAGGGGCCGCGGCGGATCGTCCTCGCGTACCACGAAGAACAACTCGATCTGCTCGCCACGCCCCACCTGGGCGACGTAGCTGCGATGCTCGACGAAGCCATGCTTGGCCACGATCGCGCGTGCCACCGCGTCCACGTGCGCCTGCAGTTCCGGCGGGGTGACCAGCAGGATGCCGGCCAGCGCCCGGCGCACCGTCCCGAGCGGGGCGATCATCACCAGCACGCAGACCAAGGCAAGGATGGCCGGGTCGATGTACGGCCCGACCCAGGCCAGCGAGGTGCCGCGCACCAGTACGCCGCCAAGGAAGGCCAGCAGGTAGCAGGCCGACATGCTGGCGGCGATCACCCAGTTCTTCGCGTCCAGCGCGATGAACTCCGAACCGATGCGGCGGTTGGCGCGCAGCACGAACCAGGCCAGCGCACCTTCGCCGATGATCGACAACCCGGCGAAGGCGATGGCTGGGCCGAGTGCGATGTGGCGGCCGCCGGACATCAGCGCATCCACCGCATTGACCAGCGCATACAGTGCCGCGCCGATCATCAGCGTGCCGCTCACCCCCAGCACGATGGGCTCCAGGTGCCAGAAGCCCATGGTGAAGCGCTGGTTGAGCCGCGACTGCAGCGCGTCGGTGCTGGTGGACAGTGCGATCAGACGCGCGACCAGCAGTGACAGCCACGTCATCACCACATCGATCAGGCCGTAGATGCCATCGAAGATGATCAGCGAGGAATTGGCCAGAAGACCAAATACCACCGCAGCGGCAGCCAGCAGCAATGAGCCTGCGATGGACAGGCGCAGCACGCCTTGTTCGGTACGCGCATCGAAGAAGCGTTCGGTGTTGGCAGGCATGCGGGAATCCAGCGGGAAATAGGCTGCGGAAGCAGCGCGTTGCCATTCTATCCAGCCTGCGGCACGTCGCCATGACCACGCCCGCACAGCGCCTGGAAAAGTCACCAGACTGGTAACCGTTTGCGGATTGACGGGTGCACACCCGAAGCGTATCGTTTGTACCACGATGACATAGAAGCCTCCGGTGACCCCGGGGGCTTCTTTCGTTTGCGCCGTCGCGCGCTGCGAGGTCACCGCCACCGGCCCTGACGTCCCCGTCGCAGCCGTTCTGTTTTCCGCCCCGATCCTGCCTTTCCCGCGCCGTCCTGGTGATCGCGTGGGGCGCCGCCGTGCGCGCAGGATCGGGGCACTCCACATCCATCAACGAAGGAGGATTCGATGCCCCTGCTGACCCTTGAGCAGTGCCGCGCGCACTGCCGTATCGACGGCGATTTTGACGACGCCATCCTGGGTGACCTGCTGGCCGCAGCCAGCGACGCAGCCGCGGCCTATCTGGGCCGCGAGCTGTACGCCGACCAGGCCGCGCTGGACCAGGCGCTGGACCAGCTGCCGCAGGACATGGCGGCGGCGGTGACCGGGCATGAAGCCGCGGTTGCCGCCGCCAATGCCGAGACCAACGCGGCCAAGGCCAAGGCCATGCGTGATGTGGCCGATCGCCGCCTGGCCGTGGCGACCGCGCGCAGTGCGCGCCTGCTGCAGGGCATGCCGGTCAACGACAGCATCCGTGCAGCGGTGCGCCTGTTGCTGGGCCACCTGTACGCCCATCGCGAAGCCGTGGTCGTCTCTGCGCAGACGTTCGATGCACCGGCAGGCGCCGCTGCCATCGCAATGGAGCTGCCGTTCGGCGTGGCCGCGCTGCTTGATCCGTACCGATCGGCAGCAACGCCATGAACGCCGGCCACTTCAATCGCCGCATCCGCATCGAGCGCCAGGACGGCCAGCTCGATGCGTGGGGGCAGCCGCTGGACGCCTGGCAGCCGGTGGCAGAGCTGTGGGCCGCCATCATCGCCGACCGCGCAGACAGCGTGCAGCGGCTGACGCTGGAAAGCCGCCTGCCGGCAACGATCCGGCGCCAGCGCTTCCATGTCCGCTTGGCAGCCGCACGACAGGCAGGCATCCAGGCCGGCATGCGCATCGTGCATGACGGTCGTGTTTTCAACATCACCGGCGTTGCGCCCGACTTCAGCCGGCGCCAGACCACGGTGCTGTTCACCGAACAGTCTTCAGGCATCGCCTGAGCGACGCCAACCAGGACACCGCGATGAGTTACGAAGCACAGCTGCACGCGCTGCTGGCCCCGCTGCTGCAGGGCCGGCTGTATCCCGACCTTCCGCCGGAACCGGTCATCTATCCGTGTGCCGTCTACCAGCAGATGGGTGGACAGTCCGTGTGGTTCAACGAAGGTTCCATTCCCGAACAGAAGCACGCTCGCGTGCAGCTGACCGTCTGGGCAGACAGCCGCGCCCAGGCCAACACCCTGATCCGCAACATCGAGGATCAGATATGCGGAGGTCTACCGAAGTCCGAATCGTTCGGCGCCGCCATTGCCGTCCATGAGCCGGCAATCAGGAAGTACGGCGCACGACTCGAATTCGGGCTGTGGTACGCCAACCCGTAGTTTCACCGTTCCATGCAACACCCCAGACCCGGCGCTTGCCGGGTTTTTCATTTCAATCCATAGAGGAAATACACCATGGCACTCAAGCTTCCCAAGGGCACCCAGTTCGGCTTCGCACCGGTCGTCTCCACCGCGATCGCCACCAGCGCGATCTCCAAGGCTGCGCCGGCGCTGGCCAGCGTTGCCGCCAACAGCGTCGACACCGGCGATGTGGTGGTCATTGAACTGCCGGGCTGGCCGGCCCTGAACAACCGCGCCACCCGCGCCGGTGCTGAAGCCACCGGCAGCGTTGAGCTGCTGGGCATCGACACCACCGATACCGTGCTGTTCCCCGGCACCAGCGGTGCCGGTGTACTGCGCAAGGCGGGCGCCTTCGTCGACCTGGACCAGCAGGGCGACCCGACCACCGGCGGTGGCGAGCAGCAGTACTGGAGCGGCACGCTGCTCGAAGACCCGACCGGTCGCCAGGTGCAGATGCCGACCTTCAAGAACGCCAAGACCATCACCCTGCCGCTGTTCTACGATCCGAAGAAGCCGTGGTATTCGGCACTGAAGAACGCTGACGCCAAGGGCGAGCCGGTGATCCTGCGGGCCAAGCTGGTCGGCGGCGACGTGCTGTACTGGTACGGCTACCTGAGCTACAACGGCGACCCGACCATGGCCGCCAACACCCCGATGGGCACCACCGCGACCTTCACCGCGCTGGCCGACTCGATCCTGGTGGAGGGCGTCTGATGTTCCAGGTCAAGGCACCTGAGACCTTCAAGAGCACCCTGACCATTGCCGGCCATGGCCGCGAGCAGAAGCTCAACCTGACCTACCGTCACCTGCAGCAGGCCGCGTACGCGGACCTGCTGCAGCGCCTGGCGGCCGGCGAGGTGACGCCTGCCCAGGCAATCCTGGACATCGTCACTGAGTGGGATGCAGATGTAGCGCTGGATACGGCAGGTGTCGAACTGGCACTTCAGCAGCAGATCGGCTTGGACGGCGCCATCGTAGGTGGCTACGTGCAGGCTCTGCAGGTCGCACGCAAGGGAAATTGATCGAGGCGGTGGGGGCACTGTACTGGCGTGCCCCCACCGAGGCCGAACTGAACCAGCTCGGCCTGAAGGCAAAGCACTTCCAGCCGCCACAGATCGAACTATGGCCAGAATGTGCACTTCCCATCGACATCTTCTCGCGGGTCTCCACCCAGTGGCGCACCGGCGCCGGTGGCCCGACGGGTCTGGACTACAACGTGGTCTACCGGGAGCTCGAGCGTGAAGGGCTTACTGCCGAAAAGCACGCAGAAGTAATGGCAGGCATCCGCGTGATAGAGCGGGCTGCCCTCGACGAGATGCACAGCCAATGAGCCACCTGTTGGCTCACTCCGACCCCGCCAGCCGGCGGGGTCACCTTTTCCTGAGGAAACCCCTATGAGCGAGACACCGCTCGGTGTTGCGCGGGTGGATATCGAGGTCAACAGCAACCTCGGCGCCGCCACGCAGGCTGCCAAGCGCAGCCTGGCCGACATGACCGCCTCCGCACAGCAGCAGTATCAGCAACTGGACAGGGCTGAACGCGCACGCCTGCAGATGCTGCTACAGCAAAGCGCGCAGGTGGACAGCATGCGGCTGGAGCAGGAGATGCTCAATGCCGTACTCAAGGCCAGCGTAGTACTGATCAACGAAATGGCCCGTCAGATGGCCAGCAACGAACGCGCCATCCGCGCAGCGCGCGATGAACTGCGTGCCTACCGCAATGAAGCCGAAGCGGCGGCCAGCGCGTCGGGCAGCCCGGCCGCAACATTCGGCGGAGCCGCTGGAGCCGCTGGAGCCGCTGGAGCCGATGGGGGTGGCTCGACATTTGCCGACCAGATCGGCAAAGCGACGGAGTTGAAGGGTGCCTACGACGATGCCGCCGAGGTTCTTACCGGGCTGGTTGGCCGTTTCCCCGCGCTGGCCAATCCCATGGCAGCGGCGGCGGCAGCACTGGCTGCCGCCGTGGGGGGCGTAGCCGTCGCCTGGAACTCCGCCAGTGACGAGGCGGCGTCCTTCGAGCGATCGCTGCTGATCGTCGGCGATCGGCTCAGCGCCAACGTGCCGCAGCTGACCGGCTATGCGCAGGCCATGAGCAGAATTGATGGCATCACCATGAGTGAAGCCTCCGAAGCACTGAACCAGGTCGCCATGACAGGTCAGTTCGCCGGGGACGAACTGCGGATGGTCGCGCAGGCCGCGCTGCAGTGGCAGGACGCAGGTGTCAGCAGCGCGGAAGAGGTCATCGCATCGTTCGTCAAGATCAGGCAGGACCCGGTTGCAGCGCTCAGGGAGCTGGAGCAGCAGACCGATGTGCTCACCGACGCACAGCGAAAGCAGATCCAATCGCTTATCGCGCAGGGAAACCAGGCCGACGCCTCGGCCCTGCTGATGCAGGCGTATGCAGGCAAGATCGGAGAGGTGGCCCCCAAGGTCATCCAAAGCGCCACATTGATGGAAGGCGCGTGGCGCAAGGCGAAGACCGTCTTCTCCGAGCTGTGGGACATGGTGAAGGAGCCGTTCCGGGCAGACAGCGGCGACGATCTGCGCAAGAACATCGCAGATGCCGAAACCAACCTGCGTCGCTGGCACAACACCACCCTGGGCGGGACCACGGGCTCAAGCTACAGCCTTGCCGAATATGCTCGTGCCAAGAAAGAGCTGGAAGAGGCCAAGGGAGCGCTGCGCGCAGTACAGCAGAACATAAAGCCGATCCTGATCGAAGCGACGTTGCCTGCCAGCCCTCCATCGGCAGACCCACCCGCGCGCGGGCCGTCCCTTGCCGCAGTTCCACGTCTCCCATCTGTGCCGGCCGAACCCACCTTGTTCGAGCGCATCCAGAAGCAGATCGACCAGAACGATATCCAGCGGTTGGGGATAGACAAGAAGACCGCAAGCACGCGCCTTCTTGACGAAGCTACCATTGCGCTGAAGGATGCGGAGGAGAAAGGTGACACGGCTGCCGTCATACGTCTGAAAACGGCACGTGCCAGCCTGGAAGTCAGCGATCAGGCGCTTGCGCAGAAGAAGGAAGAGATTGCGGCTGCCGCCCAACTGGAGAAGCTCAACAGATCGCTGGGAGACGCAGAAGAAGCGCGTCGCAGCGCGAACGAGCAGGAACTCCTGGGCTTCGGTCACGGCAAGGAAGCCACTGCACGGCTCGCCCGCGTCAATGCCATCCAGCGTGAGTACGATCAAGGGATGAAGGCGCTGCGCGATAGCGGCGCGCCCGAAGGCAGTCAGAGCTTCCGCGACCAGTCGAACGCGCTGCGTTCAAGCCGGGATCGACGCTTGAAGGATGAGCAGGACCATCAGGGCCGTCGGATGGAGAAGATGGGCGATTGGCGCAATGGCGCGCGCAGTGCCTTTGAGGACTACAACGAGTCCGCCTCCAATACGGCCGGCATGACCCAGGAGCTGTTCAGCAAGGCATTCAAAGGCGCTGAAGATGCTCTGACCAAGTTCGTTCTTACCGGCAAGCTCAACTTCAGCGACCTGGCTGATTCGATCATCGCGGACCTGGCACGAATCGCAGCGCAGCAGGCCCTGATGGGCATCATCAACAGTGTGGTAGGTGCCTTCGCCGGAAGCATGGGCGGGGGTGCCAGCGCAGCTCCCTCGACGGGATTCGCCGCCGGTTTCGGCAACAACACCAGCTGGCTGACCAGCGGCAACATGACGCCTCATGCCCTGGGAGGCGTCTATGCCTCACCCAGTCTCTCTGCCTATTCCGGTGGCATCTACAACACCCCGCAACTGTTCGCCTTCGCCAAGGGCGCTGGCGTGTTCGGCGAAGCGGGACCGGAAGCGATCATGCCGCTGCGGCGCGGGCCGGACGGCCGCCTGGGTGTGGCCGCGCACGGTGGCGGCGGTGGTGGCGGAGTGGGAGTCAGCATCCGCATCGACAACAACGGTGGCAAGGAAGTCACCACCAACGAAAGCATGCTGCAGCAGTTCGGCAACGAGATTGGCCAGTTCGTGGAACGCAAGTACCGCGAGCTGCAGAGTCGTGACCTGAAGGCAGGCGGTGTGCTCAGCAGGAGTGCCATGCAATGACCGACACCTTCACCTGGCCGGCAACCAGCCAGAGTACTGGAACCACCACCGCCGCCGTGAAGCGCGCGAAGTTCGGTGATGGCTATGCGCAGGCCGCTGCCGATGGCCTGAATGCCACCTCGCGCAGTTACCAGCTGCAGTTCGTCGGCAACCGCAAAACGATCAACGAGATCGTGACCTTCCTGGATGGTCATGCCGGCCGCAGCTTCCTGTGGAAAGGGCCACTGGGGCAGGGGCTGTACATGTGTGATTCCTACACCGACAGCCATCTCGGCGGCCAGGTATCGACCATCACCGCCACCTTCGAACAGACCTTCCAGGCGTAGGCATGAGCATTGATCTTCAACGAATCGACCTGGATACCATCCAGCCCAACGGAAAGCGGGGGGAGACCCAGCGGCCCGCCTTCACCAAGATCAACCAGAACTTTCAGGATGTTGCGTTGGCGCTGGAGGGAATCCCTGGTGCCATCGCAGACTCAGTCTCGGGAAAGAACCGTTTGATCAATGGGAATTTCGAGCTCTGGCAGCGTGGGGACAACTTCACCGCCGCCGCTGCCTACTGTGCAGACAGATTCATTGCACAGCAGGGAGGGATGGACGGAGCAGTCATATTCAAATCACCCGTTGCCCCGGGCGATTCGAACTTCCCGAGAAGCCTGTTTACGTTGGCCGCCAATTGCAACGGGAATCACAACGCCGCCGGACACCATTTCCTGTTCGAGCAGCGTGTGGAAAGTGTGCGGACCTTTGCCGCATCGGAGAGCACGCTATCCTTCCTGGTCTACAACGCAGGCACCGCAGGCAGAAAGATCGCAGTCGAGTTCCTGCAGCGCTTCGGAACGGGCGGAAGCCCCACTGTCACGGCGATCCAGCCGGAAGTTTTCACGCTCGCACAGGGCCTGAACCGGATCAGCAAGACCGTCAGTCTTCCTTCCATCTACGGTAAGACGCTTGGCGGTGGCGATGATTCGGTCATCTGTGCGGTATGGCTCTCAGCAGGCAGCGACTTCAACGCGCGCACAGGAGGGCTCGGCGCGCAGGCAGGCCAGTTGTACTTCGGTGAAATGCAATGGGAAGCCGGCGCACGGGCGACCCGCTTCGAGTGGAGATCACCGGCCCACGAGCTTGCGCTGTGCCAGCGCTACTACCAGAAGTCCTTTCCTGTTACAGA
The DNA here is from genome assembly GCF_059369255.1 of Stenotrophomonas sp. YJH_SMC_110. Lineage (NCBI taxonomy): Bacteria > Pseudomonadati > Pseudomonadota > Gammaproteobacteria > Lysobacterales > Lysobacteraceae > Stenotrophomonas > Stenotrophomonas sp. YJH_SMC_110. The sequence continues at coordinate 99,460 of NZ_JCAFSM010000008.1, read as the reverse complement.
GGTTCCCAACAGCAGGAGCAGCTCCGCCGTCCATCGGAACGCCGTGGCCTTCAACAGTGGCACCTGCCGGGTTGTTGCAGAGTTCAAAGGCACGATGCGCAGCACGCCAAAGCTGCTGTTCCATGCAGGCGGAGAAGGTGGTGACATCGGATCGCCGAGCTTCTGGAGGTACTACGACGCCGCGGGCGGAACATGGCGCGCGGGAACGCTGACTAACGTAGTCATGGCAACGAGCCAGGCGTTCATGGCTGACGTAGGCGGTGCGGGCTTCCTGGTAAGCGGCTCTGTTCTACTGGCAGGCCACTACACCGCCGATGCCGAACTCTGAGTGCATTCATGCGTCTGCGGGATCGGGCGGAAAGCCGTGAGATCCGCCCATTGACGGAATGAAAGTACTCAGACGCCGAGCGGACGCCGCCGATTCACCTCGTTCAAGGAGCCAACAATGGCAAGAAAGATCATCGACCTCGATTCCGTTCAACCGAACGGAAAGCGGGGTGAAACACAGCGCCCGGCGTTTACCAAGATCAACGAGAATTTCGCCGAGGTCTACGACGCGTTGACCGAGGTCGCGAAGATCCCGGAAACCGTGGCGAATGCCATCACCGAGCGCGTTCCAGGCAGGAATCTGCTCATCAATGGCGCCCTGCAGTTCTGGCAACGCCGTACATCTGGTCGTGTCGGCACTGGGTCGGGGACGCTGGGCGCGGAAGTGTTCTTCGCCGACCGTTTCACGAACTCGGCGCTGGTCTGCAACCACGACGTACAGCGGGTGGCGTACGACGGGCAGGCCGGATTTCCGGAAGACACACGGTCGATTCTGGTCTGCACCGTATCCGAGGCCATCACCAGAAGTGGCGCCTGGATGGGGCAGAAGATCGAGGGTGTCCGCAGTGCAAGTGGAGACATCACGATCTCGGTATGGGCGAACTCTGATGCGCCCGGTCGCAGTGTGGGCGTGCGTGTCATCCAGGATTTCGGAACCGGCGGCTCACCCTCGCCGCAGGTGGTGCTGGAAGCCGGTGTGCTCACACTGGGCACCACCGCCAAACGTCACAGCATCACGGTGACGTTGCCGAGTACCCGGGGAAAGGTGCTCGGCAGCAACGGCAACGACCACCTCGACGTAGTGTTCGACCTGTGCGGTGCTGGTCAGAAGGGCGAGCTGGTGGCACAGAACGGCTCGTTCGGCTTTACCCAGTTCCAGGTCGAATCGGGCCGCGCAGCGACACGCTTCGACTGGCGGCCGCCAGGTGTGGAACTGGCGTTGTGCCAGCGCTACTACGAGAAGAGCTACAACCTCGACATCGTGCCCAACACGGCGCACAACGAAGGGCGCGAGGCATTCTCGATCAACTCACCGGGAATGGCGCATTACCAGAGCGTGCGATTCCAGACGGCAAAGCGCGCTCATCCCTACGTGATGATCATCTCGGCCGACAACATCCAGCAGGATGGACACATCGCGGAAGACAACATCTCCCGCGTGCCCTGCCTGGTCAACTACGCCTCGCCTTCCGGGTACGAAGTCAGCTGGACCAACAATCCAGGCCGCTGGGGCGGCTGGTGGCATTGGTGGGCCGACGCCGAGCTTTGATGGGGCGCCCGCAGGGAACAGGACGACAGCAATGACGAGAAAAATCATCGACCTCGATACCGTTCAGGCGAACGGTAAGCGGGGTGAAACACAGCGCCCGGCGTTTACCAAGATCAACGACAACTTCGCAGAAGTGTATGGCGCGCTGGATGGCGTGACCGCGATCGGACGGCGTGTGGATTCACTGGAGCGCGCTCTTCAGACTGCAGTTCCTGGCAGGAACCGCCTGATCAACGGCAACTTCGATTTCTGGCAGCGGGCTACTACCGGCACCACCCAGGGCGGCGAGATCTATGTGGCCGATCGTTGGACCGCGGCAGCGCTGGGCTGCACGCATACCGCAAATCGTGGGGCCAATCTGCCTGCCGACGGTGCCGCGCCGGAATCGCGCCGTTTCCTCAACAGTGTTGTCTCCAAGACCAGTGCAGGTAGCAGCGCCTACGTCGCACAGAAGGTCGAGAGCGCGGCAACACTGTCCGATGGCGAAGTGACGGTTTCCGGCTTCGCCTATGGCCCGCCAGGAAAACGCATCGGTGTTCGTCTCATCCAGCACTTTGGTACAGGTGGTTCGCCGTCCGCCGCGGTCAGCGTGGAACTGGGAACCGTAGCGGTCACCGCCGCGTCCTGGACCTATTTCCAGCTCAGTGCGCGACTGCCATCGGTGAAGGGGAAGACGCTGGGCAGCAATGCCGACAGCGATTTCCTGTGGCTGGTGGTGGATCTGTGCGCGGATGCCTATGGCGGCGTTATCTCCGGTCAGAGCGGGGAGTTCGGCCTTGCGATGATGCAACTGGAGCGCGGCAACAGGGCAACGGCATTCGACCTGCGCCCGCTGGCCGACGAACTGCAACTGTGCCAGCGCTATTACGAAAAGTCCTACGACGTTGATGTCGTTCCAGGAACGCCAACCAACAGCGGTCGCTACAGCTGGGGCAACTCGGCGGCGAGCGGCGCAACCAGCTACCTGTCGGTGCCATTCAAGACGCGCAAGCGAGCGACACCGGTGATTGTCATCAGGCCCAACAACAATTTAGTCGAACCTGGATACGTCAATCAGGATGACAGCAGCCGAACTCCCGCATCGGTTCCCACGATCGCGACGAATGTCTTCGAGGTTGCTTGGGGCAACGCGCCGGGACGCTGGGGTGGTTGGTTCCACTGGACGGCGGACGCAGAGATCTACTGAGCGTCTTCGGATACGCCGCGCCACTCTCGACTTGCACTGCATGCGTCGCCGAAAGAACAACACGGCTGCGTGCATTTCCGCTCCAGCAAGGGAAACCCCATGACCAGAAAGATAATCGACCTGGACACCGTCCAGCCCAATGGCAAACGAGGTGAAACCCAGCGGCCGGCATTCACCAAGATCAACGACAACTTCGCCGAGATCTACGCTGGTCTGGACGACGCGCAATCGGCGCTCATGCATCTGGAAGGCCGCATGGCCGGAAGGAACCCGCTCATCAACGGCGATTTCCGGTTCTGGCAGCGCGGTGCAGCCTTCCCTGCATCCACGGGCTCTCGCTACATCGCTGACCGCTGGGCGGTCAATGCCATCGGCACCAAGGTGGCTGCCTCACGCGAGGATGTGCCTCCAGGCGGCGGCCAGGGAGGGCGCCTGCTGGCTGGGTCGCGCCACCTGCTTCGGCTGGAGGTGCAGAGCGTTGCCGGTGCCGGCAACATGGCGCTGGTCCAACAGCGCATCGAGGATGTCCGGACACTGGCCGGGCGCACCGTCACGATCAGTTTCAAGGCGCGCGCCTCGGTGGACGACTTCCGCATCGGCGTGGAGCTGCAGCAGTCCTACGGAACGAGTGGGTCTACCGCGCGCGACAGCATCGGCGCCTCGGTCGTGCTCGATACGCTGTGGCGATGGTACCAGGTCACCGTGGAAGTTCCCGGTCTTGCCGGCAAGACGCTGGGCCCGGACAGCTACCTGCAACTGAGCTTCTGGCTGGACGCAGGTGCCGATTTCGGCGGCCGCGCGTTCGCTGCCGGGCAAAAGAGCGGCAGCGTGCAACTGGCCGAAGTGCAGATCGAAGAAGGCGATACCGCCACCGACTTCGACCGCCGGTCCGAAGCACTGGAGCTGCTGTTGTGCCAGCGCTACTACGAGACGGTGGATGTAAACCGGATCATCGGCATCACCTACACCGCCAACGGCGACACGCGAGCGTGCATCCCGTTCAAGGTGCGCAAGCGCTCAGCACCCAGAATCTCCTCGCCGTCCACCGCGCTGAACCTGGTGGGCTTCGGCAATGCCGGAAACCTGGTCAACTTCGACGGCGGAGCGCCCAGCTGGCAGTCCACCGTTGACGCGGCAGTCATCGCCTCGATGCCGAACAACATGCAGCTCTGGGGTGCGGTGGTGGTGTGGTCGACCACCTCCCAGGTCCTGGTGCACGCAGACGCTGAGCTCTGACCCCTGCAACCGCCCCTCCACAAACGAGCCTGCTGCACTTCCGATTGCCACCTGGCCGCCACACGGGCTGTTTCATGGATGGCAGATGCAACCGACAGTCCTGAGGGGATCCATGAACCCTCCGTGGCCCGGCATCCTTCGGAATGAGCCGGCCGAAGTACAACATGACCGCAGGCTTCGACGATGCGGCAAGGAAAGCTAAATGAGCAGAAAGATAATCGACCTTGATACCGTTCAGGCGAACGGCAAGCGGGGTGAAACACAGCGCCCGGCGTTCACAAAGATCAATGCGAATTTTGCAGAGGTCTACGACGGGCTGGGCAATGTGGAATCCACGCTCGCGGGGATCGCAGGCAGGCTGACCGGACGCAATGTTCTGATCAATGGTGACTTCCGTTTTTGGCAAAGAGGCGGCAGCAGGACGGTGGTTGCGCCACTCGCAGTCTATGTTCCCGACAGGTATCAGATCGTATGTACCGGGACGGGTCAGGTCAGGGTGGCTCAAAAAGAGTTTGGAACCCCCGCGTTTGGCGTTCCAGGCTATATGAGCTGCGATGTATCCGGGGCGACTGCTGCCACGGAAGCCTTCTGTACGCAGCCGGTCGAAGGCGTGCAGACGCTGTCCGGGTCAAAAGTCACCCTGAGCATGCAGGCATGGGCGGATTCACCCGAAAGAAAAGTCGGCGTGCGCTTCATTCAATCTTTCGGATCGGGTGGATCTCCGGATGTGACCGTTTATGCAGGTGTCCAGGAACTTGGCACTGCATCTTCATTGCGCTACTTCACGGCTGATCTGCCAAGCATCCAGGGAAAAGCGGTCGGGCCGAACAGCAAGCTTCATGTCATTGTGGATTTCTGCACGCCTGCGGCCTATGGCGGTCAGCTCGTCGCCCAATCGGGCTCATTCTCCCTGACGTGCATGCAGCTGGAGCGAGGGGCTACGCCGACAGAGTATGAACTGCGGCCAGACTCGATTGAGCTGATGCTCTGCCAACGCTACTTCGAAAAGAGCTACCCCGCGGCGGTACCCCCGGGAACGGTTACCCGCCAAGGGCGGAGCTGTGTAGCACAGTCTACCGCCGCGAACGCTCTGAACTTCTTCTACCAGCAGTACCGGGTTCCCAAACGCAGCTCGGCGGCGGTCACCCTCTACTCCTCCGAGTCCGGAGCGGCAGGGAAAATCTGCCAGAACAACAACGCCGACATCAATGGCGTGGTCGAGGACGCATCCCAATCGGGGTTCTCACTCTACGGCAACAACAACAGTGGCGCCTGGGGAATGTGGTGGCACTGGACATCGGACGCGGAGATCTGAAATGTATCAACTGACAGGAAATCCAGACATTGTCAGGTGCACGGACTCATCCACCTTCATACCGAGAGGGCACCGCTCATGGGCCCTTTACGAGGAGTGGGTGGCGGCCGGAAATACCACAGTGGCTGCTGAATCTCTGCTCAGCATCACGTCGGAGCGCCGTCATCAGCTGTTGCGCTCCCTGGCATGGGACTGGATGACGCCATATGCGCTTCGCCTCGGCCACGACAGCATCGAGAACTGCTGCAGCTACATCAACAGTACTGTCCCCCGCTATGCACAGAATGCCGCTGCCATGATCGCCTGGCGCGACGCAGTCAGTGTCGCGCTCGAGGAGCTTGCCGAAGATTGGCCTGCAGGCGTTGAGAGCTGGGAGCAGGTTCGTACGGCACTTCCACAGCCCCACATGTTCGATTGGTCGAAACAGGAGAACACCCCATGATCACCGCCGATGCCCAGCAGCTTGAGCCGGGTGGCCGCATCACCGTCTATGAACTCGACGCCAGCAGTTTCGGCGCCGACAAGCTCTTCTTCCACGCGCACCTGCAGAGTGGCCTCATCTGGTGGCAGGGCCAGGAATATGGCCCCTGGCCGATCGAGGCCAGCGGCTTCGAGCGCACCAGCGACCAACCGCCGAACCCGCGCCTGCGCGTGAGCAACATCGATGGCCGCATCACCGCCATGTGCCTGTTGTTCGATGACCTGGTCGGTGCCCGCATCATCCGCCGGCAGACACTGGCCAAGTACCTGGATGCCGCCAACTTCGAGGAAGGCAATCCCAGCGCGGATCCCGGCGAGCACTTCCCTGATGAAGTCTGGTTCATCGAGCGCAAGATCGGTGAGGACAAGCAGATGGTCGAATTCGAGCTGACCACCGCGATCGATCTCAATGGGCAGCAGCTGCCGGGCAGGCAGATCATCGCCGGCATGTGTGGCTGGCTGGTGCGTGGCGGCTATCGCGGCGCGTACTGCGGCTACAACGGTCCAGCGGTGGCCGACAGCGACGACGTCGCCACCGATGATCCGGCGCGTGACCAGTGCGGCGGTCGGGTACGCAGCTGCAAGCTGCGCTTCGGCCAGGACAAGCCGCTGCCCTATGGCGGCTTCCCCGCCGCGGGCCTGTTGCGCTCCTGATCGACTCCCTCCCGATTCCACTTTCCAGGCCCGCCCGCGCGGGCCTTTTTCATGGGTGAAACATGCAACCGACAACCCTGCAGGCCATCCAGGCGCACGCCGTGGCCGAGTACCCGCGCGAATGCTGCGGGCTGATCGTGGCCATTGAAGGCCACGAACGCTATCTTCCCTGCCGCAACGTGGCCGCCACGCCCAGCGAGCATTTCCGCCTGCCCGCTGAGGACTATGCGGTGGCCGAGGACAAGGGCGAGGTGCTGGCCCTGGTGCACAGCCATCCCGATGCCGCCGCAACGCCGTCCGACGCCGATCGGGTCATGTGCGAGCGCAGCGGGCTGACCTGGCACATCGTCAGCGTCGGCCAGGTAACAGGCGAGGCACCGCTGTGCGGTGATCTGCAGACCCTGCATCCCACTGGCTACATGGCACCGTTGGTCGGTCGCCAGTTCGCCCACGGTGTGCTGGACTGCTACAGCCTGGTCCGCGATTTCCACGCACGCGAACTGGGCATCCCGCTGTCCGAGTACGAACGCCAGGACGACTGGTGGAGCCACGGCCAGGACCTGTACAGCCTTGAACGGCTGCACGCCGAGGGCTTCGACCTGATCGAGGGCGAGCCGCAGCGGGGCGACATGATCCTGATGCAGATCCGCTCGCCGGTCACCAACCACGCGGGCATCTACCTCGGCGACGGGCAGATGCTGCATCACCTGCATGGCCGCCTGTCCGAGACCGTACCGTACGGCGGCATGTGGGCCGAGCGCACCCGTTGCATCGTCCGCCATCGCGAGGTGCGCCATGACTGACCGTCTTCGTACGATCCGCCTGTACGGCAAGCTGGGTGCGCGCTTTGGGCGCAGGTTCCGGCTGGCGGTGAACAGCCCGGCCGAGGCGGTGCATGCGCTGTGCACGATGTTGCCGGGATTCCAGCAGTACCTGATGGGCGCAAAGGCCAAGGGCATGGAGTTTGCCGTGTTCAACGGGCGGCAGAACCTGTCGCGGGATCAGCTGCACGACCCGCCGGGACAGGATGACATCCGTATTGCGCCGGTGCTGGTGGGCAGCAAGCGGGGAGGCATTCTGCAGACGATCATGGGCGTTGTTTTGATTGTTGTTGGCGTCTACATGAACATTGCGGCCGGTGGATCCGGTACCGGATTCATCCAGATGGGTGTGGGCATGGTGGTCGGTGGCGTCGCCCAGATGCTCTCCCCCCAGCCAAAAGGGCTGGGTGCCAAAGACACACCCGAAAACGCGCCCAGCTACAGCATGAACGGCACCGTCAACACGCAGGCGCAAGGCAACCCCGTGCCGGTCGCCTATGGCGGCCATGACACCAAGGGCATGTTCATCGGCTCGGCCGTGATCAGCGGCGGCATCCTGGCGGAGGACCAGTTTTGAATCAGACCACTCATCCCACGCCGCGCACGCGTGGCGCAGCCACGCCAGTGCTGGCGGGTGCCAAGAAGGGCGCGAGCAACGCCCGAACCCCGGTCGAAACCGCCGACAGCCTGCACTCGATGGCGGTGGCCCGCATCATCGACCTCGCCAGCGAGGGCGAGATCCGTGGCCTGGTTGCCGGCAAGCAGTCGATCTACCTGGACCAGGTGCCGATCGAGAATCCGGACGGCACGCTGAACTTCTCCGGCGTGGACGTGCAGACGCGTTCCGGCACCCAGGACCAGGAGCACATCAGCGGCTTCCCCTCCATCGAGAACGAAGTCGGGGTCAACGTCGAGCTGCGCAGCGATGCGCCGGTGGTGCGCACCGTATCGGGTGCCGATCTGTCAGCCGTCCGTATCCGCTTTGCGGTGCCGGCGTTGCAGAAGACCAACACCGAGAACGGCGACACTGAAGGCTACCGGATCATGTACGCGGCGGATCTGTCCACCGACGGCGGCCCGTTCAGCACGGTGCTGACCGATGCCTTCAGCGGCAAGACCACCAGCCAGTACGAGCGCAGCCGCCGCATCGATCTGCCTGCCGGCAGCCAGTGGCAGGTGCGCATCCGCCGGCTGACCGCCAACGCCAACAGCAGCACCATCGCCGATACCGTCAACGTGCTGTCGATGACCGAGATCATCGATGCCAAGCTGCGCTATCCGAACTGTGCGCTGGCGGCGGTGCAGGTTGATGCCAGCCAGTTCCAGAACATTCCCACCCGGTCCTACCAGCTGTGGGGCCGCATCGTACGCATCCCCTCCAACTACGATCCGCTCAGCCGTCTCTACAGCGGTGTGTGGGACGGTACCTTCAAGAGTGGCTGGACCAACAATCCGGCCTGGGTGTTCTTCGACATCGTCACCAACGATCGCTTCGGCCTGGGCCATCGTGTTCCGCTGGACTGGGTGGACAAGTGGCGGCTGTACCAGATCGCGCGCTACTGCGATGAACTGGTCAGCGATGGCCAGGGCGGCAAGGAGCCGCGCTTCACCTGCAGCCTGTATCTGCAGACCCGCGCCGAGGCCTACCGCGTGCTGCAGGACATCGCCACCATGTTCCGCGGCATCAGCTTCTATGCGGCGGGGCAAGTGATGGCCTCGGCCGACATGCCCAAGGACCCGGTGCTGACCTACAGCCAGGCCAACGTCATCGAAGGGCGCTTCCACTATGCCGGCAGCAGCCGCACGGCGCGGCACACGGTGGCCCTGGTGTCGTGGATCGATCCGGACGACTTCGGCCGGCAGAAGGTCGAAGTCGTACAGCACCTTCCGGGCGTGGCCCGCTACGGCATCAACCAGACCGAAGTGACGGCGGTGGGCTGCCACTCGCGTTCGCAGGCGCAGCGCGTGGGCAACCACATCCTGCATACCGAGATGCTGGAAACCGAGACGATCAGCTTCTCGGTGGGCCTGGATGCGCTGGGCTGCATGCCCGGTGATGTGATCCAGGTGGCCGACCCGAACCGCGCCGGCCGCCGCAATGCGGGTCGCATCCGCAGTGCAGGTGCGCGCAGCCTGGTGCTGGACCGCATGCCGGAACAGATCGCGGCCGGTGACACCCTGCGTGCCACCCTGCCCAGCGGGCAGACCGAAGCACGCACGGTGCAGTCGGTGGACGGCGAGACGGTGACCGTCAGCGCGCCCTGGTCGGCGGTGCCGGTGGCGCAGTCGGTCTGGGCATTGGAATCGCCGGAGCTGGCCCTGCAGCACTATCGCGTGCTGTCGATCAGCGAAGGCGAGGACCTGACCTATCAGATCACCGCGCTCAAGCACGTGCCGGGCAAGTACGCCGCCATCGACGACGGCACGCGCCTGGAGCAGCCGCCGATCAGCATCATCCCGCCCAGCGTGCAGCCGGCACCGGCCAACGTGCGGATGGCCTCGCATGTGGTGGTCGACCAGGGCATCGCTACCTCCGTGCTCACGATCGAGTGGGATGCTGCGGACAAGGCGATCGGTTATGACGTGGAATGGCGCCGTGGCGATCTCAACTGGGTCCGCGCTGGTCGCGTCGGGACGCAAAGCCTGGAAGTGCGGGGCGTCTACGCAGGCGAGTATCTGGCCCGCGTACGCGCGGTCAATGCGCTGGGCGCGGTGTCGCAGCCGACGCTCAGCGCGCTCACCACCATTGAAGGCAAGACGACGCCGCCACCGGCATTGACCTCGCTGACCGCGCGCAGCAGGGTGTTCGGCATCGAGCTGGGCTGGCAATTCCCGGCAGGCGCCACGGATACCGAACGCACGGAGCTCTGGTACAGCACCAGCCCGGATCGCGCAGCGGCCATCAAGCTTGGCGACTTCGCCTATCCACAGTCGCGGCACCAGATGAACGGTCTCGCGGCGGGCGCACGCTTCTGGTTCTGGGGGCGCCTGGTCGATCGCAGCGGCAACGTGGGTCCGTGGCATCCGGTGGAGATGGGTGTTCTGGGCGAGTCCAGCAGCAACCCTTCGGACTACGATGCCTACTTCGCCGGCCGCATCAACGAAAGCGCGCTGGGCCAACAGCTGAAGGGCAAGATCGAGCGCGTCACCGAAGTGCTGCCGCTGGTCTGGGATGCCGAGGCAACCTACAGCCCAGGGCAGACCGTCATCCACGACGGCAGGATCTGGAGCTGGCAGGGCGCCGCTGCAGGCAACGAGACGCCGCCGGGCAGCCACTGGAAGAACATCGGCGACGCGATCGCCGAGGCGGGCGCAATCGTCGGCCGTGTCGACCAGCTGGAAATGGACGTGACCGACGTCGATGGCAAGGTGGCTGCGCAGGGGCAGAAGGTCGATGGCCTGTTCGCGCAGGTCAGCGACCACACTGCCGGCGAGGAGGACTATAACGTCGGCGAGAACGATGTCAGCGCCGGTGCCATCACCGTCTACAGCGTAATGGCCGAGAAGGACGCGGCACTGGCCAAGCGCGTGGACACGGTCGAAGCGTCCATCGAAGGTGTTCCAGGCAAGATCGAGGGTGTCAGCGCTGCGGTCCAGCAGGTCTCGCAGGCCGTGGTGAACCTGGATGGCAAGGTCAGCGCGACCTATACGGTCAAGGCGCAGATCACCAGCGCCGGGCAGATCTACATGGCCGGCATGGGTCTGGGCGTGGAGCAGCAGCCAGATGGCAGCTACCAGAGCCAGATCCTGATGCAGGCTGATCGCTTCGCGCTGTTCAACACCAACAGCGGGCAGGTCAGTGCGCCCTTCGTGGTGCAGGGCGGGCAGACCTTCATCAGCCAGGCACTGATCGGCAACGGCTGGATCCAGAACGCCATGATCGGCGACGTGATCCAGTCCAATGCGGTTGGTGCCGGCGGGCAACCGCGATGGAGGCTAGACAAGAACGGCACGTTGACGATGAACGGCCCCGAGAACGGCGGCCGCCTGACCATCAATGACAGTGTCATCCACGTTTACGACAGCAACGGCCGCGTCCGCGTCCGCATGGGGATCTGGTAATGGCAACAGGTATGCAGATATTCGGCCCGGATGGGCAGATGTGGTTCGACACCAATGATCGTGCCGGCAAGGTAATGGGTGAGATGCACGTCAGCACCAGAGACAGCATCTATGTGGGCATGGGGGGCATGGGGCAGCCATTCGCGATTCTGCCGAGCACCTTCTGGGACAGCTGGCAGGACATGAATGGAAACCAGTTCTCCGCGCCGAACATGGCATCCATGTCCTTCAGCAAACCAGGCGCCGCCGAGGGCGACTACCTCACACTCAACTTCACGTTCATGACGACCACCAATCCCAATGCCTATGTCTTCTACGGGAGTTTCTGATGACCGTCGGCCTTGAAGTCACCAACGACAGCGGCGTCCCCGTTCTGGTCAACGCACGCGCCCTTGCCTTCTTCGCGGCAGGCAAGGGGGTGGAGTCCATCGGTAGCAACACGTCGCCGTTGGGCCAGCGTGGATCGGTCAGTTTGCCCGCGCAGAGCGTGCCCTACCTGGTGTTCATCCGCTGCAATGGCGGCTCCACGCGGATCTCCACCGGCACTGCAGGTTTCAGCTGGAACATGGCCCAGGGCACCACCAGTTTTGAATGGTGGGCATGGGGACATGCGGTTCCCAGCAACAATACTGGCATGCAGGTCTACAACGCCGACGGTTCGCTGCAGTGGGACATGAGCAGCCGCCCGCTGCGCATGGCGGGCCTGGTCAATACGACTGGCGCCCGACCGCCGCTCCCCAGCGAGATGTCCAACGAGAACATTCTCACCGGTGACCTGATCAACGGCCCGGGCGACAATCTTGCCTACCTGCTGTCAGACATCGGCCTTTGTCACGATGTCTATGCGATGCCCAGCGGTAATCCCACCATCCGTACCAACATGCGCTATGCGGCGGCCATCAGCACGCCGAATGCATCGCAGATGCGCGTCAACTTCACCCGGCAAGCTGCCAATCGCCAGCGTTCCCTCAGTGGAGCGTCCTATCAGACGTTCGCCTCGCGTCTGCCAAGCTTCGTCCTTGCGGCTTACACCTACTGAGCGGGGATTGCCGGCCCGGGCGGCCATTTGAGCCGCCTGGGCCCTTCCCATAGACTGCGCCCCTCCTACGCTCGTCGACGGCGCACTGCAGTGATCACGCCACCCTGACCCTTGCCGCACATCGGCAGCCGGCCCGCCCGGCTCAGGAACCCGTGTCTTTCCACTGCAGCGCCATGTGGCCACGCCCGCGTGCGCTCGGAGTTTTCCCACGCAAGCGTCCGACTCCCTTGCACCAGCAATGGCTCGGCAAGATTCGTGATGGTCTGCTGTCCGGCAAGGTCGTCGCCCTGGCCCTGATTCCCGAGGCCATCGCCTTCTCGCTCATCCCCGGCGTCGACTCCGAAGCTCGCCAAGCATGGGGCGGAGGTGACGGTGGTGGGCTTGAATGCGGCCAGCCAGACGTTGATCGAACAGGTGGGCGGGCGCGCGGGTGGGCATTGAGGTTTACGCGTCCTGCATCTGCGACGACGTGCACGCATTCTGAATCCAGTCAGGCATCTGAAATCCACGCTGGCGTAGCATGCAATTCCCGATGGGGCCGATGGACGGCCCCGCGTTGACGGGCCACGTGCCTGGATGCCAAGGAGATGCAAGCAATGCAGGGAACAAACCACCTTCCAGCGGCCCCCCGCGAAACGTTCGGCAGGGCCGGGGCCATCGCGCTTGCGCTGGCCCTGGGCCTCAGCCTGGCAGCATGCCAGGCCAAGAGCCCGGAGGCGGATACGGCAGTTGCCCCCGCGGCCGCCGCGCCCGCCACCGCATCGCCGCCCGCCACTGCAGAGCCTGCACGCGCCGCACCTGCCACGACAGCGGCCGATGCCGATGATCAGGACATGCCGCCGCAGCGCCCGGATGATTCCTACAACAAAGCCACGCTGCGGCCGCAGTACGCCACGTGCGTGAACTCCAGCGGCGGCGAGACCCCCGCACTGCAGGCGTGTGGCGATGAGGAGCTTGCCTGGCAGGAGCAGCGACTCGAGCAGGCCTTCATGAAGATCGTCGACGGTCCCGATGGCAAGGACAAGGATAGGCTGATGGACGAGCAGGCCGCCTACATGTCCGATACCAATCGCTACTGCAGCTGGAACCCTGCCGAAGACGGGCAGGGGCAGATGCTGGACGCGCAGTCCTGCCGGATCAATCGCACCGCCAACCGTGCCGACGTGCTGCAGGCACTGACCTCGAAGTAATTCCCCCGCAAAGGAGTGCAGGAAAATGGATGTTGTGACCCAGGCAAAGCAGGCAATGGACAACTGGCATCGCGGCCAGACGTCGGCGCATTTCGAAACCGGAGGTCGCGGCCCCGGCCACGTTTCCACCGGCAGGGGCGACCATGGCGGCGTGTCGTATGGCAGTTACCAGTACGCCACCAACGTTGGCGGCGTGGATGAGTACGTCGCCGCCTCGCGCTATGGCAACCGCTTCAACGGCCTGCAGGCAGGAACCCCGGCCTTCACCGAACGCTGGAAGGAAGTGGCGGCCGCCGATCCGGCAGGGTTTGCCAGGGACCAGCACGACTTCATCCAGCACAAGTACTACGACGTGCAGATGGGCCGCCTGAAGGATGTGGGCATCGATCTCTCCGGCCGTGGTGCGGCCGTGCAGGATGCGCTGTGGAGCACCTCGGTGCAGTACCGCGGCATGACCCGGTCGGTGTTCCAGAAGGGCCTGCAGCAGGCCTATGGCGAAGACTTCAAGCTGACTGAGCTGAGTGACGAGCAGATCGTCCGCGCGGTGCAGGACTACAAGCACGCCAATGTGCAGGTGCACTTCCAGAGCTCGCCCACCCTGTGGGATTCGCTGCGTGATCGTGCGCTCACCGAGAAGACCGCACTGGTCGGGCTGGCGCGCTACGACCAGGTCAACCACAACCCCGAGGCTTACCGGGGCAAGGATTACCAGCAGGTGTTCGGTGAACCTGAGCCCGGCCAGCGCGGCCAGCGTGCGGCGGCATCGGCGATGGCCGACGGCGTGCTGGCACCCGGCGAGCGTGGTACCGAGGTCCAGGCCCTGCAGGCCAAGCTGATCCAGGCCGGCCATAGCGGTCGCAACGGGCAACCGCTGACAGCCGATAGCCACTACGGTGCCAATACCGAGCATGCAGTGCGCGAGTTCCAGCAGGCGCATGGGCTGACCGTCGATGGCAAGGCCGGCCGGCAGACCCTGCAGGCCCTGGATACGGCGGTACGCGAGCACACGCCGGCGCAGCCTGTGGCACCGGCCACGCCTGCACCGGTCACTCCTGCTGCGGCACCCGCACCCGCGACTGCGCGGGAAGCCGATGCCGCCGCCGCGCCCGGTGGCCAGCGCATCGTCGTGGTCGAACCCTTTGGCAACGGCAGCAGCAACCGCACACTGCGCCATGGCACCAGTGGCGAGGATGCCTATCGCGAACTGAAGATCCATCACCCCAACACCAATGCCGAGGCCGTGCGCACCGGCAATGCCGCCAAGGCTGACCGCCCGTCGGCCATGGTCGAGGGCGAACTGGAAACGGTACGGACCCGCGGTGATCGCAACGGCATCCCGCTGGTGCACAAGGATCTGATCCTGAGCAATGCGCGCGGCGGTCGGGAGGTGATGATTCCCAATCCGGTCGCCGGGTATGTCCAGGTCAACAATGACAAGTGGAATTCGATCAGCATCTGGAGCCATCCGGCCGGGCATCCGCAGCGCGAACTGGTCGGGCAGGTGCTGCACGGTGCGCGTGGAACCACCCCTTACAAGACCGGTGATTTCGTCGAGTACGGTGCGCCGTTGATCCGCCAGTCCGATGCCGGTACCCCGGGTGCCGTGCACGCTCATATCGAGCTCGAGCCCGATCAGTACCGCAGGTTCCTGGGTGACATGCTCAACGACCGCATCACCCTGGGCGGCAAGGTCCACGCGCAGGGCCCCGAGGCCGCGCAGGCCGCACGCAGTGCACAGCAGGCGCCGATGGCCGATGGCGTGCTGAAGCAGGGCGAGCGCGGCGATGAGGTCAAGGCCCTGCAGGGCAAGCTGGCGGCGCTGGGCTACGCCGGGGCCGACGGCAAGCCGCTGCACGCCGATGGCGTGTATGGCAAGGACACCTTTGCAGCGGTCAAGCAGTTCCAGGCCAACAATGGCCTGGACGACGATGGCAAGGCCGGCCGCAGGACCCTGGCGCAGGTCGATGCCCCCAACGCGGTGAAGGCCGGTATCGCGCCGGCGGCACCGGCCCAGGCCGAACCTGCAGCGCCGGCCAGCATGCGCGACGCCGGGCATGCCGACAACGCGCGCTTCGGCCAGGCTTTGGAGAAGCTGCAGGCGCTCGAACAGCAGCGCGCCCAGGCCGGCCTGAAGCCGCTGTTCGCCAACCCGCAGGAAGCCGAACGAGCGGCTGGCCAGCTGGCCTACGAAAGCAAGGTGTCCGGCATGCGCCAGATCGACCATGTCGTGGCCCGCCCGGACGGCACCGGCCTGTTCGCGGTGCAGGGCGAGCTGGGTGACCCGGCAGCGCAGCGGACCTTTGTCGACCGCCAGCAGGCGGTGTCGCACTCGGTCGAGGCCAGCAGCCGGCAGAGCGAAGCGCTGGACAGTCAGTTCAACCAGCGTGCGCAGGAACAGCAGCAGGAACAGGTTCGCAACCGCGGGTTGTAAGCCACGCGGTGTCCCCGGGGCCGGTCGAGCGGCCAGCCCCGGAGCCACCCGCCGCCATTCAGCCGTCCGGTGTAAACTATTGATCTCACTGGCAATGCCAGTCTCCACGATCAACACCCCGATGACGTCCGCCACCGCCCGTTACGCCGATTCCCTGCGCCTGTCCGTGGCCCCCATGATGGACTGGACCGATCGCCATTGCCGCGTGTTCCATCGCGTGCTGGCACCGGGTGTGCGCCTGTACACGGAAATGGTGCACGCCAACGCGGTCATCCACGGCGATCGCGCGCGCCTGCTCGGCTTCGACCGCAGCGAACAGCCGCTGGCGCTGCAGCTGGGGGGCAGCGATCCCGCGCTGCTGGCGCAGGCTGCGCGCATCGCTGCCGACTGGGGCTACGACGAGGTCAACCTCAACTGCGGCTGCCCGTCCGACCGCGTGCAGGCCGGGCGCTTCGGCGCCTGCCTGATGCGCGAGCCGATGCTCGTGGCCGAGTGCGTGGCGGCGATGGTCGATGCCGTCGAGATCCCGGTGACGGTGAAGTGCCGCCTGGGCGTGGACGAGGACAACGACTACGACGTGTTCGCCGCCTTCGTCGACCGCCAGGTCGCCGCAGGTGCCGCGATGGTGGTGGTGCACGCGCGCAACGCGTGGCTGAAGGGCCTGTCGCCGAAGGAGAACCGCGAGGTTCCGCCGCTGAAGTACGACTGGGCCTACCGCCTGAAGCAGGAGCGCCCGGCGCTGCCGGTGGTACTCAACGGCGGCCTGGCCAGCGTCGAGGCGGTGCAGGCGCAGGCCGCGCACGTCGATGGCGTGATGCTGGGCCGCGCGGCCTACCACGATCCCTACCTGCTGCATCAGCTGGAGGCGCTGCAGACCGGCGCCCCGCTGCAGGCCCGCGGCGACCTGCTGCGCGCGCTGCGCCCCTACGTGGAAGCGCGCTTGGGCGAAGGCCTGGCGCTGAAGCACATCACCCGCCACCTGCTCGGCCTGTTCCATGGCCAGCCCGGTGGCCGCGCATTCCGCCAGGTGCTGAGCGAGGGCGCACACCGCCCGGGCGCCGATTGGAGCCTGGTCGAGCAGGCGCTTGCCGCGACCGAACGCGACGCTGATCGCGCCGCAGCGTGACCGCTGTCACATTCCTGACTTGACAAGGCGCGGCGATTCGTTCCGAATGTTCACCTAGCTGAACATCGTGGGGTCGCGGCCGGAAAAGTTCAGACCGGATTCACTGCCCCAAACCAAGAATTTGCAAAGGATTTGTAAAGCGCCGGGCCCCGAACCCGGCATCCGGATTTACGACTTTTGAACGAATCGCCGTGCTCGGCTAGGATCGCATTGATGTCTTCCGCTCCCCTCCATCGCCGCATTGCCCTGGCCACCTGCGTGGTCCTGTCGGCCGTGCCGCTGTCGTCGGCGCTGGCACAGCAGCCGCCGCGGGGTGAGCAGGGGCGTGCGGAGATGATGGAGCGGGGCGAGCGCGGCAACCGTGGCGACGAGCGTTCGCTGTCCGATGCCGTGCGCCGCGTGCAGCGCACCACGGGTGGTCACATCCTCGGTGCCGAGCGCGTGCCGTTCGATGGTCGTGATATCAACCGGGTGAAGTACATGGACGACCGGGGCCGGGTCCGCTACATGGACGACCCCGCCCCGTCGCGTTCACAGCCGCGCACGCCGCGGTCGGATATGTCATCACTACGCGGCGATAACCCCTGAACAGGGATAGTTGTCGCTATCAACCCGTACCCCACAGGCCTCCGGGCCACACCCAGGACACTAGGGAGAGTTCATGCGTATCCTTCTGGTCGAAGACGAAGCCCCGCTGCGTGAGACCCTGGCAGCCCGGCTCAAGCGCGAAGGCTTTGCCGTCGATGCTGCGCAGGACGGCGAGGAAGGCCTCTACATGGGGCGCGAAGTTCCGTTCGATGTCGGCATCATCGACCTCGGCCTGCCCAAGATGTCGGGCATGGAGCTGATCAAGGCCCTGCGTGATGAAGGCAAGAAGTTCCCGGTGCTGATCCTGACCGCGCGTTCGAGCTGGCAGGACAAGGTCGAGGGCCTGAAGCAGGGTGCCGACGATTACCTGGTCAAGCCGTTCCACGTCGAAGAGCTGCTGGCCCGCGTCAACGCGTTGCTGCGCCGCGCCGCCGGCTGGAGCAAGCCGACCCTGGAATGCGGCCCGGTCGCATTGGACCTCGCCGCCCAGACCGTCAGCGTGGCCGGCAGCAATGTCGACCTGACCAGCTACGAGTACAAGGTGCTGGAGTACCTGATGATGCATGCCGGTGAACTGGTCTCCAAGGCCGACCTCACCGAGCACATCTACCAGCAGGACTTCGACCGCGACTCGAACGTGCTGGAAGTGTTCATCGGCCGCCTGCGCAAGAAGCTGGACCCGGATGGCGAACTGAAGCCGATCGAGACCGTGCGCGGTCGCGGCTACCGTTTCGCGATCCCGCGCAACGAGGGCTGAGCCGGCTCACCCTGGCGATAACACGATGTCCGGCCGTCTGTGGTTCTTCCGACGCTGGCGGCCGCGCTCACTGCAGGCGCGCCAGATGCTCGCCGCGTCCGTGGGCCTGGTGGCGTTCCTGGCCCTGGCCGGTTACGCGCTCGACGCTGCCTTCGCCGACACGGCGAAGGCGAACCTGCGTGAGCGCCTGAAGAACTACGCCACCTCCTACGCGGCCGGCATCGACTTCACCCGCGACCGCTCGCTGTACATCCGCGAGCAGCCGCCGGATTCCCGCTTCGACGTGCCCGGCAGTGGCCTGTACCTGCAGGTGGTGATGCCGCACGGCAAGGGCAATTCGATGTCCGCTGAAGGCCCGATGCTGCCCACCGTCGGCGGCGGCCTGCTGGCACCGCGCCAGGAGGTGTTCGAAGGCCCGCTGCCGATGATCCAGATCGATGGCAGCCAAGGCTCGGTGTACCGCTACGGCCTCGGCCTGGTCTGGGGCGCCGACGCCGATCCTGCCACCGAATTCCCGTACACCATCTATGTGATGGAAGACTCGCGCGCGCTGGGTGCCCAGCTGCGCGTGTTCCGTGGCCGCGTCTGGTTCTACCTGGGCGGCATCGGCCTGATCCTGCTGCTGCTGCAGACCGTCATCCTGCAGTGGAGCCTGCGCCCGTTGCGCCGGGTGATCACCGAGCTGACCAAGGTGCAGCGCGGCGAGACCGAGCGCATGAGCGAGCGCCACCCGCGCGAGCTGGAACCGCTGACCGACAGCATCAACGCCTTCATCGAAAGCGAGCGCGAGAACCTCGAGCGCCAGCGCAACACCCTGGCCGACCTGGCGCACAGCCTGAAAACGCCGATTGCCGTGTTGCGCACGCAGATGGACAGCGGTGCCGGCGACGGCGCGCTGCGCGAGGAACTGGACGTGCAGCTGCAGCGCATGAACAACCTGGTTTCGTACCAGCTGGCACGCGCGGCCTCGTCGGGCCACAAGCTGTTCTCCGCGCCGCTGCCGATCGAGTCCAATGCCGAGGAAATCGTGCGTGGGCTGGAAAAGGTCTACGCTTCCAAGGGCGTGCTGTGCGAATTCGATATCGATCCGGCCGCACGCTTCCACGGCGAACCGGGCGACCTGCAGGAACTGCTCGGCAACCTGCTGGAGAACGCCTTCAAGTGGGCCAACCGCCGCGTGCTGCTGACCGCGCAGCCGCTGCCGGCCCCGAACGCGCGCCGCGCCGGCCTGCTGCTGGCGGTGGATGACGACGGCCCGGGCATTGCCCCGGACGACATCGGCAAGGTGCTGCAGCGTGGCGTGCGTGGCGACGAGCGCGTGCAGGGCCACGGCATCGGCCTGTCGATCGTGCAGGACCTGATCAAGGATTACCGCGGCGAACTGACCGTGGGCCGTTCGGCCGAACTGGGCGGCGCCCGCTTCGAAGTGCGCCTGCCGCCAGGGCCGTAAGCCTCGTTGATCGGTAGTGCTGGCCGCTGGCCGGCAACCAAGCAATGCCATCGAAGATCATGAGGTTGCCGGCCAGCGGCCGGCACTACCGCATTGCGATCCTGGGCGGCTCGCCGTAGAACCGTCGCAGCTGCGCCGCCACCTCCGGCAACGCCTGCTGCAGCAGATCCGGTGCCGAGAAGTGGTACTCGCTGGCCACCGCGAAGAACTCTTCCGGCGCCTCGGCCGCATACGGATCGATCAGCGTCTCTTCGCCTGCGTCCACCTGCGCACAGAACGCGTCGTAGGCGCGCTGGAACGTGCCCGCCCACTCGCGCTGCCATTCGCGCGGCAGCGGCGGCGTACCGTCCATCGCACCATCGAGCGCATCCAGCTTGTGCACCATCTCGTGCACCGCCACGCAGTAGCCCTCGTGCGGCGCCGCCAGGTCGGCCTGCACATCGGCCCAGGACAGGATCAACGGACCGCTGTCCCACGACTCGCCGATCAGCTCGTCATCCCACTCGTGCAGCACGCCAGCCGCATCCATGTGGCTGCGGTGCACGCGGAAGGCATCGGGGTAGACGATCAGCTGCGACCAGCCCTCCAGCCCCACCTCACCGAACGCCAGCAGCGGCAGGCAGCACAGCGCGGCCAGCAGCACGCCGTCACCGGCCTGCAGCTGCAGCTCACCGATCGGGGTGATGGTCTTCTCGTGCAGGAAGCGCGTGGCCAGTACGCGCAGGCGCGCGCGGCGTTCGTCGTCCAGTCCGTCCAGCCAGGCCGCGCGGCGGCAGGCGTGTTCCCACAGTGCATCGTTGATCGGCCGCGGCGTAGGCCGCAGCCACTGCAGCAACGACTTGATCAGCGGAACATTCCCGGCAGGTAGCTGTGCCACTTCGGCGCACGGATGCGCTGCAGCACGTCATCGTCGCTGCCGCCGCCCCCGGTGCTGGTGGCACTGCTGGCCGCAGGGCGTACCGGTGTCGGCTTGGTGGTCGCAGCCGAGGCAGTCGCGGTCGGCGCGCGCTGCGAGGCGGCATCACCGTTGGAGGACACGCAGGCGCCGCGGCTGTCGTCCAGCGCTGCCGTCGCAGACGCCGCGAAGGGCATCATCAGCAGGATCAGGCAATGGGCATAACGGCGCATTGACGACATCCACGTTAAGGGAGGGTGAGTTCCCGATTCTAGCCCGAACCCGGCGCCCCGTTGGAAGCCCCCGCGGAACCCAGCGTGGCGGGCGTCGCTGGCGGCTTTCCCGCATAATTCCTGCCTGACTTTGTGGAAGCTGCCGTGGACGATCGCCAATTGCTGGCCAAACTCGCTGCCGGTCGCCTGTCCGGCGACGCCCTGGCCCGTGAGCTGGGCCAGACCCGTGCGGCTATTTGGAAGCGTATTCAAGGGCTTAGGGCCGCCGGTGTGGATGTCGAGGGCCGTGCCGGCGAGGGCTATGGCCTGACCCGCCCGGTTGACCTGCTGGACCCGGCGGCGATCCGTGGTGGCCTGCCGGCCGGGGTCCTGCCGCTGCTGCACGACCTGCAGGTGGCCTGGACGGTGGACTCCACCAACGCTGAATTGCTGCGGTGCAGCGCGCCCCAGCGCGGGGTCAGCGTGCTGCTGGCCGAACGCCAGACCGGTGGCCGTGGCCGTCGTGGCCGCACCTGGGCCTCGCCGCTGGCCGCGCATATCTACCTGTCGGTGCTGCGCCTGTACTCCGGTGGCCTCGGCCGCCTGGCCGGGCTGAGCCTGGTGGCCGGCATCGCCGTGGCTGAAGCGCTGCACGACCTGGGCTATGCCCAGGCACAGCTGAAGTGGCCGAACGACCTGATCGTCGATGGCAAGCGCAAGCTGGTCGGCCTGCTCGCAGAGGGCGGTGGCGAATACGCCGGCCCGGCGCGCGCGGTGATCGGCATCGGCATCAACACGCACATGCCGCCGTCGTTCGCCGAGCAGATCAGCCAGCCGTGGGTGGACCTGGACACCCTGGCCGGGAAGCCGGTGGACCGCAACGTGGTCGTTGCCGCCGTGCTGGCCCGTCTGCTGCCGGCGCTGGAGGAATTCGATCGCGAAGGCCTCGCTCCGTTCCTGCCGCGCTACGCCGCCTTCGACATGCTGGCCGGCCGCGAAGTACGCGTGGAACTGGACGGGCAGTGGCAGCACGGTACCGCGCTTGGCCTGGCCGATGACGGCGCATTGCGCGTGCGCATCGATGGCCAGGAGCGCCTGCTGCACGCCGGCGAAGTCAGCGTGAGGGCAGCATGAGCGATTGGTTGTTCGACCTCGGCAACTCGCGCTTCAAGTTCGCGCCGTTGCAGGGTGACCGTGCCGGTGACGTGCAGGCCTGGGCGCATGGCGCCGAAGGCATGGCCGGGCAGCCGCCGCACAGCCTGCCCAGCGGTACCACCGCGTTCGTGGCCAGCGTGGCCGCACCCTCGCTGACCAGCGCCATGCTTGACCAGCTGCAACGCCGCTTTGAAAACGTGCACGTGGTGCGCACCAGCGCCGAATGCGCCGGTGTGCGCATTGCCTACGCCAAGCCGGAAAAGTTCGGCGTCGACCGCTTCCTGGCCCTGCTGGCTGCCGCAAAGGCACAGCGCCCGGTGCTGGTGGTCGGCGTGGGCACCGCGCTGACGCTTGACCTGCTCGACGCCGACGGCCAGCACCATGGTGGCCGCATTTCCGCGTCGCCCACGACCATGCGCGAAGCGCTGCACGCCCGCGCCGTGCAGCTGCCGGCTACCGGCGGCGACTACAGCGAGTTCGCCAACGACACCGCCGATGCGCTGGCCTCCGGTTGTGATGGCGCTGCGGTGGCGCTGATTGAACGCAGTGCGCAGCAGGCGCACGCGCTGCTGGGCGTAGCGCCCTCGCTGCTGGTGCACGGTGGCGGCGCACCGGCACTGATGCCGTTGCTGCCGGGTGCCGACTACCACCCCTCGCTGGTGCTGGATGGTCTCGCCCGCTGGGCGGTGCACCAGCCCGCAGGCTAGTATCCGCGCATGCTGACCCGTGCCCTGATCGTCGTACTGGCCGTTCTCAATCTTGGCGTCGCCTGCTGGTGGCTGCTGCGCGATGCACCGCAGCCGCCTGCGCCTGCACCGCAACCGGCTGGCGTCGCCGAGCTGCGCTGGGTGCCCGGTGGCGCGGATGCCAATGCCGCAGCCGAGGCCACCGCCGCCGCCCCGACCGCACCGCTGATGGAGCGCGAACCGGCCGCGAAGACCGCAGTGGCTGCGACGCCCGCACCCGCGCCGGCCGTGCTGGCCAAGCCGGAAATTCCCAAGCCGCAGACGGCTGACGCTACGCCGGTTGCTGCCGCCGCCAAGCCGGCAACACCGCCTGCACCCGTTCCGGCACTGGAAAAGCCCGTAACCCCGCCCGCGGCCGCCGAGCCGCCGCGCTGCGTCGCGCTGGGCCCGTTCGCCGACCGCGCTGCCGCGACCGGTGCGCAAGGCAAGGCCGGCACGCTGCTCAGCCAGGTGCGCCTGCGCGAACAGCCCGCTGCCAGCGGCAGCGCCCGTTACCGGGTGATGCTGCCGGCCGCCGCCAATCGTGATGAAGCGCAGGCCACCGTGAAACGCATCGTCGCCGCCGGCCTGAGCGACTACTACATCATCAGCCAGGGCGAGGAGGCCAACGCCGTGGCGCTGGGCCAGTACCGCAACCGCGAAGGCGCCGAGCGTCGCATGGCAGCGGTGCAGGCCGCCGGCTTCCAGCCGCGCCTGGTGGCCAGCGGCGACGCCGGCCAATGGTGGCTGGAAGGGCAGCTGGCGGCGGGCACGCAGCCGGCCCAGGCCCAGCAGCGCAGCGGGGCGGCACAGAGCCGGTCGCTGGAATGCACGCGGTTGCGCTAGAATCCCCGGACCGCAGCGCTGCCGCCGGTGAACCACCCATGCCGCTTTAGCTCAGTTGGTAGAGCAACTGTCTTGTAAACAGTAGGTCATCCGTTCGATTCGGATAAGCGGCACCACTCGGGAAGCGCCGAAACGCCTTGAAACTAGGGGTTTCAACGAAAAAGGCCAGCGCGGTGCGCTGGCCTTTTAGCATCCACCGGTAAAATTGCCGGTAAAATTAGCCCCTCTTTTCTGGTTTTACGGCCGCTTTCACCACCGGTACGGAATGGTCATACAGCTGACGCATGGCCTCGGTCACGTGGCCGCCAGCGCTCTTATCCTCGCTGTCGGTAATTCCCCGATGTTTCAAGCCATGGAGCGCGAACTGCTGGTCCTTATCGATCACGTCCTCCGCAACCGCGGGGCGGATCAGGCGTTGCCAGGTGCTGTCGAGGGCTGATTTCGTGAGAGGGGTGCCGGACTCTGAAACCAGAAGGCGTCGTTGCTCAGGTTTGATCGGTACCGGCCGCCCATGGGCCTGCATTCGTTCGTCTCGGTAGCTCTGTAGACACTTCACGGCCCGCGCGCAGATCCTTGGTCCACGGATCTGCAAGGGCTGTCGCGCACCACGCGCTCCAACCCGTATCTGCACAGCGGCCTGACATTCAAACGCAACATGCTGGTGCGCACGTTCCGACCGCACCGGCTGCTGAGCCGCGAGGCGTTCTCGCAGCTGGCGCTGGACTACACCACCTTCGGCATGGGGTATGTCGAGCGTCGCCGCGCCATGTCAGGAGCCGCGCACAGTCTGGTGTTCGCTATCACGTGTTATGTGAGCTGCCTAAGTTAATTGCTGGCGAGGAGATGGAGTTCTGGAACACCATCGTCAATTAAAAAGTTAAGCGGATGTTCCTGCGAAAGCTCTACCGGATCATCGTCACGACTGCGCGCTGCGTACCGGGGTTCAGTGTTCCAGCGAGAGAGCCTTAGACGCAGTCCCGGCAGTTCGGCGACGCTGGCCCGCTCAAGCATTTGGTCTCTGGCCGGAGACCCCACTGCTTTGGGCAGAGTTGCTCAGTTGACCCTTGCCTAGGTTGTCAGAAAAATCCCACCCGCCTGCGTGAGGTCGCTGGTGGAGGTTTCTGCGCGGGCGCGGCATGATAAGGAGAGGGGGCGATCTGGTCTAATTTTGTCGAGATCGTCACTGCCTCACACCTTTCAGACTCCAGGGGATATTGATGACTTACACCGCTGAGATTAGTAGGACCAGCCCAACGGCTTTCCTTTTCCTTGTCGACCAGTCCGGTTCCATGCAGGACAACATGGAGAACGGCAAATCCAAGGCACAATTCGTTGCGGACGTGCTCAATCGCACGCTCGCTACGTTGATCACTCGATGCACTAAGTCCGAAGGCACCCGGGACTACTTCGAGGTCGGTGTCCTGGGCTATTCAGGATCCTCTGCCAGCAATGGCCTGAGCGGTGGGCTCGCGTCGACAGTTCTCCATCCCATTTCCGAGATTGAAGCCAATCCGCTCCGTGTGGAGAACCGAACCAAGCGCATTGACGACGGTGCTGGCGGACTCGTCGATCAGTCGATCAAGTTCCCGGTCTGGTTTGAGGCCAGTGCCTCCGGCGGCACTCCGATGTGCACCGCAATCACCGCCGCGGCTGGTGAGCTGGCTGCTTGGTGTGATGCGCACCCAGACAGCTACCCTCCGACGGTACTTCACGTTACTGATGGTGAGTCGACAGATGGCGATCCCGAGTCGCTTGCGCATCAATTGCAGCAGATCAGCACTAACGATGGAAGCGTGCTGCTGTTCAATCTGCATGTGAGCACGAGCGGTGGAGATCCGGTCAAGTTCCCAAGTTCCGACGCTGGCTTGAGTGACTCTTACGCGAAGTTGCTGTACCGGATGTCCAGTGCTCTGCCTCCGCATCTCCAAAAGGTTGCCGAGGAAAAGGGTATCAAGGCAACTATGGAATCGAAGGGCTTCGTGTTCAATGGTGAAATCGCAGAGATCGTCGACTTCTTCGACATCGGTACGAGGGCCGCGCAGCTGCGCTGATCATGGCCCTGTCGGTTCTGTTTGAGGGGACGGTGGCTAAGCACGAAGAGTCACCGAGCGACAATGAGGATGCCTACCGCCTAGTCCCCGACGTGGGTAGGATCGTTCTGGCCGATGGGGCGTCAGAGTCTTTTGACGCCCGCAATTGGGCGCAGCTCCTTGTTGACCGCATGGCTGATGAAGATCTATCGGTGGCTGCGGTCGGGGCCTGTGCGCAGGCCTACGAGGCTATGCATGACCCGGAGCAGCTCACCTGGTCAAAGGCAGCCGCATACCAGCGGGGAAGCTTTGCCACGCTGCTAGTCGTTCAGGACCTCCCTGAATCAAACTTGGTTAGGATCTCCGCCGTCGGAGATAGCCTTGCCGTATGGCTCGATGGGGACAAGATGCTGGCATCAGTCCCATATGGCAGCTCGGAGCAGTTTCTGGACAGGCCGACGTTGCTGTCTACAAGGATCGATCTGAACGAGCCGGACGGTCTGCACTGTTCTGTGCACGAATGGGAGTATGAGGAGCAAGAGCACAGGTTCCTCCTGTGCATGACCGATGCGCTTGGTGCCTGGCTTCTGTCCCATCAAGAGAGAGGAGATGCGTCAGCACTGGAATCCTTGTGCAGTATCCGAGAATCGCATGAGCTTGTTGAGCTCGTAGAGAAGGAGCGTGCCGCGGGCCGAATGCGTCGCGATGACTCAACACTGATCATCGCTTCGGTTACCAGGTCATGAGGAGGATCTGACCATGGCCTACCCGTCCTTAGAGCAGTACAACGAGGCACTGCAGTCCCCTCAGCTGGTGCTACTGGATCCTGAGCTCAAGCGCGGTGCGCTGAGAACCACTGGTCTCGGTCTGCCCTTGGCGCTGTGCGGCGGGTTCGCGCTGACGTACGAGGTGACGGTAGGCTCCAAAAAATATGCTTTGCGTTGTTTCCACAAAGAATCTCGTGAGCTGGAGCATCGCTATCAGGCGATCTCGTCAAGACTGAAGCAGCTTAATAGTCCGTACTTCCTAAATTTTGAGTTCAATCCTGCGGGCATCCGGATTCAGGGGGGCACCTACCCTACCGTCAAGATGGCGTGGGCCAGCGGGAGCACGTTGGCTGAGTTTCTTGAGGCGAAGCACGCTGACAAGGCGGCGCTGACTAGGCTGCGGGCTGCTTTGATGTCATTGGCTGCTTACCTAGAGCAGAATAATGTTGCTCATGGAGACATCCAGCCAGAGAACCTGATGGTCAGTGCTGATGGCGGCACTGTTCAGCTGATTGACTACGACGGCCTGTATGTGGAATCACTTACGGGAGCAAAGGCGACCGAGCTGGGCCAGCTCAACTTCCAGCACCCGCAGCGTTCGGCGAACGATTTCGGTCCCACGTTGGATCGTTTCTCCTTCTTGACGCTGGATGTGGCGCTGCAGGTTCTAATTGCGGCTCCGACGATGTGGGCGTCTACTAAATCTGAGCCAAGCGCTGTCGTATTCCGCCGCAACGATTTTCTGGACCCGACCCAATCCACGTCCTTCCAGAGTGCTGTGGCCATTCCTGGCGCTCGCGTTCATGTGGAAAACTTAGCCAAAGTTGCTGCAGCTCCCTTTTCGAATGTTCCTTCGCTAGCCGAGTTCCTTAAGGGGAATGGTATACCGGCGGGGCCGATTTCGATCAGCGCGGCGCCCAGAGTACTAACCTATCAGGGCCCCTATGTGGTCGCTGACGCCGCCAACTACGGACAGGTACTGCTGCAGGTCGGCAATCGAGTGGAGCTCGTCGGGCGCGTCCAGGAGGTAAGGCGTGGCCGTGCCAGGAACGGCAAGCCATACATCTTCGTGAACTTCGCTGACTGGCGAGGGCTGGCGGTGAAGCTGTCGATCTGGTCCGACGGGATAGACGCCATCAAGACCGGCATGCCCGATGCATCCTGGGTTGGGCGCTGGGTTTCGGTAATGGGCCTAGTTGATCCGCCTTACAGCAACAGTGTTCGCGTCAAGAACAGTTCTCGGTCGATTAGCTATACCCACCTGTCGATTACGATTACTTCTCCTGGTCAGATACAGACACTTGTCGAGAAGGATGCAAGGTTCCGGCTTCTGGTAGCAGGCAAGCCTGTTAGAGCTGCCTTGGGGGGTGTCACGACGCAAGCAAACAGCCCAAATGCCAACATCATCAAGGGGATGGGCGGAGCGGTGCCAAGCCCTGGACCGCTCCCTCAGCCAAGCCCGAATCCGTCGCCATCTCAGAGTCGGAATCAAGCGATCGTAGGAGGAATGCAGCGCCAGTCAACGACTCCCCCCCCGAGGCCACCACATCGACCACCCGTCCCCGGGGGCGCTCCTCCCAGGCCTGTCTCATCCAACGCCGGGTGCTGGCCAGTCGTAATAGCCGGCGCATTGTTCGCAGTGGTGCTGAAGATGTGTGCAGGGTAGAGGATGGCTACGGTACAGGAGGCTTTCAGCCTTTTTTTGCATGTGCTGGTTTGATCGTAGACGTGGCTGCTAGCAAACGAGCCCACTAGACAAATTTTGGGAGATGTATGTCCAGTTTGGTGCAGGAAATCCAGCGCGACGCGCTAGACCCTAAGACCGGCGTCAGTGACCTGCTTCGAAAGGCGTTGGTGGTGTCAACCAAGCTCAAGATCAGTGAGGACACCGCTTGGATCAAGGCCGAGCTTTCAGGCTACACCGATGATGCTGAGCTGCCTGCCTATAGAGATCTGCGTGGGCTCCCTCAGGTACACAATCACTATCATGGCTACTTGCCTTTTAACATGCCAGCGGAGATGGAGCAGAAGTTCTGTAGGCTACCCATGGGATTCAGCGTGGCAGAGGTGGAGGCGCTTCTCAGAGGAGCGGAGGACGAGCTTCGCTTCAGCTTTCCACCAAAGGTCACGGCTTACTTCCTGAAGCATATGGAAGTGAAAATGCAGCCTTCGCTCTTTATCTCTAAAAGTGTTTTCCACGGTGTCTTGGACACCGTCCGAAACCGCGTTCTCCAGTGGGCGCTCGATCTTGAGTCCGCAGGAGTAGTTGGTGACGGTATGAGCTTCAGCCCTACCGATGTAAGGGCTGCCCAGCATGTTACAAACATCACCAACAACATTGGCGCGATGCACAACTCCCAGCTTCAGCAGCTGTCTGCAGGGCAGCAGTCGTACCAGATGATGGAGAGGCGCGACGAGCTTGTATCCCTCTTGGAGCAGATCAAAGATCACGCCACATTCGAGGGTGTCCCGGCTCAAGTAGCCGTGGACATTGACACGCTTCTGATTCAACTCCAGTCCGAGTCTCCCAAGCGGGGAGTCGTGGAGGAGTCTCTGAAATCGCTACGAGCGGTTCTGGAGGGAGCAGCTGGTGGCGTGCTTTCTAGCTATGTTCCCCAGCTTGTCGGCCTAATGGGAGCAATTGGAATCCGGTGAGGCCTATGGGCTGGGGGAACGCTGGGAGCTCCATCTCGCGCGATCGGCCTGGCTGAGCCGATCGCACCCTACTGAATGGAGCTTAGCAAGGCTCTACGGTCGGTCCTATGTCTCGACTGAGGCCGGGGCGGCACTTGACGAAGCATCTTTCTTCGCCTGGGCCTTGGCGTTCTTAGACGCCGCTCGTCGAATTCGCTGTTGGGCGTCCTTAACCTTCTCTCCATCCAGCACTTCACGCTTCAGGATTTCATTGTTGAGAAGTTCAACAATCGCCTCCGATTCAATCTTAAGTTCTGGGAAAAGGCGACGAAGCTCCCGGCGAATGACGGAGACAACGGGCTCGCCGAGCACAACTTGGGCGACGGTGAATTTGTTGAGCACAGAGATGTGCTGATGGTACAAGCCCATTGCATCTGATGTGATGCCTTCTCTGCAAAGAAGGAAGAGTCGGCGTTGGTCTTCTTCGTTCTTTAGGTTTACGTCGGCAATGCACAGAGATGAAACCAGCTCGTAGTCAATGGGCTGGCCAAATTTGATCCTGTAGAGTCGCCACTCAAGTGCATTGGTGAGCACAATCCACTCGATGCCCTCATGGGCGCCGTAATTTACTGCTTGGCGTAGATGAGTCTCGTTTAGAGCGATCGCCGCAGCTTTCACCTCGATCAGCACGCGGATCTTGCCGTCGATCTTTACGGCAAGATCGCAGAACGTACCCCTTATCTGTTGCTCTCCAGTCAGCTCGTTGTATTTGTCATAGCCGAAGATCTCGGCGAGCATGTCCTTGACTAGAGTTACCGTGTCAGCTTCGGAAACATCTCTCGTCTTGTGGGATACCGCTACTGTTACCAGAGACTTCACCGCCGCAGGCCACCTTTCCATTACCTTCTTGGGGATCTTCAGCACGTCCTCAGCTCCTTGCTCGGATGACTTCTGCATATTGGCTTCTTGCCCGGATCCTTGCAATGCAAGCAGATTGGGCAGGCTCGCCTCGGCCGCCGAACCGGTCCGATATTTGCTGGTCCGGTCTCCGGCCCTGGCGATGGAATAGCCCTTTTGTGACCTGATGCGAGAGCTCATCCGATAGCTGGGAGAGTCTGCTCTTGGCCGGAAGCGGACATTGAGACCGGCTTGTGGCATGCCAAGTGGTGATTGCACGTGCCCTGTGAGCGTCGAACCGGCTGTAGTCGAAACGAGTCAATACCGAAGTACTGGAGCTATTCCATCATGGCCACTAAGAAAAAAGTCGAACTCAAAGCATTTGATGTGGCCGAACACCTTCGGACACCCGAAGAAATGGCAGCCTATCTCGACGCCTGCATCGAGGAAAGCGACGGCGATTCCGCGTTCATCGCCAAGGCGCTCGGCGACATCGCGCGCGCTCAGGGTATGAGCAAGGCTGCGCGCGCGGCGGGCCTGTCGCGCGAGAGTCTTTACCGCGCACTGTCCGGCGAGCGCAGCCCTGATTTCGCCACCATCCTGAAGGTGACCCGCGCTTTGGGTGTGCGCCTGCATGCCAGTGCCGTGTGAGGCATAAAAGCACTGCGCTCCACTTCCGCCGCCTCAAGAAGTCTGGTGCGATCAGCCTCAATCAAACCGAATGATGCGGATCAACCCTCTTGTCGACGATCCGTCTCCGAAGGCGGCCACCGTGCCACAGGGGAATACCTCTTTCGCACCGTCATGGTTGATGAAGGAGATTGTGCAGTGTGCCCGCGTTCCAGGCATGATGAGGGTGATATCGCGGTCATTCAGCACGAAGCTGTACCACATGAGTTCAGGGATTATGGAAAGCGCCATGGGGCGTGCGGTGGAGGCGATCATCTCGGCAACAGCGCCGCCGCGCGAATCCACTTCGTCCAGCCGCAGCTCAACGAGGACAGGTTTCAGGTTTGGGTAGGGTGTGCTCATTCCAGCAGCAGGTCTGCCTGATTCGTTGGCCGGGGTTGCGACGTGTTGAACCTGTGCGTTGGGGATGCCAACGTTCCGCATTATTGAGCCCCGCCCACCTGCAACGCCACATACTCCGCCAGCCCCCGGCAGGCCAGCATCAGTCCTTCGCGCGTGCCATCGCCGATATCGTCCTTCTCTTCCCCGTCCACGCGCACGCGTTCGGCGGCGTGATATAGCTCCAACAACGACACCAGACCCACCGCAGCGCGGTCCCGGCGAGCGGCGGCCACGGCCTGGCCGGGTGTGCTGGCGGGCCCCGTCCACGGGTGTCCATCGGCGGCATCACCGGCGCGGATGCGCTGCAGGCAGCCGGGCAGGTTGATCGGCGCGGGCGCCTCGTTGGCGGCGGCGAAAGCGGCTTCCAACGGCTGCGCCAGTTCGGGTGGCAGGCGCAGGGCGGCCTCGCCCAAGGTGGCGGTCAGGTAGGGGTGTGGGTTCTGGACATGCGGGCATCCTCGTCAGGAACAGAGGTGCCGCCACGATAGGGTGGCGGGCGATGCGTGGCTTCCAAGACCGGGTCAACGAATCGGCGGGCACGAGGCCCCCACGCACCGCCCGCCGTCGATCGGCTAACGGATTGCCAGCCGGCGCCGCCCCTGAAAGGACGACGCCGGCTGGCAAGCGTATACATCGTTGACAACACGGGCTTGGAAGTCCCCACCACCTTTTGCAGGTGGCGATTCATCATGCGCACGCGAAATCCCCGCCTGCCAGTCGTTTGTTTCGATGGCATCGGGTGATCTGAAAGGAAAAATGAGTTATCGCGTTTGGCCTGTTTCGAGCATCGCAATGCCAGAAGCGACATATCGCGCAGTGGCGTCATCATCGGCCATCCGGGCCGCGCCACTGTTGCCGCACGGCTTACAGTAGCGTGCGACGTAAAGCTGGCTTAACAGCCTCGGTAAGGCACCAAGGCAACGATACCAGGCGTGAATCCCCACGCGCGCTACCCGGATCTTGATATTCCTCACGGACCGCCCGCAGCGCCCACCGCATACTGCGGCTACACGCCCACCTGGGCCCCTTCGGGATCCGCACATGCGTCGCCATGCCCTGTCGCTCACCGTCGCACTGGTGTCCACCGCTTTCGTGGCCCCGGCCATGGCCGCGGTGCCGTTCTTCAACGCCAGCTGCCCGGGCGGTATCGATGTGCACGCCGACGAAGGCGGCCCCGTCTACGTGCAGGGCCGCGAGGCGGCGCTCAAGCGCTTCAACGACCGCTACGTCGAAGCACGCGATGCCAATAGCGGCATCACGTTGTCGATCAGCAGCAGCGAGGATGGCACGCCGCAGATCAGCTACACCGGCCGTGGCGGCGCCAACGGCATCTGCCAGGTCAGTGCCAGCGGAACGCCGGCGCGGGAAGAGCATCGCGATCGCCGTCGCCACGATGACGACAGCGATGCGGCGCTGCCGCGCGAGGTGACCTGCGAATCCACCGACCAGCAGCAGGTGTCGTGCGACATTGATACGCGCGGCAACGTGGAGGTGGTGCGCCAGCTGAGCCACACCCACTGCGAACAAGGGCAGAACTGGGGCCTGTCGCGGCACTCGGTATGGGTGAACGGCGGGTGCCGGGCGGTGTTCCGCAATGTGTCCAAGGTGGCGTACAGCGCGCCGGCGGGTGATACCGCGCTGGGCTCCTGCAATTTGCGCAAGGGCGCGCAGGGCACGCTGGTGACCCAGATGCCGGTGGGTAGCGACTACCAGGAACTGATCATCGATTACCCCGATGGCCGCTTCTTGTGCATGATGCGCAACAACGGCCAGGTGCAGAGCCTGACGCCGGTTCGTCGCCGCGGCGGTTGAGTTCGCCGTGGGCGGGGGCCTCCGTCAGCCGCCTGGTGTTCGCAGCAGCACCCATGCCAGTATCAGGGTGAACACACCAATGACGGTCAGGCCGAACCACGCCGCGGCCACCTTAACGTTGCCGATCAACGCCGCCAACATGCGGTCCAGTTCGCTTGTCAGAATCGGATACTCAGCGTGCGCCTTGCGCAGACGCTGCCAACCGAACGCCAAGAACAGCAGAAGCGAGAATGGCGTCAGCAGCAGCGCCGCCTGCATCAGCCAGCCGTTCGGCGACGCATCGATCAAGCTGTTCAACAGAACCGCAAAAAAAGGCGATGGGCAGCGCGACGATGAAGAAGCGTGGCCAGGTGGTGTTGATAAAGGGCGACATCACAATCTTCCATGAAAGGCGGCAGGTCCGTGCGGCATCATGCCATGCCGTTTCACTGCTGCACCGCTGCGGCACGCCAGGACGGAGGTCAGCGCGGGTTTACCGGGTCATTGCCCTTCTTGTAGGTGTACCCGGTGACATCCCAGCCGCCGCCATGGCCGGACGAGGGTTCCACCCAGGTGAATTCCCACGTCTGCAGGGAGCCGTCGGGAAGCAGGTTTTCCACCCGGTAGATCTCACCGGGAATGCCCTGCTCCGGCAGCTTTCCCGGAATCGATTCATCCGCGCGTGCAGACGCGCGCCCCACCGAGAATGCACGCCGTTCCACCTGTACGTTGCCGTAGCCCTGCGGGGCGAACGACGGCTTTACCCGCTGCGCCACCCAGTCGAGCACCTGGCGTGCGCTCGCCGTCTGCATGGGATACGCGTCGGTGGTCACCGTATGCGTGATGCGTTGCGAGGAGGCATTGGCAGCTGCCGGAAACAGTCCGCCCAGGGCAATTGCCAGTACCGCAAATCCATTGAGTGCATGTTTCATGTGCGTCGTTCTCCAGGGTTGGGGAAATGAAGCCGCACCGTCCGGGTGCCGACGCAGGGTGGACACAAGGACCGCCGTGGGTAAGAGGCGATGCCGACTCGGGTGTGAAGTGGATCAAGGAAGGGCGGGTTCCTGACCGCTCAGCGCTGGAATCCCTGACGGGGGCGCCTTTGTGCTCGCGGCGATCCGGGTATTGCCCTGCTGCACCGCCGCGAGTGGTGTCACACAGCTCTGGCTAGACTGTGCTTCTTTTTTCCCACCGCAGGAGGCACCCATGGCCCATCCCATCTCCGTATCCCTGATTGGCGTTCCCACCGATGTCGGTGCGGGCCATCGCGGTGCACGGCTGGGGCCGGAGGCGCTGCGCGTGGCGGGCCTGCCGGAGGCGCTGGAAGCACGTGGTGTGGACGTCCGTGACGTGGGCAATCTGGATGGCCCGCGCAACCCGTGGACCGCGCCGGTGGAAGGCTACCGCCATCTGGATGAAGTGGTGGCGTGGAACCATGCACTGATGGAAGCCAGCTACGCCGAGCTGCAGGCCGGCCGCATGCCCATCATGCTCGGCGGCGACCACTGCCTGGGGATCGGTTCGATCACCGCCGTCGCGCGCTGGTGCCGCGAGCAGGGCAAGACCCTGCGCGTGCTGTGGCTGGATGCGCACTCGGATTTCAACACCAGCGATGTCACCCCGTCGGGCAACATCCACGGCATGCCGGTGGCCTGCCTGTGCGGCCTCGGCCCGGAGGCGCTGACCCACCTGGGCGGCAGCGCACCGGCGATCACCCCGGCGCAGATGCACCAGATCGGCATCCGCTCGGTGGACCCGGAGGAGAAGCGCCTGATCAAGACCCACAAGGTGGATGTGTACGACATGCGCTACATCGATGAGAACGGCATGAAGCGCGCGGTGGAGGCGGCGCTGGCCGGCATCGATGAGAACACCCACCTGCATGTCAGCTTCGACGTGGACTTCCTCGACCCGAGCATCGCGCCGGGCGTGGGCACCACGGTGCCGGGTGGGGTGAACTACCGCGAGGCGCAGCTGGTGATGGAGATGATCGCCGACACCGGGCGCATGGGATCGCTGGACATCGTCGAGCTCAACCCCTTGCTGGACAAGCAGAATGCCACCGCCGAACTGGCCGTGGACCTGGTCGAAAGCCTGTTCGGCAAGTCCACCCTGATGCGCGACTGAGGGCCTGGCCTGAACGGATCGCCGATCCGTTCACACCCGCTCCACGCCGCTGCCGCCAGATTGCACGTCACGCGGCGGCGGTGGCAGTGTGCCCTCCCGCCGAGCGACAGAACCCCATCCGCGAATGAAGCGGTGTAGCGGCGAACCCAAGGAGAAGCCCATGAAGCGCGTAGTTGCCCTGATGCTGTTGTCGATGTTCTCGGTGGCCCTGCTGGCCGGTTGCAATACCGTTGCCGGTGCCGGCAAGGACGTGCAGAAGGCCGGTGAAAAAGTTGAGGACGCCGCCAAGGGCAAGTGAGCCCGGCGCGGATTGGAAGCGAAAAGGCCGGGAATCTTCCCGGCCTTTTTTGTGCGCGCTGTTTGCCGCATGGCCGTCGAAGCGGAGTGAACCATTCAAGCAGGTGAGCATGTATTTCATTGCCGGTTGACCGGTACTCAACAGCCGCTGCGCGAAGCTGGAGCCACGGTAAGAACGCCGTTGCAACCAAGGACTCCCAGCAATGAACAAAGACATCATTTCCGGCAAGTGGTCGCAGCTGAAGGGCAAGGCCCAGGCCAAGTGGGGCGATCTGACCAACGACGATTTCGATGTGGCCGAAGGCAATGCCGAGTATCTGGCCGGCCGCCTGCAGGAACGTTATGGCTGGGCCAAGGACCGCGCGGAGAAGGAAGTGCGCGAGTTCCAGGACGCGGTGAGCAAGGACTACCCGGACTACAAGTAAGCGCTTCGGTTTCCCCCACAACACGACGCCCGCACCGTGAGGTTGCGGGCGTCGTGTTGTCTGCGCCGGACGATCAGCGCGCCGGCGGGTCCGGCACGTAGCGGTTGGGGAACGCCTGCGGTTCGCGCGGCAGGCGCGAGGGCGAATCCACCAGGATGCCGCGCGCACGCAGGTTGCGGGCGCTGTCGTAGCGCAGCTGCAATACCTGTGCGGGGCTGCGGCTGGCGCGCTCGAAGTCGGTATCGCGCACCGAGGACTGCTCGCGCGCACCATGGCCGGTACCCAGCGCTGAGGCCTGCGACTTGCTGGCGTAGCCTTCGATGCGGCTGGCATTGGCACTGGCACTGGCACTGGCATCGGCCGCCGCTTCGGCCGCCGGGGCCGGCAGCGGCAGGCCACGGCGCAGGATCGGCTCGGGGCGCCAGCGACGTGCCTCTTCGAACACCGCCACGCCCACAACGCCGATGTTGTCCGGGCGGCCGGTGCGGCTGGCATAGCTGCCGCTGGGGCTGCTGAACACGAACTGCGCCACTTCGTCCTGGCTCTTGCGCCAGCCGGTGATGTCGGCGCGCTGGCCGGGGGTGAGCACGTAGCCGGTCTGCGAGGGATCGGCATCCTCGCCGGAGATGGCGTTGACGCCGTCCACCGACAGCACCACCAGCACCCGGCGCGGGCTGTCGTTGTACAGACGCACGGCGTAGCGGTGGCCGCGCTCGCCGGCCACCCAGCGCTGGCCTTCGGCGGGGTAGCTGCGCAGTTCGGTGCCACGGTCGCGGTCGACCAGGGTCATGCGCACCGGGCCGCCTTCGTAGGCCGGTGGCGGAGGCGGCGCCGGGCGGAAGCCGGCTAGGGGCAGGATCAGCAGCAGGGGCAGCAGGCGTTTCATCGGGCGTCTCCAGCGGGGTTGGGTGAATGAACGCACCGCAGGCCCTGACGGGGTTGGTGGCGTGCAAGGTAAACTGGCCCCGTTCATCGAAGGTTACCCCACGCAGTCATGACGACCCGAGTCCTTACCGGCATCACCCCCTCCGGCACGCCCCACCTGGGCAACTACGTTGGCGCCATCCGTCCGGCCATCGCCGCCAGCCGCGCGCCGGGGATCGAGAGCTTCTTCTTCCTGGCCGACCTGCACAGCCTGATCAAGTCGCAGGACCCGCAGCGCACCCAGCGCGCGACCCTGGAGATCGCGGCCAGCTGGCTGGCCTGCGGCCTGGACCCGGAACACGTGTGGTTCTACCGCCAGAGCGACATCCGCGAGACCACCGAGCTGATGTGGTTCCTGACCGCCATCGCCAGCAAGGGCATCCTCAACCGGGCGCACGCCTACAAGGCGGCAGTGGACAAGAACCGCGAGGAAGGCGTGGACGAGGACGCAGGCGTCAGCGCCGGCCTGTTCATGTACCCGGTGCTGATGGCCGCCGACATCCTGATCTTCAAGGCCAACCAGGTGCCGGTGGGCCGTGACCAGATCCAGCACATCGAGATGGCGCGCGATTTCGCCCAGCGCTTCAACCACGTGTACGGCAAGGAGTACTTCCCGCTGCCGGACGTGGTGATCGATGAGCAGGTGGCGACGCTGGCCGGCCTGGATGGCCGCAAGATGAGCAAGAGCTACCACAACACCATTCCGCTGTTCGTGCCGCGCGAGGAGCTGAAGAAGCTGGTGTTCTCTATCCTGACCGACTCGCGCGCACCGGGTGAGCCGAAGGACACCGAAGGCTCGGCGCTGTTCCAGATGTACCAGGCGTTCGCCACGCCGGAACAGACCGCAGAGTTCGCCAAGGCGTTCGCTGCCGGCATCAGCTGGGGCGACGCCAAGCAGCAGCTGTTCGAGCGCATCGACAGTGAACTGTCGCCGCTGCGCGAGCGCTACAACGCGCTGATGGCCGAGCCGGAGAAGATCGAAGCGCTGCTCAAGCGCCGTGGGCAGCAGCTGCGCGAGCAGTTGGCGGCACCGCTGCTGGAAGAACTGCGCCACGCCGTGGGCCTGCGCGACCTGTCCACGGCGGGCAACATCGCCAGCGAAGATGCCGGCGTGGCCCGCGTGGCGCCGCCGCAGTTCAAGCAGTACCGCGAGAAGGACGGCCGGTTCTACTTCAAGCTGACCGCCGGCGACGGCACGCTGCTGATCCAGAGCGAAGGCTTCGATTCGCCGCGTGATGCCGGCCAGCTGATTGCCGTGATCAAGCAGGCCGAGCAGGGCGACCAGCTGCAGAGCGAGCTGTTCAAGCTGGACGCCGAGGTGGACGCCGTGCTGGCCGCGCTGGCCGTGCTGCGCGAAGCGGCCTGATCGCCGGGCCTGCCTGCCCTTTGTAGAGTCAAGCCATGCTCGACTTTGCTCCGCCCCTGTAGAGCCGAGCCCGTGCTCGGCTGGGTAGCAACGCAGCCGAGCATGGGCTCGGCTCTACAGGGACGCCCCCGCCGGCACGACCGTGGCACAGCACCCATGGCATGATGTCCACGCGCCGCCGGCGCAATGACATGGAGTCTGCGATGGCCTGGTTGTCGCTGCTGCTGTTCCTGCCCTGGTTCCTGCTGCTGGGCAGCCTGTACTGGCTGTTTCCGCGCCAGCCGCGCAGCGCGCGGCGGCGCCTGTTCGACGGCACCACCCTGGTATTGGCGTTCGCGCTGAGCATCGTGTCGATGCTGTGGGGCCACCGCATCGGCGTGGTGCAACCCGGCGCCGGCCCGATCTGGCCGCAGGTGCTGGCGGTGCTGTACGCCTACGGCGCGTTCCTGGCGGTGCTGGTGCTGGCGTTGCTGCTGCGACCGCGCTGGCTGGACCGGTAACTCCGCCTTTGTAGAGTCGAGCCATGCTCGACTGCACGCGCCCTCTGTAGAGCCGAGCCCATGCTCGGCTGATGTCTGGCAGAAAGGCAGCCGAGCATGGGCTCGGCTCTACGGAATCTGGACTCCGACCAAAGCCGCATCGAACCCGGGCCGCCTGCGCGCCTACCATGGGCGTCTGTTCCCGATCCTGCCAGGTGCGTGCCGATGACCGCCGACCCCAGCATCCACACCATCGATACCGGCTTCCAGCGCCGGGACTTCGACGCGGCTTACCTGATCGTTGAAAACGGCCGCGCCGCGTTTGTCGACTGCGGCACCGGCCTGTCGGTGCCGGCGATGCTGCAGGCGCTGGCGGATGCCGGCCTGGGCGTGGAAGCGGTGGACTGGTTGCTGCTCACGCACGTGCACCTGGACCACGCCGGCGGCGCCGGCCTGCTGATGCAGCAGCTGCCCAACGCAAAGGCGGTGCTGCACCCGCGCGGTGCGCCGCACATGATCGACCCGACCCGGCTGATCGCCGGTGCCACGGCGGTGTATGGCGCCGACGAGATCGCGCGCAGCTATGGCCGCATCGAGGCGATTCCGGAGTCGCGCGTGGTGGTGGCCGAAGACGGCCACCGCATCCATCTGGCCGGCCGCGAGCTGGTGCTGCTGCACACGCCGGGTCACGCGCTGCACCATTATTGCGTGTGGGATGCGCGCAGCCGCAGCTGGTTCACCGGCGATACCTTCGGTATCTCCTACCGCGAGCTGGACAGCGCGCAGGGCGCTTTCATCTTCCCGACCTCCTCGCCGGTGCAGTTCGACCCGGAGGCGATGAAGGCCTCGATCCAGCGCATGCTGGGCTACGGCCCGCAGGCGATGTACCTGACCCACTACGGTCGTGTGGAACAGGTGGAGAAACTGGCCGGCGACCTGTTCGAGCAGATCGATGCGATGGCCGCCATTGGCCGCCAGTGCGACGGTCGACCGGACCGCCATCGTTGCCTGTTGGCCGCGTTGCAGGCGCTGTATCTGGAACGTGCACAGCTGCATGGCTGTGCGCTGGACGATGCGGCAGTGACCACCGTGCTGGCGATGGATATCGAGCTCAACGCACAGGGCCTGGCCTGCTGGCTGGATCGCATCAGCAGGTAGATCCACGCCCTGCGTGGATGACGCGGGCCCAAGCCGCGCCGTGATGTCACGACCACGTTACACTCTGGTGACTTCCAAGCTAGCCGTGGTACTGCCGTGAATCCGATGCGCGTGTTGCTGCTGTCGTCCTGCCTGTTCGTCGGTGGCCTTGCCCATGCGGCCAACGACCTGCCGGGTGGCGGCATCGATCCGCAGGCGCTGTCGCGCCATGTGCGCGTTCTGGCGTCGGATGAATTCGAGGGCCGCGCGCCGGCCACCGAGGGTGAAGAGCGCACGGTGCAGTACCTGATCGAGCAGTTCCGCAGCTACGGCCTGCAGCCCGGCGGCGTGGATGGCAGCTGGGTGCAGCCGGTCCCGTTGGTGCGCGCGCAGCTGGACGGCCCGGCCAAGGCCAGCCTGTCGCTGAAGCAGGGCAAGCGTGCGCTGGCCAATGGCGTGGACGTGACCCTGCAGAGCCTGCAGCCGCGCAAGCGCGTGCAGATCAGGAATGCGCCGCTGGTGTTCGTCGGCTATGGCATCGATGCGCCGGAACGCCAGTGGAACGACTACAAGGACGTGGACCTGCACGGCAAGATCGCCGTGGTGCTGATCAACGATGCTGATTTCGAGGCCGATGCGCCGGGCGCGTTTGACGGCAAGGCGGTGACCTACTACGGTCGCTGGACCTACAAGTTCGAGGAAGCCGCACGCCGTGGCGCCGAAGGCGTGCTGATCGTGCACGAGACCGCGCCGGCCGCCTACGGCTGGGCCACGGTGAAGAGCTCGGGCACATCGCCGCTGTTCGACATCGAGCGCGGCCAGGACGAGGCGATGGCGCAGCACACGCCGCTGCGTGGCTGGATGCAGCGCGAGCTGGCCGAGGCGATTTTCGCCGACGCCGGCCTCGACTTCGATGCCGAGAAGCGCAAGGCGATGCGCGCCGACTTCCGTCCTGTGGCACTGGACAACGCCAAGCTGAGCGTGGACTTCGCGCTGAAGCGCGAGCAGGTGGTGACCCGCAACGTGGTGGCCAAGCTGCCCGGTGGCGAGCATGGCGACGAGGCGGTGATCTTCTCTGCGCACTGGGATGCGTTCGGCATCGGCCAGCCCGACGCCAAGGGCGACCGCATCCGCCGCGGTGCGATCGACAACGCCACCGGCGTGGCCACGGTGCTGGAACTGGGCCGGGTGTTCGCCGCCGGCCCGCAGCCGCAGCGCACGCTGTACTTCGTGGCGCTGACCGCCGAAGAGAAGGGCCTGCTGGGCGCCAGCTACTACGCCGCGCACCCGCTGGCGCCGCTGGACAAGACCGCCGCGGTGCTGAACATCGAGATGTTCAGCCCGGATGGCCCGACCCGCGACATCGCGTCGTGGGGCAAGGGCCGGGTCTCGCTGGAAGGCGACCTGGAACGCGTGGCCAAGGCCCGTGGCCGCAGCTACAGCCCGGACCCGAACCTGGAAGCGGGCTTCTTCTACCGCGCTGACCACTTCGCCTTCGCCCGCCTGGGCGTGCCGGCAATCACCATCGGCCCGGGCCTGGACAAGCTGGACGGTGGGGTTGAAGCCGGCCGCGCGCTGCGCGAGAAGTACTTCGCCGATTGCTACCACCAGGCCTGCGATGCCTGGACGCCGCGCTGGGACCCGAGCGGCCACGCTGCCGATACCCTGCTGGTCTACGATCTGGGCGCGGAGCTGGCCAACAGCCGCCGCTGGCCGACGTGGGAAAAGGAATCGGAGTTCCGCGGCGCGCGCGACAAGAGCGAAGCGGCCCGCCGCTGAGGTAGTGCCGGCCGCTGGCCGGCAACTGCCTGCTCTTTCCGGAGGTTCATGAGGTTGCCGGCCAGCGGCCGGCACTACCAAAGGAATGTGGAGGTGTCGGCCAGCGGCCGGCACGACCGGGTGTTCGTCAGCGCCGGCGCAGCAGCTTCCAGGCGCCCCAGCCGCTGGCGGCTAGCGCTGCCAGATAGCACGCCACCATCGTGCGCAGGCCGACCAGCGATCCGCCGTTGACGCCGCGATGCAGGCGCAGTTGCAGCGAGCTGTGGCCGCTGCCCAGGTCCACTGCCAGCTGCAGCGCCAGTGCGGCGCAGAACAGCAGCAGGGCGATCCCGAAACCGATGCGTGGCCATGCGGCCTGTGCGCTGGGGCGGCGCAGCAGCCAGGCCAGTGCCGTGGCTGCGGCCAGCGTCACCGCGATCCACATCAGTGGAGGAGCGGGAGACGCAGCGGCCACCGGCATTGCACCGGTGGCCGCGATCAGGGCAACGCGTTTACTTGCGGGTGCCGTCGAGCCAGTTCGGGCCCTTGTTGGTGAGGAAGAACACATAGACCACCAACGATACCGCGATCGTGGCAGTCACGTAGAGGGCGAACCAATCGACGTGGCCGGTCTTCAGCGCGCCCTGGTACAGCAGCGGGGCGGTGCCACCGAACAGCGAGTTGGCCAGCGCATAGCCCAGGCCCACGCCCAGTGCACGCACGTGGGTGGGGAACAGCTCGGCCTTCACCACCGCGTTGATGGAGGTGTAGCCGGTGAGGATGACGAACGCCAGCGCCAGGGTCAGGAAGGCAAGGGTGGCGTCATGCTGGTGCGGCAGCTGGGTGATCAGGTACCAGCTGTACAGCACGCCGCCGACGCCGAAGAACACCAGCAGGGTCTTGCGGCCGATGATGTCCGACAGCCAGCCACCGACCGGCTGCAGCACCATCAGGAAGGCCAGCACGCCCAGGTTGATCAGGGTGCCGGTCATCGGATCGTTGCCGGCGAAGGCGCTCTGGATCATCTTCGGGCCGTTC
Source organism: Stenotrophomonas sp. YJH_SMC_110 (assembly GCF_059369255.1). Lineage (NCBI taxonomy): Bacteria > Pseudomonadati > Pseudomonadota > Gammaproteobacteria > Lysobacterales > Lysobacteraceae > Stenotrophomonas > Stenotrophomonas sp. YJH_SMC_110. The sequence goes on along the minus strand of NZ_JCAFSM010000008.1, from coordinate 56,954 downwards.
ACCGAGTAGGTGTAGAAGGCCACGGTGCCGCCGGCGGTGATCAGGAAGCACAGCAGCAGCGGTCGCCACTGGTGCACGAACAGCTCGTACATCGAGCCGGACTTCTGCGCCTTGCCCTCGCGCGCGGCCTCGATGGACGACTCCGACAGCGACTCGTCCATGCCACGGCGCAGCCAGAACACCACCACCGCGGCGATGCCGCCGATGCCGAAGGCGATGCGCCAGCCCCACTCGGAGATTTCCGGCTTGCCCCAGAAGGTCAGCATCAGCAGCAGGGTCAGCTGGGCCAGCACGTGGCCGCCAACCAGGGTGACGTAGTGGAAGGACGACAGGAAGCCGCGGCGGCCGGGAATGGCGGCTTCGGACATGTAGGTGGCGCTGGCGCCGTACTCGCCACCGGTGGCGAAGCCCTGCAGCAGCCGTGCGAACAGCAGGATGACCGCGGCCCAGATGCCGATGCTGGCGGCGGTGGGGGTGATGGCGATCAGGAACGAGCACAGCGCCATCAACGTGACCGAGACGGTCAGCGCCAGGCGGCGGCCATGGCGGTCGGCGAAGCGGCCGAAGAACCAGGCGCCGATCGGGCGCATCAGGAAGGTCGCGGCGAAGATCGCCCACACGTACATCGTGGAGTTCTTGTCGTCGGGCGAGAAGAACTGCGATTCGAAGTACACGGCGAACACCGAGTACACGTAGACGTCGTACCACTCCACCAGGTTGCCGGCGGAGCCTTTGAGGGTGTTGGAGATCGACCGCCGCAGGGCGGCGCGGTCGTTCGCGGGGACAGCAGGTTGGGGCGTGGTGCTCATCTGGGTGGGAATCCTCGATGCGGCGCGTCCGTGCGCAGGGAAAACGGCGCCCGGCCTTGGGGCGGCGCGGCCGGGCAGCCCTCTTGGTACTGCATCGACCGTCAACACGGGGTAGCAGACCAGAGCAGGGTGCATGGATGGATGACAGCGTGCCACCGCATGGGGTCCCGGACCATACTCAAAACGTCCTAGAATCCGCCTTCCCCCGGCTCCCTGGTGTGTCATGTCGGTTCCCCCCTCTTCGTCTGCGGCTGCCCCCCGGGGTGGCCTTGTCGCGCTGGCACTGCTGCTGGTCTACGTGGTCTGGGGCTCGACCTACCTGGGCATCGCCAAGGCCCTGCACGGCGGCGCACTGCCGCTGACGATGGTCTCCGGCAGCCGCTTCATCATTGCCGGCGGCCTGATGTTCCTGGCGCTGCGCCTGTTCTGGAAGCTGCCGAACCCGACCCTGCGGCAATGGCGCAACCTGGTCATCATGGGCGTGACCATGCTGGTGCTGGGCAACGGCATGGTGGTGCTGGCCGAGCGTGAGGTGTCCTCGGGCCTGGCCGCCACCGCGGTGGCCTCGGTGCCGCTGTGGATGGCGCTGTTCTCGGCGCTGCGCGGGCAGCATGCCAGCCGCGGTGAGTGGCTGGGCATCGCCATCGGCTTCCTCGGTGTGGTCTGGCTCAATGCCGGCAGCAGCCTGACCGCCTCGCCGACCGGGCTGGTGCTGCTGCTGATCGCGCCGATCGGCTGGGCCTTCGGTTCGGTGTGGGCACGCGGGCTGGACCTGCCGGGCCCGTTCATGACCGCGGCCGGGCAGATGATCTGCGGTGGCGTGCTGCTGGTGCTGATCGGCCTGGCGGTCGGCGAGCGCCCGAGCACGCTGCCCGATACCGGTGGCCTGCTGGCGATGGCGTACCTGTGCGTGTTCGGCTCCATCGTCGCGTTCACTGCCTACGTGTGGCTGCTGCAGAACGTGCGCCCGGCGCTGGCCGGCAGCTATGCGTACGTCAATCCGGTGATCGCGGTGCTGCTCGGCGCGCTGCTCAACGGTGAGCGTTTCGGCTGGCGCGACCTGCTGGCGATGGCGGTGATTCTCCTGGGTGTGGTGGTACTGACGATGGCAAGGACGCGAAAGAGATGAGCATGGACGAGAAAGAACAACGCCGGGGCCTGCTGGTCACCGCGTCCACCTTCGTGATCTGGGGCCTGGTGCCGGTGTACTGGCACCTGCTCAACGAGGTGCCTTCGTTCCAGATCATCGCCCACCGCATCATCTGGAGCACCGTGCTGGTGCTGGGCTGGCTGCTGATCAGCTCGCGCCTGGGCTGGTGGCAGAAGATCGCCGCGCAGCCGCGCGCGCTGCCGATCCTGCTGGTGTCGAGCCTGACCATCGCCTTCAACTGGGGCCTGTACATCTGGGCGGTCAACGCCGGCCATGTCATCGAGACCAGCCTGGGCTACTTCATCAACCCGCTGGTGAACGTGCTGCTGGGCGTGCTGGTGCTGAAGGAACGCCTGCGCCGCCTGCAATGGGTGGCGGTGGCGATGGCGGCGGTGGGCGTGGCCTGGCTGACCATCGACGCCGGCACACCGCCGTGGATCGCGCTCGGCCTGGCTTGTTCGTTCGGCCTGTATGGGCTGTTGCGCAAGCTGGTCTCGGTCGACCCGGTGGCCGGCCTGGGCGTGGAAAGCATGTACCTGTTCCTGCCGGCGCTGGCCTTCGCGATCTGGGCCGAAAACGGCCATGGCGGTGCGTTCTTCCATGGCTGGGGCTGGCGCAACGACCTGCTGCTGATCTTCGGTGGCGCAGTCACCGCCGTACCGCTTATCGGCTTTGCCTACGGCGTGAAGCGCATTCCGCTGTCGCTGGTCGGCATCCTGCAGTACATCGCACCGAGCCTGCAGCTGCTGCTGGGCGTGTTCTTCTTCCACGAAGCGTTCGATACCGCCAAGGCGATCGGTTTTGCCGCGATCTGGGCCGGCCTGATCCTGTTCGTCGGCGACAACATCCGCACGATGCGCGCCAAGCGCTAGCGCCGGCGGGGCTGCGGGGTCGGATCCCTCCGCAACGCGGAGGGCTCTGACCCTGTTCTATCCGTCGCGTGGGGTCGGAGCCCTTCGCAGGGCGAAGGGATCCGACCCGCTTCCACCCAAAAAAGAACGGCGCCCCGAGGGGCGCCGTTCTGCTTCCGTCCACGGCCAGGAGAGAGGGATGGCCGTGGCGGGAACGCGGTTGCAGGCTTAGAAGCGCTGCTGGTACTTCATGTACATGAAGCGGCCGATGTCGAAGCCACCGTAGTAGGTGAAGCTGCTGTTCGGCTGGCTGTACATGATCGGACCCTGGTGGTTGAACACGTTGTTCACGCCCAGCGACACGGTGCCATCCCACGGCAGGCTGTAACGCACCTGCAGGTCGTGGAAGGTGTTGGAGCCCACCTTGTTGGTCGGCGACGCGCTGGTGTACGACGAGTTGAAGCCCGGCATGTTGCACTCATCCATGTACGAGCACTTCTCCTTCATGCTGGAGTAGTAGCGCGCGGTCCAGCCGATGCCGAGGTCGCCGTACTGCCAATCCAGGTTGAAGGTGGAGCGCACGCGGAAGTCGCCGGCCCAACCGGTACGCTGTTCCACCGGGGTGGTGGCGGCGCTGTCGTTGCGCTGCTCCAGGTAGTCGGTGTACGTGGTGTTCCAGTTGACGGCGAACTTGCCGAACGCGGTTTCCGGCAGGCGGTAGCGCATGTTGATGTCATAGCCGGCGGTTTCGCGGTAGCCCGCGTTGACCAGCGAGCGGTCCAGCGAGTTGACCTGGCCGTTGCTGCCACGGGTGAAGCGGCCGCAGGCGGCATCCGAACCCTGCACGTAGCACTGTTCCAGGATGTTGGTGGCCGACTCACCGACGATGGCGTTGTCGATGCGGATCTTCCACCAGTCCAGGCTGACGTCCAGGCCCTGCACGAAGTCCGGGCTGTAGACCAGGCCGACGGTCCAGGTCTTGGCGGTTTCCGGCTTCAGGCCCGGGTTGGAACCCGAGCTGAAATCGGTGGTGGCCTGCTGGCCGGGCTTGGTGGCCACGCTGCCATCGCTGTTGAGCTGGCGGAAGTTGGCCGGCACCTTCAGCGCCTGGCAGCGGGCAGCGACGGTCGGGCTGGTGGCGGCGGTACCGAAGGAGGTATCGCACGGATCGGTGAACGAGTCGCGGCTGCTGACGGTGCCGCCGTACAGGTCATCCACGGTCGGCGCACGGAAGCCGGTGCCGTAGGTGGCGCGCACCAGCAGGCTGTCGATCGGCTTCCACTTCAGGCCGAACTTGCTGTTGGTGGTCGAACCGAAGTTGTTGTAGTCCGAGTAGCGGCCGGCCATGTCCAGCGACAGTTCGCGGGCGAACGGCAGGTCGGCCAGCAGCGGCACCTGCAGTTCCAGGTAGACCTCGTTGAGCGAGTAGTTGCCGCGGGTCGGCTGGCCGCTGGTGCCGGCGATCTCGCCCTTCTGCACCATCGTGTCCGGAGTGTAGCTGGCTTCTTCGCTGCGGTGCTCGAAGCCCATCGCGGCCAGGATGTCGCCGGCCGGCAGGGTGAACAGCGAGCCGGAGATGTTGCCGCTGGCGACCTTGGTGGTGCTCTGCATCTTGTCGACGAAGCGGGTGAACAGGTAGTCCTGCACGTCCTGATTGCTCAGCGAGCCGGGTCCGGTGTAACCCATCGGGGCGGCCGGGTTCCACGGCACGCAGCCGGCGATCACCGCGCCCGGCGCACCGCAGCGGGCCACGTTGCCGTCCATGAAGGACGGGCCGACGGCCAGGTTGACGTGCGGCTGGTACATGCTGCCGGTACCGATGCGCTCGCCTTCGTTGCGGTTGTACATGTAGTTGACGTTCCAGTCCCAGTACCGCGAACCGGTTTCGAAGCTGCCTTCCAGACCAATGCTGGCGCGCTTGGTTTCCAGGTTGTTCTCGGTGCCGCGCGGCAGTTCCTCGGTACGGTGCGCGAACAGCGCATCCTGGCCCCACAGGTTGAACGCGCTGTCCTTGGACAGGGCGGCACGGCTGCCATTGCGGGCCTGCGCGGCGCTGACCGAGTACGGGTAACCGGCCAGGTGCTTGGTCGACTCGCGCTTGCTGTACAACGCGTCGGCGACGATGCGCAGGTTGTCGGTGATCGAGAAGCCACCGTTGGCGAACACCGAGGTGCGTTCCAGGCCTGTCAGCAGGCTCATGTTCGACTTGGTGTTGGCACCATCAGCCGGGTCCGGCGCATGGAAGTTGCCGGCCTTGCCCGGGTCGCCGCCCGGGCCCACCGTCAGGTTCTTGCCACCGACGGTGACGTAGCCCCACGGGGTGTTGCCATTGAGGCCATCGTTGGGGTGGCGCGGGCCGTTGGTGTAACGGCTGAACTCGCGGTCCTTGCCCAGCACCTCATCTTCCTTGGTGCGCTCGGCGCCCACGCTGAACCAGCCGCGCTCGAAGGTCTTGCCGAAGGTCGCGCTGTAGGCGCGCTTCTGGCCGTCACCCTGGCCGTACTGGCCGACATAGACGCTGGCTTCACCACCATCGAAATTCTTGCGGGTGATGATGTTGACCACGCCGGCGATGGCATCGGAGCCGTACAGCGCGGAGGCGCCGTCGGTCAGCACTTCCACGCGCTCGACGATGGACGACGGGATCGAGGCCAGGTCGGAGTAACCGCCGGCGCTGATGCCCATGCGGCGGCCGTCGATGAGCACCAGGCTGCGTTCCGGGCCCAGGTTGCGCAGGCTGACGTACATGCCGCCGAAGTCGCGCGAGGAGGTCAGCGACGAGGCGCGGCTCATGCTCGGCGCACCGGCGGCAGGAATGTCCTGCAGGATGTCAGCGACGTTGACGTAGCCCTTCTTCTCGATCTCGGCGCGGTTGAGCGCGACCACCGGCTGTGCGGTTTCGACACTGGCCTGGCGGATGCGCGAGCCGGTGATTTCGATGCGGTCGAGGTTGGTCGGGGTATCGCTGGTGCTCTGTGCGAAGGCGGGGGTGGTGCAGCTGGCGGCCAGCGCGATGACGATCGCGTTGCGCAGCGGATTGGTTTTCAGGGACATCCGTGAAATCTCGTGTTTCAGTAAAAACAAGCGCCCGTTCTATGGGCGCGTGGGGTGCTGCAAACCAACGTGGGGGGCGCGATTCTAGAATGTTTCCATTCGTAACTGTTTGTCTCGGCGCCGCTGGAAGTGCGCGAAAATGAATCGCAACCAACAATCCACAGATGCGCTGTGCGCAGCGTCACGCGCGCTGCGTTTGCGATGGGCAGAGGCATCGATAGCGGCACGAAGCTGGCACGCTTGAGTGGTTGCGACAACGCGTCGCAGTACGCGCTTGTATGCAGGCGCGCAGCCGTTGTGATGCACCTGCCCGCATGAAATGCTCTTCGCCTTGTCATCGAAGGCAGGAGACGAAGGAATGATCCAGCTTGAAGAAGCACGCCGTCGCGTGGAGGCTGCACTTGCCAGCGACGATGAGCCGGTTGCCATCACGCATGAGCACGAAGTGGTCGAAGGCTGGCTGTTCTGCTTCCAGTCGCTGCGCTACCTGCAATCCGGCGAAATCTCGGATGCATTGGCCGGCAATGGGCCGATCTTCGTCGACCGGCACACAGGCGAGCAGCACGCGCTGGGCACGGCGTATCCGCCCGAGGAGGTCCTTCGCCAGCATCTGGCCGCGCGCGGCCCCGCCGTCTGATGCTGCGGCGGCGGATTTCTGAGTTCGGCAACGTGAAAGGGACGGAGCCTTCGCTCCGTCCCCTTGCGTGATGCGCAGTCCACCGCTGCGCGATGCTCAGGTTTCGCGCAGCGCCGTGGTGATCGGCAGACGTGCCGCGCGCAGTGCCGGGAACAGGCCGCCGACCAGGCCGATGCCCAGTGCCCATTTCAGGCCGGTCCACAGCAGTTCCGGCGACACATGGAACTTGAACACCACTGCGCTGAAGTTGCTGCCGATGGTGGACACGCTGTAGCCGTTGAACAGCAGCCACGCCACCGCACAGCCGAGCAGGCCACCGAGCAGCGCCAGCAGCATCGTCTCCAGCATCACTGCCGTCACCACCGGCAGGCCGCGGAAGCCGATCGCACGCATGGTGGCGATTTCGCGGGCGCGCGTGGCGACGGCCGCATACATGGTGTTGAGCGCGCCAAACACCGCACCGACCGCCATGATCGTGCCGATCACCTTGCCAAGGATGTCGATCAACTTGGTCAGCCCGCCGCCCTGCTTGCTGTAGTACACGCGGGTGGTTTCCACGTCCAGTTTCAGGCGCGGGTCGGCGGCGACGGCGGCCTTGAACTGATCGAAGCCTGCCTTGCCCTCGGTGCGCACGCTGATCGACTGCCAGGCGCTGCGCTGGTAGGTGGTGGCCAGCGTATCGGCGTCGGTCCACAGTTCCGAATCATGCGCATCGCCGGTGGCGAACACACCCACTACGGTCCAGGTCTGGTTGCCCAGGGTCAGTGTCCTGCCCACCTCCATGTCGCGGAACTGGCCCTTGGCGCCCTGGCCGACCACGATCTCGCGCAGGCCAGTGGCGAACTTGCGCCCCTCGACGATCCTGACCTTGTCATGCACCGCCCATGCCTGCGGGCCCACGCCGCGGAACTGCGCGTTGACGTCGGTGCCATCGGACTTCGACACCAGGTTGACCACCTGCGACAGCTCCGGCGACAGCAGCGGCCGGCCCTGCGCATCGCGGCTGATGCCGGGCAGGGTGGACAGCATCGGTACCTGCTCGCGGGTGATCACCGAGTTGGTCTCGGCCTGCGAGCCACCGCGCAGCACGATGGCAGTGGTGTCATCGCCGGTGTTGTTGAGCGTGGCCTGGAAGCCTTCGCCCATCGCCAGCATTGCCACCAGCACGCCGACCACGCCGGCGATGCCGACCACGATCACCGAGGACGCGCCCCAGCGCTGCGGCAGGCTGGCCACGCCGATACGGGTGGCGGCCAGCGCCAGTCGCCCCCCGCGGGTCAGCAGAAGCCACAGGGCCACCAGCACGGTCACGGCCAGCACGCCGGTCCACGGCAGGCTGATCCACAGCACCAGGCCGACCGCCAGCAGCAGCACCGTCACGCCGTTGCCCAGCCACTTCTTGAGTTTGCTCTTGAACATGTCTGTGTTCTCCTCAGCGACCGGCCAGTGCGTCGACGATCTTCAGGCGCTTGGCACGCAGCGCCGGCAACAGGCCGACGATGATGCCGATCACCACGATCAGGCCCAGCCCCATCAGCCAGGTTGGCGTCGGCACGTGCGGCGGCAGCATGCCCATGCTCTTCGGGCCGATGGCCGGCAGGATCAGCGCGGCCAGGCCCATGCCGATCAGGCCGCCCAGGCCGATCAGCAGCACCGATTCCACCATCACCAGGGTCAGCACGGTGCTGTCCTTGAAGCCCAGCGTTTTCAGCGTGGCCAGCTCCGGCACGCGCTCGCGCACGGCCTGCGCCATGGTGTTGCCGGTCAACAGCAGCAGGGTGAAGAACACCGCGCCCATGATCGAGGTGACGATCATGCCGATATCCGCGAACTGCTTGACGAAGGCCTGCTGGAACGCCGATTCGGTCTGGGTCTTGGTCTCGTGGTCGGAGTTGGCCGAGATCGCGTCGATCGCCTGCGCCACCCGCGAAGAGTGGTCCGGGTTGTCCAGCGTTACCGTGTACCAGCTCACCTGGTTCTTGATGTAGTCGTTGGATTCATCGAAGTACTTCCAGTTCATCATCAACTGGCGTTCTTCGTTGGCGGCCAGCGCACGGTCCTTGGAACGGTAGATGCCCTTGAGCACCAGCGGCCAGTCGTTGCTGCCGCCACGCGGGAAGATCGTGGCCTGCAGCGGGATGGTGTCGCCGATCTTCCAGCCGAACTGCTTGGCCAGGGTTTCGCCGACGATGGCGCCGGTACGGGTCTGCTTCCAGTCTTCCAGCTGTGCCGGGTCGATCTGCAGCTCGCGGTAGACATCGAAGTAGTTGGGGGACACCGAGAAGTTCGGGAAGAAGTTCTTCGGGTCCTGGTAGATGCCGCCGAACCACATGCCATAGGCCACGTCGCGCACGCCGGCCACTTGCCGCACCTGGGCTTCCAGGCGGATCGGCAGCGACTGGGTGATCGACAGCCGCGATGCGACCACCAGGCGGTTGGCGCCTTCCACGCTGCCGCCGGAGGTGAATGCCACGCGCACCGAATCGAGCATGCCGAACAGCAGGAACGCGGCCACCACGGAGAGCAGGGTCAGCAACGTGCGGGTACGGCTGCGGAACAGCTGCGCCCACACCAACGAGAAGTATTTCATCGCCGTGGCCTCCGTCAGTGGGCCAGCGGCGCGTCGGCCAGCTCGCCCTTGTCCAGGTGCACCGTGTGCGTGGCGTACTCGGCGGCCTTCGGGTCATGGGTGACCATGATGATGGTCTTGCCATGCTCCCGGTTGAGCTGCTGCAGCAGGCCGAGGATCTCCTCGGCGGACTGGCGGTCGAGGTCGCCGGTCGGTTCGTCGCAGATCAGGAAGGTCGGGTCGGAGACGATCGCCCGGGCGATTGCCACGCGCTGCTGCTGGCCGCCGGACAGTTCATTCGGGCGGTGGCTGCGGCGGTCGGCCAGGCCGACCAGGGTCAGCGCGATCTCGGCGTTGCGGCGGCGCTGCGCCGCATTGAGGTGGGTCAGCAGCAGCGGCAGTTCCACGTTCTTCTGCGCGGTCAGCATCGGCATCAGGTTGTAGAACTGGAACACGAAGCCGACGTGGTGGCTGCGCCAGGTCGACAGCTGGCCGCCGCTCATCTGGTCGATGCGCTCGCCCTCGATGCTGATCTCGCCGCCGCTGGGGTTGTCCAGGCCGCCGATCAGGTTGAGCAGGGTGGTCTTGCCCGAGCCGGACGGGCCCATCAGCGCGACGAAGTCGCCGCTGGCGATGTCCAGGTCGATGCCGTGCAGCACCTGCACTTTCTCGGGGCCACGCTGGTAGGTCTTGGTGATGTTGCGCAGTGAAACCAGGGTCGACATGGGTGGTTCTCCACGGAAGGCGGGAAACGGGGAAGCGCCACGGCAGGGGCCGCAGGCGTGCGTCGAGCGGTGCTGCCGGCGGCGCCCGTGGGCGCCAGGCCGCTACTGCGCTTGTTTCTGTTGCACCTTGGCGCCATCGCGCAGGCTGTCCGGCGGGTTCAGCACCACCGATTCACCTGCGCTCACGCCCTTGAGGATCTGGCGGTCCTTGCCCATCGCCTGGCCGGCCTCGACCGTGCGCTGCTGCACGCGGCTTTCGTCACCCAGCACGAAGGCAACCGAGGCGCCCTCGCGCTGGACCACGGCGCCCGCCGGCACGCGCACGCCCTGCGGTTTGACGGCCGCCTGCGGCTGCGCCTGCTCCAGGAAGCTGACGCGCACGCCCATCTCCGGCACGATGCGCGGGTCCTTCACCTTCAGCGCCACGCGCACCTTCACCGTGGCCTTGCCGCGGTCGGCGGTGGGGATGATGGCGATCACCTCGCCCGGAATCTTCCACTCCGGATAGGCGTTGAGCGTGGCTTCGACCGGCATCTTCGGCTGCACGCGGCCGATGAAGGCCTCGCCGACCTCGACTTCGATCTCCAGCGAGTCCATGTCGACGATGGTGCCGATGCCGGTACGGGTGAACCCACCGCCCGCCGACAGCGGCGAGACGATTTCGCCGGGCTGCGCGGCCTTGGCAGTGACCACGCCGGAGAACGGCGCGCGCACGATGTTGTTGTCCACGCCCAGATCGGCGATGGCCAGCTGGTCGTTGGCCACCTTGACGTTGCGCTGTGCGGTGTCCAGCTGTGCACGCAGGCTGTCACGCTGGGCCACCGCCTGGTCGTACTGCGAGCGCGACACCAGCTGCTGGCCGACCAGTGCCTGCAGGCGGCTGGCTTCAGCGGCCGCCTGCCTCTGCTGCGCTTCCAGCCCGGCCACCTGGCTGCGTGCGGCCTGCAGCTGCGAGGCATACAGGCTGCGCTGCGCGTCGGCATCGATCGGGTCCAGGGTGGCCATGATCTGGCCCTGTTCCACGCGCATGCCTTCCTCGATCATCACCTCGCGCACCTTGCCGGTGATCTTGGCCGATACCGTGGCCATGCGCCGGGCGACCACGTAGCCACTGGCATCGAGCACCGAACTGCTGGCGCTGCCCTGCTGGATGGCCACGGCGGGGGCGGTTTCCACGTCCACTGCCGGCGTACGCCCGAACAGGGCGAAGCCGACAGCGGCCAGCAACAACACGACCACGATGATCGCGATCCACAGCCAGCGGCGGCCACCGCCACTGCCGCCGGAGGCGGGCGGCGGCGATTTGCGGTCGATACGGAGTTCCTTCAACAGCTCGGCAGAAGCGTTCATTCGTTCCATCACAGGCGTTTGGGCGGGTGTGGCCGGAAGGGCGGACGGCGGCGGTTCCGGCGGTGGAGCGTGCGGCACAGCATGCAGGCAGGCACAGCGATGACGGCAGTGACAGCTGTCACCCGATGACACTGACGGCGGCAACTGCGAAACGTGACCACGGCGGCACAGGATGGCAACGTCCCCGCTACCGGTACCGCCCATGGATCCGATCACCCCGTCGCTGGCCCGCCACAGCCGCGCCGCCAAGCGTACCGTGATCCGCGCTCGGTTGCGCCGGTGCCGCCCGGCCGGTGGTGGCGCCTGCGCGCAGGCGGCTGAACTGGCATGATCGGCGGCGATCGTCCCCGCCTGGAACCGCCCGTGCCGTCGACATGGCTTGCCTCGCTGCTGCGCCCCGCGCCGGACTCGGCGGTGGCCGATACGCTGCGCCGGGGAAAATCGCCCTGGAGCGAGGCAGTCCACCTGCTGTGGTCGGTGTGGATCTTCCTGACGCCCTTGCTTGGCCACGGCTTCACCCTGCGCTGGCTGCTGCTGACGCTGGCCAGCTATCCGGTGTTCCTGCTGCTGTACGCCAAGGTGATGGTGGCGCCGCGCCATCACGCTCCGCGCTATGCGCTGGGCCTGATCGCGATGTCGCTGGTGCTGCTGCCCTGGTATCCGTCCGGGCTGACCTACTTCGTGTTCGGCTGCGTGCTGCTGCGGGTGAGCGGACGCGGTGGCTGGTGGCAGTATCTGCTGCAGCTCACTGGCCTGAACCTTCTGTTCTGCAGCCTCGCGCTGCTGTTCCAGTACCCGTGGCAGAGCCTGGTCTGGATCCCGGCCGTGTCCTACATCGTGGGGCTGGTCGTGAACGTGGAAGCGCTCAACCAGCAGAAGGATGCGGCACTGCAGCTGTCGCAGGACGAGGTGCGGCGGCTGGCGGCCACTGCCGAGCGCGAACGCATCGGCCGCGACCTGCATGACCTGCTCGGCCACACCCTGTCGCTGATCACATTGAAGCTGGAGCTGGCGCGCAAGCTGCACGACCGCGGCGACGCGCGCGCGCGGCTGGAGATCGGCGAGGCCGAGGCCATCGCCCGCGAAGCGCTGGCACAGGTGCGCAGCGCGGTTACCGGCATCCGCGCCAGCGACCTGGCCGGTGAGCTGGCATCGGCGCGGCTGCTGCTGGAATGCCAGCAGGTCCACCTTCAATACGCACCACCACCGGCGATGCCGGTGGATGTCGAACGCGGGCTGGCGCTGGTGCTGCGCGAGGCCGCAACCAATATCGTGCGCCATGCACAGGCGACACAGGCACGGGTGGAGTTCATGCTGGAGGGACGCATGCTGGCGATGCAGATCCGCGACGATGGCCGTGGCGGCGTGCAGGCCGAGGGCAACGGGCTGAGCGGCATGCGCGAACGCGTGGCCGCCCTGGGGGGCAGCCTGCAGGTACAGTCCGCAAAGGGCGAGGGCACGCGACTGACCGTGCGCGTGCCACTGGCTGCCGCGACCACACCGTTGCCGCCGGGAGCGCCGCCGTCGCTGGCACAGGACGGTGCCGCATGATCCGCATCCTGCTGGCCGAGGATCAGGCGATGGTGCGCGGTGCACTGTCGGCGTTGCTGGGCCTGGAGCCGGATATCGAGGTGCTGGGCAGCGCCGCCGATGGCGAAACCGCGTGGCGGATGCTGCAGCAGCTGCAACCGGACATCCTGGTCACCGACATCGAGATGCCCGGCCTGTCCGGGCTCGAGCTTGCCCAGCGCATCGCGCGCCACGAGCTGCCGATCAAGGTGGTGATCGTGACCACCTTCGCCCGCGCCGGTTTCCTGCGCCGCGCGCTGGAAGCCGGCGTGCTGGGCTACCTGCTGAAGGATGCACCGGCCGAGAACCTGGCCGATGCCCTGCGCAAGGTGAAACAGGGCATCCGCGCGATCGACCCGCAGCTGGCACTGGATGCGTGGTCGCAGGCCGATCCGCTGACCGACCGCGAGCGCCGCGTACTGCGGCTGGCGGGCGAGGGCCGCACCGCCAGCGAGATCGCCGAGCAGCTGGGGTTGTCGCACGGTACGGTGCGCAATTACCTGTCCGAGTGCATCGGCAAGCTGGGCGTGGCCAACCGGATCGAGGCGTACCGGCTGGCGCGGCAGAAGGGGTGGTTGTAGCGGATCATTTCCGCGCCTGCGGAGAGGTGTCACTTTCTTTGCTCGTGCAAAGAAAGTAACCAAAGAAACACGCCGCCAGAGCGCGAGCCGTCGCTACGCGACGGTTCCCTGCGCTTCTCGGCGAATCAGGGGACGGCGCCGAACTCGCTGCGCTCAGACACCGGCGCCTCTTCGCCCCTGATTCCCCTGCGATGCTCGGCTCGCTCAAGGCGGACCCAAGGTCAAGAACCACAGCTGCACGACGATATTTGGTAGCGCCGGGCCGTGTCCGACGAGTGAAGCGGCCGCTTTCGCCTTTGATCTTGAGTCCGCCTTCAAGCGAGCCGAGCACCGCAGGACCGGCGAGGGCGAAGAGGCGCGGGTGTCTGAGCGCAGCGAGTTCCCGCGCCGTCCCTCGACGGACCGAGGAGCGCAGGGCACCGGCGTGCGAAGCACGCCGGCTCGCGGCCGGCGGAGCGTTTCTTTGGTTACTTTCTTTGCGCGCAAAGAAAGTGCCCCCCCCCGCGGTCGCGGAAACAATCCGCCGGGAACGCCCGGCGAATCCTTTCAATCCTTCCCGCGCGCCATCGCCTGGAACACCCCGTCACGCCGCACCCACAGGTGGAACAGCGCCGCACCCACATGCATCAGCACCGTGGCAAACAACACATAGGCCAGCAGGCTGTGCGCATTGCGCAACGCGGCATACAGCGCCGGGGTATGCGGCACGATCGGCGGCAGGTGCAGGCCACCCCACAGCACGATCGGGTAACCGCCGGCCGACAGCATCGCCCAGCCGATCAGCGGCATCGCCAGCATCAGTGCGTACAGCATCCAGTGCGAGGCCTTGGCCGCCATCACCTGCCACACAGGAAGATCCGCCGGCAGCGGCGGTGGGCGATGACGCAGCCGGTTGTACAGGCGCAGCAACACCAGTACGCCGATAGTGATGCCCAATGGGCGGTGCAGGTCGATCAGCATCGGCCGCAAGTGCAGCGAGGCGACCATGGTCACGCCAATGAACAGCATGGCGATGATCATCAGCGCCATGGACCAGTGCAGCACCCGCGCCAGCAGGTTGAAGTGGCCGTTGCCGGTGCTCATCGTACGGCCTCCTTCCGTTGCTCGACGTTGCCGGTGGCGCGCTCGCGTTCGCGGCGGTTGAAGGACTGCGAATACACGGCCGAGCGGGCCGCCAGGATCGGATCGTCACTGCCACGCACGCCGCTGGGCAGGATCAGCGGATCGAAATTGATCTGCCCGCAGGCGCCCTGTTCCTGCGACTGCATGCGGTCCAGGCTGAGTACGCCGGCCACTACCTGGTCACGCGATTCGGGCCACGGTACCGACGGATCATCGATGGCATCGCCCGGCTCGGCGGTGGTCACGACCAGGTTCCAGCGCACCGGGCCGCTGGCCAAGCGCTGCTGCAGTTCCTGGCTGAGGAAATCGACGCTGGCCTGCTTGCGGGTTTCCGCATCCATCTCCACCACCGGCGCCTGCGGCTGCCAGCGCCAGCGCACCGCGCGCTTCTGGCCCTGCGCATTGGTGAACCAGAAGCTGTTGACGCTGTTGAAGGTGGTGTCGGCCCAGCTGCTGGTCCACGGCGCGGTCTTGGCCCACTGCTGGAAAGCCTGCGCACTGGGGTATTTGGCCAGCACCGCGGCCATCTTCTGCGGATCGGGCTTGCCGGTGGCCGGGTCGGGAATGGAGGCGCGGGTCTGCTCGTAGAACGCCTCTGCGCTGGGCACGGCGAAGAACGGGAAGCTGTTCATCGCCATGCGCCATTCCTGGCCATCATCGCTGACCATCTGCACCGCGAGGCTGCGCACGCGTGCGGTGTTGTCGGCGCCGTAGGGGTCGCCGCCGCCGATCGACAGGCGGCCCATCACCGGCACGCGGCGTTGCGAGAACACCCGTGCGCTGGACAGGGTGGGGGCCTGCGCGCTGGGTTCGAACCAGCCGCTCACGCAGATGCCCTTGCTGTGCGCGCGGCGGAAGCCCGGGTGGGCCGGGCCGGTGGCCTCGATGGTGTCGGTGAAGCGCTGCGCGGTCAGGCGGTTTCCAATCCAGCCGGCCAGCCAGGCGAAGGCCAGCGCGACCGCACCCAGAATGAGTGCGATCAGTGCGATCCAGAGCAGGGGTGAATGCTTGCGTGGCGCGCCCGGCGTCTGGCCAGCGCGGGTGTAGCGGAAGAGCGACATGGTCGGAGTCCTGCCTTCACGGAGCGTGTGGGTGGTCGACCCACACATCCTCGCAGAACCCGGCCGGGGCCGAAATTCAATTTTTCGTCAGATTTTCCGGGGACGGGGTGCCGACCAACGGTCGGCACCCACCCGATCAGCTGTAGCGCTGCTTCAGCATCGCCCACGCCGAGCGCAGCGCCAGCGCTTCGCCACCGGCCGGACGGCCCGGGCGCTCGCCGTCGTTCCAGGCATACACATCCAGGTGCGCCCAGCGCTGGCCGTCTTCCAGGAAGCGTTCCAGGTACAGCGCGGCGGTCACCGAGCCGGCCATGCGCGAACCGGCGTTGGCCAGGTCGGCGATGCCGCTGCTCAGGTAGCGCAGGTAGGGGCGCCACAGTGGCATGCGCCAGACCGGGTCGCGGGTCGCGTCACCGGCCTGCAGCCACTGCTGGGCCACCGTGTCGTCGTTGCTGAACAGTGCCGGCAGGTCCGGGCCCAGTGCGATGCGCGCGGCACCGGTGAGGGTGGCGAAGTCCAGCACCAGGTCCGGCTTCTGCTCACCGGCGAAGGTCAGCGCATCGCACAGGATCACGCGGCCTTCCGCATCGGTGTTGTCGATCTCCACGCTCAGGCCCTTGCGGGTGGCGATCACTTCGCCCGGGCGGAAGGCATCGGGACCGATCGCGTTTTCCACCGCCGGCACCAGCAGGGTCAGCCGCACCGGCAGCCCACGTGCCATCACCAGGCCGGCAAGGGCCAGTGCATGCGCGGCGCCACCCATGTCCTTCTTCATGTTGCGCATGCCGTCGGCCGGCTTGATGTCCAGCCCGCCGGTATCGAAGCACACGCCCTTGCCCACCAGCACCAGCGCCGGGTCGGTTTCCCTGCCCCAGCGCAGCACGACCAGGCGCGGCGCACGATGCGAAGCGCGGCCCACGGCGTGGATGGCCGGGAAATTCTGCTTCAGCAGTTCGTCGCCGGTAATCGCCTCGACCTGCGCACCATGTGCATCGGCCAGCGCGCGCGCGGCGTCTTCCAGCTGCTGCGGGCCCATGTCTTCGGTCGGGGTGTTGACCCAGTCGCGCACGCGCAGGCTGGCGGCGATCAGGTCGGCCACTTCGCCGGTCGGCGAGGCCACCAGCTGCGCCGGTGCGCGGTTGCGCTTGCGATAGCGGTCAAAGCGGTAGCTGCCCAGGCCCCAGCCCAGCTGCAGCAGCGCCAGTTCGGCGGCCGGCAGTTCATTGGCCAGCTGCCAGACGCTGCCTTCCGGCAGCGCGTGCGGCGCATGCGCATAGCTGTAGGCATCGGCACGATCACCCACGCCCATCACGGCACCGGCCAGGCCATCGGCGCCCGGCAGCAGTGCCACGCTGTGGGCGCCGGCGTTGAAGCCCTGCGATGCCAGCCACGCCTGCGTGGCAGCCGGCTGGCTGTCCTTCCAGGCGGCGAACTGCTCGCGGTCCAGCACGTACAACGGCAGCGCCGCAGCGGTGTCGGCGGTGAAACCAGTGATCTCGCTCATGCGTCAGGTACTCCGGGGTGCGGCGGCGTCGAGGTTGGCATCCAACCAGTCGGCCAGGCCGGTAAGGGTGTCGAACTGCAGGTCCGGCTGCAGCTGCGGATGGGTCCAGGTGGCTGCGTCGCGGTTGATCCAGCAGCCGCGCAGGCCGGCGGCAATCGCCCCGGCCACGTCCATGTCGGCATGGTCGCCGACGTGCAGCACCTGTGCCGGTGCCACACCCAGGCGGGTGCACGCGGCATGGAAGATGCTGGCTTCGGGCTTGGCCGCGCCGTGTTCGCGCGAACCCAGCTGGAAGGCGAAATGATGGGCCAGGCCGATCCGCTCCAGGTCGGCATTGCCGTTGCTCAGCGCCGCCACCGGTACCCGTGCGGCAATGCGCGCCAGCGCGTCGATCGCATCGGGATAGCACTCCACCTGGTTGCGCGCGGCGTAGAACACTTCATACGCAGGCTCCAGCAGATCGAGGCTGGCACCGCTGGTGTGCAGTGCTTCGTGCAGGGTCAGCCGGCGCAGCGCACTCAGGTCGTGGTGGAGGTACGGATGGGCGTGGTACAGCCGCTCGCGCAGTTCGCGCATGGCCTCCACCGGATACATCGCGGCGGTAGCGGGGCTGTGTTCGCACATCCAGGCGTGCAGGACCTGTTCGATGCGGGCGCCGATCGGAGCGAACGGCCACAGCGTGTCGTCAAGGTCGAGGGTGATGGCTTGGACGGGGAAATTCACCTCGCCATTCTACCCCTGCCCGCGCGGGCTTTCATGCGACGCGGCGGGCGGGTGGGCACTGTGGCTGGGCCGGGTCAGCGCAGGTTGTACGAGCAGGCGATGGTGGTCTGGCCGTCGAACTGCTGCACGTCCAGGTTGTGCCGCCCAACTTCCTTCGTGTAGGTGCCTGCTACCGGGTCGGACAGCTTCGCCAGTGCCGCGACCTGTTCCACACTGGCCGAGCTGAAGTACGCGGTGAAACTGTCGATGCCATCCTCGCCGCTGTCGCCGTCATAGGACTGCAGCCGGTTCACGGGCTGGCCCAGCACCATCAAGGGCGTGGTCAGCCGGAACTCGCCGCTGGATTCGCCGTCCTGCGCCCTTGCCGGGGCCGGTGCCAGCATCCGGGCCATGGCGTCGAACTGCATGGGCGTGAGGTGCCGCTTGCAGGTAACCGCCTCAGCAAGCTGGGTGCGCGCCTGATCGGCAGTCGGCGGTGTCGCGGCGAACGCGGGAGCGGCAATGCAGGCCAAGGCAAGGCAACGCGTGGCGAGAGAGTTCATACGAGCGGATCCATCCGGGTAGGGCGCCATAGTCTGCCACTTCGTCCCTGTTTCTGGTTCCGCCACCTGCGTCCATCCGTTGTTGATGCCGTCACTCCAGCAGGCGTGCCCAGCCCTGCATGCCATCCAGGCGTGCCAGCACCAGCTTGATGCACACCAGCAGCGGCACTGCCAGCAGCAGCCCGATCATGCCCCAGGCCCAGCCGAACACCATCAGCGCCAGGATCAGCACCAGCGGCGACAGCTTCATCCGACGGCCCAGCACGATCGGGGTCACCATCTGCCCTTCCAGGGTGTGCAGGCCCAGGTAGGCGGCGGCCGGCAGCAGGGCCTGCAGCGGGTCGCGGAACTCGACGAAGCCCATCAACAGCATCAGCGCCACGCCGATCAGCGGACCCACATACGGGGCGAAGTTCAGTAGTGCAGCCACCGTGCCCCACAGCAGTGCTTCCTGCAGGCCGATGCCGAGCAGCATCAGCACGCCGGCGAACACCAGCCCGACCAGGGTGTTGATGACGCTGATGGTCAGCACGTAACGCGAGACCTCCCGTTCGATCGAACGCAGGATGTCGGTGGTGAACCGCTGCTGCTGGCGGTTCGGGAACAGGGCGATCGCTGCGCGCTGCAGGCTCTGCCCGTAGATCATGAAGAACAGGGTCAGCAGCACCACCGCCAGCACCGACGCGGCCAGGCGCGGTGCACGGGTCAGCATGCGGTATGGATCGTCCAGCTGGGTGCGGATCACCTGCACCTTGTGGTTGCTGTCACCGCCGGCCACGCGGGCGAAGTTTTCCGCCGCCTGGTTGGCCTGCTGCACCGGCTTGGTCAGGTCCTGCACCTGCCGGGCCACCTTGCGCAGCTGCTGCGGTGCTTCCTGCGCCCATTCCATCGCCGGACCGATCAACTGCACCGCCAGCGACCCGGTCACGCCCAGCCCGGCGCCGAGGATCAGCAGTGCGCCCAGCGCGCGCGGAATCCACAGCTTCTGCAGCAGGCGCAGGATCGGGTTGCCGACCAGTGCGAAGAACACCGCCAGCAGCACCGGCAGGATGATGTCCTGCGCGGCCCACAGCGTGTAGCCCACCGCCAGGGTGGCCAGGACCACCAGCGACATCGGCCCGCGTGGACGCGACGGGGGCGGCAGCGGTGCCTCCGCATCCTGCGGATCGGCTGGTGACGGGGACAGGAGGGACTCGCTCATCGACGCACCAACCGGGAAGGGGAGCGCATTATCCGCCGGCCGCGATCGGCGCGGCGGATTGCATGGATCAACGTTCGGACAGCTCGGTGGCGGCTTCGGCCGGGCGCGGTTCGCGCGGTTCCGGTTCGGGTTCCGGGCGGGGGGCAGGTGCCGGCCGTGCGTTGGCGGCGGAGGCCGCCGCCTGTGCCTGTTCGCTGGCATCGTCGGCTTCTTCGGCCGCGTCGTCGGCGGTCGCTGCAGCCTGTGCCGCCATCGCCGTGGCAAACGCCGCCTGGGCACTGGCGAACAGGTTCGAGACCGAACCGACCATCTGCAGCCAGCGCGCACCGTTGACCTTGCCGGGCACTTCCAGCTTGCCGGCGATGAAGCCACCGGCCAGGCCGACCACCACGATGCGCAACGGCGACCAGCCCTTTCGCCAGACGTCGCTGAGCGTGGACCAGTGGTCCTGGGTCTCGCCCAGGCGCACGGTCACCACCTGTTCGCAGCGTTTCACCCGCCGCTGCAGCGCGCCGAACTTCATGGCTTGCCCTCGGGCAGCTGCACGCCGGCATCGGGGTCGTCTTCGCTGGGCTCGTCGAACAGGCCCAGGCGTGACAGCTGGCGCCGGGTGGCATGCATGCCGGTGTGGTGGAAGAAGTAGGACACCCGCCAGATCGCGTAGCCGGTGACGGCCAGGCTCAGCAGCGAGGTGATCAGCAGCGCCTGCAGCCAGCTAAGGCCCCAGCTCTGCAGCAGGGCGATGAGGGTGGCCGCCATCAGCAGCCAGGCCGAGGCACCAAATACGATCGCCACGCCGGCCCAGGCCAGCGCACGGCCGAAGGCGCTGCGGGCCAGGGCGAAGTCGGCCGAGGCCAGCCGGCGCAGCGAGCGCACGGTGTGCTTGGCCGAATCGGCGGCGGCACGACCGGCCGCGCCGACCTGGCGGATGCTCTCATCCAGCGGCGGGGTGGCCGCCGGATCAGGGGCTTGCGCGTTGTCTTCGCTCACGCCGCGGCTTACTTGTCGCTGCTGCCGCGGGCCAGCTTGGCGATGATCCAGCCGGCAGCGAAGGCGACGCCGAACGAAGCCAGCGGACGCTCACGGATCAACTCGGCGGCGCTGTCGATCAGGTCCTTGCCCTTGTCCATCAACGCGTCAACCTGTTCCTTGGCAGCGGCACCACCGAATTCGGCGGCGGCCAGGCCAGACAGTGCGCTGTCGGACAGTTCGGCCTTGACGTTGGCCTTGCCGATGCGCAGCTCGTCGGTCGCGGCACCGGTTGCGCCCTTGATCGCACCGCCGGCGGCCGTGGCGGCCTGCTTCAGGTGGGAACCGGCTTCACCCAGGTGTTCCTTCAGGTTCTCGGTATTGGTGGGGCTCATCGAATCACTCCTGTTGCGATGGGGGAACGGGTGTCGGCGGTGCCGACCTGGACTGACAGCAATAGCATTGCCGGGGTATAGGGGGTGTTACGGCAGGGCGATCAGCGCATCACGAGCTGGCCCTGCTGCTGGCCATTGTTGCGCAGCACGCGCACCACCAGGGTCGGCGGGCGCTGCTGGAAGTTGGCGCGCCAGCTGGCCAGGTCGGCGAATTCACCCACGGTGGCGTCGGTGATGATGTCGCCCTGCTGCAGGCCGTTGCTGGCCGCGCGGCTGCCACGCTTGACCTCGCTGACCAGCACGCCGCCGACACCCGACTGTCGCAGCGACTCGGGCAGGTCGACGAAGGTGGCACCGGTCAACCGCGGGTCCAGGCTCTCGCCGGTGACCGCACGCGCCTGTTCCTTCAGCGTGGCCTTGATCTGCACGGGCTTGCCTTCGCGGCGTACATCCAGCGTCATCGGGCTGCCGACCGCAGCCAGGCCTTCCACGTTGTGCAGGGCTTCGGCGCTGTCCACGCGTTGGCCGTTGGCCGAGACCACCACGTCGCCCGGCTTCAACCCGGCCGCGGCGGCCGCCGAACCGGCCAGCACGCGGGTGATCAGCGCACCGCGCGTTTCGCCCAGGCCCAGCCCCTGCGCGATCTGCGCGGTCAGGTTCTGGCTCTCCACGCCCAGCGTGCCGCGTACCACCACGCCGTGCTTGACCAGCTGGTCGACCACGCTGCGCGCCAGGTTGGACGGAATCGCCAGGCCCAGGCCGATGTTGCCGGCCATGCTGCCCTGCGGGTTGAAGCTGGCGGTATTGATGCCGACCAGCTGGCCCTGCAGGTCGACCAGGGCGCCACCGGAATTGCCGGGGTTGATTGACGCATCGGTCTGGATGAAGTTCTGGTAGCCCAGGCCACGGATGCCGCTGCGGCCCACCGCCGAGACGATGCCCGAGGTGACCGTCTGGCTGAAGCCGAACGGGTTGCCGATGGCCACCACGAAGTCACCGACCCGCAGCTGGTCGCTGTTGCCGAGCTTGATGTCGGTCAGGTTCTGCGCCGGGATGCGGATCAGCGCGATGTCGGTATCGCGGTCCGAACCGAGGAACTCGGCCTTCACCGTGCGCCCGTCGGCCAGTGTCACCTGCACGTCATCGGCGTTGTCGATGACATGGTGGTTGGTCAGCACCAGGCCTTCCTTGGCGTCGATGATCACGCCCGAGCCCAGCGATTCGTTGATGCGCTCCTGCGGGATATCCGGGAACAGGCGGCGGAAGAACGGGTCGTTGAAGAACGGGTTGCGCACGCGCACCACCTGCTTGGTGTTGACGCTGACCACGGCCGGCATCGCCTTTTCCAGCATCGGCGCCAGCGAAGGCACCGCCTGTCCGGCCACCGCGGCCGGCAACGCGGCGGTGGTCGGCAGCACCGCTGGCAGCGGTGCTGCATCGGCACGGTTGTCCAGGTGGGCATTGATGCCGGTGGCAACGAAGCCACCGAAGGCGGCGGCGATTGCGAGCGTAAGCAGGGTGGGAAGCGGTCGCATGGTTGTCGGTTCGCTGGCGTGGGTGGGGGCGGTTCGGCCCTACGGTAAAACAAGCTGAATGAGTGTGTCGCGATCTGGATAAATGCGCCATGAAAACCGCAGGCCGCGAAAGGCGAGTGAGGAGGCTGACAGCATGGCTGTGGCGACACCGCACAGGCGACGCCTGCACCACCGAAGACGATCGCCGGGGGCGCCGACACAGACCGATACCTGCGCAGTTCCGCGCAACCGGGTGCCGCAATGCGCCACAGCACGCATCGGATGCCGCGTCCGTGCAACGGCACGCAACGGCCATCTTCGACCACGCGCTTGCTGTGGCGTAGTCCTTAAAAAAAGGGGTTTCCTGTGAACCCGCCGCTTCTGCGGCAGTGGTGGGCTACACCATGGCCGTCGCATCAGATGCGATTGCGGGCGCGTGCCCCGTTCCACGATCGTCAATGTCGGTATAGCATCGCCCCGTTTTGATACTTAAGGCCCCCAGGAGGGCAACATGAGCAACGGTAATGGTGTGTCGGTCGTGACCGACGCCGTCGAGAACGTCAAAGAAGCCGCCACCAACGTTGGCGAGACCATCGCCCACGCCGCCGAAGACGCCGTGAAGTCGGTCAAGAAGACCGTCAAGCGCGCCACCAAGGCGGCCGGTACCCGCGTTGCCAAGGCCAAGAAGGCCGTGGCCAAGGTCGAGAAGACCGTTGCCAAGAAGGCCGACAAGGCCGCCAAGTCGGTCGGCAAGACCGTTGCCAATGCCAAGAAGAAGCTGGAAGCGGCCAAGAAGAACGCCAAGGCCGAAGCCGCTGCCCTGAAGAAGGAAGTGGCCAAGAAGAAGGCCGCTGCAGGCAAGGCTGTGACCAAGAAGGCCGCTGCCGCCAAGAAGGCCACCAAGGCTGCCGGCAAGAAGGTCGCCACCGTGAAGAAGGCCGCCACCAAGAAGGCCGCCGTCGCGAAGAAGACCGTTGCCAAGAAGACCGCGGCCGCCAAGAAGGTGGTCGGCAAGAAGGTCGCCACCGCCAAGAAGGCTGTGGCCAAGAAGACCGTCGCCGCCAAGAAGGTCGCCGGCAAGAAGGCCGTGGCTGCGAAGAAGGTTGTCGGCAAGAAGGTTGCCGCCACCAAGAAGGTCGCCACCAAGAAGACCGCGGCCGCCAAGAAGGTTGTCGGCAAGAAGGCTGCCGTCGCCAAGAAGGCTGTTGGCAAGAAGGCCGCCGTCGCCAAGAAGGCTGTCGGCAAGAAGACCGCCGTCGCCAAGAAGGCGGTGGGCAAGAAGGTTGCCGCCACCCGCAAGACGGTCGCCAGGAAGGCTGCGCCGCTGAAGAAGGTCGCCGCCAAGAAGGCTCCGGGCAAGAAGGCCGTGCGCAAGGTCGCCAAGCGCAAGTAATCGCGCCGTGACCGAAGGCCCTGCCACCCACCGGGTGGTAGGGCCTTTCGCGTTTCTGGGGCGCTACCTGGGGCAAGATGCAGGTTCTTCCCGCCGGAGCCCCGACCATGCGCGGTATCGACTTCAGTTCCTGGCAGGGCGTGCTGTCCACGTTGGCCGGCCTGGTCCTGATCACCCTGCTCGGCGTCGGCATCCGCCTGCTGGTGATGCAGACCCTGCAGCAGCGCCGCGAGCGCGAGAACCGGCAGATCAACGAACGGCTGCGCACGCTGATGGCCGCCTACAAGACCCTGGGCGGTTCGTTCACCGGCGAGCTGGGCGTGGATCCCAGCCATCGTCGCGACCTGCGCCAGCGCGAAGATGCCGACGGCATCGCCGAGCCGCGCTCGGACCGTGCGCGGCGCATCCGCGATGCGGTCGAGGCCGCGCTGTCGGACATCCTGCTGCTGGGCACCGACGAACAGGTGCGGCTGGCCACGCGTGCCGCCAACGAACTGGCACAGGGGCGGCCGGTGCATACCCACGAACTGGTGGTCTCGCTGCGCGACTTCGTGCGCGAAGCGCTGGATCTGGCCCCGATTCCGGCCGATCTGCAGATTCCACCGCAGGGGCCGACCCGGCCCGTTGCCAGTGGTGGCGGCAAGGGCCGTAACGACGGCGATGCCAAGGGCGGCCGTGCAGGCGGTGGCGGTGGTGGTGGAATGGGCGCCGGCATGGGCGGCATGGGCCTCGGTGCCGGCGCCGCACTGGGCGCCGGCCATGCTGCTGCCAGCGATGAAACGGACGCGCGCTGAGCACGTCCGCCGGGTTCAGCGCGTCAGCTCGTAGAGCGGCACGAAGCCGCCGTAGATCATCCGCGCGCCGTCGAACGGCATCGGATTCTTCGTTGGATCAAACCGCGGGTCCTCCATCATCTTCTTCATGCCGGCGTCGCGGGTCGGCTTGTCCGGCCATTCGATCCAGGAAAACACCACCGTCTCATCCGGCGTGGCTTTCACCGCGCCGAAGAAGTCGGTGGTCTTGCCGTGCGGCACGTCATCGCCCCAGCACTCGACCACGCGCAGCGCGCCGTACTCGATGAAAACGGGATCCCCTGTGCGTGCATGGGCGAGGAACTTCTCCTTGTTGGCGGTGGGCACCGCCAGGACGAAACCGTCGATGTAGCTCATTGCCTGCCTCCGGATGGACCGTGCCACATGCACGGCCTTCAGGTACACGACGAACCAGGGGATCGGGGATCGACAACGGTGGACGGTGAAGAAACCTGAAAAATGCACGCGCGCCGCGCGCGTATGCCAGACGCAGCCTGAATCAAGCCAAAAAATTCAGCAATGCGAAGACCGCTGTTTTCAGGGAGCGTTGTGGCGAATAACGGAGAATTTACATTCCCGATGCGATGGCGCCCTGGCGCTGCTGCACACCATAAGAAAGTAAAGGTGTACCCCCATGAAGAATTCGCTGATTGCTCTGGCCCTGGCCGCTGCCCTGCCGTTCACCGCTTCGGCTGCTGAGAACCTGTCCTACAACTACGCCGAAGCCGACTACGCCAAGACCGACGTTGAAGGCATCAAGGCCGACGGCTGGGGCGTGAAGGGTTCCTACGGCTTCCTGCCGAACTTCCACGCCTTCGGCGAATACAGCCGCCAGGAAATCGACCACACCAACCTGAAGGTTGACCAGTGGAAGGTCGGTGCCGGCTACAACGTTGAAATCGCTCCGAGCACCGACTTCGTCGCCCGCGTTGCCTACCAGAAGTTCGACCGCAAGCACGGTCTGGACTTCAACGGCTACAGCGCTGAAGCCGGTATCCGCACTGCCTTCGGCGCCCACGCCGAGGTCTACGGCATGGTCGGTTACGAAGACTACGCCAAGAAGCACGGCGTCAATCCGGATGGCCAGTGGTACGGCCGCCTGGGTGGTCAGGTCAAGCTGAACCAGAACTGGGGCCTGAACGGCGAGCTGAAGATGAACCGCCACGGCGACAAGGAATACACCGTCGGCCCGCGCTTCAGCTGGTAATTGCTGCCTCGGCGCGATTGCGCGCTGGAGACGCCCCAACAGGCCCGGCATTTGCCGGGCCTGTTGCGTTTGCGCCGTGGCAAACCGGAATGCTGTCTGACTGGCGGAATGCGCGGGCCAGCCATTGCAAGGAATTGGATTCCGCCGCTGCGGGCACCGACCTACGTTGGATGTCCCATGTTGCCTGGACATGCCGCAATGCCGCTGACCCTCCCGCCTCTGCTGCCTGATCGGCCACGACGCCTGGCGCTGCTGGACCCGCACCCGGTACTGCGGTTGGGCGTGGAAGTGCTGCTGCGCCAGCACGCGGGTGTGCAGGTACGGGTGAGCCTGTCCAGCGAGGCGCACCTGCTGCACCTGCTGGAGCGCAGCCCGACGTGTGTCGACCTGCTGCTGATCGATGCGTTGCCCATGGGCGACCTGGGCGATGGGTTGGCCCTGTTGCACGTGCTGTCGCAGCGCTGGCCGGCACTGCCGGTGCTGGTGCTCTCGGCACACTGCAATGCCAGCACGGTGGCCACCGCGATGCGTGCCGGTGCGCGCGGCTTCCTGTCCAAGTCGACGCCACCGGACGTGCTGCTGCGTGCCATTGATGTGGTCGCCCGGGGAGGGCGCTTCGTGCCACCAGAGCTGCGCGCGGAACTGAACCTGCCGGGCACGCGTGCACGCAGAATGCCGGCCCCGGCACTGGTGCCGTTGAGCCAGCGCGAACGGGAAGTGCTCGGGCTGGTGCTGAAAGGGGTCAGCACCAGCGAAATGGCCCTGCGATCGGGGCGTTCAGCCAGCACGATCAGCTCGCAGAAAACCTCGGCCTACCGCAAGCTCGGCATCCGCGGGGACGGTGACCTGTTCCGCTTCCGCCACCTGCTGGAATGCGGATGAGCGGCGTTACTCGCCCTGGTACTGCTTCTCTTCCACCAGTGCAGAACCGGCCAAGCGGTTGATCTCGTTCTTCACCTGCACGCGCTCGCCATTGGTGCCATAGACACCGCGTGCCAGCTGGATGAATGCATCATCGAACACCTGGGCCGCTTCCTTGTCGCGCAGCTGGTCCTGGATGTCCCACATACGCTCGTTGATCGCCTTCAACTGCTGCTGCAGCGCGGCCAGGGCCGGCTGTGCCTGCAGCTGCTGCTGCAACAGGGGCAGCAGGCCGTCCAGCTCGGTGCGCACGTTGGCCAGCTTGGCGGCATCGTCGATGCGCTCGGCCTTGATCTGGAGAATGGTGATCTTGTCGATCAGCTCGCCGATCGATACCGGGGTCAGGATGGCGTCCACGCGGTTGGTTCCTGGAAACAGGGCGCCATGATACCGCGCCGCTGGCGCATGGCCCCGATCCACGGGATTTACGCCGAATTTGCGCCGCGGCCCGGGCCGCACCCTCGATCCGTTACGGCCACGCGCTGGACACTGCCGTCCCGGCGGCATGACCGCCTTCGACGAGGAACACAGTGCAGTGAACAGCAAGGGGATGATGGCGGCGGTGGTGGCCGCCCTGGCAGGGCTGCTTGGCATGGGCAGCGCGCAGGCACAGGTGCAGGTCAGTGGCAGTGCGGCCTTGACCAGTGACTACGTGTGGCGCGGCAGCTCGCAGAGCGATGGTGACCCGGCGGTGCAAGCCGGCGCGAAGATCTCGATCCCATCGGGCTGGTACGCCAGCGTGTGGGGGTCCAACGTCTCGTTCAAGCCGGACAATGGCGCGCGCAGCGAGTTCGACCTGGTGGCGGGCTGGTCCGGCGCGCTGGCACCGGACTGGACGCTGGATGCGAACCTGACCCGCTATGTGTATCCGGGTACCGGTCGTGCGCTGGACTGGACCGAACTCAACACCACCGTGACCTGGAAGCAGCGCGCCTGGCTGCAGGTCGCGCATTCCAACGATGCGTTGGCCGGTGGCCATCGCGGAACCTATGCCCAGCTGGGCGTGCGTGTGCCGCTGCACGAACGCGTCCGCCTGGAAGCAGCGGTGGGCCAGTACTGGCTGGCCACCGCGCAGGGCCCGGATTACCTGCATGGCCAGCTCAGTGCCATTGCCACGCTGACTCCGGCATGGGAGCTGCGCGCCACCGTGCATGACACCGACAGCGCGGCCAAGCGACTGTTCCCGGGCAATGCCGGTGGACGCTGGGAGCTGGCGCTGCAGGGCAGCTTCTAGTTCGACGATGCCGCCTGGCGCGCGCGCAGCGCGCCGGGCAGCCACAGCAGCAGGGCCAGCACGGCCACGGCGGCACCGGCCACGCAGACGCCGGTCCAACCGTAGCGCTGGTAGACCTGCGCCGACAGCAGCGAACCCAGCGAGCCGCCGATGAAGTAGCCGGTCATGTAGCCGGCATTGAGGCGGTTGCGCGCCGCGGGCTGCAGCGCATAGATCAGATTCTGGTTGCTGACGTGCAGCAGCTGTGCGGCCAGGTCCAGCACCACCACGCCGATCAGCAGCGCCAGCAGCGAGTGGGCCGACAGCCCCAGTGGCAGCCACGACAGCAGCAACAGCACCAGCGCGATGGCAGTGGCGCGTCCGGTCTGGCCGCGATCGGACATGCGCCCGGCCAGGCCGGCCGCCAGCGTACCGGCTGCACCGACCAGCCCGAACAGGCCGATGGTGGCATCGCTGTAGGCGTACGGTGGCTGCGCCAGCAGGAACGCGAGCGGGGTCCAGAAAATCGCGAACATGGCAAAGCTGCAGGCGCCCAGCAGGGTGCGCTGGCGCAGCACCGGCTCCTGCACGAACAGCACGCCGATCGAGCGCAGCAAGGCGAAATAGCCCAGGCCGGCGCTGTGGTGGAATCGCGGCAGGCCGCGCTGCAATGCCAGTGCGGTCAGCACCAGGGTGCCGGCAGCGATGGCATACACCAGGCGCCAGTCACCCAGGCTGGAAAGCAGGCCGGCCACGGTACGCGCCAGCAGGATGCCCAGCAGCAGGCCACTCATCAGCGTGCCGACCACGCGGCCACGATGTTCCGGCGCGGCCAGCGTGGCCGCGAACGGCACCAGCACCTGTGCCACCACCGAAAACAGTCCGGTGATCGCGGTCCCGACCAGCAGCCAGGCCAGCGACGGCGCGCAGGCACTGATCACCAGGCCACCGGCCGACAGCAGGCTCATCACCACGATCAAGCGGCGGCGCTCGAACAGGTCACCCAGTGGCACCAGCAGGATCAGTCCGGCGGCATAGCTCAGCTGTGCTGCGGTAATCACCATGCCGACCTGGCCGAACGGCACGCCGAAGGCATCTGCGATGGTGTGCAGCAGCGGTTGCGCATAGTAGTTGCTGGCCACGGCCACGCCGGTGGCGACCGACATCAGCAGCACCTGCCAGCGGTGCAGAGGGGGAAGGGACGGGCTCACGCGGTGTTCCAGGAAGCGGGGTGCACAGTGTCCGCCTGCTGCGGTCATGATGGAAATGAATCATCATCATCCTTGTCATCTGAAAACAAGATAGCTGGATGAACCTCAAGCAGCTCGAGTTTGCCGTCGCCCTGGCCGAGGAGGGCAATTTCACCCGTGCCGCCGAGCGCTGCCACGTGGTGCAGTCCGCGCTCAGCCACCAGATCGCCCACCTGGAACAGGAACTGGGTGCCACGCTGTTCGAGCGCCTGCCACGCCAGGTGCGGGCTACCGCCGCCGGCGAGGCGTTGCTGGTGCACGCACGCCAGGTGCTGGCCAGCCTGCGCCACCTGCGCGCCGACGTGGCCGCCGTCAGTGGCGAAGTGCGTGGCCTGCTGGCCATCGGGCAGATTTCTTCGCTGACCGACATCGACGTCGTGGCGATGCTGGCGGCCTTCCAGCGGGTGCACCCACAGGTGGAGTTCCAGCTGCGCGTGGACAAGAGCGAAGACCTGATCGCACAGGTGCAGTCGCGCGCGCTGGATGTGGCACTGGTCGGCCTGGCGCCGTCGGCAGCGCTGGATGGCGTCTGCCACCAGGTGCTGCAGGAGGAGGATCTGGTAGCGGTACTGGCGCCGTCGCACCGGCTCGCCGGGCGCACGCGGCTGCCATTGACCGCACTGCAGGATGAAGCGCTGGTCGACTTCCCGCGCGGTACCGGTGCGCGCCGGCAGACCGACGATGCCTTCGCCGCCGCTGGCCTGCCGCACACGGTGCGTTTCGAGGTCAACCTGATGGAACTGGTCGAGCGCTTCGTCCGCCACGGATTGGCGGTGGGCATCGTGCCGGCGTTGATCGCCGAAGGTTTCCAGGGCGTGGTTCAGATTCCACTGCAGCCGACCCCGACCCGGCGCGTACACCTGGTCTGGCAGCGGCTGCCGACGCCGGCCGCGCGCGCCTTCGTCGAGGCCGTGCTCAGCCGCGCAGGCGCAGGCTCAGGCCCTTGAGGAAGTTGCGCAGCATCTGGTCCAGGCAGCGCCGGTAGTTGGTGTGCCCGGGCTGGCGGAACAACGCACCGACTTCCGACTTGGACACGTTGAAGCCGGCGCTGGCGAAGATCTCCATCAGGTCCACGTCGCGCAGCTGGAAGGCCACGCGCAGCTTCTTCAGCACCAGGTTGTTGTCGATGCGGGTTTCCACCGCACGCTGCGGCTGGCTCTCGTCGCGACCGCGCAGGTGCACGATCAGGCCATCGAGGAAGTGCGCCAGTGCGCTGTCGTTCATCGCCTCGAAACCGGCTTCGTCCTCGCGGCGCAGCCAGGCCTTCACCTGCTCGGTATCCACGGCGAAGGCCGGGTCGGCCATCTGGCACAGGGTGACCACGTGCTGGTCACCCAGGTCCAGGGAGTAGCGCACGCTGCGCAGGACATCATTGTTGATCATGGCGCAATTGTACCGGTCACCCCGACACGTGGGGTCGCCGCCCCGGATCTGGCCGATCCGGCAACACGGGTGCTGCCGGACGGTGCCAGAATGGGGATCTGGTTTTCCCCCTGGAGTTGCCTGATGACCCGCACTGTCCTGATTACCGGCGCCACGTCCGGCTTCGGCGCCGCCGCCGTCCACCGCTTCGCCCAGGCCGGCTGGAAAGTGATCGCCACCGGCCGCCGCGGCGAACGCCTGCAACCGCTGGTCGAGCGCTATGGCAAGGACGTGGTGCACGCCGCCGCCTTCGACATCCGCGATCCGGTGGCGATGGAGGCGGCCCTGCTGGCGCTGCCGCCGGCCTTCGGCGAGATCGACCTGCTGGTCAATAACGCCGGTCTGGCGCAGGGCACCGCACCGGCACAGAGCGCCAGGCTGTCGGACTGGACCACGATGATCGACACCAACATCACCGCGCTGGTGACCCTGACCCACCGCCTGTTGCCGCAGCTGGTGGAGCGCAAGGGTGCGATCATCAACATCTCGTCGGTGGCCGGCGTCTACCCGTACCCGGGTGGCAACGCCTACGGTGGCACCAAGGCCTTCGTCAGCCAGTTCTCGCTGGGCCTGCGTTCGGACCTGCACGGCACCGGCGTGCGCGTGACCACGATCGAGCCGGGCATGGCCGAGACCGAGTTCACCGTGGTCCGCACCCATGGCGACCAGAATGCATCGGACAAGCTGTACAGCGGTGCCAATCCGATGACCGCCGAAGACATCGCCGAACAGATCTTCTGGGTGGCCACGCTGCCACCGCACCTGAACATCAATCGCCTGGAGCTGATGCCGGTCAGCCAGTCCTTCGCCGGGTTCCAGGTCGCCCGCGAGGGCTGACGCCGTGTGTGGAGTCGAGCCATGCTCGACTCGGCAGAAACAAAAAAAGCCGGGCAATGCCCGGCTTTCTTCATGCAGTCCCGCAGAACGTCACTGCGCCTTGATGGCCATCGCCTGCAGGCCGGTGCCATCCAGCTTCTGCTTCGCTTCAGACAGTTCGCCGGCGCTGCCGTACGGCCCCATGCGCACGCGATACACGGTCTTGCCGTTGATCTGCGCCGACTCCACGCGTGCCGCCAGGCCCATCATGGCCAGCTTGGCCTTGGTGGCTTCGGCGTCGCCGGACGCACCGAAGGCACCTGCCTGCAGGATGTAGCGGGCGTTGTCGGCGGGCGCCG
Organism: Stenotrophomonas sp. YJH_SMC_110; assembly: GCF_059369255.1. Taxonomy (NCBI): domain Bacteria; kingdom Pseudomonadati; phylum Pseudomonadota; class Gammaproteobacteria; order Lysobacterales; family Lysobacteraceae; genus Stenotrophomonas; species Stenotrophomonas sp. YJH_SMC_110. Next base: position 25,235 of record NZ_JCAFSM010000008.1, on the reverse strand, counting down.
GTGCGGCAGTGGTCGCCGGCGCGGTGGGCGCGGCTTCCGCGCGCGGCGCGGGGGTGGCGGCCGTGCTGGTCGACGCCGGTGCGGTGCTGGCCGGCGGGGTTGCCGCGGCCGGGCGCTCGCTCAGCGGTGCCGGCAGCGGACGGTTGCTCGCGGTCACCGGTGCGGTGCTGGCGACGCTGGCCGTTGCGGTCGGTGCCGGCGTGGCCGTGCTCGCCGGCGGCACCGGCTTGCCCTCCAGCGCGGCCTGCGCGCGCGACGCTTCGGCCTTGGCCCGGCGCTGGTCCTCGGCACGCGCGCTGGCGGCCAGTTCGGCGTCGGACATTTCCACTTCCTTGCCCGGCAGCAGGGTGTAGAAGTCGTACTGCGTCGCCGCGGGCTTCTCCGGTTCGGCCGGCTTCGGCGTGGCCGGCTGCGCGGCTGGCTGGCTGCCGACATCGCTGTCTGCATCAGCAACCGGGGCCGGCTGCGCGTTCGGGTTCGGCTGCGGACCGGCGCGCAGGAAGCCGTCGCCTTCGCCCTTGAACAGGTTCGGCGCCGCCAGGAACACCACGGCGGCGATCGCCACACCGGCCACCAGCCACACCCATCCGGGTGTGCCCTGGCTGCTGCTGTTGCGTCGTGCCTGGGTTTTGCCGCGTCGTGCTGCCATGTGTACTGCGTCTCCTGATGCTTACATTTTTTCCGGGGCGCTCACGCCCAGGAGTTCAAGGCCGTTGGCCAGCACCTGGCGCGCCGCGCAGGCCAGGGTCAGCTTGGCGTTGCGATCGGCGGCGTCTTCCACCAGCACCGGCGTCCCGTGATACCACGTGTGGAAGGCATGCGCCAATTCACGCAGGTACTGCGCCACCAGGTGCGGCTCCAGCGCCACGCCGGCCGCTTCCACCACTTCCGGATAGCGCGAGATCTCGTTCATCAACAGCAGCGAGGCATCGTCGGCCAGGTGGCCAAGGTTGGCCAGGCCATTGCCCTGCTCGTACACCAGGCCCTTTTCCTGCGCCTGGCGCAGCAGGCTGCAGACACGGGCGTGCGCGTACTGCACGTAGAACACCGGATTGTCGTTGCTCTGCTGGCGCGCCAGGTCGATGTCGAAGGTCAGCTGCGAATCGGGCTTGCGCGCGATCAGGAACCAGCGGGTCGCATCGCGGCCGGCTTCTTCGATCAGGTCGCGCAGGGTGAAGTAGCTGCCGGCACGCTTGGACAGCTTCACTTCCTCGCCGCCGCGCATGACCGTGACCATCTGGTGCAGCACGTATTCCGGCCAGCCCTGCGGGATGCCCACTTCCATCGCCTGCAGGCCGGCGCGCACGCGCGCCAGCGAGCCGTGATGGTCGGCGCCCAGTTCGGTGATCGCGCGCTCGTAGCCGCGCTGCCACTTGGACAGGTGGTAGGCCACGTCCGGCACGAAGTAGGTGAAGGTGCCGTCGGACTTGCGCATCACGCGGTCCTTGTCGTCACCGAAGTCGGTGCTGCGCAGCCACAGCGCGCCGCCTTCCTCATAGGTGTGGCCGGACGCCTGCAGCTTGGCCACCGCTTCGGCAACCTTGCCGTCGGCGTACAGCGAGCTTTCCAAGAAGTAGATGTCGAAGTCGACACCGAACGCGGCCAGGTCCAGGTTCTGCTCGTTGCGCAGGTAGGCCACGGCGAAGCGGCGGATTGCCTGCATATCGTCCGGATCCTTGGCGCCGACCACGGTGCTGCCTTCCAGGTCGACGCTGGCACCGGCCATGTAGGCGCGGGCGACATCGGCGATGTACTCACCGCGGTAGCCGCCTTCCGGCCAGCCGTCCTGATCGGGTGCGATGCCCTTGATCCGCGCCTGGGTGGACAGCGCCAGGTTCTCGATCTGCACGCCAGCGTCGTTGTAGTAGAACTCGCGCTTGGCGTTCCAGCCGTTGGCATCGAGCACGCGGGCCACGCAGTCGCCGATCGCCGCTGCGCGGCCATGGCCGACATGCAGCGGGCCGGTCGGGTTGGCCGACACATACTCCACGCCCACCGTGCGGCCATTGCCGGACAGGTTGCGGCCGTAGTCGTGGGCTTCCTTGATGACCGAGGCGGTTTCGCGCTGGTACGCGGCCGGGGCCAGATGGAAGTTGATGAAGCCGGGGCCGGCGATCTCGACCTTGCTGACGTCCTCGCTGCGCGGCAGCGCCTCGACCAGCGCCTGTGCCAGTGCGCGCGGATTGCTGCGCGCGGCCTTGGCCAGCAGCATCGCGGCGTTGGTGGCGAAGTCGCCGTGGTCACGGGTCTTCGGGCGCTCGACCACGAAGTCCGGCGGCAGGGAGTCGGCGGGCAGGGTGCCATTGGCGCGCAAGGCTTCGATGCCTTGGCTGATCAGGGCGCGGAGGAGATTTTTCACGAGGCCTGCTGTGAGAATGAGCGGCGGAATCGCCCATTTTAGCGCAGATGCCCGCGCCCACGCTGACCAGGACATGCCTGCGGGGCGCCCGCCCGGCCCTGACCAAGGCCGTTCAGCCGAACAGGCGCGGCTGGGGCGGGGACAGCAGGCCCCGTTCAGCAAATGAAACGGGGCGGCCCTCGCCGACCACGAAGTGGTCGAGCAGGCGCACGTCCACCAGTGCCAGCGCCTGCTGCAGTTCATCGGTGATGCGGGTGTCGGCGCCGGAGGGCTCGGGGTCGCCGGAAGGATGATTGTGGCTGAGGATCACCGCTGCCGCATTGTGCAGCAGGGCTCGACGCACCACCTCGCGGGGATAGACCGGGGCGGCATTGATGGTGCCCTGGAACAGTTCTTCGCAGGCGATCAGGCGGTGGCGGTTGTCCAGGAACAGCGCCATGAAGATCTCGCGGGCCTGGCCGCGCAGGCGGTGCTGCAGATAGCGGCCGACCGCAGCCGGGTTGTTGCCGACGGCCTCGCCCTGCTGAAGTTCGGCCGCCAGATAGCGGTGGGCCAGTTCCAGCCCGGCGGCCAGTGCACAGCTTCGAGCAGGGCCCAGCCCCGGCAACCGGGCCAGCTCGCGGGCCGGGCGGTCCAGCAGCACACGCAGGGGACCGTGCGCCTGCAGCAGGTCGCGCGCGGTCTGCACCGCATCGCGTCCACCGAAGCCGGAGCCGAGGAACAGTGCCAGCAGTTCTGCGTCGGACAGCGTGGCGGGGCCGCGTGCGATCAGCTTCTCGCGGGGACGTTCCTGTTCGGGCCAGTCGTGGATGGGCATGCCTGCATCATCGCCAGTGGGGGCGATGCGGCCCATCAGGGCAGGACGCATGCCCGGGTCGGCCGTTGCCTCAGTCGCGTCGCGACTGCAGGTAGGCGAACAGCTCCTGGTTGTTCTGCAGCCCCAGCTTGCGCTTGGCCTCGGCCTTCTGCCGGCTGATCGTCTTGGGGCTGCGGCCGCAGTGGACGGCGATGGCGTTCACTTTCAGCCCGGCGGCCAACAGGTCCAGCACTTCCTGTTCGCGGGCGGACAGCGCCGCCGGTTCGCGCGCGAACATCAGGTCGCGCGCCTGCAGGTGGTGGCGCAGCTGCTGCGAGACGAACACCTGCCCTGCCATGGCCGCGTTCAGGGCCTGCGGCAACTCGCCGAAATCGGCGCACTTGTCGACCAGGCCGCTGACACCCTCACGCAGCAGGCCATCGAGCAGGCCGGGGTGGCGGGCGCCGGTAAGCACCACCACGGGCATTCGCGGGTGGCGTGCGCGCAGTTCAGCGATCAGTTCCGGGCCATCCGGGCCGGTGCCCGGCATGGAGAGGTCGGTCAGCACCGCGTCGCAGCCGTGGTGCTCGACCAGCTGCAGCAGCTCGGCGCCGTCACGCGCGCTGCCGACGACCTCCATCAGGTGGGTCTGCAGCACGATGCGGATGCCGTGCAGGACGACGGGATGGTCGTCGGCGATGATGATGCGCGGGTGCACGCGGAATCCTCGAAAAGCGAAGCGGCACACCTGCGGCGGCCACTGACGATTCTGCAAACGTGGCCGGCCTACAGGTATAGGAAAGTTCCGAATCGCAGTGTCTTGAACCCCGGAAGCGCTGTGGTGCAAGTCCCATCTGCTGATAGCTGCCCGCTATGTGCGCTGTGCACCGGGACATTACCGACCATCGGGTAAGCTAATGCCCTCGTTTGCACAGGAATTCCAGGTGGCTGACTCCCCCAACGCTTCCCCCGCGCCCGGCCGCGCGCTGGAAGGCCAGAAACTGCTGTTGTGCGTCGGAGGCGGGATCGCGGCCTACAAGGCCCTGGAACTGGTGCGACGCCTGCGTGATGCGGGCGCCCAGGTGCAGGTGGCGATGACCGCCGGCGCCCAGCAGTTCGTCACCCCCCTCAGTTTCCAGGCCCTGTCCGGGCAGCCGACCCGCACCACGCTGTGGGACAGCGCCGCCGAACAGGCCATGGGCCACATCGAGCTGGCCCGCTGGGCGGACCGCATCGTGGTCGCGCCGGGAACCGCCGATCTGCTGGCCCGGCTGGCCCAGGGCCATGCCGATGACCTGGTCAGCACCCTGTGCCTGGCCAGCACCGCACCGCTGACGATCTGCCCGGCGATGAACCATCGCATGTGGCTGCATCCGGCCACCCAGGCCAACATCGCCCTGCTGCGCCAGCGTGGTGCGCAGGTGATCGGCCCGGTCGATGGCCCGCTGGCCGAAGGTGAATCCGGTCCCGGCCGGCTGGCCGAACCCGGCGACATCGTGGCCGCGCTGGCCGCCAATGGCGGCGCCGCTGCGACGGTTGCCGCGCCGGAAACCCGTGCCCTGCAGGGGCTGCGCCTGCTGATCAGTGCCGGCCCGACCTACGAAGACATCGATCCGGTGCGTTACGTCGGCAACCGCAGCAGCGGCAAGATGGGCTTTGCCCTGGCCGCCGCTGCCGCCGCGCTGGGCGCGCAGGTGGTGCTGGTCAGCGGTCCGGTACAGCTGCCGACGCCGCCGGGCGTGCAGCGCATCGACGTGCGCTCGGCCGCGCAGATGCGCGATGCCGTACTGAAGTCGCTGCCCGCCGACATCTATATCGGTGCCGCCGCGGTGTCCGACTACACGCCGCGCCAGGTCGCCGCGCAGAAGCTGAAGAAGACCGCCGACAGCCAGTCGCTGGTGATCGAACTGGTGCGCACGCCGGACATCCTCGCCGAAGTCGCTGCACAGACGCAGTCGCTGAAGCTGGTGGTCGGCTTCGCCGCCGAGACCCACGACGTGGAGAAATACGCGCGCGGCAAACTGGTCGACAAGCGCCTGGACCTGGTGATCGCCAACCAGGTCGGCATCAGTGGCGGCGGTTTCGAGAGCGACAACAATGCCGCCACGGCCTTCTGGCAGGACGGCGAACAGGTATTCCCGGCCACTTCCAAGCGCGAGCTGGCCGAACAACTGCTGGCGCTGATCGCGCGGAGACTCCAGGCATGACCCAGGCATCCACTTCCCACCCGCTGCAGGTCAAGCTGCTCGATCCGCGCTTCGGCGACAGCTGGCCGCTGCCGGCCTATGCCACCGAGGCCAGTGCCGGCATGGACCTGCGCGCGGCGCTGGATACCGCGCTGACCCTGCAGCCGGGCGACACCGCGCTGGTGCCCAGCGGCCTGGCCATCCATATTGCCGACCCGAACCTGTGCGCGGTGATCCTGCCGCGTTCCGGGCTGGGCCATCGGCATGGCATCGTGCTGGGCAACGGCACCGGCCTGATCGATGCCGACTACCAGGGGCCGCTGCTGATCAGCGTCTGGAACCGTGGCCGCGAGGCCTTCACCATCGAGCCGGGCGATCGCATCGCGCAGCTGGTGGTGGTTCCGATCGCCCGCGTCAGCCTGCAGGTAGTGGATACTTTCACCGACAGCGTGCGGGGCGCGGGTGGATTCGGCCATACCGGGGTGCGTTGACAGGGGACATCGATGAGCGGCATCGGGGAAGGACAGCGGGGACGGTCGTTGGGTCGCAGTGCACCTCTACTGGGGGTGCTGTTGATCCTGTTGGCCGGCTGGTTCGGATGGAGCGCGGTGCAGCAATGGCGGCAGGAGGCCAACGGGCAGGCGCTGGAAGAGGCGCGTGACCAGGCCGTGCAGGGCCTGCAGCAGGCTGCTGCAGGCCAGTTGCAGCAGCTGCAGCAGCAGTTGAAGAATGATCGCGTGCAGCAGGCGCTGCAGGCCGGCGACGCCGCTGCGGCGGCGCTGGCCGTTCGCGAGAGCTGGACCGGGGTCGAGCAGGTCGAGGTGCTGGCGGCCGATCTGGCCAACGCCTATGCCGATCCGGCCACCTTCGGGTATTCCCGCCTGGCGCTGCTGGAAGCGGCGCTGGCCGAGGCCAGGCCAAGCCTGCGCGTGGTCCGCGACGGCGGCGGCAACCGCCTGGGCCTGGCCGCGCCGGTGCAGCTGGGCAGCCTGGGGCCGGCCGTCATCTATGTCCGCCAACCGCTGCTGCGGCTGACGTCGCCGCTCGACCAGGTCAGCGCGCCGTCCGCCGGCTTCCTCGGCCTGCGCCAGGGAGCATTCGATCTGGTCACCCAGGGCGACCCGAGCCTGGCCGAAAGTGCGGAAGCGCTGGCGCGCCCGGTTGCAGGCACGCCGTTGCGGCTGGTCGCGTCGGTGCCGAATGTCGAGGCCGGTCCGCTCGGCCTGGGCGCGCTGGCCAGCGCCATTGTGGCGTTGCTGCTGGCGTTCATTGCCGTGTTGCTGGTGGTGGGGCGCGACCGGCTGCCGAAGTCGCTGCCGTTGCCGCGCCGCGCCGCCGCGTCCGAGGCCGACCATGGCCCGACCCTGAGCGAGAGCCTGCAGCAGGCGCCGCCACCGGTAGCCGCCGTGACCGGCAGTGGCGATGCCACGCCACCGCCGCCACCGCCGGTGCCTGCCGAAGAGCTGGCCGCCAGCATCTTCCGCGCCTATGACATCCGCGGCATGGTGGGCAGCGAACTGACACCGAAGACCGCGGCGCTGATCGGCCAGGCCATCGGCACCGTGGCACTGGAGCAGGGCCTGCGCGAGGTGGTGATCGGGCGCGATGGCCGCCTGTCCGGACCCGAGCTGACGGCCGGGCTGGCCGAGGGCCTGCGCCGTGCCGGCTGCGCGGTGATCGATATCGGCCTGGCGCCGACCCCGCTCGTGTACTACGCCGCCTTCCATCTGCGTACCGGCACCTGCGTGGCGGTCACCGGCAGCCACAACCCGCCCGAGTACAACGGCTTCAAGGTGGTGATCGGCGGCGAGACGCTGTCCGGCGATGCGATCACCGACCTCTACCAGCGCATCGTCGAGGGCCGCCTGGTGCAGTCCGCCGAGCCGGGTGACTACCAGCAGCGCGATGTCAGTGCCGACTACATCCAGCGCATCGCCGATGACGTGCAGCTGGACCGTCCGTTGAAGGTCGTGGCCGATGCCGGCAATGGCGTGGCCGGCGCACTGGCCCCGCAGCTGCTGGAAGCAATCGGCGCCGACGTCATTCCGCTGTACTGCGATGTCGATGGCACCTTCCCCAACCATCATCCCGACCCGAGCGAGCCGGCCAACCTGGAAGACCTGGTGCAGACGGTCAAGCGCTTCGGCGCCGACCTCGGCGTAGCCTTCGATGGCGATGGCGACCGGTTGGGCGTGGTCACCGGCGAAGGCAGGATCATCTATGCCGACCGCCTGCTGATGCTGTTCGCTGCCGACGTGCTGATGCGCAATCCGGGCGCGATGGTGATCTACGACGTCAAGTGCACCGGCAAGCTGTCCGACCATGTGCTGCGCAACGGTGGCAGCCCGCTGATGTGGAAGACCGGGCATTCGCTGATGAAGGCGAAGATGCGCGAGACCGATGCCGAGCTGGCTGGTGAGATGAGCGGCCACTTCTTCTTCAAGGAACGCTGGTTCGGTTTCGACGACGGCCTGTACGCCGCTGCGCGCCTGCTGGAGATCCTGGCCCAGCGCGAGGAAACCCCGGACGAAGTACTGGGCGAACTGCCGGAGATGGTCGCCACGCCGGAGCTGAAGGTAGCGGTGGCCGACGGGACGCCGCATGCGTTGGTGGCGATGCTGGTGGCGGCGGCGCAGTCGCCGGACAACCCGTATGTGGGGGGCCGCCTGTCGACCATCGATGGCCTGCGCGTGGACTTCGCCGATGGCTGGGGCTTGGTGCGCGCCTCCAACACCACGCCGGTGCTGGTGCTGCGCTTCGAAGGCAACGACGAGGCCGCACTCGAGCGCATCAAGGCCTTGTTCCGCAGCCAGCTGCAGCCGGTGCTGGGCGACACCCCGCTGGGGTTCTGAGGTGGGGCCGGGCGGCGCCCGGCACCCGCCGAATCAACGTCAACGTCAAAGGCCGGCTATCCGTGGGATGCGGGGTGGGTCCGGTTACGGGGGACGCTGCAAGTCCCCCTCCGGGGCCCGGCCCAGCCGCTGGCGGCTGGGCGTTCGGGCGCTTGCGAAGCAGTGCTTCGCAAGCAAAGCGCCCTCACCCATGTAAGCTCGGTCGCCGCATCCATGCGGCTCACGCCCCCGCAACCGGACCCACCCCGCCTTCGACAGATTTCCGCGATCTGTCCGAACCGCATGAACTGCTCTTGGTAGGTGTCGACCTTGGTCGACACAGCAGAGATCCACGCCATGCGTGGATGCTCTTCCGAATTTGCTTTGGTGGGTGCCGACCGTTGTTCGGCACACCCTCACCCCTTGAATCGCAAGCCCACGCCCGGTTCGGTGAACAGGTAGCGTGAATCCAGCGCCGAATCGCCCAGCTTGTGCCGCAGCTTGCCGACCAGGATGCGCAGGTAATGGGTATCGTGCTGGTGGGTCGGCCCCCAGATCTCCTGCAGGATCTGCGGCTGTGTCACTACCCGCCCGGCATTGCGCAGCAGCAGCGACAGCAACGCGTATTCCTTGCGGGTCAACGCCACCGGTTCACCCTGCAGGCCGACTTCGCGGCGCACCAGGTCCACGCGCAGGTGGCCGTCGTCGAACACCGGTGGCGTGCCATCACTGGGTACGCTGCGCGTGCGCAGCAGCGCCCGCACCCGTGCCATCAGTTCCTGCGTGCCGAACGGCTTGGTCACGTAGTCGTTGGCGCCGGTATCCAGTGCGCGCACCTTCTCGGCTTCGCCGGCGCGCACGGTCAGCATGATCACCGGCACCTGGCTCCACTGCCGCAGCTGTTCAAGTACCTCGTGGCCTTCCATGTCCGGCAGGCCGATATCCAGGATCACCAGGTCCATGTCCTCGCTGGCCGCCAGCTGCAGGCCTTCCTGGCCGGTGGCGGCCTGCCGCACCTGGTAGCCCTGCGCGCGCAGGCTGATGTCCAGGAACCGGCGGATCTGGGTTTCATCATCGATCACCAGCACGCGCGCGGCCGGCACGCTGGCATCAATCGGGGTCGGGCTCATCGTGGGAGGCTGGCTTGAGCAGGGGCAGGGTGATGCGGATCAGGGTACCGCGACCGTCGCGTCCGGGCAGCGCCTGCACGCTGCCGCCATGTGCGCCGATCATGCCCTGGCAGATGGTCAGGCCCAGGCCGGTGCCGTGGCGGCCGCGGTCGCCGCGCTCGACGCTGTAGAACATGTCGAAGATGCGCGCGCGCTCGTCGTCGGGAATGCCGGGGCCGGCATCGATCACGTCGATGCGCAGCTGGCCGTCCAGTTCGCGCGCCTGCACCTGCACGGCGGCGTCGGGCGGCGAGAACTTGGCCGCGTTCTCCATCACGTTGAACACGGCCTGTTCGACCAGCGCCGGGTGTACCCAGATCGGCGCCAGCGTGGACGGAATGTCCAGCTCCAGCCGCACCTTGGGCTGGTAGCGCTGCAGGCGCCGTGCGGCCGAGCCGATCAGTTCGTCCACGCCGATCCAGTCACGGTTGATCTTCAGACCTTCGTGGCCAAGGCGGGTCATGTCCAGCAGGTTCTGGATGTAGCGGTCCAGCCGCTCGCCTTCGACCAGGATGGTGTCCAGCAGGGCACGGCGATCGGCCGTGTCCATCGCCGCGCCGTAACTGGCCAGGCTGTCGGCCGAACCGATCATCGCCGCCAGTGGAGAGCGCAGGTCGTGCGACACCGAAGAGAGCAGGGCCGAGCGCAACCGCTCGGTCTCGTTGCTGACATGCGCCTGTTCCAGTTCGGCCACCAGCCGGGTACGCAGTGCGGCCTGCGCGATGTCATCGACCATCGCTTCGGCAAGCTGCCGCTGTTCGGGCAGCAGGCGTGCCTGTGCGCCGGGCAGGTACAGGCCGGCCACGCCGATCGCGCGATCTTCGCCATCCAGCAATGGCAGGAACCACCACTGCGCACCGGCCAGGGTGTCGGTGAAGCGGCCGCTGGGCTGGCCGTGGCGCAGCGCCCAGTCGGCGGCAGCCAGGTCGGTATCGCCGGGTTGGCTGCGGCCACCGGCGGCAGTGTCCGCGCCGATCCGCAGCCACGCCGGCACATCCATCGCCTGCTCCAAGGCATGCCGACCTGCCTGTGCCACCTCGCCGTTGCCAGCGGCGCTGGCCAGCTGACGGCCCAGCTGCTGGCGTGCACGTGCATGGCGATTGGCCGCACGCAGCGCAATGACCTGCATGCGCAGGCGCGAGGCCAGCCGTCCGGCCACCAAGGCGGCGGCCAGGAACAGGAACACGGTGATCACGCCCTGGCGCGCACCGATGGCGAAGGTGAAGCGGGGCGCGATGAACAGGAAGTTGTAGGCCAGGAAGCACAGGATCGCCGCCATCACCGCCACGCTGGCACGCGTGCGCGCCGCCACCAGCACCACTGCCACGATGAACACCATCGACAGGTCGGCCATGCCGACCCAGCGTTCGGCCAGCCAAGCCACCGCACAGGCCAGCGCGGTGGCGATCAGGGCCTGTACCGGCTCGTAGCTGATGCCGCGCATCGGTGGCAGCAGACCTTCGCGGCGCGAGCGCGCCCGGGCCTGCGGCGTGCTGATGATGGTGATCTCGTAGTGCGCGCCGCGCTGGATCAGCTGCTGGGTCAGGGTTCGGTTGAACATCCGCGCCAGCGGGCGCTCACGGGTGCGCCCCAGCACCAGGGTCGATACACCGTTGTGCGCTGCATGGTCCAGCAGGGCATCGGCGATGCTCGATCCGTGCAGCAGTTCGGCGTCGCCACCCAGGCGCCGTGCCAGGGCGAAGGCCGCATCGATCTCGCGCCGCGTGGCCTCGTCCTGGCGCCGGCCCTGCACGGTCACCACCGTCCACGGTGCGTCGCGGCGCTCGGCGATGCGGCGCGCCACCCGCACCAGGTACTCGCTCTGGCCGCCGCCATCGATGGCCACCAGCACGCCGCGCCGCAGCGGCAGGTTGCCTTCGCCCCGTGCGGCGCGGGTTTCACGCAGGCTGCTGTCGACGCGGTCGGCGGCTTCCTGCATCGCCAGCTCACGCAGGGCGGTCAGGTTGGCCGGCGAGAAGAACGCCTGCAGCGCCTGCGCGGCCTGTTCGGGCACATAGACCTTGCCCTGCTGCAGGCGCGCGATCAGTTCGCGTGGCGGCAGATCGACCAGCACGATGTCGTGCAGGCGATCGAGCACGCCATCGGGCACGGTCTCGCTGACGCGCACGCCGGTGATGCGCATCACCACGTCGTTGAGGCTTTCCAGATGCTGGATGTTGACCGTGGTCCAGACGTCGATGCCGGCGTCCAGCAACTCCATCACATCCTGCCAGCGCCGCTCATGGCGGCTGCCGGGCGCATTGCGATGGGCCAGTTCGTCCACCAGCACCAGCGCTGGATGCCGTGCCAGCACGGCATCCAGGTCCATCTCCTGCAGGGCGTGGCCGTGATAGGCCACGTCCTTCAACGGCAGCTGCGGCAGGCCTTCCAGCAGGGCCTGGGTTTCGGCGCGGCCATGGGTTTCCACCAGCCCGACCACCAGGTCCACGCCGCGGCGCAGCTGCTCCTGGGCACGGGTCAGCATGGTGTATGTCTTGCCCACACCCGGCGCAGCGCCGAGGAACACGGTCAGCTTGCCACCGGCTTCGCGTTGCAGGCCTTCGACCAGGGCGTCGGCCTGGCGGGTTCGTGCATCAGTCATGGGGGCCGCTGTCATGGCCGCCATTGTGCGCGCAGCCGATGCAGGCCGGCATCACGGCGCCTTGGCCGCATGGTCCAGCGCGAAGTTCAGCGTCACCACGTTCACCCGCGGCTGGCCGAACACGCCCCACTGGCGCCCTTCAGTATGTGCCTGCACCAAGGCCTGCACGCGCTCCACCGGCAGGCCGCGGGCACGTGCCACGCGTGCCACCTGCAGCTGCGCCGCCGCCGGCGACAGCTGCGGATCCAGCCCGCCGCCAGACTGGGTGACCAGGTCGGCCGGCACCTGCGCCGGGGCGACACCTTCGCGCGCGGCCACCGCCGCCGTGCTGGCGGCAACACGCTCGGCCAGCGCCGGGTTGCTGCGCGCCAGGTTGGAACCGGCCGCGGCCATCGGGTCGTAGTTGGCCGCCGACGGCCGTGCCTGGAAGTAGCCATCGCCGGTGAACGGCTGCGACAACCATGCCGAGCCGCGCACCTGGCCGCTGCCATCGCGCAGCAGGCTGCCCTCGGCCTGGGTGGGGTAGGCCAGGCCGGCGAAACCGGTGGCGATGCCGGCGTAGACCGCGCCGGCCAGCAGCAGGGTGGCCAGGCCCAGGCCGATCGCCGGGCGCCAGCCGGCGCCGTCCTGCAGGCTGGCCACGCGGGCTTCGGCCTTCGGTTCGCGGGGAAGGGTGGTGGAGGTCGAAGCAGAACGGTTCATGCGCCGAATACCAGGACAAGGAAGAGGTCGATCAGTTTGATCGCCGCGAACGGCAACAGCACGCCGCCGAGGCCGTACACCAGCATGTTCCGCCGCAGCAGCGCGGTGGCCGTGGCCGGGCGGAAGCGCACGCCACGCAGGGCGAGCGGGATCAGCGCGGGAATCACCAGCGCGTTGAAGATCAGCGCCGCCAGCACCGCGTTGCGTGGGCTCGACAGCTGCATCACGTTCAGTGCGGCCATGGCCGGAACCGCAGCGGCAAACAGCGCCGGCAGGATCGCGAAGTACTTGGACACGTCGTTGGCCAGCGAGAAGGTGGTCAGCGCACCGCGGGTGATCAGCTGCTGCTTGCCCACTTCCACGACCGCCAGCAGCTTGGCCGGGTCTGAATCGAGGTCGACCATGTTGCCGGCCTCCTTCGCCGCCTGCGTGCCGGAGTTCATCGCCAGGCCGATGTCGGCCTGGGCCAGCGCGGGAGCATCGTTGGTGCCATCGCCCACCATCGCCACCAGGCGGCCACCGGCCTGTTCCTGGCGGATGCGTGCCAGCTTGTCTTCCGGACGGGCCTCGGCGATGTAGTCATCGACACCGGCTTCGGCGGCGATGGCGGCAGCGGTCAGCGGGTTGTCGCCGGTGATCATCACCGTGCGGATGCCCATCGCCCGCAGCTGTGCGAACTTCTCGCGCATGCCGTGCTTGACCACGTCCGACAGCTCGATCACGCCCAGCACGTGGCGGCCCTCGGCCACCACCAGCGGGGTGGCGCCATTGCGCGCGACCTGCTCGACGCGGCCGGCCAGTTCAGCCGGCACGTTGCCGCCCAGCGCCTGCACGTGGGCGCGGATCGCATCGGCAGCGCCCTTGCGGATCTGCCGCCCGTGTTCCAGATCGACGCCGGACATCCGGGTCTGGGCACTGAACGCCAGGTAGTCGGCACGGTCCGGCTCGGCGGTGGCGCAGCCCTGTTCGCGCGCCAGGCGCACGATCGACTTGCCTTCCGGGGTCGGGTCGGCCAGCGAGGACAGCAGTGCGGCCTCGCGCAGCTGGCTGGCGTCGATGCCGGCCAGCGGATGGAAGTGGCTGGCCTGGCGGTCGCCGTAGGTGATGGTGCCGGTCTTGTCCAGCAGCAGCACGTCGACGTCGCCGGCCACTTCCACCGCCTTGCCCGACTTGGCCAGCACGTTGGCAGCCAGCGCACGGTTCATGCCGGCGATGCCGATGGCCGGCAGCAGGCCGCCGATGGTGGTCGGGATCAGGCACACCAGCAGTGCGATCAGCAGCAGTGGATCGACCTGCACGCCCACGGCCGCGCCGATCGCCGGCAACGTGGCCACCACCACCAGGAAGGTCAGCGTCATCGCCGCCAGCAGCAGGGTCAGCGCGATCTCGTTGGGGGTCTTCTGGCGATTGGCACCTTCCACCAGCGCGATCATGCGGTCCAGGAAGCTGTGGCCCGGCTCGGCGGTCACCCGCACGATGATCTGGTCGGACAGCACCTTGGTGCCACCGATCACACCGGAACGGTCGGTACCGGCCTCGCGCAGCACCGGTGCCGATTCGCCGGTCACTGCCGCTTCGTTGATGGTGGCCAGGCCCTGCACGATCTCGCCATCGGCCGGCACCAGCTCACCGGCACTGACGATCACATGGTCGCCCGGGCGCAGCTCGGCGGCAGGCTCCTGGGCTTCGGCTGCGCCCGGCTGCGGCGCCGCCAGCCGGCGCGCCACCAGGTCCTGGCGGGCACGGCGCAGCGAGGCGGCCTGGCCACGGCCACGCGCTTCGGCCACTGCCTCGGCGAAATTGCCGAACAGCACGGTCACCAGCAGGATGGCGGTTACCGCCAGGCCGAAGCCCAGCGGTGCATTGCCGGTCAGGGTGACGATCGCGGCGACGATCGTGCCGGCCATCACCACCGCCATCACCGGGCTGCGCACCAGATGCATCGGCGCCAGCTTGCGCACCGCTTCGACCAGCGCACGGCGCAGGCCGGCGCCATCAAGCAGGGCAGGGCGCGGTGCATGGGTACTACGGGTTGAACTTGCTTGGGTACTCATCAGGGTGTCCTCAGCGCAGTCCCAGGCTCAGGTGATCGGCGATCGGGCCGAGTACCAGCGCCGGCATGAACTGCAGCACGGTCAGGATGACGATCACCGAGACCAGGGTCAGGGCGAAGGTCGGGGTTTCGATCTGCAGGCTGCCGGCAGACTCCGGCGCCTGGCGCTTGGCGGCCAGCTGTGCGGCCACCACCAGCGGAATGATCAGCAGCGGGAAGCGGCCCAGCAGCAGTACCAGCGAGCAGCTCAGGTTCCACCACAGCGTGGCGTCACCCAGTCCTTCGAAGCCCGAACCGTTGTTGGCGTAGGCCGAGACATACTCGTAGAACACCTGGCTGATGCCATGGAAGCCGGGGTTGGAGGTGCCGGCCAGGCCGGGCACGGCCAGGGTGATCGCAGTGAACACCAGCAGGGTGATCGGCTGCAGCAGCACCAGCAGGGCCAGCAGGCGCACCTGGGGCGTCTGCAGCTTGCGGCCGAACAGTTCCGGCGTGCGCCCGGTCATCAACCCGGCCAGGAACACACCCAGCAGCAGATAGACGATGAACTGCTGCAGGCCACAGCCGATGCCGCCCCAGATCGCGCTGACCAGCATGTTGACCATCGCGATGCCACCGCTCAGCGGCGCCAGCGAATCGTGCATGCCGTTCACCGAGCCATTGGAGACCTGGGTAGTCACTGCCGCCCACAGCGCCGTGCCTTCGGCGCCGAAGCGCACCTCCTTGCCTTCCATCAGCAGCGGGGTGGCGGCGCTGGCGCTATGCCCTTCGCTCCACATCATCGCGCCGGTGGAAAGCAGCGACATGCCCAGCATGCAGCTGAACACCAGGGCGCCGAAGCGACGCCGGCCGGTGAACGCGCCGATCATGAAGATCACCGCCATCGGCACCAGCAGGATGCCGACGATTTCCAGCGCGTTCGACAGCGGGGTCGGGTTCTCCAGCGGGAAGCTGCTGTTCGGGCCGTACCAGCCGCCACCGTTGGCGCCAAGCTGCTTGGCCGCGACCATCGCCGCCACCGGGCCCAGCGGCAGCTTCTGTCCGGTCATGCCGGCGCTGGCATCGATCGGCGTGGCCTGCGGGCCACCGGCCATCGTCGACGGCACACCCTGGCTGGTCAGCAGGAGGGTCCACACCAGGCACAGCGGCAACAGGAAACGCACGCACAGGCGCACCACGTCCACGTAGTAGTTGCCTACCGCCACCTGGCGGTCATCGCCGGCACCGGTGGCCGCCGCAGCCTGCGGCGCACGCGAGAACAACGCGCGCAGCGTCGCCACCGCCAGCGCCAGGCCCATCATCGGCGTCACCACCTGCAGGCCGGTGATGCCGGTCATCTGCGAGAGGTAGGACAGCTGCGCCTGGCCCGAATAGTGCTGCTGGTTGGTGTTGGTCAGGAACGAGATCATCGTGTGCAGCGCGGTGTCCCAGCGCATGTTCGGGATCTGGTCCGGGTTCAGTGGCAACCAGGCCTGGGTCATGAACACCGCCTGGGTCAACACAGCGACCACCACGTTGCTCAGCACGAAGGCCAGCACGTAGCCGCGCCAGGACATCGCGCGCGAGGGATCGACGCCGAACACCTTGTACAACGGCTTTTCGATCCAGTTGAACAGCACGTCGACCTTCATCGGCGTGCCGCGCATCACGCGGGCCAGGTACAGGCCCAGCGGCCACGCCAGCAGCAGGCTGGCGGCAAGAATGACAAGCATCTCAGTCATGGCCGGCTCCGTTAGAACGATTCGGGCCGCAGCACGACATAGAGAAGATAGGCGGCGGCGACCAGCACCAGCACGCCACACAACAAAGACAGCCAGGGGGACATTTCAATAGCGACCTGGTGGAACCCCTCCACCTCAGGCCGTCATCGTCGTCCTGCCGCCCATAAACGCACTACGCGCCGGACCGGGCCGACGCGTAAAGAGTGCATAAATTCCGTGGGCCAACCCGTAACCAGGCGCCGCCTGCTGTAGAGCCGAGCCCATGCTCGGCTGCCCTTTCCCAAGGTCACGCGGAGCCGAGCGTGGCCCGGCGCTACAGGCGAATCACGGCGCCTGGCTCGCCTGCGCCACGCCCTTCAGCTCGCGATAGCGCTGCAGCGTGCTGTCGATCTCGGCCTTCAGCGCCTGCTGCTGCTGCAGGAACCCGGCCTGCAGGCGTTGCTGCGACTGCAGTTGTATATGCCGCTGGCGGATCGCCTCGGCCTGCTTGTCGGCCACCTTGCCACCGGCCAGTTCGCGGTCACCGGCGGCAGACAGCAGCGCCACCAGCGATTCGCGCAGGCTGGTGACGTTGTACTCGGCGGTCTTCAGGTTGTTGTCCAGCACTTCCTGGCGTTCGGCGAACACCCGGCGCAGGTCGTCCTCGCTGCCATAGGTGGACAGCATCGCCTGCTCGGTGCGCTGGCGGGTCTGCTCGGCCATCAGGTCCAGCTGCTGCTGCTGTGCCACGGTGCTGGCTGCGGCGCGCTCCTCGTCGGTCAACGCGCGCTGGACCTGCGCATTGCGCAGGCCGCTCTTCGCGTTGAACTCCTCGCGGGCGTGATTTACCGCATCGGCCGGCAGCGAATCACTGCAGATCCGCTCCTTGCCCTCGTTCCAGCAGTACAGCTTCTTTTCCACCTTGCCGCCGTCGCGCGACTGCGCCGGCACGGTGAACGGCACGGCCAGCAGCAGGCCGGCAAAGAGAACAGCAGGAACTCGGGACATGACCTTTCCCCTGGTCGGTCAGCGGATCGAACGGACGCCGTACTGGGCCCGGTAGGCTTCCAGCGGCTGCCGGTAACCGACAAGTTCCGGGTTGCCGGAGGCGAAATCAAGCAGATCGGCCAGCGATGCCACGGCGATCACCGGAATGCCGGCTTCTTCGGCCACCGACTGTGCCGCCGAGCGACGGTCGGCTTCCGAGGCGATCTCCTGGCGGTCCAGTGCCACCACGATGCCGGCCGGGGTGCCGCCGGCAGCGCGGATGATGCCCAGCGCTTCGCGGATCGCGGTACCGGCGGTGATCACGTCATCGACGATCAGCACGCGCTTGCCATTCAGGTCGGCGCCGATCAGCTGGCCGCCTTCACCATGGTCCTTGGCTTCCTTGCGGTTGAACGACAGCGGCAGGTCGCGGCCACGCTGGGCCAGCTCGCAGGCCATCGCGGTGGCCAGCGGAATGCCCTTGTAGGCCGGGCCGAACACCACGTCGTACTTGATCCCGGTGGCATCGATGGCATCGGCGTAGCAGGCGCCGAGCTGCGACAGCAGCGAACCGGAGTCGAAACGACCTGCGTTGAAGAAATAGGGGCTCAGCCGGCCGGACTTGAGGGTGAACTGGCCGAAGCGCAGGGCGTCGGCAGTCAGGGCCAGCTGCAGGAAACGGTGGCGGTGGTCGCTCATCAAAACTCGATTCATCTTCATTTGGAGCACAAATCCTAATCCAGCTGGGCGTTTCGCGCTCGTCCAGCGCCATGTGAAAGCCGTCCAGGCCCGGCCTGGCGGACTGCGCAGCCCTGCGGGCAACCGGTATGCTTGCCCGGTTTCCCGCCGCAGGTCCCCCGCATGCGCATCATCAGTTTCAACGCCAATGGCATCCGTTCCGCCGCGACCAAGGGCTTCCTCGACTGGTTCCGTACTCAGGACGCCGACGTCCTGTGCATCCAGGAAACCAAGGCCCAGGAAGACCAGCTGACCGACCCGATGTTCCGTCCGGACGGCCACCACTGCTTCTATCGCGATGCCATCACCAAGAAGGGCTACAGCGGCGTGGCGATCTACAGCAAGCGCGAACCGGACCAGGTCATCACCTCGCTGGGTTGGGCGCCGTTCGACGACGAAGGCCGCTACATCGAGGCGCGCTACGGCAATCTCAGCGTGGTTTCCTTCTATATCCCATCGGGCAGCTCGGGCGACCTGCGCCAGGGCTTCAAGTTCGAAGTGATGGAATGGCTGCGGCCGATCCTCGAAGCGTGGGCGCGCAGCGGCCGCGACTACGTGCTGTGCGGTGACTGGAACATCGTGCGTTCGGCGCTGGACATCAAGAACTGGAAGTCCAACCAGAAGAACTCCGGCTGCCTGCCGGAGGAGCGCGACTGGCTCAACGCGCTGTGCGCCGACCACGGCCAGGCCACCGATGTCGCCGGCGGCCGTGGGTGGGCCGATGCCTACCGCCTGCTCAACCCCACCGGAGAGGACTACACCTGGTGGAGCAACCGCGGCGCCGCCCGTGCCAACAATGTCGGTTGGCGCATCGACTACCAGTTCATCACCCCGGGCCTGCGTGACCGACTGCGCAGCTGCTCGATCTACCGCGACGAGCGCTTCTCCGACCACGCCCCGTTCACCGTGGACTACGACCTGTGACCGAGGCCGCCACGCCGGTCAGCTACAAGGGCTGGGCCGGCATCAAGCGCGCCTTCGGTACCCCGTCGGCGCTGACCATGGCCATGCTCGGCTTCGGCAGTGGCCTGCCGTTCCTGCTGATCGCCTCGCAGACCCTGTCCACGCGCCTGCGCGACGTCGGGCTGGATCTGGGCAGCATCGGCCTGATCAGCCTGGCCAGCTTCTTCTACCTGCTCAAGTTTCTGTGGGCACCGCTGCTGGACCGCTACGCCTTCCCGCTGCTGGGGCGGCTCGGCCGCCGCCGCTCCTGGCTGCTGGTGTCGCAGGTGCTGGTGCTGGTCGGGCTGGTCGCGCTGGCCTTCGTGCGGCCCGAACAGGGCGTGTGGCCGTTGGTGATGTGGGTGCTGGTGGCGTCGTTCGCCGGCGCCACCCAGGATTCGGCCGTCGATGCCTACCGCATCGAGATCGCGCCGCAGACCGCCCAGGCGGCGCTGGCCGCCACCTATACGCTGGGCTACCGGATCGGCCTGATCCTGGCCGGTGCCGGCGCGCTGTACCTGGCCCAGTTCGAAGGCTGGATCGTCGCCTACCTGGCGATGGCCGCGCTGATGCTGCTGCCGATCATCACCACCCTGCTGTGCGCCGAACCGCAGCGCCCGGCCACCGCCGTGCAGCGCCGCATCGATATTGCCGAAGCGTTCGTCCAGCCCATCTCCAGCTTCTTCAGCCGCAATGGCGTGGCACTGGCGCTGGTGCTGCTGGCGTTCGTCGGCCTGTTCAAGTTTCCCGACCAGGTGATCGGAGTGATGGCCGGGCCGTTCTATCTCGACTCGGGGTTCGACAAGGCCGACATCGCCACCGTCTCCAAGCTGTTCGGTGTGTGGATGGGCATCGGCGGCGCGTTCCTTGGCGGCATCGCGGTGGCTGCGTTCGGCTTCCGCCGCATGCTGCTGGTGGCCGCGCTTGGCGTGGCGCTGTCCAACCTGGCCTTCCTGCTGATGGCGCACAATCCGGGCAAGCTGTGGGCGTTCTACGCCGCGCTCAGTGCCGACAACCTGTTCCAGG
This sequence comes from Stenotrophomonas sp. YJH_SMC_110, assembly GCF_059369255.1. Taxonomy (NCBI): domain Bacteria; kingdom Pseudomonadati; phylum Pseudomonadota; class Gammaproteobacteria; order Lysobacterales; family Lysobacteraceae; genus Stenotrophomonas; species Stenotrophomonas sp. YJH_SMC_110. Next base: position 5,144 of record NZ_JCAFSM010000008.1, on the reverse strand, counting down.
GCTTTGCCGGCACCGTGCTGGTGGCCTTCATGTCGTCGCTGACCGACCGCAACTTCACCGCCACCCAGTACGCATTGCTGGTCTCGCTGGCCAACCTGCCGGGCAAGTTCGTCGGTGGCGTCTCCGGCTACATCGTCGAAGCCACGTCCTACAGCACGTTCTTCATCCTCAGCTCGATCACCGTGGTGCCAACCCTGCTGCTGCTGGCGTGGCTGTGGCCGCGGATCGCCGATCGCGGGCCGCCGCCGGTCGCCTGATTGCCTGCCCGCCCGGACTGCGGGATCATCGCCCCCGACGCGCCGAGGGGGCGGTGCCTTGCGAACGGGGAAGTGAGCATGGCCGACGTTGTGCTGCGGGACCTGGACCCGCTGCTGCTGGAACGCATCCGACGGGTCGCGGTCGCCCGCGGCTGGACCCACGAACAGACCTGCGCCGCCTTGCTGGAGCAGGGGCTGTTCAGCAGTGAACTGGAGGTCCGCTCCGGCTTCGGCGATCCCGAAGTGGACGCCCTCTCCGCCGCGATTGCCGCCCTGCAGGCCCTGCCGGCAGGGCAGGGCTTCGATTAGCGCCTTTGTAGAGCCGAGCCATGCTCGGCTGCTCTTGGCCCGGCCCGCGCTAAGCCGAGCAGGGCTCGGCTCTACAACGGCGCCTCACCTGCGCGGACGGCCCACCTCACGCCAGGTGGATCGCCCCCAGGATCCGCGGGCCCGTTGCCCCGGTCACGCTCGGCAGGTTGCCCGCCAGCCCGTCCATCGTCCGCTGCGCCAGCCAGGCGAAACCCATCGCCTCCACGTACTCCGGGTCCAGCCCATGCACCGCGCTGGACTCAACCTGCACCTCCGGCAGCCGCGCCGCCAGCCGCTTCATCAGCTGCCGGTTGCGCACGCCGCCGCCACAGACCAGCAGGCGCCGGGTCTGCGGCTGCTGCGCCAGCAACGCATCGGCCACGGTCGCCACGGTCAGCTCCAGCAGGGTGGCCTGCACATCGGCAGCGGCGTACTCGCCTTCCCCCATGTGGGCTTCGGCCCAGGACAGGTGAAACTGTTCGCGCCCGGTGCTCTTCGGCGGCGGCAGCGCGAACCACGGGTCCGAGCACCAGCCGGCCAGCAGGCCCTCGTCCAACGTGCCACTGGCAGCGTAAGCGCCATCGGCATCGAAGGTGCGGCCGGTATGGCGCTGGCACCAGGCGTCCATCAGCGCATTGGCCGGGCCGGTATCGAAGCCACGCACCGCGCCTTCGCGCGGGATCAGGGTCAGGTTGGCGATGCCGCCCAGGTTGAGCACCGCGCGGTCTTCGTCGGCGGTGCCCAGCATGCCCAGGTGGAAGGCCGGCATCAGCGGCGCACCGTGGCCCCCGGCCGCCACGTCGCGGCGGCGGAAGTCGGATACCGTCGTGATCCCGGTCAGTTCGGCAATGCGGTTGCCGTCGCCCAGCTGCACGGTGAACGCCGGGTCGGCCAGCGGGCGGTGGCGCACGGTCTGGCCGTGCGAGCCGATCGCGCGCACTTGGCTGCGGTCCACGCCGGCCTCGGCCAGCAGTTGATTGGCGGCCCCGGCGAAGTTGATCGCGATCCGCGCGTCCAGTTCGCCCAGTTCCTCCAGCGACTCCAGCGGGCCACCTTCGCCCAGCGCCACCAGCCGCGCGCGCAGCACCGGCTCCCAGCGGGCGGTCAGGCCGTGCACGAAGCGGCAGCCACCGCCGGCGGGGAACTGCACCAGCGCGGCATCGATGCCATCGGCGCTGGTGCCCGACATCAGGCCAAGGTACAGGGGGGCGTCAGCGTCGGCAGTCGTGTTCATGGCAGGCATAAAAAAAGGACGCGGCAAGCTTGGGCTGCCGCGTCCTTGTTCGTCAACGCAAGACGCTCAGCCGCGCTTGCGGCCGGTCGCCTGCTTGTCCTTGGCGCTGGCCACCTCGGGCGCAGCCTCGTCGCGGCTGGTCGGTGCCGGGCTGGCGTCGGCGTAGATCAGCTTCTCCATGCCCTGGATGCGCGCCATCGCCGGCGCGGTCTGCGCGCGGAAGGCGACCAGCTCGGCGCCCTTCAGCGGTTCCGGCGGCGGCATGGTCACGGTCAGCGGGTTGCGGTGCTCGCCGTTGACGCGGAATTCGTAGTGCAGGTGCGGCCCGGTCGCCAGGCCGGTCGAACCGACGTAGCCGATCACCGTGCCCTGGGCCACGCGCTGGCCGGTCTTGATGTTCGCAAAGCGCGACATGTGGCCGTACAGGGTGGTGTGGCCGCGGCCATGGTCGAGGATCACCACGTTGCCGTAGCCGCGCTGCACGCCGGCGAACTGCACGCGGGCATCGCCGGCGGCCATGATCGGAGTGCCGGTGCGCGCGGCGTAGTCCACGCCCTTGTGCATGCGCATCTTGCCCAGCACCGGGTGCTTGCGTGCGCCGAAGGTCGAACTCAGCCGCGCGAACGGGATCGGCATGCGGATGAAGCTCTTCTTCAGCGAACGGCCGTTGATGTCGTAGTACTCGGACTTGCCGTTGCGGTCGAAGCGGAAGCCGGAATAGGTCTTGCCACCGGTGGTGAAGGTCGCCGCCAGGATCTTGCTGGTGTCCACCTTCTCGCCTTCGCGCCAGGTTTCATCCATCACCACGCTGAAGCGGTCGCCCGGCTGCAGGTCCTTGGAGAAGTCGATGTCGTACTTGAAGATGTCGTCGGTCATCGTCGCGATCGCCGACGGCGACAGCCCGGCCCGTCGGGCCGCGGCATACAGCGAACTGGTGATCTCGCCGCTGGTGACCACGGTGCGCGTGGAGGACTCGCGCTTGGTCACTTTCTCCTTGATGTCATCGCCGGCCAGGCTCAGTTCCACGCGGTTGTCGGCATCGCGGTCGAAACGGATGCTGCGCAGCTCGCCGGACAGCGGCATGTCGAAGGCGATCTCGGCACCCGGGCGCAGCTTGGTCAACGCCTCACGCGCGCCGGGGTGGTCCAGCACCCGGTGCAGGGTGGTGGCCGGAATGCCAGCCTTGTCGAACAGGTCGCTCAGGGTCTGGCCACGCTGCACGCGCAGCACCTGCCAGCTGTCACCCGGCACCTGCTGCTGGCGGGCCATGGTCAGCGGCGGCAACGGCAGCGCCAGGCTGGTGTGGCTGTCGGCGTAAGGCGCATCGATGGTGTGCGAGAAACCGGGGACGATCGTCGCCACCAGGGCGCCGATGGTCGCAAACAGGCTGGCATGCATCCAATGGCGGCGGGTCCAGCGCTCATTGAAGGCGGCGGGAAGATGTTGCCTGAGCTTCCGATGCAGGGTGTTGTCGTGCAGGACGTGGAGGCGTTCCTGGAAGCGCTGCTTGCGTGCGCGCCCTTGTTCGGAATTGTGCATCGGCGGTTTTTTCCTGGCGGCCTGGGAGTGCGGGCCTGATCGCCGGTTACCATAGACACCTCAGAAAACCGCGTCAAACCCTTGTGCCCATTGGCTTTTGTGAAGCCAATCGGGTTAACTTCGCTTTAACACCCCACACAAGAATCGGCGTTGCCGGGAGTAGTCACGTGTCCTCGATTGAAGAAGCCCTTGCCCTGATCGGCCGTGGTGCCGACGAGATCCTCAAGCTCGAGGATCTGCGTGCGCGCCTGCAGGAAGGCCGTCCGCTGCGGATCAAGGCCGGCTTCGACCCCACCGCGCCCGACCTGCACCTGGGCCATACGGTGCTGCTGAACAAGATGCGCCAGTTCCAGGACCTGGGCCACCAGGTCATTTTCCTGATCGGCGACTTCACCGGCATGATCGGCGACCCGTCCGGCAAGAGCCTGACCCGCAAGCCGCTCAGCCGCGATGACGTGCTGGCCAACGCCCGTACCTACGAGGAACAGGTGTTCAAGGTGCTCGACCGCAGCCGTACCGAAGTCCGCTTCAACTCGGAGTGGTTCGGCAAGATGGGCGCGGCCGACATGATCCGCCTGGCCGGCCAGCACACCGTGGCGCGCATGCTCGAGCGCGACGACTTCGCCAAGCGCTATGCCGCCCAGCAGTCAATCGCCATCCACGAATTCCTGTACCCGCTGGTGCAGGGCTACGATTCGGTGGCCCTGGAGGCCGACGTCGAACTGGGCGGTACCGACCAGAAGTTCAACCTGCTGATGGGCCGTGGCCTGCAGGAACACCACGGCCAGAAGCCGCAGGTGGTGCTGACCATGCCGCTGCTGGAAGGCCTGGACGGCGTCAACAAGATGTCCAAGTCGCTGGGCAACTACATTGGCATCAGCGAGCCGGCCATCGACATCGTCACCAAGACCATGAAGGTGGACGACACCCTGATGTGGCGCTGGATCGAACTGCTGTCCTTCGACATCAGCCAGGCCGAAGCCGTGCAGCTGCGCGAGCAGGTGGCCAAAGGCGGCTTGAACCCGCGTGTGGTCAAGCTGCGCCTGGCGCGTGAACTGGCGACCCGTTTCCACGACGCCGCGGCGGCCGAGCAGGCCATTGCAGGCTGGGAAGCAGCGGTGACCGGGCAGGGTGACATTACCCAGCTGCCGCTGCAGGAGGTGGCGATTCCGGCCGAAGGCCTGCGTATCGCTGCGCTGCTGACGGCGGCCGGCCTGACCCCGAGCAACTCTGAAGCCAACCGCAAGCTCAAGGAGCGCGCGGTCAAGGTCGACGGTGAAGTGGTCGAAGATGGCCAGCAGGTGCTGCAGCCGGGCTTCGAAGGCCTGCTGCAGGTCGGCAAGCGTACTTTCGCCCGCGTGCGCCTGGTCACTGCCTGACAGCAGGGAAGGGCCGGCGCCAGCCGGCCCTTCCTTATGCTCTTGTAGAGCCAAGCCTACGCTTGGCTGCGCTTCGCGGGTTCCTACCGCAGCGCGACGGATGAACAGATGCAACATCCGGTGAAAAAAATCGCCACACCCCCTTCACAAACGATGTGGATGGGGCCATACTTCTCCTCCCCCGTCGCAGGGGTCGCCACCAAGGGGCTTCAGCGACAACAGGGTGCCCACCACCGCCGAACGAGATGATCGAACGAAGGTGTTGACGGACTGAAAAAGTCTGGCATAATGGGCGGCTCGCTACGAAGGAAACTTCGCAGCACACGGGAACGGCGCTGAGGCCACTTCCCCGGATCTTTGAAAGTATGCGCAGGTATCTTGTGAAGGCGCCTGCAGGAAGGATGATTGTCCATCTTGCAGACGTTT
>NZ_JCAFSM010000007.1:0-264598 GCF_059369255.1 Stenotrophomonas sp. YJH_SMC_110 | reverse complement strand
GGCGACGCATTCCAGATGACCGAGCAGATGTTGGGGCCGCTCTTTACGATCCTCACACCCGTAGGTACTGCCGGCGCACTGGAAATCGCAACCAGGCCAGCAGCAGAACTGGGGCTGCAGCCTGCGGGATTGCAGGCACGACCACGGTAGTAGAAGTTGCCTCCGCCGCCCTTATTCAGGGAAACGGTTCGATCCCCCGCAATCAGCGACCAGTTGGCGCCGTCAGTACTTTCGTCGATTTCATAGCGCGTCGCGTCCGCCACTTCCAGCAGGGAGATCGAGTAAGCCGCGCCGATTCCCACCCCATCCGGCACGCGCAGGACCGGGGTCGCCGGAGGACCAATCACGCGCACGCCCGCTACCGCTGACCACGGTCCGCAACCGGCGACATTGCAGCCACGCACCTGGTAGTCCCACTGCCCCGGCCAGCGACCGCCTCGGGCCACGGCGGTCGCGCCGTCTTCCTGGGCGAGTCCGAAGCCCCCGCCATTGAGCTGTTCCATCAGCTGGTAGCTCGTCGCTGCGGGGATTGCGCCCCACCACATGCTCACGGTTGAACTGTAGCTCACACCGCCGAGATTGATTCCCGTGGCTTGGACCGGTGGCAATGTCACGACGATCGCGCCTACGGCGCTTGACGCGCTGCACCCGGCGTCATTGCATGCAAAGGCACGATAGGCGTAACTGCCGGCGATTCGTCCACTAATGACCAGTTGATTCCCACTGATCCGGTTGATCTCAGTCCATGCCCCCCCGTTGAACTGTTCTTCAATGCGATAGCTGCTGGCCTGGGCCACGCTCGAAACAGAGACGGCGTAGCTGCCGTTGTAGCTCGCAGCGGGTACCGACAGTGCGGGTACGGATGGGGCATACAGCGCGGTAATCGCCGCTTCGGCCGAGTAGGCGCCGCAGCCCTGTGGATTGCATGCTTTGACCCGATAGCGATAGGTGCCTGCAGGCTTGCTGGTCACTTGACAGGTTCGGCCAGAGCCATCAAAGGCCACATTCCAACCACCACCCACGGCCTCCTCAAGCACAAAGCGGGCGGCCCCCTGCACCGCTGACCAGCTCAGGGAATAGGTTCCGTTGATACCTTGCGCCGGTGCAGTGATCACCGGCGCAGCGGTGGGAGCAAGCTCCACCTGTATGGAGGCTTCCACACCCCAAGCGCCGCAGACAGTGCCATTGCAGGCACGGCCACGATAGCGATAGACGCCGGAGCTTCGCCCGGCCAGCGAAACGTTCAGCGCAGGCCCTTGATAGACAGCCTGCCAGTCACCGCCACTCGACTCCTGCACCTCGTAACGCTGCGCACCGGCAACGGCTGTCCACTGCACCGCAAACGCACCGTCCGCGCTGTAACCCGGAACCGTTACGACCAATGCTGCAGGCGCGATATCCACGGCACGCTTGGCAACGAGGCTGCCGTTGAGCTGGATGTAGTCAAAGCCCTTGGCCTGGCGCTGGTCGTGCTGATAGCGCAGCACGCCATCCTGCCCATAGAGGGAACGAATGTTGCCATTGGTTGCGCTGGCCAAGGTACGACGGCCATGTGCATCGTACTGATAAGCCTCCTTGCCATCGACCTCGCGCAGGCGATTGCCGTAGTCGAACCGGAACGCGACGCCATTGCGGATCTTCAGGTTACCCTGGCTGTCATAGCCAAGCCCGGTCACGGTCGCACCACTGCCGACATCCCGCACGTTCGTCAACCGATTGTTGAAGTCGTACTCAAAGGACTGCCGCCGTGCGCCGACGTTGGCGGTGACGATATTGTCCAGAACGTTGTACGCATAGCTTGCGTTTCCGAAGCCGGCCGCCGTCACCGCGGTCAGACGATCCAGGCCGTCGTAGCGCATGTCGCGGTTTCCAGGGGCTGCCGGCAGGCCGTCACTGATGGCCGCCACATTGCCATTGGCATCGTAGTCGTAGCCGTCATCGATGACCTTGCCACCTGAACCACTGTCGGTGCTGCGATCAGGCAGGCCGCGCGCGTTCTGCGTCATCTGATGCACGACGCCGTTGCCATAGGTGAAGCCGCTCATGCCGCCGTTCGCGTAATAGCGCACGTTGGTGGCGAAGGCTCCGGCTCGCGTCGGCTGCCCCAGCGCATTCGGGCCGTAGTCGATCGTCAGGCCGGACGGCTGCACATGGGTTGCCAAGGCGCCGTTTGCATCGTAGCCATAGCCCAGCGCCCAGGCCTCGCCACCGTCGTAGGCCACGCTCTCGGACGTGGGCAGTCCGCGCAGGTTGTAGGTGTAGTCGTTGGTGGTGATGGCGCCGTTGTTGCGGGTCTGCACACGCTTCACTTTCCCGCCAGGCCAGTAGTTCCAGTCCTGATCACCCTGGCCATCCGAGAAGCGCAGCGTCAGCAAGCGATTCATGCTGTCGTAGGTCCGGTCAGCCCGCGAAGGCGACGCATAGGCAGCCTCGCTCTCACATTGAGGGCCCAGCAACGTCAGGCCCGAGGCAGACCAGAGCAGATTGCCTGCGGCGTCGTAGCCCATGCCGGTTGCACCGGTCTCAGGCTCCATGCTCTTGCACAGGCGCTGGGCGCCGTCATAGACATACTGCCGCCGCACACTGACGCTGCCATCGTAGTTGCGCCGCAGGATCGACAGCGGCTTGCCCAGCGTGTCGCGCTGAATCTCCGTCACCACTCCCTCAGCGTGGAGAATCCGGATGGGCGTGTCCTGGCTGGGCTTGCCATACATCAGGTAGTCGGTGGTGGTGGCAATGCCGCGCGGATTGGTCACCTTTACGCTGCCTCCGCCAAGTTGCTCGGTGGTCGTGACAAGCCGCCCCAGTTCGCTGTCCTGCTCGCTGCGATTGGGGCGTCCGAGCGCGTCATAGCCGGTATAGGTGCCGGGCAGCGCGGAGCGGAAGTCGGACGCCGTGCGCGTCGGATAGGAGGTGAAAACCGGGCGCCCATTGCTGTCATAGCGGGTCACCGTCTGGCGCAATGTACCGCCACGGTCCGCAGCGTCGAACGACTCTTCCAATACTGGGCGCCACAACCCGTCGTAGTACGTCACCGCGCGTGCGTTGCCGGTACTGGACTCGCGCTTCCAATGGCCTGCTTCCAGCCCGATCTCCGCGCCCGCCACCTGGAAGAACCGCGTTGTGGAAGGATTCCAGGCCACGCTGTCATTGGCGGCCTGGGTCGCCAGTACGATCCGGCCCATCCCGTCGTAGTCGAAACTCCGGCTGGCACCATTGGGCTCCACTGCCGTGCGCACCCAGCCATTGTCATCGACCTGCAGCGAGGCACTGCTGCCGTCCGGGTACGCAACACTCTGCGGCAGGCCACGCTTCCAGCTGCCCAGCGCAATGGTATTGCCCTTGCCATCGGCCACGGAGGCGAGCGTGCCATCGGCGTGATAGCCCAGCGTCTGCTGCAGCACGCCGAAGGCGTAGGTACGTTGCGGGCGCGCCATCGAGTCGAACTCGGTGCGCTCGGTCTCGATCTCAACGCCGCCAACGCTCTGTGTGCTGCGCCCGACCTGGCCGAGTATCCAGCGGCCGGTGTCGTCGAAGTAGGTGGTTCTCAGCGTCCGCGAGCGTCCCAACGAGTTACTCTCGGTCTGCACCACCGGCCGCACATGCGCGTCGAACTGATCGGTCGTGTTGACGAAGTTGACGCCATCCTGGCTGAGCACAGATTGCTTCAGGGGACGAATCTTGACGGCGAATGGATCATCGGCTGCGGTCATCGAACCGTAGCTGTCCGGGAACGGCCCGGCCTGGACCTCGTCCGAACTCATATAAGTATTGGTGGTGACCTGGACGATCTGACCGTCCGGAGCACGCACTGCCTCCTGCAACAACTGCCCTTCGTTCTCATCGAGTTTTCGTCCGAACACACTGTGACGGCGCGTACCATCCGGTTCCACGATCGTCGACACTGCGGAGTTGGCCAGGCCCGAGTCATATCCACCCGACTCGTACGTCCAGGTCAGATTGCCCAACCCTGGCCCCGTCAGCGTCTTGCTGGTGATCGCGAAGAGGTCGAACGCATTGGAGGCGCGTTGCGCGTAGCGCCCACCGCCCATGTCTGCGCAAGCGGTACTTTTTACACCCAGGCGGGTGCGGCGCAGGTACTTGAACTCAAACTGTCCACGCGTTCCAGATGGGTGGGTCGCGATCAGGCTGAATCCAGACTGCTCGAACGTGGGCTTGGTGCAGAGCTTCGGTTCGCCATCCCAGCTCTGATATTCCGGATTCAGGCCACCGAACCCGCCGTCCTGCCAGCTGTATTCGTAGCCCAAGCGCGCGCCATCAGGCTGCTGGACGGCGCGCAGCGAGGGCCAGCGTGCAAATCCCATCCCACCGGAACCTTCGTTGTACTCGTAGCTCCAGGTACGGCCATTGGCTGCCGCACTGGCAATGCGGTCCCCGGCATAGGCAATGGAGATGGCGCGACCATCACTGCCGCGAATGCCAACCAGCTTGTCGCCCGAATAGTCATAGGCAACCCAGTTGCCATGACGGTCTTCGACCCGGCTGGCCATCAGCAGAACACGCACCAGCTTGGACCCCATGCCTTGGCCCAGCTCCATGAAGCCAGCCGTTCGTTCAATCCCCACATTGAAGAAGTAGCGATTCCCCGATGCATCCACGCCCAGGAATCCTTCGCCGGGATAGCCATTGGCCGTCGAGCCCAGGCAACTGAGGCGCATGTTGCCCCGAGTACCCCAGCGATAGGTTTCACCGTTGGTGGGTTTCGGGTTGGAGGCGTTGGCGATCAGCAGCATCTCCTGCTCGCCCTGGTCGGGGACACGCACCTGCACGCCGGTCCAAATCTCGAAGGTGCCCACGCCGGTACGCGTCTTGGGGTAGAAGGTCTGCGAGCAACGCTGGGTGGCGCCATTACCCGACTCGTTCCACTTCCAGATGGAGTCGAAGGTGGCGTGCATGTAGGGGACTTCGATGTCCCAGCTGCCGAATCCCCCTAATGGTTGCCGGTCCTTGAAGGACTGCACAGCGAGACGACGTTGCAATCGCACCGGCAGTGCATTGTTGCCTGGCAGGTCAATGTCAGTGACGACAAATTCGGTCGACCCCGAGCTGGGGCTGATGCTATCCCCGAACAGGCTCGAGGTCAGCGGTGCCAGCCCCTCACCGCTCTTGATCTTTTTGTAGTACTCGGTATGCGGGGTGACCGGGCTGCTCGCCCAGCTCCCCCCGGATGACATTACCAATGCTGCGCCGAACAACGCCTGCCACTGCCAGATACGCATGGAACATCCCTTTGTCCAAATGCGTCGGCAATCACCAGACGTTCGGTAATCCACCGACGTGTGCTGGCGTCATGTTCCGGCCGAAAAGCAGCTGCGCCGTCCCTTGCGCCCCCCTGTACCTTCAGGGGCACAAGCCCCTTCACGACAGCTTCATATGATATTCATCCAAAGTAAATACCCCAGGCGAGGAATGGGCGAGGCCCATTTCCGCATCGTGTCTGCTAAGCCCTCACCCGGTTCGCACACACCCGCCCCTCCGCAAAATCCCGCAGGTTCCCCAGCGTGATCGCCGAGATCTCCTGCAGCGCCTCAACGGTAAAGAAGCCCTGGTGGCCGGTCACCAGCACGTTGGGGAAGGTCATCAGGCGTTGGAAGGCCTCGTCGTCGATGATCTCGCCGGAAAGGTCCTGGAAGAACAGCGCGCTTTCCTGCTCGTAGACGTCGATGGCCAGATGACCCAGCCGCCGCGATTTCAGCGCGCGGATCACCGCATGGGTATCGACCAGCGCTCCGCGTGACGTGTTGACCAGCATCGCGCCGGCCTTCATCCGCGCCAACGAGGCGTCGTTGATCAGGTGCTGGGTATCGGGCGTCAACGGGCAATGCAGCGAGACGATGTCGGCCCGCGCCAGCAGTTCATCCAGACCAACCCTGCCTCCCACGCCGGCGAAGGCCGGCGATGGATACGGGTCGTACCCCAGCACGGTGCAGCCCATGCCCTTGAAGATGCGCGCGGTGGCCAGGCCGATCTTGCCGGTGCCGACGATGCCGACCGTGCGCCCATGCAGGGTGCGCCCGAGCAGGCCATCGAGCATGAAGTTGCCCTCGCGCACGCGGTTGTAGGCGCGATGGGTCTGCCGGTTGAGCGTCATCACCAGCGCCAGCGCGTGCTCGGCCACGGCTTCGGGGGAATAGGCCGGCACCCGTGCGACGAACAGGTCCAGCGCTTTCGCGGCGGCCAGGTCCACATTGTTGAAGCCGGCGCAGCGCAGCAGTACGGCGCGTACGCCCAGTGCATGCAGCGCGTGCAGTACCGGCGCGTCGAGGCGGTCATTGACGAACACGCAGACGGCGGCGCAGTCCTGTGCCAACGCAGCGGTATGCACGTCCAGCGCGGCATCGAAGTACACGAACGCAAAGCCCTGCCCGGTCGCATCGCGCTGGTTGGCCTCGTCCAGGAAGCGACGATCGTAGGGGCGGGCACTGAAAACGGCGATCTGCATGACGGGGCCTGGCTGGAGTTCCCTGCCGACCATACCGCAGCACCTGCCCTGATGGGATGGCCCCGGCGATACGCATATCGCCGGGGCCGGGTACCGCTTAGAACCGGTAGCCCAGACCCAGCATCACGCCGTTCTGGATCTGCCCGTCGCGGCGCTCACCCACGTAGTCGGCCATGATCGACAGGCGCTCGCTGGCGCGACTGGTCACGCCCACGTTCCAGGCCAGTACCTGCTCGCCCACGGCCTGGCTGCTGGCACCAAACACCAGGTCCGGGGCCGCAGCAAAACCGGTGCTATAGCGCGCCTGCGAGTCGCCCAGCTCCTTCTGCCAGACCACGCGGGCACGCGGGGTGATGCGCTCGCCGTTGTTGCCCTCGAAGGTCTTGAACAGCTGCAGGCCGGCACCCACGCGGATGCTCTCCAGGCTGCCGCTGCGTCCTGCCAGCGCACCAGCGCCCTGCCCTTCGTTGAAGCGGGTGGCCGAGGTCCGCGCGTAATCCACCACCGGCAGCAGCGGCTGGATCACCAGTCCCTTGCCGGTGGTGAAGGAGAACGCATGCTCCACCCGCGCCGAGATCGCGTCGTTGCTGTATCGGGCACGCAGCGGCTGTTGCAGGCCATCGATGGCCGAAAGGCTGCGGCGGGTATCGTGGCGCAGGTCGGTGTAGCGCACGGCCGCCGACAGGTAGCCACGCGAATAGGTCGCATCCAGGTAGCCGCCCACATCCAGCGCGCGCACGTCGCCACTGAAACCGGAGCCATCGCTGGCCTTGGTCGACATGTCCGCGGCGGCCACGCTGACGCCGAGGGTGACGCGGTCATCGGCCACGTGCGTGTCGGCACCGACCACGATGCCGCCGATGTTATGGCTCAGGCCGGCCACGCCACCGTCGGCGTCGATGCGGCCATGGCTGGCGAAACCGCGCGCCCACAGGCCACGGCTGCCACCCGCCGCGCGGCTGTCGCCAGCAGCCTCGCCGGCCGGCTCGACCAGATGCATGGCCAGCTGGTTGAACAGGCTGCCATGGCGCATGCCCGGCTGCGCCGACACCGACTGCGCCGCCTGCGAGGCCAGGCCATCGGCATCGCCGCCACTGCGCATCGCTGCCTGGTGCTGCTGCACCACGTTGCCGATGCTGCCCAGCAGTGCATTGTCGGCCAGGCGCAGGCTGGCATGTGCATCACCGCGCAGGGCGCCGGCCTGCTGTGCGATCACATCGCGGTCGGTGAACTGCAGCGCGCCGAGCAGCGACTTCAGGCCGCTGTCCTGGCGATCCGATGCGGCTGCCAGCGCGCGCCCCAGTCCATCGCCGGAGGTGCCGTTGGCAAACAGGCCCAGCTGATCGAAGCCCGGGTTGGCGGTCAGCCACAGCCCGTCGGTCGTCTGGTTGACGTTGAAGCTGAGCAGCGAATTGTGGCGCGGGCGGAATACTTCGCCCGCGGTGATGCTGGCGCTGTAGCCGGTGTCGCCCAGTCGCACGGCATCCTGGAAACCGCCTTGGTAGATCGGCCCTTCCACCAGATCGCGGCGGTAGGTGCCGGCATAGAAGCCCTGGGCGACGTTCAACGCCAGGTGTGCGCCCTGCGCGATCACCAGCGCCCCCTCTTCGGCACCGCCATCGTAGAAGCTGCCGACACGCAGGCGGCCACTGCCGGTGCCACCGGCCTCGGTAACATCGAACAGCACCTGCCCGCCGGGCATGATGTTGACGTAGCCGTGGGTCACCAGATCACCGCCACGCGGCATCAGCGTGCCGAACACGCGCAGGCGGTTGAAGCCGTCTTCGCGGTAGGACGGGCCGGTGCCATCCAGCAAGGCATCGCTGTCGGTGCCGACCGATGCGATATCACCGTGGCCAACCACGATGCTGCCCGGCATCACCCGCAGCTCGGGGGTGCGCAGCGCGCCGCCCTCCAGCGCGATGGTGCCGTTGTCGACCAGCATGAAATCGGCGCCGGTGGTTTCGGCGGTGCGCCAGGTGGCGCCATTGCTGACACGGATCACGCCCGCCGAACTTGCCAGGGTGGACGCATCCAGATCGGCCAGCCGCAACTGGCCGCGCAGCTCATCCTGGAGGTCGGGGTAGGCAAGCAGCTGCTGCAGCGACTGCGTGCCGATGCCGTTCGGCCCCCGCGTGGAGACGTTGTACAGGCTCACCGCGTAGTTGATGTAGGTGCTGGCCCAGTCGGTGTTCCAGCGCGCGAAATCGTCGTCGACGAAGGCCTGCAACTGGCGCGCGGTGCGCAGGTAGTCCGGATTGATGTCGCCGCTGACGTTGCTGGTCACATGCAGGGTGTCGCCCGGATCGCGATAGCCTGCCGTGTTGATGATGTTGTTGCCGCGGATGTCCTGGCCCGGGAACGACTCCAGCTTGCTGCCGCTGCCATCCGGATCGAAGGTGACCGATGTACCCGTGGTGCGCGCCGGGTCGCGGAACACCAGCAGGCCATTGGGCCGCACCACCTCATACATGGCCTTGTGCAGCAGGCCGGCATCCATGCCGCCGCCATAGTTGCCGGTGTAGATCTGGGTCATGCGCGGCGACGGTGCGTAGGTGATCCTGCCACCACTGCTGGCGGCATGGATCTGCACCGAATCGACCAGCGGCAGGTCGCCGCCGAGATAACGGTTGACGCCGCCGGACTGCATGATCGAGCAGGACGAAATGCAGTGGCCGGACACAATCGTGTCCAGGCCCTGGGTGCGGATCACCGCCTGCAGCCACTCGCCGGCGATCAGCGCGCCACCGTTGGACGTGCGCAGCACGACTTCGCGGATCGGGCGTCCTTCGGCCTGCGCCTTGGCCAGCAGCGCGGGCAGCGCCACCACATCGGCAACGGTTACGCCGCCGCTGAGGAAGACGCGACCGTCCTGCACGTGATAATTCATTGCCATGACGTCATCAACCGCCGCCATGGCGGTGATGCCCAGCAACCCTGCCAGGGCCAGGCTCAACTTCGAATGCTTCATGTGTTCTCTCTCTCCACCCGCAACGCACGGGTCGAAAGTTCAACGTCCGGACGGTGGGCCCTCCCCCAGTGCAGCGCCCCTCGAAACATGAACGCATTCACAATGGAGTCGTGGGCCACGCACACTCTTCCCCATCCGGTCATCGTCGCGTAAAACTCGAAGACGTACCCGCCACCGACGTCCGAGGCCAGCCCTGTCCGCCCCCTCTCCTCTGATCCATCGCGCGCCGGACCTGTCCGCGCCGGCGGACGCGTTCATTGCGTTCGTGCGGGAGGAACGCGCGCCGTTGTGTGCGTTCCTGCGCACGCGCGGTGTCGGGCCGGAGGATGCCGAGGACATCGCGCAGGACTGCATGGAGCGGCTGATCCGCTATCGCGCGCACAGTGCCGACGAGCTGCGGCTGCTGCTGTATCGTATCGCCCGCAACCGCCTGGCAGACCGCGGCCGTTCGTCGCAGTCGCGGCCGCATCTGTCCCTCGCCGAACATGATGGCGGCAACGAGCCTTCCAGCACGTCGCCCGATCCATTGCGCCAGGCCGAGTCCGGGCAGATGCTGTCCCTGCTGCGGCAGGCCCTGTTCAAGCTGCCCGAGCGCGCGCGCGAGGTGTACCTGCTCAACCGGATCACCGGCATGAGCTACACGCAGATCGCGCGGCACTGTGGAATTACTGCCAAGACCGTGGAAAAACACATCGCCCGCGCCCTGCAGGGCCTGCGCCAGGAACTCGGAACGGATCCGCTGCACAACGACAGGGACAACGGATGAGTCACGCCAGGCCCAGGGAAGATACGCAGCTGTTCGAACGCGCCAGCGCCTGGGTGGCGCGGCTGGAGGCTCCGGACTGTACGCCGGGCGAGCGCGAGACGTTCGAGGACTGGTTGGCCGAGGACCCGGCCCATGTTACTGCCTGGGTCCAGGCCGAGACCCTGTTCCAGCAGGGCGAGGAACTGGCCGCCGACCCGTGGCTGCGCACCGCCGCGGCACGTGCGGCACGGCCGGCGCCGCGTCGCTGGCTGCCGGCAGTGGCCGCTGCCGCAGGCGTCTGCCTGGCCATCGGGATCGGCTGGATGATTGCCGTCGACGGCAACCCCACGCCGCTGCGCTACGCCAACGATTCCCACCAGCCCCGGCTGCAGACGCTTGCCGATGGCAGCGTGGCCACGCTGGATGCGGGCACCACCCTGCACGCCCGTTTCGGTTGGCGCCATCGCAACCTGGTGCTGGAACGTGGCCGCCTGCAGCTGCAGGTCGCACCGTCGGGCAAGGCCCTGCAGCTGCGCGCCGGCGACAGCACCATCCGCGACATCGGCACCACCTTCCAGGTGGAACGCCTGCATGATGGCCTGGTCGAAGTCGCACTGCTGGAAGGTGCGGTGGAAGTCAGCAGCGGGGGCACCCAGCACACCCTGGCGCCCGGCCAGCAACTGCAGGTACTGCCGAGTGGCCGCATCCAGCCCGGTCCGGCACTGTCGTCCAATGCCGCCGCTGAAGGCTGGCTGCAGGGACAGCTGGTGTTCGATGCCACACCGCTGTCGATCGTGGTCGAACGCATGAACCGCTACGGCCACACGCCGCTGGTGATCGCCGATCCGGAAATCGCCAGCCTGGCGGTAAGCGGCACCTTCCGTGCCGGCGACGCGCAGGAACTGCTGTCGGCACTGGAACTGGGCTGGTCGGTGGCTGGCCAGACGCGACCGGATGGCGCGCTGGAACTGCGCCGCACGTACTGAGGAGGCCTGCGGTGATGGCAGTACCGGGCGCGCTGCAGGGGGGGCTGCTGCTCCGCACCCTGTTCTGCCTCGCGTTGGGCATCCCCGCGCTGCCGTCTGCCGCTGCGGCCGAGCAAGCGGGCACCCTGGAGGTCGATGTTGGCTCAGGCCCGCTGGCGCCGGCCCTGCAGCAATGGGCGCGACAGAGCGGCATTGCCCTGCTGTTCGATGCGCGTGAGCTGGATGGCCTGCGCACGGCCGGCACTCATGGCCACCGCGATGCGGCCGCGGCCCTGAAGGAACTGGTCGCGGGCATGCCGGTGAACATCCTGCGTACGCCCGCTGGCGGATTCGTCGTACGCCGTACCCACCCCGCGCTCCCATCGCGACCTTCGGTCGCGGCACGCGCCACGCCCGCAGCACCTTCGCCACACAAATCCGCCGACGCGCCGCCGCAGGTGGAACTGGCGCCGATCCATGTCACCGGCAGCCGGCTGCCGCGCACCTCCGTGCAGACCACGCTGCCGGTCACCATCATCGACCGCGATGACATCCTGCGCAGCGGCTACGGCAGCCTGTTCGACCTGCTGCGGCACTTGCCGGGCATGAACGGCCACCCGGCGATGAGCACCTCGCGCAGTGGCGATTCGCAGTACCTGCCGGTGGGTGCGGCCACCACCACCAGCCTGGACGGCATGGGCCCGCGTGCGACCCTGTTCCTGGTCAATGGCCGTCGCCTGCCACGCTATCCCATGGTGTCGCTGGAACAGGGTGGGCTCACCGATCTTGGGGGAATTCCGCTCAGCTTCGTCGAACGCATCGAGCTGGTACGTGGCGGCGCCTCGGCCATCTATGGCGCCGACGCGATGTCCGGCGTGGTCAACATCATCCTGCGCGACCAGGCTGACGGCCCGGAAGCCATGCTGCAGACCGGCCTGAGCGGGCGCGGCGACGCTGGCCAGTATCGCGTGCAGGCGGCCACCGGCGGCGTGCGCGACGGAGGGGACCGCTGGTTCGCCGGCATCGACCTGCACCGCATCGACCACGTGGCCGGTGATCGCCGCCAATGGCATGCGGAAACCTCGCAGTACCTGATCGGCGCGTTCCGCGATGGACGCTACTGGCCGGCAGAACGCTGCGAAGGCCCATTGACGCGGCGCGATGGTGCCTGCTGGTTCGACAGCGCCCGACCACGCTCGCTGCAACCGGCCTCGGATACCGCCTCGGCCTACCTGCGCTACCGGCATGAGCGCGGCGAAGGTCGCTATGCCTACGCCGAGGCGCGGGCCAGCCACAACCGGCAACGCTTCGACCTTGGTCCAACCGCCGTTGCCATCGGCCTGTACGGGTTCACCTTCAACAGCGTGCTGCGCGAAGCTGGCAACGTGCGTCCGCATGTACGTGCCACCGACGCCGACGTCACCTTCGGCATTGGCCGCGACCAGGGCCGGCGCAGCTGGGATGCCGGCATCAGCGCACAGCGCAGCGATGTCAGCCTGTCCACGTCGGGCACCGTGCGCGCCGAGCCCCTGCTGCGGGTCGCCGAGACACTGGATTTCCTGCCCGGCTTCACCTCGTTGCCGGCGGGCGCGGCCGAGCAGTTGTTCCCGTCGATCCGCAATCGCGGGCGCACCGAGCAGTGGCAGGGCTGGTGGGGCATGCAGCGGGAGCTGATGCCATTGGCCGGCGGTGCTGCACAGCTGGCCACCGGCATCGACCTGCGCCAGGAGCGCTGGACCTCGCATCCCGACGCCCTGCTGAGCCAGGGTGACCTGGCGCTGGGCCTGCCGCAGGAGCAGCGCCACCTGGCGCGCCGCAGTGGCGGCGCCTACGCCGAACTCGGCCTGCCCCTGGCGCACACGCTGCGCATGGACCTGGCCGCACGCTGGGACCGCGATGGCGACTACCAGGCCTTTTCACCCCGTGTTGGCCTGCGCTGGAGCCCCACGCCCCGGTGGTCCTTCCTGCTTGCCAGCGGGCGCGGCTACCGTGCGCCCAGCCTGTTCGAGCAGCGGCGCCCCCCGGGCTATTTCGGTGCGATCGAGCTGCCGGCCTCCAGCGCCCTGCCCGACTGCGCGCAGAGCAGCGGCAACGGGCGCTGCAGCGTCACCGTGGACGTGGTGGAGAACGATGCGTTGAAGGCCGAGCGGTCGCGCAGCCATTCCCTGGCCGCGACCTGGACGCCGACCGATACGTTCTCGCTGTCACTCACCCACAACATCGTCGAACTGCGCAACGAGATCCTGGCCCTGCAACCGGCCGACGCGGTGTGGAACCCCGGCACCTGGGAGCTGGACGAGGACGGCCACCTGAGCAACCTGCGCCTGTCCTTCGACAACATCGGCCGCACCACCTCGCGCAACTTTGTACTGCGCGGGGAGTACCACATCGATACCGGCAGCACCGGCCAGTGGCTGTTCTCGCTCGATGCGCTGAAGCAGCAGGAACTGCGCCGCGAACGTGGCCATGATGCAACGGTGGACCTGCGCGGCCATGTCACGCCGACGATGGCCGCCGTGCTGAACGTGCAGTGGCAGAACAGCAACTGGGACATCGCCCTGCGCGGCAACCAGGTGGGGCGCACGCGCGCCTGGCTGCCCGGTGCGGAATGCCCGGAGGAACAGCGCGAGCAGAACCACTGCATGAACCCCCGGCAGCTGCGCTGGAACCTGCATCTCGCACGACGCCTGGGGCCGCGCGTGGTCGCCGCGCTGGACGTGCACAACGTGCTCGACACGCAACCGGTGAACTATCTGGTTGGCAACGGTGGCCAAATGCCGGGGCTCGACGATCCGCTCGGCCGCTACTTCCTGCTGACCCTGCAGATCCGCTGAGCGTAGTACCCTACGCGCCCTGTTCCATCGGTTCCCCACCACCCCATGAAGGCCTATCTCTGGTTCTGGGGCGCGTTCCTGCTGTTCTTCGCGTTGCCCTTCCCCTGCATCCTCTATGTCGGCACGTCGTGGCCGGTGCAACTGGCCGACCGCAGCGCGCCATGGCTGGCCCTGCTGCTGCTCGCGCTGTCGGTGATCCTGTGGCTGGCCCTGCTGCTCGCCTTCCTGCACTACCTGCTGCTGGGCCCGCCGCGCGCGCTGCATCGGGTGCGCACCATCCTGGCCGGCGGTGAGCCGCGCGACGCGTTGATCGAACAGGCCGAGCCGACCGGCGTGCACGTGCGCGGCTTCGCGCAGTGGAAGCTGCAACTGGGCTTCCAGAACCTGTCCGGCACGCCCATCAACGAACAGATGCTGGTGGTGGACAGCAAGCCGCAGCTGCAGCGTTTCGTGGCCGGCAAGCGTATCGAGGTACGCCTGAGCCGGATGCCGGGCGCGTTCCCCAACGTGGTGCTGGAGGGTGCCCAGCCTGAATTGGATGTCGCCAGCCTCTGGCGTCGTGGTGTCGGCGCAGCGATCGGCATCGTGGCGGTGGCCAGTGCCTATGTGGCCGCCTATCGGCTGCAGAGTGAGGGACTGGGCTGGACCTTCCTGTCGCTCGGTCATCCGCTGCTGGTGTGCCCGCTGGTGTTGTGCGGCTACGCGCTGGGCCTGCGCCTGCTCGGCCGGCTGCTGCAGGCCGACGCCCGCGGTGACGCGCTGAAGTATCGCGGCATCGGCGTAGAGGCCAGGGTGTTGAAGGTGGGCCAGACCGGCACCTATCTCAACGAACAACCGCAGGTGGAGTTCCAGCTGGAATACATCGACCGCGAAGGCAGCGTGCAACAGGCCCGCGTGCGCCGCTTCATCCCGCTGATCGAGCTGGCCAGCCTCCCGCGCGAGCGGGTCACGCTGCTGTACGACCCGGATGACCGCAGCAACGTGCGCCTGGAGGGAGTATGAAGCAGCCGCCTTCCACGTCCGTGGTGTTTTCCGCCGTTCTGCTGGTGCTGGCCGGCGCCGCCGTTGCCGGTGGTGCGCTGCAGACGATCGGCGAAACACTGGGCCATTCGGTGCAGGCCGACAGCGCAAGCGCGCCGATCGCCATGCCGCCCGCGCGTGAGAGGCCCGCGTCGCTCGCGCCGATGACCGAGCCGCGGCCGCCGCTGGTGCCCGAACGCAACAACCGGTTGTTCGATGCGGACTACCTGCTGGCCGCCCGCCAGGCACTGGAACAGATGCCTGCGCTGGCCGGGCACCGGCTGACGGTGTTCCACAGCATCCACTTCTACGACGACGGCCGCATCAACCTGGACCTGGTCGATCCGCAGCAGCCGACCCGCGTCGACAGCTACCACTTCGAGCGTGGTCAATGGCGCAAGGGCAATCCAGTGAACCCACAACAGTTCGCCCCTACCATCAGCCTGCAGCGCAGCAGCACGCCTCTGGCCGACATCGATTTCGATGCCGTGCCACGCGTGGCCAAAGCACTGCAGGAACAGCGCAATGCGCTGCAGAACCCTGCATCCGAAGTCGGCCATGTCTACGTGATCGTGCGCAAAGCTGGCAAACTGGCATGGCTGCCGGACGAAGTGGCCGGTGATCGCGAATCAGTGCGCCTGCAGTTCGATGAACAGGGCACCCTGCGCGGCGTTAGTCGCCGGTAGACAGCGCGATCCAGTCCAGCCCCAGCAGCCGGTACTCCAGCAGGTAGAGCAAGCATTTTTTGCTGGCCAGAAGACTGGAACTAGCGGGCAGCCAATGCGGATGCCCTCAATGGATCACAACTCCCAGTACTTGGAACCTTGGGCTTCATGCAGCCGGGATAGGAAGCCTGCAAGCGAGTCCGATGCTTCAGGCCAGTCTTTTCGCTCGTCCAAAGGCAGGCAGACCAGCACCGAACCAAAGGCGTTCATAACCAGTAGATCTGAGTCGCCGTAGAAGCGGCCAAATACGACATCGCCGCTCCGGAAATCCAACGGACGCGAACCAGCGAGAAAGGCCGTCTGAACGTGTGCATCCTCGACGCTGAGCATCTCCATGCCCCATTGACCGAATTGCTCGTCCTTGAACAATTCCGCCGAAGCGTACCTGTCCCAGAATGCGAGCAACTGCGCTGAACAGCCCTGGAATCGTCGGTCTGTTGGTACCGCAGCACTGCGTTGTACAAAGGAAGATCGAAGCAGGAAAGGACACTCCCCATGCTGATGCATGGCGACCCGGGGCCGCGACCACTCCGCCCGTATGGCATCGATAACTGCAGCCAGCGCGTTGATTTCCCTATCCATCAGAAAATCATAACGAGGCCAGGCTACCGATGGCCAGGCACAACCGAGCGGGCGATGGCGTACTGCGCGCCGTAGTAGGTGGACAGCACCAGCAGGCTGGCCAGTGGCAGGCCGCCGGCGAAGCGGTCCCAGGCCAGCAGCGAGTCGCTGGCGACGAACAGCAGCGCACCGGCGGCCGCCCAGCGGGAGCTGCTGGCTTCCATTGCATCGGTGTGCGGTCGCCGCCACTGGCGTGCGAGCGCCAGGACCGCCATCGAGGCCAGCACCACCACGTATGCCAGCACCGGAATGCGCATCGGTGCGGGCAGGTGCGGCCACAGGCCAAGTACATTGAGTACAGCGAACGCACCGAGCAGGACGCTGGCGGCGAGCAGGCCACGCCCGGCACGCAGGCCATCGCGGAAGGCGACGATGTAGCAGAGGTGCGCCAGCAGGAACGCGACCAGCCCCGGCACGAACGCATCCACCGGCAACATCAGCGCGATATCCCCCACGCACGACAGCAGCATGCCAGCCAGCACCGCGCGGCGGTAGAACGGCTGCGCGGGATCGCGCACCCGCCAGGCGATGGCAGCGATCAGCAGCGTGGTGGTCGGCTTGGCCAACCAATGCAGCCAGCGCCCGTCACCGTGCAGGAACGCACCGAGGATGGCGAGGATCGCCATCAACAGGATCACGCCATCGCGGGCGCGCGGTTTCATCGTGCCTTCCACAGGTCCGCAAGGCGGTCAGGCTTGCCGGCGATACGCTCCAGCACCGGGTACTGCAGGCCACCGTGGTAGGCGATGTTCATCGTTTCGATGCGGTCGAACTGCTTCACCAGCAGCACGATCGGCGCCTTGTCCTTCGCCGCCGCAGCCACCGCATCCTTCAAGCGCTGGCTGCTGTACTCGCGCCCGCCAACGGCAATCACCTTCATGCCCGGCGCCAGGCCGGCATTGAACGCCGGGCTGTCCCAGATCACGTCGCCGACCACGCCGCTGTCGAGCACGGTCGCACCCAGCGAGTACGCCAGCAATGCCGCCTTGGCGCGTTTTTCCTGCGCCTTGTAGGCATCGTTCGGCGTATCGCGGTAGACCAGCTTCCAGCCCGCCAGTTCCAGGCCGCCGGTCAACGAACCGTGGCCGTCCAGGCGCCCGCGCAGGAACGTCGCCCAGTCATACGGCGCTATGCCGTTCAAGGTCGCGACCACGTCGTTGAAGGTGTACGGGTTGACGTCCCAGTCGCCGTTGCCGACGCCGAAGAACGCACGTGCGAAGTCATCCAGGCTACGCCGGTTGCCGCTCAGTTCGCGCAGCTTGCCCTCCACTTCCAGCCACAGCATCTGGCCGCCGGAGTAGTAGTCCTCGCTCATCTGATAGTTGCGGTAAGGCAGCGTGCGGCGCTGCGCGATGGTCGGGTCATTGGTGGTGTCCTGCAGCGGCCGCCAGGCCAGGCCCGGGCGACCACGGTCATAGGTCGCGGCCACGTTGGCCAGCATGTCGCGCGCCTGCGCGGTCGACCACAGCCCTGAACGCGCCGCCAGCACCTGGCCCCAGAACTGGGTCTGGCCTTCGTAGACCCACAGCAGGCTGTCGCCCATCGGCGTGTTGAAGTTGGCGGTGGCGAGATCCGCGCCGCGACGGTACTTGCCGTTCCAGGAATGGGTGTACTCGTGCGGCAGCAGATCGCGCATCCACGCGTTGTTGTCCCACTCGGTGAAGTAGCCCGGGTCGGCGCTGTTCTCACTGGAACGGTGATGCTCCAGGCCGATGCCGCCGAGGCGGTCCGTCAATGCCAGCAGGAACTCATAGTGGTTGTAGTGCCGCGCGCCGTAGAGCTTGTCGGCCTGCTGCACCAGCGCGCGGTGCATCGTGATCTGCGCCTCGCTCGGCTTCAGCGATTTGGCGTCGTCGGCAAACACGTTGAGGTGCACCGGCACCTTCGCGCCCGGATCGAGATCGATGCGCTGGTAGTGCTCGCCGGCAAACAAGGGCGAATCGACCAGATGGTCATAGGAGATCGGCTTGAACACCACGGTGTCACCGTCGCGGCGCGCGGTCTCCAATGCAGTGGCGAACGACCAGCCCTTGGGCAGGGTAACGCTGGCCTGCGCCTGCAGCTGGCGCGCGTCGATGCCGGCCGGATACAGCGAGTTGGCGTTCCACTGCAGGTTGAGCATTTCCGGGGTCATCACCACCCGGCCCTGGCTGCCGCCCTGCGAGGACAGGAAATCGAAGTGGGCGACGATCTCGCTGGCGCCCTCGGGCACGTTCACCTTGAACGCATAGACGTTGTACTGATCGCGCTGCCAGGCCAGCGGCTTGCCGTTGGCGGTCACGCGCAGGCCGGCCAGCTTGTCGATCGGGCCGGTGGGCGAATGGTTGCCGGGAATCCACTGCGGGTACAGCAGGGTCATCGGGCCGGGCTTGGCCGGCACGGTGGCGGTCACCTTGAAGATGCGCCGGGCCAGATCGCGCGCGTCCACATCGATGCGCAGCAGTCCTGGGGCTGCCGCGTTGGCCGGTGGCGAGGTCTGCGCAAGTGCAGGCGTGGCCGCCAGCGCGAACAGCAACGACATTGCCAGGGCTCGGGTCTTCATCAGGCAGTTTCCAACAACGGGGAATCCTCCGATGCTAGGCCTGTGCGATGGCCGGCCCCATGGCCAAAGGTCATGGGCGGTGCGCCCACCCGGCCATGCCAAAGGCGTGCGAACCAAGGTTCGCACCCACCAGATCAGTTTCGGTTCGCACCCACACCGGGTAGTGGCGGGCCGTTCCCTGCAGACGTCCTTCCGCGCTCAGTCGACCAGGCGCAGGCGCAGTTCCTTCGGCAGCGCGAACACCATCGATTCCGGTTCGCCGTCCAGCTCGCCCACGCCGGTGGCGCCCAGCTCGGCCAGGCGCGCCAGCACGCCATCGACCAGCACCTGCGGCGCCGAGGCGCCGGCGGTCACGCCGATGTGCTGCTTGCCTGCCACCCATGCCGGGTCGATCTCGTGCGCACCATCGATCAGATACGACTCCACGCCTTCACGGCGGGCCAGCTCGCTCAGACGGTTGGAGTTGGAGCTGTTCGGCGAACCGACCACCAGCACCAGGTCGCAGCGCTTGGCCAGGTCGCGCACAGCATCCTGGCGGTTCTGCGTGGCGTAGCAGATGTCGTCGTTCTTCGGGCCCTGCATCGCAGGGAACCGCTCGCGCAGCGCATCGATGATGCCGCGCGTGTCATCCACCGACAGCGTGGTCTGGGTGGTGTAGGCGAAGTTTTCCGGCTGGTTGATCTGCAGCGTCGCGACCTGCTCGACATCCTCGACCAGGTAGATCTGGCCGGTCCCGGCTTCGCGGTTCCACTGGCCCATGGTGCCCTCCACTTCCGGGTGACCGGCGTGGCCGATCAGCACCACGTCACGGCCGGCACGGCAGTGGCGCGCGACCTCGAAGTGGACCTTGGTCACCAGCGGGCAGGTGGCGTCGAACACCTTCAGGCCACGGCGCTCGGCTTCCTGGCGCACGGCCTGGGACACGCCATGCGCGCTGAAGATCACGGTGTTGTTGTCCGGAACCTCGTCGAGCTCTTCGACGAAGATCGCGCCGCGCTGCTTCAGGTCGTCGACCACGAAGCGGTTGTGCACCACTTCATGGCGGACATAGATGGGCGCGCCCAGCGTTTCGATCGCGCGCTTGACGATCTCGATCGCACGATCGACACCGGCACAGAAACCACGCGGGTTGGCGAGCAGCACATCCATCAGTTCAGTCTCCCGGCGGCAGCCGGCTTACGGTTTCGGGTTGGCATTATCCGCCTTTTTGGCGGACTTGCCGTCGAACAGGCCAAACAGCGCGATGCCGATGGCACCCACCACGATGGCCGAGTCGGCGATGTTGAACGAGGGCCAGGTGTAGCCGCCCACGTACCACTGGATGAAGTCGACCACGTGGCCGTGCACCTGGCGGTCGATCACGTTGCCGATGGCGCCGCCGATGATCAGCGCATACGGCACCGCGGCCTTCCAGTTGCCGCGGGCGGTGCCGCGCAGCCACCACGCCATCAGCCCGCTGATGGCGATCGCCAGCGCGGTGAAGAAGTACTTCTGCCAGCCACCGGCGTCGCTCAGGAAACTGAATGCCGCGCCGGTGTTGTAGGTGCGGTACCAGTTCCAGAAGCCGTCGATGACCACCACCGGCTGGAACTCCGGCAGGCTGGACAGCACCCAGGCCTTGGACCACTGGTCCAGGCCGATGATGGCCACCGACAGCAGCAGCCAGACCAGGGCGTTCGGATGCGGACGGGGCGCGGCCATCAGAACCAGCTCCGCACTTCGCCGGCGCCGGTCACGTTGCTCACGCAACGGCCGCACAGCTCGGGATGGTCGGCGTTGCTGCCGACGTCGGCGCGGTGGTGCCAGCAGCGCACGCACTTGGCCTTGGTGGTCGGCTGGGCGCTGACGAACACCTCGTCGGTGGTCGCCGGGCGCACCTGCACGTCGCCACTGATGAACAGGAAACGCAGTTCATCGGCCAGCGGCTGCCAGCGCGCGGCCTGTTCTTCGCTGGCGGCGATGGTGATCTCCGCTTCCAGCGCCGCACCGATCGCACCGTTGGCGCGCATCGGCTCGAGCACCTTGGCCACCTGCTCGCGCACGGCCAGCAGCTGGTCGAAGTCGGCGGCATTGAGCTGGGAATTGGCCGGCAACGGCGCCAGGCCGTCATACCAGGTGGTGAACAGCACGTGGCCGGCGCGTTCGCCCGGCAGGTAGCCCCACAGCTCGTCGGCGGTGAAGGTCAGGATCGGCGCCACCCAGCGGGTGAATGCTTCGGCGATGTGGTACATCGCGCTCTGGGCCGAACGGCGACCGTGCGAATCGGTCGGCATGGTGTACAGCCGGTCCTTGGTCACGTCCAGGTACAGCGAGCCCAGGTCCACGCTGCAGAAGTTCAGCAGCAGCTGCACGATCTCGGCCATGTTGTAGCCGTCGTAGGCCGCCTTGATCTTCTCCTGCAGCTCCCACGCGCGATGCACGATCCAGCGGTCCAGCGCGACCATCTGCTCGAGCGGCTGCAGGTGCAGCGCCGGGTCGAAACCGTCCAGGTTGCCGAGCAGGAAGCGCGCGGTGTTGCGCAGGCGGCGGTAGGCGTCGGCGTTGCGCTTGAGGATCTCCTGCGACAGCGACATCTCGTTGCTGTAGTCGGCCGAGGCGATCCACAGGCGCAGGATGTCCGCGCCCAGCTTGTTCATGATGTCCTGCGGCTCGATACCGTTGCCCAGCGACTTGGACATCTTGCGGCCGTGCTCGTCCACGGTGAAGCCGTGGGTCAGGCACTGCTTGTACGGGGCGCGCTTGTCGATCGCCACGCCGGTCAGCAGCGAGGACTGGAACCAGCCGCGGTGCTGGTCGGACCCTTCCAGGTACAGGTCGGCCGGCTTGCCGAAGCCACGCGCGGCGAGAACGCCTTCATGGGTCACGCCCGAATCGAACCAGACGTCGAGGATGTCGGTGACTTTCTCGTAGTCGGCCGCGTCGGCACCGAGCAGTTCGGCGGCGTCCAGCGAATACCACACGTCGATGCCCTCGGCTTCGACGCGGTCGGCGACCTGCTGCATCAGCTCCACCGAACGCGGATGGATCTCGCCGGTCTGGCGGTGGGTGAACAGTGCGATCGGCACGCCCCAGGTGCGCTGGCGCGAGATGGTCCAGTCCGGGCGACCGTCGACCATGCTCTGGATGCGCGCCTTGCCCCAGGTCGGGAACCAGCCGACGGTGTCGATGGCGGCCAGCGCATCGTTGCGCAGGTTGGCCTTGTCCATCGAGATGAACCACTGCGGGGTGGCGCGGAACACCACCGGCGTCTTGTGGCGCCAGCAGTGCGGGTAGCTGTGGCGGATCGGATGGAACGCCAGCAGCGAACCGTTGTCGCGCAGCACGCCGACGATGGCCTCCTGCGCCTTCCACAGGTGCTGGCCCGCCAGCACCACGTCACCGGCCGGCGGGGTCGATTCCAGGTACACGCCGCGGCCGTCGATCGGAGTGACCTGGCCAGCGTTGTACTTGTCCAGCAGGCCGTACTTCTGGCTGACCACGAAGTCTTCCTGGCCGTGGCCGGGGGCGGTGTGCACCGCACCGGTACCGTCCTCGTCGGAGACGTGGTCGCCATTGAGCACCAGGATCTCGCGCTCCGGGTAGAACGGATGCGCCAGCAGCTGGTTTTCCAGCGCAGCGCCGGTGGTTTCACCATGCAGCACCACTTCGTCCACGCCATAGCGCTGCAGCGCGCGCTCGGCCAGGGCCGCGGCCAGCACCAGCCAGCGGCGCTTGCCGTTGTGGGCCGGGCCTTCGGCCAGCACATAGTTGATCTCCGCGCCCAGCGACACCGCCAGCGAGGCCGGCAGCGTCCACGGCGTGGTGGTCCAGATCGGTACGGCCACTTCGACGTCGACCGGCACGCTCACGCCGAACGCCTGGCCGATGGCCTGCGCATCGCGTGCAGCGTAGGCGACGTCGATCGCCGGCGATTCCTTTTCCTGGTACTCGATCTCGGCCTCGGCCAGCGCCGAGCCACAGTCGAAGCACCAGTACACCGGCTTGGCGCCGCGGACCAGGTGGCCGTTGGCCACGACCTTGGCCAGCGCGCGGATCTCGTTGGCTTCGAAATCGAAGCTCAGGGTCTTGTACGGGTTGTCCCAGTCACCGGTCACGCCCAGGCGCTTGAAGTCCACGCGCTGGATGTTGATCTGCTCTTCGGCGAACTCGCGGCACTTCTGGCGGAATTCGACGGCGTCAAGCTTGGTGCCGACCTTGCCCCACTTCTTCTCGACCGCGATCTCGATCGGCAGGCCATGGCAGTCCCAGCCCGGCACGTAGGGCGCATCGAAGCCGGCCAGGTAGCGCGACTTGACGATGATGTCCTTCAGGATCTTGTTGACCGCGTGGCCCAGGTGGATGCGGCCGTTGGCGTATGGCGGGCCGTCATGCAGCACGAACAGCGGGCGGCCGGCGGCGTTGTCGCGCAGCTGCTGGTAGAGCCCCTGCTCTTCCCACCGCGCCAGAATGCCCGGCTCGCGCTTGGGCAGGTCGCCGCGCATCGGGAATTCGGTGGCTGGCAGGTTCAGGGTGGTCTTGTAGTCCTGGCTCACGCAGTGGCTCGCAATCTATGTTCGGAAAGGATGGCGCGCGCCTGTTCGGCGTCGCGGTGCATCTGGTCGGTCAGCGCCGCCAGATCATTGAATTTCTCTTCGTCGCGCAGCTTGGCGACGAACTCCACGTCGATGTGGCGGCCGTACAGGTCGCCCTGGAAATCGAACAGGTGGGCTTCCAGCAGCGGCTCCACGCCCTCCACCGTCGGCCGCGTACCGAAGCTGGACACCGAAGGCCAGGGCTGGTCGAACACGCCGTGCACCCAGGTCGCGTAGAT
Organism: Stenotrophomonas sp. YJH_SMC_110; assembly: GCF_059369255.1. Lineage (NCBI taxonomy): Bacteria > Pseudomonadati > Pseudomonadota > Gammaproteobacteria > Lysobacterales > Lysobacteraceae > Stenotrophomonas > Stenotrophomonas sp. YJH_SMC_110. The sequence goes on along the minus strand of NZ_JCAFSM010000007.1, from coordinate 240,902 downwards.
GCCCGACAGTGCCGGGGTCTTCGGGAAGCGCAGGTTGGCGGTGGGGAAGCCCAGCGTACGGCCGAGCTGGCGCCCGCGCACCACCCGCCCGCTGATCGCGTAGGGGCGGCCGAGCAGGTCGTTGGCGCGGGCGAAATCGCCCTCCTGCAGCAGCTGGCGGATGCGGGTGCTGGAGATGCGCTCGCCATGCAGGTCCACCGCTTCGATCTCGCCCGCGGTGAAGCCGAGTTCGGCGCCCATCTCCTGCAGCAGTGCCAGATCACCGCGGCGGCGGTTGCCGAAGCAGAACTCGGGCCCGATCCACACTTCGCGGGCGCCCAGCCGGTGCACCAGCAACCGGCGCACGAAGGTCTCGGCCGGCATCGCCGCCATCGCCGCGTCGAAACGCAGCAGGCCGATCGCATCGACGCCGAGCTCGCGCAGGATCTCGACCTTGCTGCGCGCCAGGGTCAGCCGCGGCGGCGGCGTGCCCTGGGCGAAGAATTCACGCGGCAGCGGCTCGAATGCCACGGCCACTGCCGCCACGCCCAAGGCGCGCGCGCGGGCAACCGCGTGGCGGACCAGCGCACGATGGCCCAGGTGGAGGCCGTCGAATGCACCGATACAGACCACGCTTCCGTTGGGGAACAGCTCCCCGCCCTCGACGCTTCTGAACAGCCTGCTCATCAACTCTCGTTCCGGCCCGACCGGGGCCGCCGCTTCAATGGTGTAACCCTGAAGTATAGCCGCCACGGACCGCGATCAATGCCCGCGCAGGTCGCGCGGGCGGAAGCCCATCGCCAGCATGGCCACCACGTAGGTCGCGCCGCCGCCGCCGACCAGCAGCATCAGGCCACCGATACGGTGCCATTTGTCCATGCCGGTGAAGTCGGGGACCCAGTGCAGCAGGGCCAGCAGCACGCCGACCATGGCCACGCAGGCCACCCCCAGCCGCACCAGATAGCCGCCCCAGCCCGGCCGCCGCTGGTAGACGTCGGTCTTGCCCAGCCAGTACCAGAGCAGGCCCAGGTTCAGGTAACTGGACAGCGCACTGGCAATGCCCAGCGCCAGGTGCAGGCCCGGCTGCTTGCCGATCGCCGCCATCACGCCCTGCGCCTTCAGCGCGTCGGGCACCATCACCTGGTACAGCACGGCCAGCAGCGCGAAGTTGAACACCATGTTGGCCACCAGCGCGGCCACGCCGGCACGCACCGGGGTCTTGGTGTCCTGCCGCGCATAGAACGCCGGCAGCACCACTTTCAGCAGCGCGAACGCCGGCAGGCCGAAGCTCAGGCCGTATACCGACAGCGCGGTCATGCGGGTATCGAACGCGGTGAACTGGCGGTACTGGAACAGCGTGGCGATCAGCGGCTCGGCCAGCAGCACCAGGCCCAGCATCGCCGGCACCGAGATCAGCAGGGTCATGCGCAGGCCCCAGTCCAGCGAGCGCGAGAAGCCCTCGCGGTCGGTGCTGACATGGTGGCGGGCCAGCGCCGGCAGGATCACCGTGCCCAGCGCCACGCCGAACACGCCCAGCGGCAGCTCCAGGAAGCGATCGGCCAGCGACAGCCAGGACTGCGAGCCGTCGGTCAGCTTGGCCGCGATGAGGGTATCCAGCAGCAGGTTGATCTGCGCCACCGACGAACCGAACAGGGTCGGCACCATCAGCGTCAGCACCTTGCGCACGCCCGGATGGTTCCAGCCCCAGCGCGGCAGGGTCAGCAGGTTGATGCCCTTCAGCGAGGGCAGCTGGAACAGCAACTGCAGGAGACCGGCCGCCAGCACCGCCCAGCCCAGCGCCAGGATCTGCTTCTCCGGGGTGCCGCCCAGCCGCGGCGCCAGCCACAGCGCACCGGCGATCATGCACAGGTTGAGGATGACCGGGGTCAGCGCCGGCATCGCGAAGCGCTGGAAGCTGTTCAGCGCACCGCCGGCCAGCGCGGTCAGCGACACGAACAGCAGGAACGGGAAGGTCAGGCGGAACAGGTCGACCAGCAGGGTCTGCTTGACCGGGTCGGTATCAGCACCACTTGAGAATGCCACCGCCAGCTGCGGCGCGAAGATCAGCGCCAGGGCGGTGACCAGCATCAGCACCCCGCCCAAGGTGCCGGCGGTCCGGGACATCAGCTCACGCAGTTCGGCGTGGCTGCGGGTCTCCTTCACCTCGGTGAACACCGGCACGAAGGCGGTGGAGAAGGACCCCTCCGCGAACAACCGGCGCAGGAAATTGGGTATCCTGAAGGCAACCCAGAACGCATCGGTAACCGCATTGGTGCCGAACGTGGTAGTGATCACCTGATCCCGGACAAGTCCGAGAACCCGCGAGACCATGGTCATGCTGCTGAACGACAGCAGGCCCCGCAACATCTTCGGTGAACTCACTCAGCGTCCCTCTTGACAATCGACTTGACGTGCATTTCTCGGGCCATCATACTAGCTAGCTTGCTGTTCCCATAACACCGATTTTTTCAGGAAACCACCACCGTGGCCAATATCAAGTCCGCCAAGAAGCGCGCCAAGCAGACCGTCGTGCGCAACGCGCGCAACGTGGCTCAGCGCTCGATGCTGCGCACCGCTGTCAAGAAAGTGATCAAGGCGCTGGACGCCAACGATGCCGCCGGCGCCGAAGCCGCCTTCGCCGTTGCCCAGCCGATCCTGGATCGCTTCAGCGCGCGTGGCCTGATCCACAAGAACAAGGCTGCTCGCCACAAGAGCCGCCTGAACGACCGCATCAAGGCCCTCAAGGCCGCCTGATCCGGCGTTGCCGCCCTGCCCTTCGGGGTTGGGCAGCAGACAAAAGCCCGGCCCCGGCCGGGTTTTTTGTTGCCTGCGGTTTACCGGGATTGCCGGCCAGCGGCCGGCACTACCAAATGAAAAACCCGGCCGAAGCCGGGTTTTCCGCATGGAACCACAACGGCATTCACTGCGCGTTGCGGGCTTCCAGCTCGTCTTCCTTCTGGCGATCGAAGAAGGCCATGATCCGGCTCATGATCGGGAAGGTACCTTCGCGGCCCAGCGCGGAAACCAGGAACCACGGCTCCTTCCAGCCCAGCTCGGCGACGATCTGCTCGGCCGCGGCCTGCGCCTCGTCTTCGAACATCAGGTCAGCCTTGTTCAGCACCAGCCAGCGCGGCTTGTTCAGCAGCTCCGGATCGTGCTTCTCCAGCTCGCGTTCGATCGCACGCACCTGCTCCACCGGCGAAATGCCCTCCACGCCGCCTTCCATCGGCGAGATGTCCACCAGGTGCAGCAGCAGGCGGGTGCGCTGCAGGTGGCGCAGGAACTGCGCACCCAGGCCGGCGCCGTCCGCAGCGCCTTCGATCAGGCCCGGAATGTCGGCGATCACGAAGCTGCGGTGGTTCTCCACCTTCACCACGCCCAGGTTCGGGTACAGCGTGGTGAACGGGTAATCGGCCACCTTCGGCGTTGCCGCCGAAACGGCACGGATCAGGGTGCTCTTGCCGGCGTTGGGGAAGCCCAGCAGGCCGACATCGGCCAGCAGCTTCAGCTCCAGCTTCAGCGTGCGCTCTTCGCCCGGCTCGCCTGGCAGCGCCTGGCGCGGCGAGCGGTTGGTCGAGCTCTTGAAGTGCATGTTGCCCAGGCCACCGCGACCTCCCTTGGCCACCAGCAGGCGGTCGCCGTGCTGGGTCAGGTCGCCGATGACTTCATCGGTGGCAACGTTGATGACCACGGTGCCGACCGGCACGGTGATGGTCAGGTCTTCGCCGCCCTTGCCATAGGCCTGGCGGCCCATGCCGTTCTCGCCGCGCTGCGCCTTGAAGATACGCTCATGGCGGAAGTCGACCAGGGTGTTCAGGTTTTCGTCGGCGCGGATGTACACGCTGCCGCCCGCACCGCCGTCGCCGCCGTCCGGGCCGCCGAGCGGAATGAACTTCTCGCGACGGAAGCCAATGCAGCCGTTGCCGCCGTTGCCGGCGAACACTTCGATTTCTGCTTCGTCTACCAGTTTCATTGTTTCGATGCCTGCGATGGGCGCGACCTGCTGGCCGCCACCTTGAATGTCATGCCGGCCGCGGGCCGGCAACCCGGCCCAGCCGGTCTTGCTTCAACTCTAACGAAAAGCCCCGCCGAAGCGGGGCTCTCCATGCAGCGTGCTCTTCATCCAGCACGGCCATGCCGCGGCACGGGTGCCGGCGATGCCTGGATCAGGCGTCGGCCGAGACGATGCTGACGGTGCGACGCTTCTTGGCGCCCTTGACCGAGAACTCCACCTTGCCGTCCACGAGGGCGAACAGGGTGTGGTCACGGCCCAGGCCAACGCCGGTGCCCGGGTGGAACTGGGTGCCGCGCTGACGCACGATGATGTTGCCGGCTTCGATGGCCTGGCCGCCGAAGATCTTGACGCCCAGGTACTTCGGGTTGGAGTCGCGACCGTTGCGCGAGGAGCCTACGCCCTTTTTATGTGCCATGACTGCTTCTCCTGATGCTTAGCCGGCGATGCCGGTGATCTCGATTTCGGTGTAGTACTGACGGTGACCCTGACGCTTCATGTGGTGCTTGCGGCGACGGAACTTGATGATCCGGACCTTGTCAGCACGACCCTGGGACAGGACCTTGGCGGTGACGGCAGCGCCCTTCAGCGCATCGCCCAGCTTCACGCCGTCGCTGTCACCCAGCATCAGGATGTTGTCAAACTTGATCTCGCTGCCGACTTCGACTTCGAGCTTTTCAATGCGGAGCTTTTCGCCCTGCGCCACGCGGTATTGCTTACCGCCGGTGACCAGTACTGCGTACATGACCAGGCCTTCCTCTGTAGTTATTGTGGTCTGAGCTGCCGCCATCGAGGGCGGACAGGAGCGGAATTGTACGCAGATCAGCGGGCGCGGGTCAAGTCAACCCCCGAATGCCGCGGGAGGACGGCTCCGGAACGGGGTCAGATCCCTTTTCACCCCGTGAAAAGGGATCTGACCCCTGCCTGACGGCCTGTCTCACCAGATGAGACATCGGGCTGGCATTGTCGCCCATTGCCCCCATCTGGTCACCTCGGTAGGCTGACCGATTGCCGTTCCCTGCTGGCCCGGCACCCAGCCAACGCCCCCACAACCGGATCCCCCATGGCGATGGATTTCATCCGCATCCGCGGCGCGCGGACGCACAACCTGAAGAACCTCGACCTCGACCTGCCCCGCGACAAGCTGATCGTGATCACCGGCCTGTCCGGCTCGGGCAAGTCCTCGCTGGCGTTCGACACCATCTATGCAGAAGGCCAGCGCCGCTATGTCGAGTCGCTGTCGGCCTATGCGCGCCAGTTCCTGAGCGTGATGGAAAAGCCGGACCTGGACCACATCGAGGGCCTGTCCCCGGCGATCTCGATCGAGCAGAAGTCGACCTCGCACAACCCGCGTTCGACGGTCGGCACGATCACCGAGATCTACGACTACCTGCGCCTGCTGTACGCCCGCGTCGGCACCCCGCGCTGCCCGGACCACGGCTATCCGCTGGAGGCGCAGACGGTCAGCCAGATGGTCGACCAGGTGCTGACCCTGGACCCGGAACAGCGCTACATGCTGCTGGCCCCGGTCATCCGCGACCGCAAGGGCGAGCATGCCCAGGTGTTCGACCAGCTGCGCGCGCAGGGTTTCGTGCGCGTGCGCGTGGACGGCGAGCTGCATGAAATCGATGCGGTGCCGCCGCTGGCGCTGCGCCAGAAGCACACCATCGAGGCGGTGATCGACCGCTTCCGCCCGCGCGAGGACATCAAGCAGCGCCTGGCCGAGAGCTTCGAAACCGCGCTGAAGCTGGGCGACGGCATGGCCTCGGTGCAGAGCCTGGACAGTGCCGACGCTTCGCCGACGCTGTTCTCCTCCAAGTACTCCTGTCCGGTCTGCGATTACTCGCTGCCGGAGCTGGAACCGCGCCTGTTCTCGTTCAACGCACCGATGGGCGCCTGCCCCGGCTGCGACGGCCTGGGCATGGCCGAATTCTTCGATCCTTCGCGCGTGGTGGTGCATCCCGAGCTGTCGCTGGCCGCCGGCGCGGTGCGCGGCTGGGACCGTCGCAACGCCTATTACTTCCAGCTGATCGCCTCGCTGGCCAAGCACTACCGGTTCGACGTCGACGCGGCATGGAACTCGCTGCCGCAGAACGTGCAGCAGGCCGTGCTGTACGGCAGCGGCGATGAGGCGATCACCTTCACCTACTTCACCGAAGCCGGTGGCCGCACCCAGCGCAAGCACCGCTTCGAGGGCATCATTCCCAACCTCGAGCGCCGCTACAAGGAAACCGAATCGCCGGCGGTGCGCGAAGAGCTGTCCAAGTACATCAGCGAACAGCCGTGCCCGGAATGCCATGGCGCGCGCCTGAACAAAGCGGCACGCAACGTGTTCGTGGCCGACCGCCCGCTGCCGGAGTTGGTGGTGCTGCCGATCGACGAGGCGCTGAAATTCTTCAGCGAACTGAGCCTGCCGGGCTGGCGTGGCGAGATCGCCGCGAAGATCGTCAAGGAAATCGGTGAGCGCCTCGGCTTCCTGGTCGATGTGGGCCTGGATTACCTGACCCTGGAACGCAAGGCCGACACCCTGTCCGGTGGCGAGGCACAGCGCATCCGCCTGGCCAGCCAGATCGGCGCCGGCCTGGTCGGCGTGATGTACGTGCTCGACGAGCCGTCGATCGGCCTGCACCAGCGCGACAACGAGCGCCTGCTCGGCACCCTCACCCGCCTGCGCGACCTCGGCAACACGGTGATCGTGGTCGAGCATGACGAGGATGCGATCCGCCTGGCCGACTACGTGCTGGACATCGGCCCGGGCGCGGGCGTGCATGGCGGCGAGATCGTCGGCCAGGGCACCCTGCAGGACATCCTGGAGGCACCGCGCTCGCTGACCGGCCAGTACCTGTCGGGCAAGCGCGCGATCGAGATCCCCGCGCGCCGGCACAAGCCGAACCCGAAGATGACCCTGCACCTGCGCGGGGCCAGCGGCAACAACCTCAAGGGTGTGGACCTGGCGATTCCGTCGGGCCTGCTGACCTGCGTGACCGGTGTGTCCGGCTCCGGCAAGTCCACCCTGATCAACGACACCCTGTTCTCGCTGGCCGCCAACGAGATCAACGGTTCCTCGCACCCGATCGCCCCGTACAAGGAGATCGATGGCCTGGACCTGTTCGACAAGGTGGTGGACATCGACCAGTCACCGATCGGCCGCACCCCGCGTTCGAACCCGGCCACCTACACCGGCCTGTTCACCCCCCTGCGCGAACTGTTCGCACAGGTGCCCGAAGCGCGTGCGCGTGGCTATTCGCCGGGCCGTTTCAGCTTCAACGTGCGCGGTGGCCGCTGCGAAGCCTGCCAGGGCGACGGCCTGATCAAGGTGGAGATGCACTTCCTGCCGGACGTGTACGTGCCCTGCGACGTCTGCCATGGCAAGCGCTACAACCGCGAGACGCTCGAGATCCTGTACAAGGGCTTCAACATCAACGACGTGCTGGAAATGACCGTCGAGGATGCACTGAAGCTGTTCGAACCGGTGCCGTCGATCGCACGCAAGCTGGAAACCCTGGTCGACGTCGGCTTGAGCTACATCAAACTGGGCCAGAGCGCGACCACGCTGTCCGGTGGTGAAGCACAGCGCGTGAAGCTGTCCAAGGAACTGTCGCGCCGCGATACCGGCCGCACCCTGTACATCCTCGACGAACCGACCACCGGCCTGCACTTCCACGACATCGAAGCGCTGCTGGGCGTGCTGCACAAGCTGCGCGACGAAGGCAACACGGTGGTGGTGATCGAGCACAACCTGGACGTGATCAAGACCGCCGACTGGATCGTCGACCTGGGTCCGGAAGGCGGCCACCGCGGTGGCACCATCCTGGTCACCGGCACGCCGGAAGACGTGGCGGCCTGTCCGCAGTCGTATACCGGCCAGTTCCTGGCGCGCATGCTGCCGTCCACCAGCGCGCGCCCGGAACAGCCGGCCGCCGTGGCCAACAAGCCCGACGCCCGCCCGCCACGCAAGGTGAAGCCTGAGAAGCCGGCCAAGGTTGCCAAGAAGGCCGCGGCCGCCAAGAGCACCGGCAAGGCCAGCAAGAGCACATCGAAGAAGAAGGACGCCTGATGAGCAGCGAACACAAGATCCTGGCCCGCATCCCGATCAGCGTGCGCTGGCGTGACATGGACAGCATGGGCCACGTCAACAACGCCAAGTACATTTCCTACCTGGAAGAAGCGCGCGTGCGCTGGATGCTGGGCGTGGACGGCGTATCGATGACCGACCGCATCGCACCGGTGGTGGCCGCGACCAACGTCAATTACCGGCTGCCGATCGTGTGGCCCAACGACATACTGGTCGAGCTGTTCGTCGAGCGCCTGGGCAACAGCAGCGTGACCATCGGCCACCGCATCGTCGACCAGCAGGACGCGTCGAAGCTGTATTCCGACGGCAACGTGGTGGTGGTGTGGATGGATACGCAGACCGGCAAGAGCGCGCCGCTGCCGGAGGCGATCCGCAGCGCCTCCACTTGACGCGCCCTGGTAGGTGCCGACCTTGGTCGGCACGCTTTGGCTGCAATGAGGTTGCCGGCCAGCGGCCGGCACTACCGATCCCATTCAATGGACTGACATGATCCACCAGACTGAACTGCGCGACCTGCTGCCCGGCATGGTCCCCTTCCCCACCGACGTCTTTCCCGCCGACCAGGCCTGGCTCGGCCAGCACCTGCTGCCGCTGCTGAAGATTGACCTGGGCGTGCTGCGGCCGGAACTGGCCGGCCAGGTGGCGACGATGCTGTGCCCGATCGAGCCGTACGACGGCTGCATCGGCGAGACCACCGAAGAACACCACAACGATTTCACCGGCACCAACTGGATCGCCTTCGAACTGACCGCCGGCAACGAGATGCGCTTCCTCGGCAATGAGGGCTATTTCATCGGCGAGGCGGTGCAGGACAAGGATGCGCAGGAGCACATCGCGCAGATGCGCGACAGCTACGCCAAGGCCCGCGATTACCATGCCGCGCACGGCCGTCTCGCCTGCTACTCGCGCTACGGCAAGGGTGAGGCCAGCGAACGCGACTACCTGGATACGCTGGGCGGACCGATAGGCTTCGGCAACTGGACCGAGACCGCGGAGATTCCCGCGGCCTTCGAACTGGGCTTCACCGACGCTGCCGATGACCCAAACGCTGCGGACGATGCCGAAACGGTGATCATCACCCGCAACGGCAACAAGTTCTTCGCCGTGGCCGGCGTAGCCGGCTACAACTGGTGCGCCACCGGCGCCGATGCGATCGTGATGCTGTACGAGCCGGAAAGCCGCACCGTGCTGTTCTCGTACGACTGGTCGTAAGGCCCTGTGGTAGTGCCGGCCGCTGGCCGGCATTGCCCGTGCTGCCGGCCAGCGGCCGGCACGACCATCCCGCTACGGCGCAGCCTTGCGTACGGCCAGCGTCGCACTTGCTTCGCCGCCGCCTTCCAGCTGCAGCCGTAGCGGCACCGCCTGCCCCTCCTTCAGCGCGCCCTTGCCCTGCATCAGCATCAGGTGCAGGCCACCGGGCTTGAGCTCGGCACGTGCACCCGGCGCCAGCGGCAGGCGCTCGATCGCGCGCATCCGGCTGACCCCATCCGTGATCGTGGTTTCGTGCAGCGACACATCATTGAAGCTGCTGCTGGTCGCGCCGGTGATCACCACCGCCTTGCCGCAGCCGTTGTGGATGACGCCGTAGCCAGCGGTCATCGGCATTGCCGGATTCGGTGGCAACCGCGCCCAGCCCTGATCCACCGTGACGCAGCCCGATTCCGCCGCCGAGGCCGATGCTGCGGCCGCACACAGAAGCCACAGTACGCCAACGAATGGTTTGGTTATCATCGCCCAGGTTCCTTCTTCGCAACGAGACCGCAGCATGACGACGCTCATCGAGGTGATCAACCATGGCCCCATCCGCGAACTGCGCCTGGCGCGGCCGCCGGTCAACGCACTGGACACCGACCTGTGCCGGCAGTTGATCCATGCCATCGAGCTGGCCATGGCCGAAGACGCGCACGGCATCGTGCTGTCGGGCAGCGAGCGCATCTTCACCGGCGGCATGGACGTGCCGCACCTGCTCTCGCATGGCGATGACAAGCACAAGCTGCTGGACACCTGGAACGCCTTCTTTGGCGCCGTACGCACGCTGGCCGAGAGCCGCATCCCGGTGGTCGCGGCGATCACCGGCCACGCCCCGGCGGGCGGCTGCGTGCTGGCCCTGTGCTGCGACTACCGGGTGATGGCCCGCAGCGCCGATCCGTCGCGGCCATATGCCATCGGCCTGAACGAGGTGCAGGTGGGCCTGATCGCGCCGGAGGGCATCCAGCGACTGCTGCGCCGTGCGGTGGGCGTGCACCGCGCCGGCGTGCTGCTGACCACCGGTTCGCTGGTACCGGCCGAACAGGCGGTGCAGATCGGCCTGGTGGATGAGCTGGCAGAGGGGGACCTGGTGGTGGCACGCGCGATTGCCTGGCTGCAGGACCTGCTCAGGCAGCCGCGCCAGCCGATGCTGCTGACCCGCGCCATCGCCCGCGCCGACCTGCACGTGGCGCTGCAGCCGGACCTGATCCAGCTCGACCGCTTCGTCGAGGCCTGGTTCGCCCCGGACGCACAGAACGCCCTGCAGGCGCTGGTCGCACGGCTGGGCAAATAGCGGTTGCCCCGCCCGGGGTCAGATCCCTTTCGCCGGGCGAAAGGGATCTGACCCCTGACCGGTATAATCAGGCCCTCTTTCACTGCTGTGGCCGCCCCCTTGAACGACACGCCCGAACCCGTCGTCTCCGAGCTGATCGACCTGCTCACGCTGGAGCGGCTGGAGGACAACCTGTTCCGCGGGCAGAGCCGCGACATCGGCACCAAGTACGTGTTCGGCGGGCAGGTGCTGGGCCAGGCGCTGGCCGCGGCACAGGCCACGGTCGACAACGGCCGCCACGTGCACTCGCTGCACGCCTATTTCCTGCGCGCCGGCAACATCGACCACCCGATCGTCTACGACGTGGACCGTACCCGCGACGGCGGCAGCTTCTCGGTGCGCCGGGTCACCGCGATCCAGCACGGCAAGGTGATCTTCTTCTGCGCGGCATCGTTCCAGCAGGCCGAGACCGGCGCCGAGCACCAGCACAAGATGCCCGAAGTGCCGCAGCCGGAAGACATCGAACCGAACCGGCCGCTGCCGGCCGAAGTGCTGGAGCGGCTGCCGATCAAGGTGCAGCGCTGGCTGTCGCGCGGCGGCCCGTTCGAATTCCGCCACGTCTACCCGCGCGACGAACTGAACCCGCCCAAGCGCCCGCCCTACCACCAGGTGTGGCTGCGCCTGAGCGAGCCGGTCGGCGATGCTCCGGAACTGCACCAGGCCCTGCTGGCCTATGCCTCGGACTTCCACCTGCTGGGCACGGCGACGTTCCCGCACGGCATCAGCTACTACCACCCGCACGTGCAGATGGCCTCGCTCGACCACGCGATCTGGTTCCACCGCCCGTTCCGTGCCGACGACTGGCTGCTGTACTCGCTGGACAGCCCCAGCGCGCAGGATTCGCGCGGCCTGGCCCGCGGCCAGTTCTTCACCCGCAATGGTGTGCTGGTGGCCAGCACCGCGCAGGAGGGCCTGATCCGCGTGGTTCCCGACCAGGCTGCCGCGGCCGCCGTGCCGGCCAAGGAGTAAACCCATGCGCCAGATCTTCAGCAGCCAGCGCGTGGAAACCGTCGAAGGCGTGGCCGAGCTCCTGCGCGGGCATGGCATCGACGTCAAGGTGACCAACGGGCGCTCGTACAAGACCCGTCGCCGCGGCCAGTTCAGCTATACCGACCTCGGCAACGCCAACGCCTACCCGGCGGTATGGATCGTGCGCGCCGACGACCAGCCGCGTGCACGCGAGATCCTGCGTGAGGCGCGCCTGCTCGACACCACCCGCCGCGACCATCCGACCGCCGAGTTCGCCTTCCGCGACACGCCGGAACAGGGCAGCGGCGGCCGCAGCTGGGCCTGGCGCATCCGCATCGCCCTGCTGGTGGTGATCGCCGGCGTGGCGCTGGTGATCGGCCTGCGCCATCGCGGTGCCCCGGCCCCGGCAGCACCGGCCCCTGCCCCGCAGGCCCAGCCGCAGCAGGCGCAACCGGCCCCGCAGGCCGCACCGGAAGAGGAAGAAGTCCGGGTCCGCATCCAGCCATCGAAGTAACTCACGGGTCGTACCCGCCGCTGGCCGGCAACTGCAAAAAGGGGACGGAGGGGATTAAGTCGTTTGTGGCACAAACGACTTAATCCCCTCCGTCCCTTTTTTGTCAGCACAGAAAGTCGGTCACATTGGGCGCGCGGCTCCGTCATGGGACACAATCCCAGCAGGAGAGCCGCCGCCATGACGACGTTCGCCGCATCGATCGACCAGACCCTGGAACGCGAACTGCCCGCCGCCGCCAGCGGTTGCCAGCATGCCTACGGCCGTATCGTGCTGGCCTGCCAGAACACGGTCACCGCCATCGCCCTGGCCATCACCCGCGACCGCCAGGCCAGCGAGGACATCGCCCAGGAGGCCTTCGTGAAGGGCTGGCAGCAGCTGCACCAGCTGCGCAGCGCGACCAGCTTCCTGCCCTGGCTGCGGCAGATCACCCGCAACCTGGCCCGCGACTGGCTGCGTGCGCAACGCGGCCGGCCGCTGACCGGCGAGGCCGCGGAGGTGGCGATGGGCATGGCCGCCGACCCGGCCCCAGGTGCGGCTGACCGCCTGCAGCGGGTGGAGGAAGAGATCGCCGCCGAGGACATCATCTCCACCCTGCCCGCCGACAGCCGCGAAGTGCTGTTGCTGTACTACCGCGAGGGACAGCGCTCGCAACAGGTCGCCGACCTGCTCGGGCTCAGCGATGCAGCCGTGCGCAAGCGCCTGTCGCGTGCACGTGCCCTGGTGCGCGAAGGCCTGCTGCAGCGCTTCGGTGAATTCGCCCGCAGCAGCGCGCCGAGCGCTGCATTCGCCACCGCCGTGGTGTCGATGGTGCTGGTGGCCGCGCCCGGCACCGCCAGTGCAGCGGTGCTGCTCGGCACCGGCGTCGGCATCGGCGGCAGCAAGCTCGGCCTCGGCGGCGCCAGCGTTGCCGGTGGAACCGCGATGGGCTCGTTGACCGCCACCCTGGGCCAGCTGCATGTGTTGCCAGCCGAAAGCTGGGGGGCGGTCATTGGTGGCGTTGCCGGTGGCGCGATCGGCAGCTATCTCGGCGGGCGCTTCCTGATGTCGTACACCGAAACTGCGGCAGAGCGGGCCGATGTGCGCCGCTTCCTCTACCTCAACATCACCACCGGCATGTTCTGGTGCCTGGCGATCCTGCTGGCTGTGGTGCTGCAGGCACCGGTCTGGACGCAGCTGACGGTGCTGGCGGTCGGGTTGGGCGTGGTCAACTACCAGTGCCTGGTGACGCTGCAGCGGGTGATGGCGCCGATGATCGCGCGCGATTCGGCGCGGCGCGGGCGAACCGGCATCAACTGGAAGTTCGAATCGATGTACGGCCGCACCGCCATCATCGCCATGAACCTGATGGTCATTGCGCTTGTGGCGTACTCGCTGATGCGCAGCGGCCGCTTGTAACGGACAACGCCGGCAGTGCCGCCGGCGTTGTCGTCATCACTGCATTGACCCTCAGCGCTGCGGCTTCGGTGCGCCGCCGTCGCGCGGACCGCCATGGCGCGGGCCTCCATGCATCGGGCCCTTGGCCGCATCAAACTCGGCCTTGCTCAGCTGGCCGTCCTTGTTGGTGTCGGCGGCGGCGAACCAGGCATCACGATGCTGCTTCATGCGCAGCTCGCGGTCGGCCTTGTCCAGGTAGCCGTCCTTGTTCAGATCAAGCTGGTCGAAGCGCGCGGCCAGGCGCGGATCGGCCTTGGCTTCCTCGCGGCTGATGCGGCCATCCTTGTTGACGTCCAGCGCGGCCCAGCGCTCACCGCCGTGGCCACGACGGCCATGCTGCCAGCGCGGCAGCTCGTCGCGCGAGAGCTTGCCGTCCTTGTTCTTGTCCAGCTCGTCGAACTTCGCGGCCAGGCGCGGGTTGGCGGCCGCCTCGCTGCGGTCGATCACGCCGTCACCGTTGGTGTCCAGCTTGGCCGGGCGCGGTGCCGGCGTGGCCGGGGTGTCGGCCGCCAGCGCGATACCGGATGCGGAGGTGCCAAGCAGCAGGGCCAGCAGCAGGGGGGTACGGATCATGAGGTCACTCCTGGGGATGGGAACAGCGTCGGGGTGATCACTTCACCCTCGGGGGACAACAACGCCCGGGCGCGACGTCGGTTGACGCTACTGCCGATTCCATTCATCCGGCGGACAGTCGCCGCCACTGCGACAACCTGGGGCTATGCTGTGCCCATGGCGATACATGGCGACAGAGACGACGAACTGCGACTTTTCCAGACCGGCGAGCACCCCTGCGGGTACTGGTCGGACCGGGTGGCACGCGACCTGGTGCTGGACCCGAACGACCGCCGCCTCGGCGCGCTCTATCCACTGGCACTGAGCTGGGGCTTCCGCCGCAGCGGCGACCTGGTCTACCGGCCGCATTGCGCGCACTGCCAGGCCTGCGTGGCGGTGCGCATCCCGGTGGCCCGCTTCGCCCCGGACCGCAGCCAGCGCCGCTGTGCCACCCGCAATGACGACCTGGAGGTGCGGATCACCGCCGCCACCGCCCGCGATGACCTGTTCGCGCTGTACCACCGCTACCTCACCCACCGCCATGCCAACGGCGGCATGGACGACCACGGCCCGCACGAGTTCGAGCAGTTCCTGATCGGCAGCTGGTCGCACACCCGCTTCATGGAGATGCGCCTGCCCGGCCACGACGGCCAGCCCAGCCAGCTGCTGGGGGTAGCGGTGACCGACGTCACCGAGCACGGCCTGTCGGCGGTCTACACCTTCTTCGACCCGGACCACCCCGCGCGCGGGCTGGGCACCTTCGCGATCCTGCAGCAGATCGAGTGGGCACGCCGAGAGGGGCTGCCGCACGTGTATCTGGGCTACTGGATCCGCGGCCACCAGAAGATGGACTACAAGCGCCGCTTCCATCCGCTGGAAGCCTACGATGGCCGCCGCTGGCACGATTTCGACAAGGATCTGGACGGGCGCTGACAAACCGCTGACACCGGGCCGGGTGCACAATACGGCCCATGAACATGACCCGCCGCCATCCCCTGATCCTCGCCCTGGCCCTGCTCTGCGGCGCCACCGCCCCTGCCTTCGCCACGTCCCCTGCGATGACCGAAAAGCCGTCCGCTGCGCTGCGCCTGGCCACCTACAACACCTCGCTGTACTCCGATGACGCCGGTGGCCTGATCAAGGAGCTGGAAGGCGACAGCGAACACGCGCGCAAGATCGCCGCAGTGCTGCAGCAGGTGCGCCCGGACCTGGTGCTGCTGAACGAATTCGACTTCGACGACGCCCATCGCGCCGCCGACCTGTTCCAGAAGCGCTACCTGGAGGTCGCCCAGCCCGGTGGCGGCAAGCCGCTGCACTTCGCCTACCGCTATCTGGCACCGGTCAACACCGGCGTGCCCAGCGGCCTGGACCTGGACAACAACGGCGTGGTCGGTGGCAAAGGCCGCAGCCGCGGCAACGATGCCTGGGGCTACGGCCTGCACCCGGGCCAGTACGGCATGCTGGTGCTGTCGCGCTACCCGATCGACGAAGCCAGGGTGCGCAGCTTCCAGCTGCTGAAGTGGAGCGCGATGCCGGGCGCGATCCGACCGGTCGATCCACGTACCGGCCAGAGCTTCTACAACGACCATGTGTGGTCGCAGCTGCGCCTGTCGTCGAAGTCGCATTGGGACGTGCCGGTGAAGACCCCGGCCGGCGTGGTGCACGCGCTGGTGTCGCACCCGACCCCGCCGGTGTTCGACGGCCCGGAAAAGCGCAACGCGGCGCGCAACCATGACGAACTGCGCCTGTGGCAGGAATACCTGTCCAAGGGTGACAAGCCATGGCTGTGCGACGACAAGGGTCAGTGCGGCGGCCTGGCCCAGGACGCGCGCTTCGTGATCCTCGGCGACCTCAACAACGACCCGGTGGATGGCGATGGCCGCCATGAGGCGATCGTCGAACTGATCGAGAACGCCCGCGTGCTGCGCTACCCCACCCCGCACAGCGTCGGTGGCGAGCAGACCAGCCTGGCCTATGCGGCCAAGGGCATCGAGCGCAAGGGCGCACCGTTCCATGCCACCGGCGATTTCGGCCCGAAGTCCGGCACCATGCGCCTGGACTACGTACTGCCCTCGACCGGTTTCGAATATGTCGGCAGCGGTATCTTCTGGCCGGCCAATGAAAGCCCGGAAGCGAAGATCGCCGACGGCAGCGACCACCACCTGGTGTGGGTGGACGTGCGGTAGAGTCGACGGCCCTGAAAAGGGGACGGAGGGGATTAAGTCGTTTGTGGCACAAACGACTTAATCCCCTCCGTCCCCTTTTTGCTTTACGGGCGCAGTTCGACGCCGATGGCGTCGGCGGCATCTCGCGCGATGGCGCGCGCCTCGTCGATGGTTTCCGCGCGCGCCAGGGTGACACCGACGCGGCGATGGCCATGCACGCTCGGCTTGCCGAACAGGCGTACGGCAGTATCCGGCACCTGCAATGCAGCGGCGACGTTGTTGAAGTACGGCACGCCCTCGCCGTGTGCCAACAGCGCGCACGACGCCGACGGGCCGCTCTGGCGGATCACCGGGATCGGCAGGCCGAGGATGGCGCGCGCATGCAGCGCGAACTCGCTCAACTCCTGCGATACCAGCGTCACCAGGCCGGTGTCGTGCGGGCGCGGCGACACTTCGCTGAACCACACTTCGTCGCCCTTCACGAACAGCTCCACGCCGAACAGGCCCCAGCCGCCGAGGTCATCGGTGATCGCGCGCGAAATCTCCTCGGCACGTGCCAGTGCCGCGCTCGACATCGGCTGCGGCTGCCAGCTTTCGCGGTAGTCGCCATCCTTCTGCAGATGGCCGATCGGCGCACAGAACGAGGTGCCACCGGCATGGCGCACGGTCAGCAGGGTGATCTCGTAATCGAAATCGATGAAGCCTTCGACGATGCAGCGGCCGGCACCGGCGCGGCCACCGGTCTGCGCGTAGTCCCAGGCCGGGGCGATGTCCGCCTCGCTGCGCAGGGTGCTCTGGCCCTTGCCCGAGGACGACATCACCGGCTTGACCACGCACGGCAGGCCGATGGCGGCGACGGCAGCACGGTATTCGGCCTCGGTATCGACGAAGCGGTACGGCGAGGTCGGCAGTCCCAGGGTTTCGGCGGCCAGGCGACGGATGCCTTCGCGATCCATGGTCAGGCGTGCGGCGCGCGCGGTCGGGATCACCCGCAGGCCCTGCTCCTGTTCCAGCTGGACCAGGGTCTCGGTGTGGATGGCCTCGATTTCCGGCACCACCAGGTGCGGCTGCTCCTGGGCGATCAGCGCCCGCAGCGCCATCGCATCGAGCATGTCGATCACGTGCGAGCGGTGCGCGACCTGCATGGCCGGGGCGTCGGCATAGCGATCGGCGGCGATCACCTCCACGCCCAGCCGCTGCAGCTCGATGGCCACCTCCTTGCCGAGTTCGCCCGAGCCCAGCAGCAGCACGCGGGTGGCGGAGGGGGACAACGGCGTTCCAAGCTTGGCCATGGCGGTTCCAGCAGCGATGTGAAGGCGGGAGGGCATTCTAGCCGGCCGGGCACCCTGACCATGGCATCCGACGAACGGTAGTGGACAGGTGATATCACTTTGATATCTTAAATTTGAACCCTCAAGGACGTACCGCCATGAAAGAGAAGTCGCTGTCTTCCCTCAACGGCCTCGGCACGCTGGTCGGCGCCCTGCTCGTCGGCCTCGCCGGCGCCGCCCTGTTCGTGGTGGGCGTGGCAGCCAAGGCCAGCACCGGCTCGTCCAGCCTGCTGCTGATGCTGCTGGGCGCCCTGCTGGTGGCGCTGGGCGTGTTCATCCTGGCCGGTCTGTACACCATCCAGCCCAACCAGGCGGCGGTCCTTAGCCTGTTCGGCAAGTACGTGGGCACGGTGAAGGACAACGGCCTGCGCTGGAACAACCCCTTCTTTGCCAAGCGCCGGGTCAGCCAGCGCGTGCGCAACTTCGAGAGCGGCAAGCTGAAGGTCAACGAGCTGGACGGCAGCCCGATCGAGATCGCCGCGGTGATCGTCTGGCAGGTGGTCGACGCCTCCGAGGCCGTCTACAACGTGGACGACTACGAGAGCTTCGTGCACATCCAGTCCGAATCTGCGCTGCGTGCGATGGCCACCAGCTATCCCTACGACCAGCACGAAGACGGCCAGCTGGCCCTGCGCAGCCATGCCAGCGAGATCTCCCAGCACCTGAAGAACGAGCTGGCCGAACGCCTGGCCGACGCCGGCGTGCAGGTGATCGACGCACGCATCAGCCATCTCGCCTACGCCGCCGAAATCGCCCAGGCGATGCTGCAGCGTCAGCAGGCCAACGCGGTGATCGCCGCACGCACGCGCATCGTGGCCGGTGCGGTGGGCATGGTTGAAATGGCCCTGGCCGAACTGCAGAAGAACGGCGTGGTGCAGCTGGATGAAGAACGCAAGGCGCACATGGTCAGCAACCTGCTGACCGTGCTGTGCTCGGACCGCGGTACCCAGCCGATCGTCAACGCCGGTTCGCTGTACTGAACCACCCTCGCAACGGGGTGCCCCACCACCCCGCCAGGAGCTTGCATGAGTGAGAAGAAAGCCTACCCGCTGCGCATCAATGCCGACGTCCTGGCCGCCGCGCAACGCTGGGCTGACGACGAGCTGCGCAGCCTCAACGCACAGATCGAATACGTGCTGCGCGACGCCCTGCGCAAGGCAGGACGCCTGCCGAAACCCACGCCATCTTCGGGGGACAAGGAATGAGCAAGCGCTGGAACTACCAGACGATCGAGGTCAAGACGTCCATGATGGGCCAGCTCAAGGCCGAGGACATCCAGAGCGAACTGAGCCGTCAGGGCCAACTGGGCTGGGAGCTGGTCAACATCATCATCCCCGCACCGATGCGCCCGGCGATGCTGGTATTCAAGAAGGAGGCCTGAGCCATGGGTGCCAGCGATCCAAAGCAGTACGAGGTGGCCGAGAGTTCGCCGTTGCGCGTGCTGTGGATCGTGCTGCCCCTGCTCGCCGCCTTCGTGGCCTGCCTGTATGCGCAGCTGTACAAGGCACCGGCCACGGCGCCCTGGATCGAAGTGACGCTGTCGCCGCCCTGGTTCCGGATGGGCGGCAGTGCCGCCTGGAGCCTGCTGGTGATCGCCGCGCTCGGCATCGGGTTGGGCGCGGCGTTCTTCCGCCGCCGGGTGGAACTGGCCGACGACGTGCTGGACGTGCGCTCGACGATGTACCGCCGCCGCGTTCCGGTGGCACAGCTGCGGCTGGACCAGGCCGAGGTGGTCGACCTGCAGCGTGACCGCCGCTATGGCATTCGTTTCAAGACCAATGGCTATGCGATGCCGGGCTTCTATTCCGGCCACTTCCGCCTGCAGGGCGGCGGCAAGGGGTTCGCGCTGGTCACCGACCGCACGCGCGTTCTCGCCCTGCCGGTCAGCGATGGCAGCACGCTGCTGCTCAGCCTGGAGCGGCCGCAGGTGCTGCTGGACGCACTGCGCAAGGTGGCCGCACCGGCGCCTCGGCGGTAAGCTGCGGCGATGCAACGACGCGCCCCCCTGCTGATCAATACCGAGGCCATCGAGCTGTGGCCCGCCCACCTGCTGCGCGCACGAAGCAACCTGGATGCCCGCCTGCTGTCGCAGGCACAGTGGGTGCTGCGGCGCAAGCGCGATGGCCGCTACCTGGCGGCGGTAACGACGCATGGCGTGCATTCGCTGGTGCCACGCCTGCTGCGCGAGGCCGGGGCCGAGGACGCACTGGCGCTGCTCGATGCAGCGGCGGCACGTCCGTTCGGCGCTGCGCTGCAGGAACAGTGGCTGCCGCTGGCCGGGCTGCAGCAACGCCTGCAGCAACTGGGCCTGGATGCACAGCGCTATGCCGACGACAGCGGCCTGCCACTGGAGCCCGAACCGTGCCTGCTGCACTTCGCCGGCCGTGACCGCTTCGGCCGCCCGCTGTGGCTGCGCCGTGGCGCCGCGCAGGGATGGCGGCGGATGCGCCTGCAGGCGGCACGGGAGGGCATCGCGCTCGACGCAATTTCCGGCTTCCGCAGCCATGCCTACCAGCTGGGCATCTTCGAGCGGAAGCTGGCACGTGGGTTGAGCGTGACGGAGATCCTGAAGGTCAATGCAGCGCCGGGGTTCAGCGAACACCACAGCGGCCATGCGCTGGACATCGGCACACCGGGCGATGCCCCGGCCGAGGAATCATTTGAAGCCACCGACGCGTTCGCCTGGCTGCAGGTGCATGCCGGCGGGCATGGCTTCCATCTGAGCTACCCACGCGACAACCCGCACGGCATCGTCTACGAACCCTGGCACTGGTGCTGGAGGCCTGCCAACGGCTGAGCCCCTCGTGGCGCCCGCACGCGGAATGGAACGAGAGAGCGAAGACAAAAGCGGGCCGCTTCGCTCGAAGCCGAGCATGGCTCGGCTCTACAGCAGCTGCCGCGCAACGCCCCCATGTCGTGCCGAGCCATGCTCGGCTGTACCCGGATTGCCGTCACCGCCTCAACGCATTGATCGCCAGCACCACCCAGCCGGCCATCATGCTGGTGCCACCGATCGGCGCCATCCGCGTCGGCCACTGCCACAGCGCCCCGCCCACCAGGCTGCCTGAAAACAACAGCACACCCAGCAGCAGCACGTACAGCGCCAGGTGTGCGATCGCCCCGTGCGCGCGTGGCCCCAGTGCCACCAGTACCGCACCATGCGCGAACGCGTACAGCGCCGCCATGTTCAGGTGCTGCTGCGCCAGCGGATCGGCCACGCCATGCGAGGCGTAGGCGGACAGGCCGATCGAGGCAGCGGCCAGCAGCGCCCCCAGGCAGGCGAGCAGGGACGGCTTACGTGCACGACGTTCGAGATTGAACATGGGGGCTCCTTGCGCAGCGCCCCTTGCCGGGCGCCGGATCAAAAAAAACGCGCCGCAATGAGCGGCGCGTTTTCGTGTCCAACACTACATGGGTCAGCCGAGGCTTACTTGACGGCCCAGTAGATGTCGTAGGTCGCTTCCGGGGTGAACGACTTGTCGATGCCGTCCTTCCAGGTTTCGTACGGGCGGTCGATGACTTCGTTGCCCGAAGTCACGGCCCAGGCACGCAGGCCGTTGCGGGCCACGTCCAGACCCGCCATGTGGCCGGTGTAGGCCGCATGCGCCGAACGGTGCGGAGCAACGTGCACGTACTTGACCGGAGCGCCGCCGTCGATCTTGACGGTCAGCTCGTCGGCAGCAGCACCTTCAGCACCCTTCTTCTTCACCGGCTGGGCGATGTCGAAGGCGTACTTCTCCTGGCCGAAGTCGGTGGTGATGATGCGGAACGGGCCGGCGGCTTCAAGGCCATTGGCCTCCATCACGCGCTTGATCCACTCCTGGTTGTCCTTGATGGACTTGGTGATGGTGTCCTGACCGCGGTCCACGTTGCCGGCGTTGACCACCAGCAGGTTCTCGGCCGGCACTTCAACGATGGCCAGGTCGGTCAGCGGGGCTTCCGGCGTGCGGTAGTCCACGTTCGGCACGGTTGCGAGCATGTTGGCGATGCGCGACAGGCCCAGCTTGATGTCGTCGCCGATCTGGCGGCTGACATACAGGCCGGCGTAACGGCCGAACAGGTCGAAGCCGTACTTCACCGAGTAGTCCTGGGTGATCTTGACGTTGCGACCGCCCTTGCCGGTCGGCTCCAGGTTGAAGGTGGTGACCTTGTCGTGACCCTTGGTGGCGTCTTCGATGGCGATCACAACACGCTTGTTCTCTTCGGCTTCGGTGATCTTCCAGGAACCGGTGCCCAGGTCCTTGGAGGTGAAGTCGAGGGTGGCACCGGTACCGGAGGCCGGGCCGGACAGCTTCAGTTCAACGGCGGGATCGCGCAGTACCAGCGGGTTCCAGTCCTTGAAGCGGCGCAGGCTGCTGACCGTGTCGTACACGATCGTCATCTTGCGGTTGGTCTCGATGCTTTCGGTGATGTGACGCTCGCCCGGCAGACATACGCCAATGATGACGAACAGGCCAGCCACGATCCCCAAGGCGATCAGGAACTCGATAATACGGGTCATTCAGAGAGTCTCCGGGGCCGATCCCACGGCCGGGTTGATTGAAGCGAAGCGCCAATCCTAGCAGGCTTCGCGGGCATTGTTTATCGGGATTGGCGCACCGGTTTCCCTGCCGGCTGCGTATTTGTATGGACAAAGAATTCGAAGGGTAACGCATACCGCTACCCGGCAAGTAGGGGGCAACCTTGGCAGGAACCCGCAACTACGACCCAAGTCTTTGTACTTGAACGATTTTCTTCAGACCAGCTGGAGTTCGAACGCCTTCAGTACGGCACGCGTACGGTCGCGCACGCCCAGCTTGGACAGGATGTTGGACACGTGGTTCTTGATGGTGCCTTCGGCCACGCCCAGCGAATTGGCGATCTCCTTGTTGGAGAAGCCGCTGGCCATCAGCCGCAGGATCTCGGTCTCGCGGTCGGTCAGCGGGTCCGGGCGGTCCAGGCTGACGAACTCGTTGCGCATGTGCTCCAGGCCGGACAGCAGGCGCTGGGTCACCGCCGGCTGCACCAGCGAACCGCCGTCGGCCACGGTACGGATGGCACCGACCAGCTGCGCCAGGGTGACATCCTTGAGCAGGTAGCCCTTGGCACCGGCCTTGAGCCCGGCCAGCACCAGCTGGTCATCGTCGAACGTGGTGAGGATGATGGTCGGCGGCAGCTGTTCCTGCCGCGACAGCACCTGCAGTGCCTCCAGACCGGACATCACCGGCATGCGCATGTCCATCAGCACCACGTCGGGGCGCACCTGCGGTATCAGCTCGACCGCCTGCCGGCCGTCGCCGGCCTCGGCCACCACCTCGATGCCGTCGTCGAGCGCCAACAGGGAGCGGATTCCCTGCCGCACCAGGGTTTGGTCGTCGACCAGGCAGACGCGAATCATCAACGCACTCCTTCAGGAACCTTGGTAAGGGCCGCCACCAGCACCGTTGCCGGCACCGTCGCCCGCAGCCGGAAGCCTTCTCCGGGACGGGTTTCGATCTGCAGCTGGCCACCACATTGTTGCAGGCGCTCGCGCATGCCGCGCAAGCCATTGCCTACATTGACCATATCCGCGCCGACGCCGTCGTCGCGGGCCTCCACCACCACCCGGTCGGGGGCTTCACGGTACACCTTGATCCACAGGTGGCGGGCGCCGGCGTGGCGCACCGCGTTGGTAATGATCTCCTGGGTACAGCGCAGCAGCACGTGGGCCCGCTGCGGGTCTTCCACGTTCAACGGATCCTCGATCTCCAGCTGGATATCCAGCGAGGGCACGTTCTCGGTCAGCGGGCGCAGCGCCGCGGCCAGATCGATCGCGCCGGTCTCGCGCAGCTGGCTGACCACCTCGCGCACATTGCCCAGCAGCAGCTTGGCCAGCGCGTGCGAGCGCTTCACGTGGTCCAGCGCCTGGCCCTCGGCCAGGTGGCCGGCGACCTCCAGGTTCAGGGTCAGCGCAGTCAGCTGGTGGCCCAGCAGGTCGTGCAGCTCGCGCGAAATGCGGGTGCGCTCGTTGACCCGCGCGCTCTCGGCCAGCAGGGCGCGGGTGGCACGCAGCTCCGAATTGAGCCGGCGCTGCTCGTCGCGGGCCTCGGTCTGCTGCCGTGCAACCAGGCTGGTCACGAAGATGAACATGGAGAAGCCGCCGTACAGCAGCGACTGCATCACCGCTTCGAACAGCGGGAAGCGCAGCAGCAGGTAATAGACCGGCGCCACCGCCAGCTGGCTGACCAGCAGCCACAGCACCCCCAGCCGTACCGACAGCATCCACGGAATGACCCCGGCGGCCACCATCATCAGGATGCTGCCCAGGCCCGAACCGCTGAGGAAACTGACCCCCAGCGCCGAGACCGTCAGCAACAGCAGCAGGCCGCGGTCCAGCCAGCTGGTGTGGCTGTCGCTGCGCAGGATGCGGGTCAACCAGTAGTAGGCCGTGCCGAAGGACAGGTAGGCGACGAACAACAGGATCGCCCAGCCGCCCATGTCACCGCGGCTGTGCAGGTTCTCGAACTGCGAGTACGCCAGGGGCAGGCCGACCATGACCCAGGTGAACAGGCCGGCCAGGCGGAGGACGCGGGTATGGCTGAGGACTCCCAACATGCCAGCACTCTACGGGCCGCGCCTGCGCACCGCACCCCACGGAAGTCATGCCTGCCCGGTCGCCTGTTCATGCCGCAGCCCACCCCGGGCATGCAATAATCGTGCGCAGGGTCCCTTGATGGACCAACCGCGTTACCCCACGGAGTCACAATGTCGATTGTCATCCGCGACGTGCGCGAGCACGAGCTCGATTCCGTCCTGGCTTTGAACAACAACGCTGGCCTGGCCATCCTTCCCCTGGATGCGGCCCGCCTGCGCCTGTTCTATGAAACCGCTGAGTATTTCCGCGTCGCCGAGCGCGACGGCAACCTGGCCGGCTTCCTGATCGGCTTCGGCAGCGACAGCCAGCACGACAGCAGCAATTTCGCCTGGTTCAAGCAGCAGCTGGACACCCCGTTCTTCTATATCGACCGCATCGTGGTCGCCAGCCGCCGTCGTGGCGGTGGCGTCGGGCGCGCGTTCTACGCCGACGCGCAGAGCTTCGCCGAGCTGCGCTACCCGCAGATGACCTGCGAAGTCTTCCTCGACCATGGCGCCGATGCCGCCCTGCTCTTCCACGGCAGCTTCGGCTTCCGCGAGCTGGGCCAGAACACCATGCCGCAGGTCGATGTGCGCGCCAGCATGCTGGCCAAGGAACTGTGCAGCTACCCGTGGGTCCAGGAGACCTACGGCGACAAGCTGCCGGATGTGGCATGGACACGCGCCCGGCAGCTGCCGGCGCAGGCACAGCGGCCGACGGGGACCTGAGCGTGGCGGTGAATTTCGATTACGAACAGGCCGGTGAACTGAAGATCGGCCAGGTGGGCATCGCCAACCTGCGCATCCGTACCCTTGATGTCGAACGCCTCGTGCAGGAAATGCGCGAGCGCGTGACCCGCGCACCGAAGCTGTTCGGCCGCGCCGCGGTGATCCTCGACTTCGGCGGCCTGAGCCAGGTGCCGGACGTGGCCACCGCGCAGGCGCTGGTCGACGGCCTGCGCAGCGCCGGGGTGCTGCCGGTGGCGCTGGCCTACGGCACCAGCGCGGTCGACCTGCTCTCCCAGCAGCTCGGCCTGCCGCTGCTGGCCAAGTTCCGCGCGCAGTACGAGCGTGCCGAGGGCGAACCGGCCCCGCCGCCGCCCGCACCGGAACCGCGCCGGGCAGCCCGTGCCGAACCGAAGCCAGCTCCGGCGACGCCGGTGGCCAAGGTGGCCGACGCCGCTGCACCGCAGCCGGGCCGCATGCAGCTGGGCAACGTGCGTTCGGGCCAGCAGCTGTACGCGGAAAACTGCGACCTGACCGTGATGGCCACTGTCGGCGCCGGCGCCGAGGTCATCGCCGATGGCAGCATCCATATCTACGGCACCCTGCGCGGCCGCGCGCTGGCCGGGGCCCAGGGCAACACCGCGGCACGCATCTTCTGCCGTGATTTCCATGCGGAACTGGTGGCCATTGCCGGCCACTACAAGGTACTGGACGATGTTCCGGACAACCTGCGCGGCAAGGCCGTCCAGGTGTGGCTGGAACAGGACCAGATCAAGATCGCTGCGCTGGACTGACGCAGCACCAAACTCATGCAGAACCAGGAGAAGTCCTTTGGCTGAAATCATCGTAGTCACCTCCGGCAAGGGCGGCGTCGGCAAGACCACTTCCAGCGCGAGCCTGGCCTGCGGCCTGGCGCGGCGCGGCAAGAAGGTGGCGGTGATCGACTTCGACGTCGGCCTGCGCAACCTCGACCTGATCATGGGCTGCGAACGCCGCGTGGTGTACGACTTCGTCAACGTCGTGCACGGCGAAGCCACCCTCAAGCAGGCCCTGATCAAGGACAAGCGCTTCGACAACCTGTACGTGCTGGCGGCCTCGCAGACCCGCGACAAGGACGCACTGACCCAGGAAGGCGTGGGCAAGGTCCTGAAGGACCTGGCCGCCGACGGCTTCGACTACATCATCTGCGACTCCCCGGCCGGCATCGAGAAGGGCGCCTTCCTGGCGATGTACTTCGCCGACCGCGCGGTGGTGGTGGTGAACCCGGAAGTGTCGTCGGTGCGCGACTCCGACCGCATCATCGGCCTGCTCGATTCGAAGACCCACAAGGCCGAATCCGGCCAGGACGTGCCGGCCTTCCTGCTGCTGACCCGCTACACCCCGCTGCGCGTGGAAAGCGGCGAGATGCTGAGCATCGCCGACGTCGAGGAAGTCCTCGGCCTGAAGGCGATCGGCGTGATTCCGGAATCGGGCGACGTGCTCAACGCCTCCAACAAGGGCGAGCCGGTCATCCTGGATGTCGAATCCGCTGCCGGCCAGGCCTATGAAGACGCCGTCGCGCGCATCCTCGGCGAAGAACGCCCGATGCGCTTCACCAACGTCGAGAAGAAGGGCTTCTTCAGCAAGCTGTTCGGAGGGTAAGCATGGGCCTGTTTGATTTCCTCAAAGCGAAGAAGACCACCGCCGAAACCGCCAAGAACCGCCTGCAGATCATCATCGCGCAGGAACGCAGCCACCGTGGTGGCCCGGACTACCTGCCGCTGCTGCAGCGCGAGCTGCTGGAAGTGATCAAGAAGTACGTGAACATCGACGTCGATGCGGTGAAGGTCGACCTGGTGAAGGATGGCCAGCACGATGTGCTGGACATCTCCGTGGCGCTGCCGGAAGGCCCGGACAAACCCTGATCCCCTGCCCCGCCCGTGCCTGCATGGGCGGGGCTGCCTGACCCGCATGACCGATACGACAACCGCCGTGGACATCACCTGCGTGGGCGACATCGCCTTCGCCGATGCGCAGTGCCTGCTCGCCGCGCATGGCCTGCGGCTGCACCACGTGGCCGCCGGCGAGCCGATTCCCGGCAGCTACTGGGGCGAGCCCGAGGCGGGCATCATCGCCAGCAACGTCTACGTGCGCGATGACACGCCCGTGCACTCGATGCTGCATGAGGCCTGCCACCTGATCGTACTGCCGCCGGAGCGGCGGGCGCAGGTGCATACCGATGCCACCGACTCGGTGGCCGAGGAAGACGCGACCTGCTACCTGCAGATCGTGCTGGCCGGGCAGCTGCCCGGCGTCGGCAGCCAGCGGCTGATGGCCGACATGGATGCCTGGGGGTATACGTATCGGCTGGGATCTACGAAAGCGTGGTTCGAGCAGGACGCCGAAGACGCGAAGGCATGGTTGATCGAACGCGGGTTGCCAGTGGCGTAAGGCGCGGGCGCGGTTGGCCACGGGCGCGTGGCGACGCGCCGGACCTTGCGGCGCCCCTCTTTCCACTCGGCGCGGTTCGAGCAGGACGCCGAAGACGCGAAGGCATGGTTGATCGAACGCGGGTTGCCGGTGGCGTGATTCACCGGGAACCGGGGTCAGATCCCTTTTGCGTCGCAAAAGGGATCTGACCCCATCACCCCGTCGCCGTATCAGCCCTGCCCGGCCAGTGCGCGCAGGGTGATGCCGACGATGTAGGCCAGGTAGGTGCCGGTGGCATAGCCCATCGTGCCCAGCAGCACGCCCACCGGCGCCAGGGCCGGATGGAACGCGGCCGCCACCACCGGCGCCGAGGCCGGGCCACCGATGTTCGACTGCGAACCGACGGCGAAATAGAAGAACGGCACCTTCAGCAGCTTGCCCAGGCACCACAGCAGCACGATGTGCACGGCAATCCAGATCAGGCCAAGCAGGAACAGCCACGGGCGATCCAGCAGCGCCAGCAGATCCATCTGCATGCCGATGCAGGCGATCAGGAAGTACAGCAGCAACGAACCCAGCCGCGATGCACCCGCCCCTTCCAGGTTGCGTGCGCGGGTGAAACTCAGGCTCAGGCCCAGCGTGGTCGACAGCACCACCACCCACACGAACGGCGCGTCCAGGCTGAACTGCGACGCCCAGCTGACGTTGGCCTTGAACCAGGCCGCCAGCGGCGCACCGATCGCATGCGACAGGCCGACGCCGCCGAAGGCCACCGCCACGATCAGCATCAGGTCGGTCAGGCTGGGAATGCGTTCGTGCTCGGCCTGGAAGCGCGCGATGCGCTCCTTCAGTTCATCGATGGCCGAGGTATCAGCGCCACTGCGTGCATCGATCTTCGCTGCACGTCCTGCCAGGAAGATCAGCGCGGCCATCCACACGTAACCGACGCCGACATCGACCACCGCGAACTGGCCAAAGGTGGTCGCGTTGACGTCGAACACTTCGCGCATCGCCAGCATGTTGGCACCACCACCGATCCAGCTGCCGGCCAGTGCCGCCATGCCGGCCCAGGTATCGCCGGCCACGGTGTCGGGATGGATCGCGCGCATCACCAGGAACGCCACCACCGCACCGAGCATGATGCTGGCCGAGGCGCCCAGGTACATCAGTACCAGCTTCGGGCCGAGCCGCAGGATGCCCTTGATATCCACTGCCAGGGTCAGCAGGATCAGCGCCGCCGGCAACAGGATGTCGCGCGCGATCGGGTTGTAGAGCTTGGTGTTCTGGCCGTCGATCAGGCCGACGGTGTTGTAGATGCCGGGAATCAGGTAGCACAGCAGCAGCGCTGGCACGAAAGTATAGAAGCGCTTCCACAGCCCCTGCTCGCGCGAGGCGGTCCAGAACACGGCGCCAAGAGTGGCGGCGATCAAACCGAAGACGACGATGTCGTTCTGGATCAGGGCAGTCGAAGGCATGCAGGCGCTCTGGTAGAGCCGGCCGCTGGCCGGCTGCTGTTGGCGGCAGATCAGGAAGGTGTGCCGACCAACGGTCGGCACCCACCGGTAAAGCAGATGGTGAAACAGAAGCGCCGCCCCGGAGGGCGGCGCCGCAACCATCAGTTGCCGATGTGCTGCTTCAGCCAGGCATTGACGGTGTCATGCCACAGGATGCTGTTGTTCGGCTTCAGCACCCAGTGGTTTTCATCCGGGAAGTACAGGAACTTCGATTCGATGCCCTGGCGCTGGGCAGCGGTGAACGCGGCCAGGCCCTGCTCGACCGGAATGCGGAAGTCCTGCTGGCCGTGGATGACCAGGATCGGCTTCTTCCAGTCCGCCACGTGGTTGACCGGGTTGAACTTCTCGTAGTTCGCCGCCTTCTGGTACGGCGTACCGCCCTGCTCCCACTCGGTGAACCACAGTTCTTCGGTGGCGTAGCCCATCATGCGCTGGTCGAACACGCCGTCATGGTTGACCAGGCACTTGAACGGGCCGTTCCAGTTGCCGGCAATCCAGTTGACCATGAAGCCGCCGTAGCTGGCGCCCAGCGCACAGGCCTTGTCACCATTGAGGAAGGAATACTTCTTCAGCGCCGCATCCCAGCCCTTCTGCAGGTCTTCCAGCGGGCGGTCGCCCCAGTGCTGGCTGATCGCATCGGTGAACGCCTGGCCGTAGCCGGTGGAGCCGTGGAAGTCGATCATCACCACCGCATAGCCCTGGCCCGCGTAGGTCTGCGGATTCCAGCGGTAGCTCCAGCCATTGCCGAAGCTGCCCTGCGGGCCGCCGTGGATCAGGAACGCGACCGGGTACGACTTGCCTTCCTGGTAGTTGTGCGGCTTGACCACGTAGCCATGCACGGTGTCGTTGTTCCAGCCCTTGAACTCGAACTGCTCGTAGTCGCCGAAGCTGACATCCTTGAGCACCTCACCAGCGGCCGGGGTCAGCGCGCGCAGCTCGCCGATGGCTTCGCCCGCGGCCGGCAGCAAGCCAACCAGCACCTGGTCGTTGCTCTTCAGGCTGTTGCGGGTGATCGCCACGCTGTTGCCGGCCACATCGACCGAGGTCACGCTGCCGTCGCCGATCAGCTTGGTGGCCTTGCCGCTGGCCACGTCGATCTGGAACAGCGGGTGTTCGCCGAGGTCATCGGCCGTGGTGTAGATGCTGGCGCCGTCGGCGGACAGGGTGATGCCGCCAGCCGAACGATCCCACTGCGGGGCGATCTCTCGGGTCTTGCCACTGGCCAGGTCCATCGCCATCAGGCCGAAGCGGTCAGCCTCGAAGCCCGGGCGCTTCATCGCGCGGTAGAACAGGGTTTTGCCGTCGGCACTGAACACCGGGCCGGCATCCCAGGCCGGGTTGGAGGCGGTCAGGTTGACCGGCGCCTGCTTGCCCGCCGCGTCGAAGCGGTACAGGTCGAAGTTGGTCGACCACGGCTCCTGCTTGCCGGCCACGCGGATGCTGGCGACCACGCTGGCGCCATCCGGCGACCACGCGAAATCATCATTGCCGCCGAACGGCTTGGACGGGGCATCACCGTCGATGGTGGCGCTCAGCGCGGAAGCGCCCTTGACCGGACCGGCCTTGGCTGCCGGCAGCGGCGCGACGAACAGGGTGTTGCGGCGGCCGTCGTTCCAGGTATCCCAGTGGCGCACGAACAGCGAATCGAAGACCTTTCCACTGGCCTTGGCGCCGGCGACGTCCTTGAGCTTCTTCTCGGTGCAGGTCAGGTCCGAGGCACAGGCCTGGAACACGCCGGCGCTGAACAGCACGCGGTCGTCCTGCGGCGACACGTGGTAGCTGTCCACGTCGACCGGGAAGTCGGTCAGCTGGCGCGGGGCGCCGCCGCTGACCGGCTGCGCGTACAACTGCTGGCTGCCGTTCCTGGCGCTGAGGAAATACACGGTCTGGCCATCGGCCGACAGCGAAGCGGAATTGACGTTCCAGCCGGCCGGGGTGATCTGCTTCGGCGGCGCTGCGTCGCGGGTACGCAGGTTGCGCGCGTACAGCGCGGTGGAGGCCTTCAGGTTGGCATCCACGCTGCGCTTGGCGAACACCACGGTGCCGCCGTCAGCGGTCAGTACCGGTGCGGAGACGCGGTCCATGGCCACCATGTCGCGGACTTCCAGGCCACGGGCAGCGGCGACGCTGGGCAGGGCGGCCAGCAGGCTCAGTGGCAGCAGGGCATGACGCAGTTTCATCGGGGTCTCCGCAGGACGGCAAAAAACCGATGGTAGGCCCGTGCGGCCGGGGCTGCCAAGGCCATCGGTCATGGCTGCCGGTGGGGCGCGGCCCCGCCGCCAGAAAAAGCAAACCGCGCCGTGGCGCGGTTTGTGGGGACACCGGGGTCGGATCCGATTCCGACGGAATCGGCTCTGACCCCAGACGCTGTCAACCCGGGGGCAGAGCCCTTCCCTGCGGGAAGGGATCCGACCCCAACCCTTACGCCACGGCGCGCTTGCCGGTGCGGTAGATCAGCCAGCCGACCAGGAACAGCACGGCCAGGCCGATCCACTGTGCGCCCGGCAGGTGGAACGGCACGGCCAGCACGTCGGCGCGACTGCTCACCACGATCGGAATCGCGATGGCGATGCCCATCAGTGCCTCACCGGTGATCAGGCCGGCGGCGAACAGCACGCCCGGCTTGTGCACGCGGTCGCGACCTTCTTCGTCATCGGCACGCACCTTGTGGAAGCGCTCGACGAGGTAGGCGATCAGGCCGCCGAGGAAGATCGGCACCATCAGTTCCAGCGGCAGGTAGATGCCGATGGCGGCGGCCAGCACCGGCACGCGGAAGCGGGCGTTGCGCGACTTCAGCCAGCTGTCGAACGCGATGATGGCGGCACCGACCACGGCACCGATGCCGATGAAGGTCCACGGCAGTTCACCACCGAACAGGCCCTTGGCCACCGAGGCCATCAGGTTGGCCTGCGGCGCGGCCAGCGCGTTCGGGTGCAGCTCCGACTTCACGCCGATGCCGTAGGCGGTGGCCAGCAGGTTCAGCACCGGGGCCATGATCAGCGCGCACGAGAACGCACCGATGCCCAGCATCAGCTGCTGCTTCCACGGGGTGGCACCGACGATGTAACCGGCCTTGAGGTCCTGCAGGTTGTCACCGCCGACCGCTGCAGCACAGCACACCACCGCGCCGATCATGATCGCGGCCACCGCGCCCAGCGGCGCGCCGAAGGCGCCGACCGGCTGCAGGCCATCCTTGCCCAGCAGCACCACCAGCACGGCCGAAGCGAACAGGATGGTGGAGATGGTGATGCCCGAAACCGGGTTGTTGGACGAGCCGATCAGGCCAGCCAGGTAGGCCGAGACCGAAACGAACAGGAAGCCGGCGACGATCATGATGAGGGTCATCGGGATGGACACGTGCCACTGGCCGACGATGGCCTGGTACAGGGCCAGCAGCGGCAGCACGAACACCACCAGGGCGACCAGCATCCACTTCATCGGCAGGTCGCGCTCGGTGTGCGCCAGCACCGGGCCACCGCTCTTGCGGGCGGCGGCAAAGCCGCTCTTGACACCGTTGAGCAGCGACTTGCGCAGCGAGATCAGGGTCCAGATGCCACCGATCAGCATCGCACCGACGCCCAGGTAGCGCATCTTCGCGCCCCAGATGGCGAACGCTGCCTCGGTGGACGAGGCAGCGGCAACCGACGCGGCCAGTGCCGGATCGGTGTTCATGAAGAACGCCTGGTAGATCGGAATGGCGATGTGCCAGGTCAGGATCGAGCCGGACACCACCACGATGCCGACGTTGAGGCCGACGATGTAGCCCACGCCCAGCAGTGCCGGCGACAGGTTGGTGCCGATGAAGGCGGTGACCTTGGAACTGCCGACGTAGGCCGAGGTGGCCCAGGCATCGGGAATCAGGCGCATGCCGCTTTCCGCGGCCAGCTTGACGAAGGCACCAATCACCGCCGACAGGCCGAGGATCTTCAGGCCCGGGCCCGGATTTTCACCGGCCTTGAGCACTTCGGCCGCAGCCTTGCCTTCCGGGAACGGCAGCGGGTCTTCGACAATCATCGAACGGCGCAGCGGCACCGAGAACAGCACGCCCAACAGGCCACCGAGGCCGGCGATGCCCAGCACCCACCAGTACTTGAAGTCCGGCCAGTAGCCCATGATCACCAGCGCCGGGATGGTGAAGATCACACCGGCGGCGATCGATGAACCGGCCGAGGCGCCGGTCTGCACGATGTTGTTCTCGAGGATGGAGCCACCGCCCAGCAGGCGCAGCACGCCCATGGAAATCACCGCGGCGGGAATGGCGGTGGCGATGGTCAGGCCTGCGAACAGACCGAGGTAGGCGTTTGCGGCCGACAGCACCACCGCCAGCACGATGGCCAGGGCCACTGCGCGGAAGGTGAGCTGCTTGGGCGCAGCGTCGTGGTTCATGGAAGCCCCTGCTGGCAAAAAATCCCTGCCACGCTAGCGTTCAGGGCAGATCAAGTCCAGCATGCCAAAGGATGGGGGCGTGTGCTGCGGCGCAATGGGCCGGTACGTGGACCAGCAATCGATCGACCCGGCAAAGTCCGGCTGGGCACGCCGCAAATGATATGTTATATCTTAATGATACCTTGTTGTTACTGCATCGCATGCCCCCTTCCCCCTCCCCCCGCCTGGCCTCCATCGACCAGCTGCGCGGCACCGTGATGCTGTTGATGCTGCTGGACCACGTGCGCGAGACCTTCTTCCTGCAGCACCAGGTGAGCGACCCGATGGACGCAGCGACGGTCTCCCCTGCGCTGTTCGCCTGCCGTCTGTTGGCCCACCTGTGCGCCCCCGTGTTCGTGCTGCTGACCGGGCTGTCGGCCTGGCTGTACGGCCAGCGCCAGGCGGATCCGCGCGGGGCCACAGCTGCGTTCCTGCTCAAGCGCGGGCTGTTCCTGGTGGTGCTGGAACTGACCCTGGTGAATTTCGCCTGGACCTTCCAGCTGCCGCCGGAAACGCTGTACCTGCAGGTGATCTGGGCCATCGGGCTGAGCATGATCGCGCTGGCCGGGCTGCTTTGGCTGCCGCGCCCGGCCCTGCTGGTGCTGGCAATCGCGGTGGTGGCCGGGCACAACCTGTTCGACGGCTTACGGGTGCAAGGCAATGGCCTGCTGGCGCTATTGTGGAAAGTGCTGCACCAGCGCGACTGGATCGAGGCCGGCGCGCTGCGCCTGCGCACCTCCTACCCGGTACTGCCGTGGATCGGGGTGATTGCGCTGGGTTATCTGATGGGGCCCTGGTTCGGCCGCGCGCGCGCGCCGGAGCAGCGCCAGCGCTGGCTGCTGTGGGCAGGCGTCGGCGCGCTGGCCCTGTTCGCGCTGCTGCGGTTCGCCAACCAGTATGGGGATGCTCCCTGGTCGTACCAGACCACTACGCTGCGCACGTGGTTGAGCATCTTCAACGTCACCAAGTACCCGCCGTCATTGCAGTTCCTGTTGCTGACCCTGGGCGTGGGGCTGTTGCTGCTGCGGCTGTACGAATGGCCGCCGCTGGCGCGGGCACTGCAGCCGCTGGCCGATATCGGCGCTGCGCCGATGTTCTTCTACCTGCTGCACCTGTACGTACTGAAGGGGCTGTACCTGGCCGCGTTGGCGGCCTGGGGGCCGACCCATGGCGAGCTATATGCCCTGGATTCGGTCAGCGGCCTGCTGCTGGTGGCCTGTGCGCTGGCGGTGGTGCTGTACCCGCCGACGCGGGCCTTCGCGCGGTTCAAAGCGCGAAGGCGCGATCTGCCTTGGTTGCGATACCTGTGAGCGGTGGCCGCCGGGGGAGCGCCATCCCTGCATGGCGTGGATCCACCGGCGGCTGCCTGCCCAGGCCCAGAGGCCTATAATCGCGCCCTTTCCGCTGTCCCCGCCGTCGATGACCGTTGCCGCCTCTGCTTCCGACGACTTCCTGGGCCACCCCAAGGGCGTCTACGTCTGCTTCTTCACTGAAATGTGGGAGCGCTTCTCCTTCTACGGCATGAAGGCGCTGTTGCTGCTGTACCTGACCAAATACCACCTGTTCGGCGACAAGGCCGGCCTGGACCTGCTCGGTGCCTACGGTGGCCTGGTGTACTGCATCCCGGTGTTCGGCGGCATGCTGGCCGACCGCTGGCTGGGCATGCGCCGGGCAGTGCTGTTCGGCGGCATCCTGCTGGTACTCGGCCACCTCGGCATGGCCTTCGAGGGCCACGCCGCGTACCGGGTGAACGGCGAAGTGGTGCGCGACACCTCGGCGCTGGCGGTGACCTACCTGTCGCTGGCGCTGATCATCATGGGCGTCGGCTTCCTGAAGCCGAACATCTCCACCATTGTCGGCAAGCTGTACGCCAAGGACGACCCGCGTCGCGACTCGGGCTTTTCGCTGTTCTACGCCGGCATCAACCTCGGCGCGCTGTTCTCGTCCCTGGTGTGTGGCTTCCTCGGTGAGGCCTACGGCTGGAAGTACGGTTTCGGTGCGGCCGGCATCGGCATGCTGGCCGGCCTGGCGATGTTCCTGTGGGGGCAGAAGTACCTGCAGGGCCATGCCGAACCGCCGCAACCGGCGGCGCTGAAGCAGAAGGTGCTGGGCCTGCCACGCGAATGGCTCATCTATCTGTGCGCGGTGCTCGGCGTGCTGCCGGTGGCATGGCTGATGTGGGCCGCCGGCAACGGCGCGTTCGCGCTGGGCGGTGAAATCAGCCTGGCGCTGATGCTGATGCTGGTGGTGCTGGGCGGCGTGCTGGTCTGGTTCGCCTGGTTCACCGGCACGAAATGCACGCCGGTGCAGCGCCAGCAGATGATCGCGCTGATGGTGCTGATCTTCATGGCGCTGGTGTTCTTCACGATGTACGAGCAGTCCTACGGCTCGTGGGTGACCTTCACCGACCGCCTGCTGACCAAGGACATCGTGCCCTCGCTGGTGATCACCGGCGGCACGCCGCTGCCGTGGTCGATCCTCTCGCTGCTGCTGGCACCGCTCGGCTTCGTGGTCAGCGCGCGCCTGTCGGAACGGCGCCCGGGCTCGGCCGCGCCGCGCACGTTCTTCGCCGCCATCGTCGTACTGATGCTGGTGCTGCTGGTGCGCGACTGCCTGGTGATTCCGCAGACCGCCGGCTCGCTGACCTACCTCGGCGGCCTGTTCCTGGTGCTGCTCGCTCCGGCCTTCGCCGCGCTGTGGACGTGGATGGACCGCCGCGGCTGGGAACCGGGCAAGCCGGTGAAGTCGGCCTGGGGCCTGGTGATCGGCGCGCTGTCGTTCGTGCCGCTGGCGCTGGCCGCACAGCAGGTGGGCGCCACCGGCGAGATGGCCAGCGTGTGGTGGCTGGTGCTGGCCTACTTCCTGCTGGCCAGCGGCGAGATGTGCCTCTCGCCGGTCGGCCTGTCGGCGGTGACCCAGCTGGCCGTGCCGCGGGTGATGAGCCTGATGATGGGCACTTGGTTCCTGGCCACCGCATTCTCGGAAACGCTGGCCGCGCTGTTCGGCAAGCTGGCCGCGATCGAGGTGCCGGAAGGCGAATCGCTGGACATGGTGGCTGCCGCCGGTGCCTACGCGCACCTGTTCTGGCTGCTGATGTGGATCGGCCTGGGTTGCGCGTTGGTGGCCTTCATCGCCGCGCCGCTGCTGAAGAAGATGATGCACGGGGTGAAGTAAGTCCCGCGTGCCGAAGACCAGGGCGGCGGAAAATTCATCCGCCGCCCTGTCAGCTCAGGGCGCCTTGTCCTTGCCGGCCACGGGCGCGGTCGTCGCGGTCTTGCCCCCCAGGCTGCGCGCCAGGAACGCCAGCAGCTTGTCGTAGTACTCGCTGCGATGCGCCTCGGTGTAGAAGCCGTGGCCTTCGGTCTTGTAGTACAGGCTTTCCACCGGTGTGCCGGTGCGCTTGAGCGCCGCTTCCATGCGCTCGGTATGCTGGATCGGCGCACGCTTGTCTTCGCCACCGGCGGCGAGGAACACCGGTACCTTGATCCGTTCGGCCAGGTTCACCGGCGACACCGCGCCCAGCTTGGCCGGATCACCCAGCCATTCGCGCAGGTAGGTCACGCCTGAGCCGCGGTCCTGGATATCGCCACGGGTGTACATCATCGGCAGGTCGTAGACCCCCACATAGCCGGCCGCGCACTGATACAGCCCGGGTTCGCGGGCCGCCCCCATCATCGCCGAGTAGGCCCCGTAGCTGGCGCCATAGATGCAGATGCGACGAGCATCGGCGATGCCTTCGCTGATTGCCCAGCGGGTGGCATCGGTGACATCGTCCTGCATCGCCGCGCCCCACTGCTGCGCACCGGCCTGGGTGTGGGCCCGGCCGTAATTGCCCGACCCACGGAAGTTGACCTGCAGCACGGCATACCCGGCGGCGGCCAGCATCTGGGTTTCGCGGTCGTACTGGCCGGAATCGAAGATGTCGAACGGACCGCCATGCGGCATCACCACCATCGGCAGGTTGCGGCCGTTGCTGCCGGCCGGCAGGGTCAGGAAGCCATGCAACGGCAGCCCGTCCCGCGCCTTCAGTGCAATCGGCTTCACGCTGGCACTGCGGTCCACGTCAATCCAGTCGCTGCGGCTGATCAGGTGGTCAGCCTTGCGCGCCACCGTGTCGTAGACGTAGAAATCGCCCGGGTTCGAGCCCGACCAGGTTTCCACCAGCACGACACGGCCATCGCGGGTGCTGGAGGTGATGTAGACCGGCCCTCCGAAGGCGGCTTCCAGGCTGCGGTACAGGCGCGCCTCCGGCGACTTCTCGTCGAAGAACCGGGTACGCGGCGTATCGCCCAGATAGAGCGCGCCCACCGGCACGTGGGTGCCGGGCCGATGGATGATGCGATACGGATTGACCACCTCGTCGCGCAGCAGCGTGGCACGCTCGCCGGTCTGCGGGTTCCAGCTGACGATCGCGTCCGGGCCCTGGGTCTGCTCGACGTTGAGGTAGGCCAGGCTGTCATCGGCCGAGAAGCCGAGGGCGGTTTCGATGCGCTTGCTGACGGCCTCGTCGTTGATCAGCTTCCAGCTGTCGCCACTGCGTTCGCGGAAGTACAGCTTGTTGATGTTGTCGCTGCCCGAGCCATGCACGAAGCGCACTTCGCCGGCGCCGTCGGTGGTGAACTCGCCGCGCCGTACCGGCGAGGACGCCACCCGCGAGCGACGACCCGTAGTCACATCCATGCGATCTACGCGGGTGTACGGATCCTCGGCCAGCGGCCATACGGTCACCAGCACGTTGCGCTCGTCGCCCGGCAGGTCGTCGGCCAGGAAGGCGGCCACTGCTTCGACCTTCTTCGGCTGGATGCGGGTCCCCGGGCCCTTGCTTTCGACGCGATAGCCGACCAGCAGCTCGCCACGGTTGCCGTTGGCGTCGATGGCATAGAGTTCGCCGGTGGGATTGGGTTGGTCGAGCGAGCCCCACTTCTGGGCCAGGCCGATCAACAGGCGCTCGTTGCTGACCCAATCGAATTCCTGCGCGTGGTTGCGGCTGGGCGGCCAGAAACTGCCGACCACCTCCTTGTCCTTCAGGCGCAGGATCGCGATCGCGGTGCTGTCCTCCCTCGGCACCGTTGCCGCTACGTACTCGCCCCCCGGCGAGATCTTGATGTCGGTGAAGGTCTCCCGCCGCAGGTACTGCGTCAGATCCACCGCCCCCGCGCTGCCTGCGGCAACGCCCCCGATGACGGCCAGTGCGGCCGCCAGAATCGTCCTGTGCATCCTTCCCCTGCTCCTGTGGACACCTTGTCCTGGTCTCCGATTCTAGGCAGGGCAATGGGTTTCCCGCCAGAGCCGGAAAAGACGACGGCACCGTTGCCGGTGCCGTCGTTGCCACTACCTTGGAGAGAGAGTCAGGACGTGGGTTCGGGGGGCGTGCGCCGGGTCAGTGGACCCCGCGCACCGCCAACATGAGGGCCAGGATGCTGAGGATCACGGCGATGGTGCCGTCGAGCACGCGCCAGGTGCTGGGCTTGGTGAACAGCGGCGCCAGCAGGCGTGCGCCAAGGCCCTGCGCGGTCAGCCACAGGCAGCTGGCCGTGACCACGCCCGCAGCGAAGGCCATGCGGGCATTGCCGAAGTTCTCGGCGATGGAGCCGATCACCATCATGTCCAGCCAGAAGTGCGGGTTGATC
The DNA here is from genome assembly GCF_059369255.1 of Stenotrophomonas sp. YJH_SMC_110. Taxonomy (NCBI): domain Bacteria; kingdom Pseudomonadati; phylum Pseudomonadota; class Gammaproteobacteria; order Lysobacterales; family Lysobacteraceae; genus Stenotrophomonas; species Stenotrophomonas sp. YJH_SMC_110. Next base: position 201,995 of record NZ_JCAFSM010000007.1, on the reverse strand, counting down.
AGCGAGAAGCCGACCGCGGCCATCAGCACCGCGCGACGGCTGCCGTCGTCGCTGTCGGCCTCGCCCATGCCACCGCCGCCGGCGATCGCACGGCGTGCCGACTTCATCGCATACCAGGCCAGGAACGCGACACCGGTCCACAGCACGGCGGTGGTCAGCCACGGCAGCGCTGAAGTGAGCGTCCGCAGGCCGGCCACGCTGGCAAAGATGAAGATGGCATCGATGGCCGCGCAGGTGGCGACAACCGGCACGATGTGCTTGCGCAGGATGCCCTGGCGCAGAATGAAGGCGCTCTGGGCCCCGACCACGGCGAACAGGCCGATGCCGGTGGCTGCACCAGAGAACCAGGCACCGAGGCCGGTGCTGGCGGAGATGACCGAGAACATGGGATTCACTGCCTTGTATTGCTTGGGGGACGGTGCCTCGCGAAGGCGGACAGCACCGGAACGGGCGCCATTGTCGCGCCGCAACATGGAAAAGACGAGCTAAACTTCCTAAACCAACATTAGCGGAGCTTAATTCGATGCGCATCGATCACGCCCAGCTGCGCGCCCTGGCCGCGGTGATCCGCGAAGGCAGCTTCGACCGCGCCGCGCAATCGCTGAATGTCACGCCCTCGGCCATCTCGCAGCGGGTCAAGGCACTGGAGGACCGGATCGGCCGCCTGCTGGTCAAGCGTGGCACCCCGGCCACCGCCACTGCCGAGGGCCAGTTGCTGGTGCAGCTGGCCGAGCAGACCGCCCTGCTGGAACACGATGCGCTGCACCGCATGGGCCTGGCCGACGAGGACCTGCCCCAGGCCAGCATCCCGGTGGCAGTGAACCACGACAGCCTGGAAACCTGGTTTCCGCAGGCCGCGGCGCAGTTCGCGCAGGGCACCGGGACCACCCTGGACCTGCGCGTGGAGGACCAGGACCACACCGTCGAACTGCTGCGACAGGGCACGGTGCTGGGTGCGGTGACCACGCTGGACGAGCCGGTGCAGGGCTGCCAGATCCACGCGCTGGGCAGCATCCGCTATGCAGCGACCTGTACTCCTGAATTCCGCGAACGCCACTTCGCCAAGGGAGTGACCGCGCAGGCACTGGCGCAGGCACCGGTACTGGTGTTCAACCGCAAGGACGACATGCAGTCGCGCTTCGCCCGGCGCATGGCCGGCGATGACCTGCCCAGCACCGCACCGACCTGGTGGATTCCGTCCACGCGCGCCTTCGTGCAGGCCAACCTGGGCGGCATGGGCTGGACGATGAACCCATTGCCGCTGGTCAAGCGGCACCTGGATGCCGGCCGCCTGGTCTACGTACGCCAGCGCGCGTGGGAAGACGTGCCGCTGTACTGGCAGCACTGGAAGGGCGACGTGCAGACCATGGCCCTGCTGACCCGCGCCGTGCTGGATGCATCCTCGGCATTGATCCGGCGCAAGCGCTGACGCACAGCGCAAAAAGGGGACGGAGGGAATTAAGTCGCTTAAGGCCAATACGACATTCAAGGCAAATACGACTTAATCCCCTCCGTCCCCTTTTTCGGGGCTCCATCGGATCTCCATCAAGCCTACACACCGGGTCCATGCGCGATGCGGATACTGGCGGGCCGACCATTACAAGGATGTCCGGCATGCCCGTGTACCTGCGCGACGCCCGCCCCGAGGATGCCGCTGCCTGCATCGACCTGCGTGGGCGCACCCGCGAGAACGCCTTCAGCGCCGAGCAGCTGGCCCAGCTGGGCATCACTGTGGACAGCTGGGCCGCCGGCATCGCCCAGGGCGATTCGATCGGCCGCGTCGCCTGGGAGGGCGAGCGCATGGCCGGCTACTGCTTCGCCGACCGCGACAGCGGCGAGGTGCTGGTGCTGGCCCTGCTGCCGGACTACGAGGGCCGCGGCATCGGCCGCCAGCTGCTGCAGGAAGTGGTCAGCCTGACCCGCGATGCCGGCCACCGGCGGCTGTTCCTGACCTGCTCGGCCGACCCGCGTTCGCGCTCGCACGGCTTCTACCGCCGGCTGGGCTGGCGCCCGACCGGCGGGGTCGATGAGGCTGGCGACGAGATCCTTGAGCTGGTCTGATCCCACCGTCGCCGGGCATCGCCTGCCGCCCATGTGGCAGCACCGCGAAACATCGGATGCTGCGTTGCATCAAAAAAGGACCGGATCCGGTTAGAATCACCGGTGGATGATGCAAGGCGTTGTTTCTTCACGCCCTTTCCCTGCCCCACGCGCATCCTGACCCCTTCCCCTCCGCCAACGATCCCGCCCCCATGAAGAAATTTGGCAAGGCTCTTCTCGCCCTGCTCGTGCTGCTGTTGCTGGCCGCCGCGCTGTTCCTGTACTGGCCGCTGACCCAGCGCTCGGTGCCTGCCGCCAGCAACGACAAGCCCGTCGATGTTGTGCTGGTCGGCGCCGGCATCATGAGCATCACCCTGGCCACCTACCTGCAGGAGCTGCAGCCGGACTGGAACATCCAGGTCTACGAACGCCTCGACGGCGTCGCCGGTGAAAGCTCCGATGGCTGGAACAACGCCGGCACCGGCCACTCGGCGTTCGCCGAACTGAACTACACCCCGGAACTGCCCGACGGCAGCATCGAGACCAAGCGCGCGGTCGGCATCGCCGAATCGTTCGAGGTCTCGCGCCAGTTCTGGTCGCACCAGGTGAAGGAGGGCCGGCTGAGCCAGCCCAGCGACTTCATCAACCCGACCCCGCACATGAGCTTCGTCTGGGGCGATGACAACATCGCCTACCTGCACAAGCGCCAGCAGGCCCTGGTCAAGAATCCGCTGTTCTACGGCATGCAGTACTCCGAGGATCCGGCCCAGATCAAGCAGTGGGCCCCGCTGCTGATGGAAGGCCGTGACCCGAAGCAGAAGGTTGCCGCAACCTGGATGCCGCTGGGCACCGACGTCAACTTCGGCGTGATCACCCGCCAGCTGACCGCCGGCCTGCAGCGCAGCCCGAACTTCAGCCTGCACCTGAACCATGAAGTGAGCGCGCTGCGGCAGAACGCCGACAAGAGCTGGAACGTGACGGTGAAGGACCTCAAGGCCGGCACCGAATCCACCACCCACGCCCGCTTCGTGTTCATCGGTGCCGGTGGCGCCGCACTGAAGCTGCTGCAGATGTCGGGCATTCCGGAATCGAAGGACTACGCCGGCTTCCCGGTCGGCGGCCAGTTCCTCGCCTTCCAGGGCCAGGACGTGACCTCGCGCCATGGGGTGAAGGCCTACGGCATGGCCGAAACCGGTTCGCCGCCGATGTCGGTGCCGCACCTGGATGCACGCAAGCTGGACGGCAAGCCGGTGGTCCTGTTCGGGCCGTTCGCGCTGTACAGCACCAAGTTCCTCAAGCACGGCTCGTGGTGGGACCTGTATTCCTCGGTCACCCACAACAACGTTGGCCCGATGCTGGAAGTGGGCAAGGACAACCTGGACCTGGTGCAGTACCTGATGGGACAGGCGCGCCTGAACGATGCCGACCGCCAGGCCGAACTGGTCAAGTACTTCCCCAATGCCAAGCCGGGTGACTGGAAGCTGGTCACCGCCGGCCAGCGCGTGCAGATCATCAAGCGCGATCCGCTGAAGGGCCCGGTGCTGCAGTTCGGTACCGAGATCGTGACCGACAAGGACCACACCCTCGCCGCCCTGCTCGGCGCGTCGCCGGGCGCGTCGACCTCGCCGCCGATCATGCTTGACCTGATGGCCAAGGCCTTCCCGGAGCAGATGAAGGCCGGCTGGGAAACCCGCCTGCGCGAGATCGTGCCGTCGTACGGGCGCAAGCTCAACGACAGCGCCGCGCTGGTCAACGAGATCCGCACGCTGACCAGCCAGACCCTGCAGCTGCCCTACCTGGAGGTGCCGGTGGACGCGAACGCGGCATCGCCCGCTCCGGCGGCGGTTCCGGCGCCGGCCAAGGAAAAGCGCAACGCCAACGAGGAACTGCAGGCGCTGTAAGCCCGCAGGTTCCCTTCGATGCAGACGGACGGCCACCTTCGGGTGGCCGTTTGCGTTTGTGCAGGCTACCGCCTGTAGAGCCGAGCCCATGCTCGGCTCCGGCAAAAAGCAGCCGAGCATGGCTCGGCTCTACAGAAAGCGATGCCCCGTGCCGGGAACCCTGCGCACAATGACGCGAATTGTAATGTTGTTAAGAATTATTTACATTTGCGTCCTGCGCAGTGACCGCGCCTCGCCCCAGACGGACCTGACCGTGCCCGAAGCCGCCGCCCCGGGTGCTGGACGACTGTTGCCGCCCCTCCCCGCCTCCACGCTTCGAGCCCACCATGTGCCTGACCTTCGATAACCGCCTGCCCCGCCGCGCGCTGCTGCCGGCTGCCCTGCTTTCGTCTTTGACCCTGCTGGCCGCGCCCAGCGCGTTCGCCGCCACTGATGGCGCTGCCGACGCCAAGACCCTGGACCGGGTGAGCGTGCGTGCCGAACAGTCGGCGCCGCCGGCCAGTACCACGCGCCTGCCGATCACCCTGCAGGAAACCCCGCAGTCGGCCACCGCGATCAGCCTGCAGCGCCTGCAGGACGAATCGCTGTTCAGCATCAACGATGTGATGCGCAACGTGACCGGCGTCAGCGTGTCCTTCTATGACACGCAACGCCCGCTGTACTACGCGCGCGGCTTCGCCATCACCGACTTCCAGGTCGACGGCATTCCCACCTACAGCGGCTCGACCAACCAGGAGTACGACACCGCTTTCTACGACCGCATCGAAGTGATCCGCGGTGCCAACGGCCTGCTCAGCGGCGCCGGCGTGCCGTCGGCCACGGTCAACCTGCTGCGCAAGCGCCCCGGCAAGGAATTCGACGCGTCGTTCGCGGTCAGCGCCGGTAGCTGGGACTACCGCCGCATGGAAGCCGACGTAACCGCGCCGCTGACCGCCGACGGCCGCTTCCGCAGCCGCGTGGTCGCCGCCTACACCGATCGTGGCCTGTATTACGACCGCTACAAGGAAAACAAGATGGCCGGCATGGCGGTGCTGGAAGGCGATGTCACCGACAGCACCACGGTTACCGTCGGCTACCAGACCCAGGACAACAACCCGACCGGTTCGACCTGGGGCACCGTGGCGTTCTTCGACAACCAGGGCAACTTCGCCCATCTGGCGCGCTCGACCAACCTGTCGCCGAAGTGGAGCTACTGGAAGCGCGAAAGCAATACCGCCTTCGCCAACCTGGAACAGCGTTTCGGCGACCACTGGCTGCTGAAGATCAACACCGCCTACACCCGCGGCAACGTGCAGAACGTGCGCCTGTACGGCACCGGCAACCCGGACCCGGTGACCGGCGCGGGCATCTACCTGCGCGCGGCCGCCGGTGATTCGAAGGACACCCGCCGCAATGTCGATGCCTACCTGACCGGCAGCTTCCCGCTGTTCGGCCGCGACCACGACCTCACCGTCGGCGCGCAGTGGTCGGACCTGGAAGGCACCACCAATACCGTGGCGCTGAACTTCCCGGGCGACTGGGCGACCTGCGGGCGTGAGCGCTGCTACTACATCCCCAACGTGTTCAACTGGAACGGCGACATCTCCGAAGTGACCTACACCCGCACCGGCGCACGCCGCGTGGCCAAGACCACGCAGAGCGGCGTCTACCTGGCCACCCGCCTGCGCCTGGCCGAGCCGCTGTCGCTGATTGCCGGTGCGCGCCTGAGCCGCTGGGAAACGCTCAGCCGCTCGTACAACGCTGCCGGCGCCTATACCGGCACCAGCGGTGCATACAAGGTGAGCGATGAGGTCACTCCGTACGTGGGCCTGGTCTACGAGATCACCCCGAACGTGTCGGCCTATGCCAGCTACACCGAGATCTTCAATCCGCAAAACTACAAGGACCGCAACGAGAACCTGCTGGCACCGGTGCAGGGCTCGAACCTGGAAGCGGGCATCAAGACGCAGTGGTTCGATGGCCGCCTGACCGCCAATGCGGCGGTGTTCGAGGCCAAGCAGGACAACTACGCGGTGCGTGACATGAGCGTGCCGGAAGGTACGCTGAGCGACGGCAGCTCGGCCTATATCGGCATCAACGGCACCAAGGCGCGCGGTTGGGAGATGGACGTCAACGGCGAGATCCTGCCGGGCTGGACGGTCAATGCCGGCTACACCCGCGTCAAGGTGACCCGCGCCGCCACCGACCTGCTGTACGCCAATCCGCCCAAGGACCTGCTGCAGCTCAACACCCAGCTGCAGCTGCGTGGCGCACTGGAGCGACTGAGCATCGGCGGTGGCCTGCAGTGGCAGAGCCGGGTGCAGGGCTACAACATCGCCTACCCGCTCGGCGGCACGGTGACGGTGAACCAGCCGGCGTATTCGCTGGTGCAGTTCAACGCCAACTACCGCATCAGCGACAACTGGACCGCGACGCTGAGCGTGCGCAACGCGCTGGACAAGACCTACTGGGCCAACCTGGACTACAACAACTTCGGCGAGCCGCGCTTCGTGTCGGCCAGCCTGCGCTGGAAGTTCTGAGCAAACGACGGGTGCAAGGTGGGTGCCGACCGTTGGTCGGCACGCCCTCCGCCACGACCACGGTCGTGGGCTACCTGAATGGGCCCGTCTCCGTGCGGGCCTTTCCTTTTGCTGCACTGCAGGTTGCACCCTACGCCGTAATTATGCCGTAATTATTCTAACACCCGTCGGAAGCCGGTCAATGAACCCGAGCTGGGATACGTTGGAACGCAGTCGCCAGGCCCGCCTGGAACGTGCCGCGCCGTGGGCCCGGGGACGCGAGGTCGCCGCCGGCGACGTAGGCGAGCTGCTGCATGCACTGCTGGAGCCCGGCGACAAGGTCTGCCTGGAGGGCAACAACCAGAAGCAGGCCGATTTCCTCGCCCAGGCCCTGGCCGATCTTGATCCGGCCCGCGTGCACGACCTGCACATGGTGCAGTCGGTGCTGTCGCTGCCCTCGCATCTGGATGTATTCGAGCGTGGTATCGCTTCGAAACTGGACTTCTCGTTCTCCGGCCCGCAGTCGGTGCGCCTGGCCAACCTGGTGGCTGAAGGGCGCATCCAGATCGGTGCCATCCACACCTACCTGGAACTGTTCGGCCGCTACTTCATCGACCTGACCCCGCGCGTGGCCCTGGTCGCCGCGCAGGCCGCAGACCGGCACGGCAACCTGTACACCGGCCCGAACACCGAAGACACGCCGGTGATCGTCGAAGCCACTGCCTTCGGTGGCGGCATCGTCATCGCCCAGGTCAACGAGATCGTCGACGCCCTCCCCCGCGTCGACATTCCCGCTGACTGGGTCAACTTCGTGGTGCAGGCGCCGAAGCCGAACCACATCGAACCGCTGTTCACCCGCGACCCGGCGCAGATCTCCGAGATCCAGGTGTTGATGGCGATGATGGCGATCAAGGGCATCTACGCCGAGTACGGCGTGAACCGCCTCAACCATGGCATCGGCTTCGATACGGCGGCCATCGAACTGCTGCTCCCCACCTACGCCGAATCGCTCGACCTGAAGGGAAAGATCTGCCAGCACTGGGCGTTGAACCCCCACCCGGCACTGATTCCGGCGATCGAATCGGGCTTCGTCAGATCGGTGCATTCGTTCGGTTCGGAACTGGGCATGGAGAAATACATCGCCGCGCGAGGTGATGTGTTCTTCACCGGCGCCGATGGCTCGATGCGTTCCAACCGCGCGTTCTCGCAGACCGCCGGCCTGTATGCCTGTGACATGTTCATCGGCTCCACCCTGCAGATCGACCTACAGGGCAACAGTTCCACCGCCACCCGTGACCGCATCGCCGGCTTCGGCGGTGCACCGAACATGGGCTCGGACGCACGCGGCCGCCGCCATGCCAGCGAGGCCTGGATCAAGGCCGGGCAACAGGCTGCGCGCCCGGGCGAAATGCCACGCGGGCGCAAGCTGGTGGCGCAGATGGTGGAAACCTTCCGCGAGCACATGGCACCGGCCTTCGTCGAAAGGCTCGATGCCTGGGAACTGGCCGAGCGCGCGCAGATGCCGCTGCCGCCGGTGATGATCTATGGCGACGACGTCAGCCATGTGCTGACCGAAGAAGGCATCGCCAACCTGCTTTTGTGCCGCACCCCTGAGGAACGCGAACAGGCGATCCGCGGCGTGGCCGGCTATACCGCCGTGGGCCTGGGCCGCGACCGCGCGATGGTGGAAAACCTGCGCGACCGCGGCGTGATCCGCCGTCCCGATGACCTTGGCATCTCCGTGCGCGATGCCAGCCGTGACCTGCTGGCGGCGCGTTCGGTGAAGGACCTGGTGCGCTGGTCCGGCGGTCTGTACGACCCGCCCAAGCGCTTCCGCAACTGGTAAGGGGCTGAGCATGGAAACCCTCGACTATCGATTCGAAGGACACACTGCGGTGCAGTTCCCGCGCGAAGCGGTGCTGGTCGGCGTGCTGGCCTCGGGCAACCTGGAAATCCTGCTGGAACCCGCTGCGCTGGAAGGCGCGATGACGGTGCGCATCATCACCGCCGCGAAGGGCTTCGGCAGCGTGTGGCAAGCGGTGATCAACGACTTCGCACAGCGTCATCCGCTACGCGACGTACGCATCTCGATCAACGATGCCGGTGCCACCCCGGCGGTGGTCAGCCTGCGCCTGGACCAAGCCGTGGAAACCCTGCGTGCTGGAGATCCACGATGAACCGGACGCAGCGCTACAGCTACTACGAAGCCGATGCGCGCGAGCGTATCGCCAGCCTGGTCGATGCCGGTTCCTTCAGGGAATTCCTCGGCCCGGCGCGGCGGATGATGAGCCCGCACTTGGCACAGCTCGACCAGCCCGCGGCGTTCGACGACGGCATCGTTGTCGGCGAAGCCACGCTGCGTGGCCGACGCGTGCTGCTGGCCGCGCAGCAGGGTGAATTCATGGGCGGCGGCGTGGGCGAAGTGCACGGTGCCAAACTGACCGGGCTGCTGCGTCGCGCAGCCGAAACACATCCCGAAGGCGTGCTTCTGCTGCTGGACACCGGTGGTGTGCGCCTGCACGAAGCCAATGCAGGGCTCATCGCCATTTCCGAGATCATGCGCGCCACCCTGGACGCGCGAGCAGCGGGTGTGCCGGTGATCGCGCTGATCGGCAGCGGCAACGGCGCCTTCGGCGGCATGGGCATCGTCGCCCGCTGCTGCAGCACGGTCATCATGTCCGAAGAGGGGCGCCTGTCGCTGTCCGGCCCGGAAGTGATCGAAACCGTGCGCGGCGTGGAAGAGTTCGATTCCCGCGATCGCGCGCTGGTCTGGCGCGTAACGGGAGGCAAGCACCGCTACCTGATCGACCAGGCACAGGTGCTGGTGCCGGATGCCATCGAGGCCTTCGCGCAGGCGGCCAGCAACGCGCTGCAGCCTGATACCAGTAGCACCGATCCGGATACTGCACTGGCTGCGCTGCAGGAACGCCATGCGGCATTGAAGGCGCGCGTGCAGGCCTGGGGCGATTGCCGCGATGGCCTGGAGATCTGGGCCCGCCAAGGCATCGCAGCCCCCGAGCGACTACCGCTGCTCGACACCGATGAGTTCCTCATCGCCACCGCCGACCGGAGCCTGCCATGAGCCTGCCGTTGCAGAACCTGCTCGATGCCCTGTTCCCGCATGGGCATGCCATTGCGGTGAACGATTCGGTGCTGACCGGCAGCGCCACCACCGAGGATGGCGAGGTGACCGTGATCGGTACCGCCGACAAACTTGAAGTCGGCGTGGACCACGCACTGGCACTGGCCGAAACCGTGCTTGCCAGCACCGGCGCACATCCACAGCGACCGATCGTGATGCTGGTGGATACCGCCGGACAGCGCCTGGCGCGGCGCGACGAACTGTTGGGCATCAATGGTTACTTTGCGCATCTCGCGCAGACGCTCGATCTGGCACGCCGCCGTGGTGCGCGCCTGATCACCCTGGTCTACGGCGAATCGGTCAGTGGTGGCTTCCTGTCATTCGGCCTGATGGCCGACCACATCCACGCCCTGCCCGACGCACAGGTGCGGGTGATGGACCTGCGCGCGATGGCACGGGTGACCAAGCAACCGCTGGAGAAGCTGCAGGCGCTCAGCCAGAGCTCGCCGGTATTCGCGCCGGGCGTGGCCAACTACGTGGCGATGGGTGCGGTGGAATCACTCTGGGAAGGCGACCTTGCCCAGCACCTGCTGCAGGCCCTGCGCACACCCGCCGAAGGCGACCGACGTGCCGCACGCGGCGCACAGCGCGGCGGTCGCGCCCTGGCGGCAGCGGTTTCGACTGCGGTGGCCCACGGCGATGCCTGAGCGGCCCGCCCGCCACACGCTGGCCTGGCTGTCGGCCGAAGCCGACTGGCGGGCTGACGTGACTGGACACGAACCGCGCCTGGCAGCATGGTTCGCACAGGGCCTGCCAGCCATGGTGGCACGCAGTGCGGCGGATGATCCCGACCCGCGGCTTCGCCTGGGGGTGCCGCTGCCGCCAGGCGAAGGCAAGCAACGGCTGGCGCTGCGCGTGGCCCTGCAGGACATCCAGCACCTGCAGCCTCCCCCTGCCCTGGATCAGATTCTCGCCGGCGGCGTTCCGGCTGATTGGCAGGCGGCACTGCAGGCAATGCTGCGGCTTGCACCGGCCCGCGTGTTCGGCGCCTTCGCCTGGCAGCACCTCAGCGGTCTGCCCTATGTGCACGCACGCTCGGACATCGACCTGCTGTGGCAGGTGGGCGACGCGCGCCAGGCCGACCTGCTGGTCGAGCGCCTGCAGCACTGGGAAAGCACCTTCGGGCATCGGGTCGATGGCGAACTGTGCCTGGTGGATGGTGGCGCGGTGAACTGGCGCGAGTACGCCGGGCGCAGCCGCGAGGTACTGGTCAAGCGCCTCGATGGTGCCGCACTGGAACTACGTGATGCGTTGTTCGCCTCCACCGGGGTGAGCGCGTGAACGCCCTCGTGCAACCGGCGGTCAGGCCAGCTGCCGTGGACAGCACGCGTCTGGGGCGCCTCGCCATCGCCAGCCTGCACGCCGAACTGGCCCTTGCACCCAAGCCAGGGTTGGTCACCCCCTTCGACAGCGGCAGCCACCACGACATGGACGCCGGCACGTTCCTGCGCAGCCTGTTCACGCTGCGCCACTACTTCATCGCCGTGGCCTGCCTCGGTGCAGCCGAGGCGGACTTCAATGCCTTGCGCCGGTGTGGCATCTCCGCCGAAATCGCGATGCTGCGCGCGACCGCCGGCATCAACACTCATCGCGGCGCGGTCTTCAGCCTTGGCCTGCTGGTCGCGGCTTCCGCTGCCTGTCGGGGCCGCGCGGGCGGTGCCATCGCAGCCGAGCAGGTCTGCCAGGAAGTGCGCCGCTGGGCTGCCGAGCTCGCCGGCGCACCACTTGATGCGAACAGCCCTGGCCAGCGCGCGCGCGCACGGCACGGCGTGCAGGGTGTGCGCGAACAAGCGGCCGCCGGCTACCCGCTGCTGCGCGAGGTGGCACTGCCTACACTGCGCCACGCGCTGGCCAGCGACCTGCCACGCGAGGCCGCGATGTGCCAGACCCTGGTGCAGCTGATCGCGTGCGTGGATGACCTCAACCTGCTGCACCGTGGCGGCGCCAACGGCCTGTGCTGGGCCCAGCAACAGGCGCGAGGCTTCCTCGATGCCGGTGGCGCCTTCGTACCCGGCTGGCAGGCACGCCTGCACAGCATCGGTGATGGATTCGTCGCACGCCGGCTGAGCCCCGGCGGCAGTGCCGACCTGCTGGCCTGTGCCTGGTTCCTGCTGCAGCAGGAGGTCGCATGAGCCTTGCCCTGCTCTGCCCCGGCCAAGGCGTCCAGCACGCGGAGATGTTCGAACGCGTGCGCGATCTTCCGGCCGCACGCCACATCCTTGATCTGGCCAGCACGGTGCTCGGACGCGATGTATTTTCCGCCGCTGGGGCCGAAGACCGCTTCGACAATGCGCAGGCACAACCGCTGCTGTGCGCGGCCAGCCTGGCGCAGTGGCAAGGACTGCGCGACTGCGTGCCAGCGCCGACGCTGATCGCTGGCTACAGCATCGGCGAGCTCGCCGCGCACGCCATTGCCGGCAGCTTCGATGCGGCCACCTGCCTTGCCCTTGCGGCGCAGCGCGCGCGATTGATGGACAGCGCCAGCCCCGCCGATGCAGGCCTGCAGGCGGTGCTTGGCCTGGAACGCCATGTACTGCAGCCGCTGTGCGATCTGCACGGTGCGCACGTGGCCATCGCCAACGGGCAGGACCATTTCATCGTGGGCGGCACGCACGCCTCGTTGCAGCGGCTGGCCGATGCAGCGCGGGCGCAGGGCGCGGACATCCGTCTGCTGCCGGTGCGCGTGCCCGCACACACACCATTGCTGGCGGCGGCGGTCGCACCGTTCGCTGCCGCACTCGATGCCTCGCCACTGCAGGCCCCACGCCTGCCGCTGCTGGCCGGCATCGATGCGCGACCGGTGCGGGACCGCGCAACGGCAGTCAACACGCTTTCGTTGCAACTGGCGCAGACCATCGAATGGGCGCAGGTGATGCGCCAGGCCTTCGAGCGCGGCGCGCGGGTATTCCTGCAGCTGGGCCCGGGCAACGCGCTGGCGCGCATGGTCGCGCCGGCCTATCCGTGCTGCGAGGTGCGCGCGGTGGAAGAGTTCCAGAGCCTCGAAGGCGCGGCGGCATGGGTCCGCAGCGCGCTGGAACGGCTGCAGTAACGGGTTCGAGCAGTACGTATCACGCAACACGCCGTACGTCGCCTTACCCCGGGATGGCGGGTCTCCATCCGCGCTGTACGTGAGTCACGTGTCTGGGAGGGCGCATGAGTCCACAAATCGCAACGATCATCGGTCTGGTGATCATGTTCATCGTCGCCACCGCGATGCCAATCAACATGGGTGCCGTCGCTTTCGCGCTGGCCTTCATCATCGGCGGGCTGTGGGTCGACATGGGCGGCAAGGAGGTCCTGGCCGGCTTTCCCGGCGATCTGTTCCTGACCCTGGTCGGCATCACCTACCTGTTCGCCATCGCGCAGAAGAACGGCACCATCGACCTGCTGGTGCACTGGGCAGTGAAAGCGGTGCGCGGCCATATCGTGGCCATTCCGTGGGTGATGTTCGTGATCACCGCGGTCCTCACCGCGTTCGGCGCTCTGGGCCCGGCCGCGGTCGCGATCATCGGCCCGGTCGCCCTGCGCTTTGCCAAGCAGTACAACATCAATCCACTGATGATGGGCCTGCTGGTCATCCATGGTGCGCAGGCCGGCGGCTTCTCGCCCATCAGCGTGTACGGCAGCATCACCAATGGCGTGGTGCAGAAAGCCGGGCTGGAAGTGACCGAGATGGCGGTGTTCCTGACCAGCCTGGGCTTCAACTTCATGATGGCGACGATCTGCTTCTTCGCCTTCGGTGGCATCGCCCTGCTGCGTCGCGGTTCGATCACGGCAGCGGGAACGATCGGCAATGCCGAGCTGGCGATGGCCGGTGGCCCGCAGGCATCCTCGCGCCAGTTCGCGATCGAAGGCCATGGCGCGCTGGTCGCGGCGGGCGGCGGCACCCTGTCCAACGATCCGGCGGCACTGGATGAGGTCAGCCTGACCCGCGAGCGGTTGTTCACCCTGATCGGCCTGCTCGGCCTGGGCGTGGCCGCGCTGATCTACAACCTCAACGTCGGCCTGGTCTCGATCACCGTGGCGGTGGCGCTGGCGCTGCTGTCGCCGCAGAGCCAGAAGGGCGCGGTTGACGGCATCAGCTGGTCGACCGTGCTGCTGATCTGCGGCGTGGTGACCTACATCGGCGTGCTGGAACATGCCGGCGCGGTGGACTTCATCGGCAACAGCGTCTCCGAAATCGGCATCCCGCTGCTCGGCGCGCTTTTGGTCTGCTACGTCGGCGGCATCGTCTCCGCATTCGCCTCGTCGGCCGCGGTGCTCGGCGCAACGATTCCATTGGCCGTGCCGTTCCTGATGCAGGGTCACCTCAGCGCCGCTGGCGTGATCTGCGCGCTGGCGGTGTCGTCCACCATCGTCGATGTCAGCCCGTTCTCCACCAATGGCGCACTGGTGGTGGCTTCGGCAGCCAAGGAAGAGCGCGAGAGCCTGTTCCGTCGCTTCCTGGTGTACAGCGGTCTGGTGGTGGCGCTGGGGCCGTTGCTGGCCTGGCTGGTGTTCGTGGTGCCGCGCTGGATGTAACCGCCATCGGGTCGTGCCGGCCGCTGGCCGGCGCGACCTGGCGTTACACTCTGCGCATGGCCATTGCCCCTGCCCCGCGGTCACCGAAGAAGCGCGCGCCTCTGTACGAAGAGGTGGCCGAACACGTGCGCGAGCGCATCTATGACTACCGGTTGCCGCCGGGCGAGTGGATCGACGAGCCCGCGCTGTGCGAGGAATTGGGTATCAGCCGTACGCCCCTGCGCGAGGCGTTGAAGCTGCTGGCAGCCGAAGGCCTGGTGCAGATCGATGCCGGTCGTGGCAGCCGGGTCACCCGGCTGACGCTGGAAGACCTCAACCAGCTGTTCCCGGTGATGGCCATGCTGGAAGGCCGTTGCGCACACGAGGCGGTGAGGCACATCGACGATGCCGGCGTGCAACAGCTGGAGGCCCTGCATGCGGCGATGGAAGCGGCGGCGGCCGAGGGCAACATCGCCGAGTACTACCGCAACAACTACCTGATCCACGAAACCGTGCAGCATTACGCCGGCAACCCGTGGCTGATCCGCATCACCCACGACCTGCACCGCATCCTGAAGATGCATCGCGGCCGCCAGCTGCTGACCCCAGGGCGCACCGCGCAATCGCTGGCCGAGCACCGCGAGCTGATGGAGTGCTTCCGCCGCCGCGACGCGCAGGCCGCCGAACGCACCATGGAACGCCATCTGCTCAGCCAGGGCCAGGCCCTGGCCGCCTATGTGGCGGCAGGCGGGCTGTTGAACGTGCCGGCGCCCTTGCCGACCGAAGGCGGCGGCTGAGCGGATGTGGTTGCCGGCCAGCGGCCGGCACTACCGGGACGTGCCCTTGGTTGGACTGTTGAACGTGCCGTGGGCGCTTGCCCGCCGAAGGCGGCGGCTGAGCGGATTTGGTTGCCGGCCAGCGGCCGGCACTACCGGGACGTGACCTTGGTTGGGCTGCTGAACGTGCCGTGGCCGCTTGCCCGCCGAAGGCGGCGGCTGAGGGGAAGAGGTTGCCGGCCAGTGGCCGGCACTACCGGGACGTGACCTCGGCGGGTTAGTGCCGGCCGCTGGCCGGCATCCCGAAACGTCTGATCAATCGCCACCGCAGCTGCCGCCGTCCCCCCCACCACCATCACTGCTGCAGTCGGAGCTGCTGTAGCTGTGATGGCTGTGGCTGTCACCGGAATAGCCAACGGAGGTGTCATGGCTTGCACCGCCATCCCCCCGGCTGCCTGAGCCATCGGCCGTGGCCACTGCCAGGCACAGGATGGCGCCGACCAGCGGCAGCAGCCAGACCAGCAGCAGCTGCACCGCGCGGCCACCCGCCGACAGGCCATCACGCCTGACGATCACCACGGTAGCCGCCACGTTCAGGCCCAGCACCAGCAGGACCAGCAGAAGGGCAACGATCAACATTCGGCGGCTCCATGCCTGGACTGGAGGGCATTATGGGCCTGCCAGCCCGGCAATGGCCCTGCCCGTCATGAAGATGGGACAATGCAGGGCGCGCCTGCCTGCTTCCAGGCCGCCGGCGCCCCCCGCACCACACGGAAGAAGAAGAACAACAACATGCTGAAAGTCATTTTCGATACCGACCCGGGCGTCGACGACGCCCTGGCCCTGCTGTACCTGCACAAGCACGCCCAGATTGACCTGATCGGCGTCACCACCACCTTCGGCAATGCCTCGGTGGAGTCGACCACGCACAACGCGCTGTACCTGAAGCAGGCCTGGGGCTTCGCCGCCCCGGTCGCGCGCGGTGCCGGTGGCCCGCTGCAGCCGGAAGCCACCCCGGAAGCCTGGCCGGTGCACATCCACGGCCACAACGGCCTGGGCAACCACCCGGTGCCGACCGAACTGGACGTGGCCGCCGACGCGCGCCCCGCTCACCAGCTGATCATCGACCTGGTCCGCGCCCATCCGGGCGAAGTGACCCTGGTCGCGGTCGGCCGCATGACCAACCTCGCGCTGGCCCTGCAGCAGGCCCCGGACATCGCCGGCCTGGTGCGCGGCGTGGTGATCATGGGCGGCGCGTTCCACGTCAACGGCAACATCACCCCGGCCGCCGAGGCCAACATCTGGGGCGATGCCGAAGCGGCCGACGTGGTGTTCACTGCCAGCTGGCCGGTCACCGCCATCGGCCTGGACGTGACCACCCGCGTGGAAATGGACCGTGACGGTCTGGACAAGCTGGCCGCCATCGGCGGTGCCGATGCCGAACTGGTGCGTGCGCTGTCGCAGGATTACGTGGACTTCTACCTGCAGGCCGGCCACAAGGGCATGGTCGTGCACGACTGCTGCGCCTGCATCGCGCTGACCCGTCCGGAGCTGTTCCAGTTCGAGCGCGCCAGCGTGCGCGTGGCCACCGACGGCGTCGCCCGCGGCATGACCATTCCCAAGCCGGAAGGCCTGGCGTTCGGCCCAAGCGTGTGGGACGGCCACGTGGTGCAGTCGATTGCCATCGGCGTCGATGCGGCCGCCGTGCTGGCCGACATCGAGCAGAACCTGAAGGTCTGACCTGCTAGCGCTTGGCCCTGCCCGGGACCGTCTCGGGCAGGGTCCACAGCACCGGCAGCACCAGCACCGCCACCAGCGCGATCATCGCGCCCGGCGCCGCCGCCCAGCCGCTGCGTTCCACCCACCATTGCGCCAGCCATGGCGTTGCCCCGCCGAAGAAGGCCGTGGCCATGGTCACGCCCAGTGCCAGCCCACTCACCCGCCCTTCGCCGGGGAACTGCTCGGCCGTGGCCGGGGCCGCCACCGCGCTCACGCCGCCGGCCACGCAGGCCAGCAGCACCGCCGCCAGCGCAATGCCCAACGGCGGCGCCTGTGCCATCCAGGCGAACAGGGACAGCGGCAACAACGCTGCCAGCAGGGTCAGGCCCAGCAGCATCGGCCGCCGCCCGACGCGGTCGGACAATGCGCCACACAGCGGCGTGATCGCAATCACTGCGACCGCCGCAATTGTCGAAAGCCACAGTGCATCGCCCTCATCGTGGCCCTGCGCGTGCAGGAACGCAGGCACATAGGTGATGCCCACGTAGTAGGTGATCGATCCCAAGGCCGAGATCGCGAAGGTGCGCGCCACCGCCAGCGGGTGGTGCTGCAGCACATGCCGCAGCGGCGTGGCAGGAATGCTGCCTTCGCGGCGCTGGCGTTCGAACTCAGGCGATTCGTGCATGCCCGAGCGCGCGACCAGGATCACCAGTGCCAGCGCAGCGCCGACGAAGAACGGAATACGCCAGCCCCAGCTGTCCAGCTGCGCGGGCGCGAGCAGCGCCACGGTGACCGCCGAGATCGCTACCGCCAGCAGTGCGCCTACTTCACTGGCGGCCGAGGCCAGCGAGGTCACCAGGCCACGCCGCCGCGCCGGTGCGCTTTCCAGCAGGTACGCCACCACGCCGGTGTACTCACCGCCCACCGAAAACGCCATCACGCAGCGCAATACCAGCAGTAGCACGCCCGCCGTGGTACCTGCGGTGGCCGCGGTTGGCAGCAACGCAGTGGCCAGCATCGCCGCCGCCATCAACGCCATCGAAGCCAGCAGCATCCAGCGCCGGCCCAGGCGGTCGCCCAGGTGGCCGAAGCACAGCGCGCCCAGCGGGCGCATCAGGTAGGACACCGCGAAGCCGGCCAGGGTGACCAGCAGCGCCTGTTCGCCGCCGCCGAAGAACACCCGCGACAACACCGTGGCGAAATACAGGTACAGGGTGAAGTCGTACCACTCCACTACCGTGGACAGGCCCGCCACCCACATCGAGCGCTGCCGCGCCGCGGTCATTGCGTGTTCGCCTTCAACAGCCTCGGTCCCGGTTGCGCAGGTTCGGGGCAGGATGTCATGGCCCGGGTGAAATACCGGTCATCGGCCATCCGCTGCCTGCATGTACTGGGTTTCATGGCCGGTGAAGCGCTCACCGTCAAAACCGAAGCAGAAGCGCCCTTCCTCGAACACGCGGTAGACCAGCAACGCGCCATCGAGGCAGAACTGCTGCCGGTCCACGCCCGTCTCCAGTGTCCCGTAGCCGGTAGCATCACCGCCCTTTCCCGCCGGCCCGGTGAAGGCATCGAACGGCAGTGGCGTCGCCCTGCCCGTGCGGGTATCGACCAGCACCAGCGTGCGCTGGAAATACTCCGGACGATCATCGACCTGTACCAGCAGGTAGTGCCGGTTGAAATTGGGTTTCTGATGCTGGAGGGCATCTTCGATGGCTGCGCGGTGCCGCGCATCGCAGAAGTCGACCGGGCTGTAGCGGTAACTGCAACCGTCGTGGTCGTAGGGCAGGTTCATGCCGGAATAGCTGATGCTTCCCTCGCTGTCCACGTCGTGGCCCAGTTCCGGGGTGCTGCACAGCAGCCACGAACGCTGCGCATCTTCGGGATCGGCCATCAGCTTCGGCTCGCGGCCCTCCTCGTAAGCCGCATCACCCGGGAAGTCCTGGCCGAAACGCTGGCGGACGATGGGACGTGCCTTCTCCAGCGGCAGGCCGATCCTGGCCCCACGGAACGAAACGAATGTCATCGTCGGCAGGATCACCTCTTCCACCGGCAGCCCCTTCCACTGCCCCTGCACGCAGAACGTGGCGATCTCGTTCTCCACGTCTTCCTTGCAGGGCTTCGGCGCGTTCGCCGCCAACCAGGGATGGGCCGGGCGCCCGGTCTGCTGATCGATGTACCAGCCGTCCAGCGCGCAGGTCGGCAAGGCGTCGAGCAGCGGAGAGAGATCTGTTGCGGTGGCCGGGGCGGCAGGCGGTGTGCCCGCTGCGGGTGCGTCGGTCGGTGCGTCCGATGTGCGCTGGCAGGCCGCCAGCGCGAGCAGACCGACCAGCAGCGCGACGTGGCGCGGGCGCTGGATTGAATGCTGCGTTCCCTGCATTGCGTGCTTCCTGGTTTCGACACTCCCTGCAGATGATCGCCGATCCCAAGGCCGTGCAGGAACGTCACAGATCCCACATCGGGGTCAGAGCCCTTCGCTCCCGCAAGGGGATCCGACCCCGCCCGTTACCCCGGCAGCCGCAGCTCAGCCCTCAGCCCGCCACCCTCGCGGTTGCGCAACCGCAGCGAGCCGCCCAGCGACTGCGCCAGTTGCACCGCGATGGCCAGTCCCAGGCCAGTGCCACCGGTATCGCGATTGCGCGAGCTTTCCAGCCGATGGAACGGCGCCAGCACTGCCTGCAGCTGGTCCTCGGGGATGCCCGGGCCACGGTCGGAAATTCCGATCCATACCCTTCCGGCCTCGTCACGGCCGGCCTCGATCTCGGCAGCGCCGGCGTAGCGGAGTGCATTGTCGACCAGATTGCCGACCACCCGTCGCAGCAGCTGCGGCCAGGTCTGCACGACCAGTCCAGCGGGCGCACCGCCACTGACCGGCTTGCCCATGTCCTCGTAATCGCCGACCACACTGGCCAGGAACGCGCCCAGGTCCATCGACACCGGCGCGCCACTGGCGACGTGGCTGCTGCGCGCATAGGCCACACCCTCGCGCACCAGTTGCCCAAGGTGATCGAGGTCGGCCAGCAGCCGCTGCTGGGTGCTGTCTTCAGGCAGGGTCTCCACCCGGAGCTTCATGCGCGTGATGGGGGTCTGCAGGTCATGCGAGATCGCGGCCAGGATCTGCAGGCGTTCACTGACATGGCCACGAATGCGTGCCTGCAGTGCGTTGAGTGCGGCTGCTGCGCCGCCTACTTCCGCCGGGCCATCTTCAGGCAGTGCAGGCCCGTCCTTGCCCGGCTGCAGATGCTCCACCGCATGCGACAACTGCTGCAGCGGGCGCATGGCCAGGCGCACCGCCAGCCACGCGCACACCAGCAGCAGCGCCAGCTGCACCAGCAGCACGGCGGGCAGCCAGCGCGCCAGCGGCAGGCCCGACGGGGTGACTTCAATGGTCAAGGGAGTGCCGTCGTGCAGGCGCAGTTCCACCTCGAACCGCTCCGGCAGGCGAGCCACCTGGCGCGCCTGCAACGGATAGCGGTGCTGCAGGCTGTCATCGATGATCGCCGTGACCTGGCGTGCACGATCGGTCTGCAGCCCCGGTCCGGCCGCGGCCGGGCGCAGCAGGTAACGGTAGGTGCGCCGCTCCAGCCGCGGCACCCAGGCATCGCGCTGGTCCGCGGGCAGGTGCTCCAGCAGCGCGACACTCACGGCCACGTCTTCGTCCAGGTTGCGCAGCATCATGCTGCGGGTGGACTGGTAGCGTTCGAAGAACAGCAGGCCGAAGGACAGTGCGTGGGCCAGCGCCAGTCCGCCCAGCAGCACCAGCAGCAGCCGCGCCGACAGCGTGCGCGGCCAGCGTGGGCGGCGTGCGGTGGCGTTCATTCGTCCGGCCCCAGCAACTGCACCGGCACGCTGAACACATAGCCTTCGCTGCGCACGGTCTTGATGTAGGTCGGCTCGCGTGCGTCGTCACCCAGGCGCTGCCGCACGCGGCTGACCAGCAGGTCGATCGAGCGGTCAAACAGTTCGGCATCGCGGCCCTGCGTGAGGCTGAGCAGCTGGTCGCGGCTGAGCACCCGATTGGCGTGATCGAGGAATACGCGCAACAGGCGGAATTCGGCGCCACTGAGTGGATACGCGGTGTCCTGTGCATCCAGCAGATGGCGTGCGGTGGTGTCCAGGCGCCACTCGCCGAAGGCCAGCTGGCGACCGGCTTCGCTCACCTGCAGGTTCGGCGGCAACATCCGGGTGCGGCGGATCACCGCATTGATGCGTGCCAGCAGTTCGCGCGAAGAGAAGGGCTTGGTCACGTAGTCATCAGCGCCCATTTCCAGGCCGATGATGCGGTCGGTTTCGTCGTCGCGGGCGGTCAGCAGCACCACCGGCACCGCACGATGCTTGCCGGCGCGCAGGTTGCGGCACAGGCTCAGTCCGTCCTCGCCCGGCATCATCACGTCCAGCACGACCAGATCCACGGCATGGGTATCCATCAGCGCGCGCATGGCCCGGCCACCGTCGGCCTGGCTCACGCGCAGGCCGTTGCGTTGCAGGTAATCGGCCAGCATCTGGCGGATCTCGCTGTCATCGTCGACGACCAGGATGTGCGGTACGTGGTTCATTGCGTTCTCGATGAGGACGAAGGTCAAGGCCGCGCGGTGCGGCCATGGTAGCGCGGCTCAGGGGTTGGCCAGCAGGCGCTGGATCTCGCTTTCGGTACGTGCGTAGTCGCCCTCGCCGTAATGGCGGTAGACCACCCGCCCCTGCCGGTCGAGCAGGTACAGTGCGGGCCAGAAGCGGTTGCCCCAGGCGTTCCAGATCCGGTACTGGTTGTCCTGCACCACCGGCCAGGCGATGTCCAACCGTGCGATGGCCTTGCGCACGTTGCCAGGCAGCCCTTCATAGGCGAACTCCGGCGTATGCACGCCGATCACCCTCAGGCCCTGCGACGCGTAGCGCGCATGCCACTGGTGGACATACGGCGCCACGTTGAGGCAGTTGCTGCAGGTGTAGGTCCAGAACTCGACCAGCACCACCTTCCCCCGCAACTGCTCCAGTGTGAGCGGCGGGCTGTTGTGCCAGGGCCCGCCACCGTCGAACCCGGCGGCGGGAAGGGCCTGTGCCGGCTGCGCATCGGCCTCCGGGCTGGGCCAGGCCATCAACAGCGCAGCCCCACCCAGCACGCCCATCAGCAACGGCAGCACGTACGCACGCAGGCCGGCCATCGCTCAGCCCCCCTGCTCGGCCAGTGGCAGTTCCGCCGGCTTCACCCCCGCCGCTTCGAGGATACTGTCGGCCACCTGCGCCGGATGCGAAAGCAGCGACACATGGCTGCTGCCGATCGATTGCAGCTGCGCGCCAATGCGCTTTGCGGTGGCGGCCTGCAGCTGCGGCGACAGCATGCGATCGTCACGGCTGAGCACGTACCAGCTCGGCTTGCTGCGCCACGCCGCAACGTTCACTACTTCGCCCAGCGCGCTGGCCTTCAACGGGACCTGCGTGCTGTACAGCAGTGCGGCCGACTTCTTCATCACGTCCGGCGCGAAGTCCTGGGCGACAGCGTCAGCCGGCAACGTAAGGTAGCCGTCCCTTTCCTGCAGGCGGGCCAGGCCCGGACCGACCGGGAAGCCTTCGCCCTGTTGCGCCGATGATTGCCCTGCATCCGGTGCGAACGCCGCCACATACACCAGCGCCAGCACCTTCGGGTCATTGCCCGCTTCGGTGATGACCGTGCCACCCCAGCTGTGGCCGACCAGCACCACCTTGCCAGGCGCAGCGGCAATCGCACGACGGGTGGCGGCGACGTCGTCGGCCAACGAGGTGAGCGGATTCTGGACGGCCACCGCCGGCAGCTTCCAGTCATGCAGGGTGCTGGTGACCTTGCTCCAGCTGGAGCCATCAGCGAACGCGCCGTGCACCAGGATGACGGTGGGCGGTGCAGCGGTATCGGCCCGGGCAGCGAAGGCAGGGGCGGCGGCGGCAAGGGCGAGAGCGGCGGCCAGCAAGCAGGTACGGATCATGGGGGCACTCCGGAGTTGGGAGTGGCCATTTCCGCCTGCCGGTGTATCGGCGCTGTTTCTCCGCAGCGCGGAGTTGTACCGGACTGTAGGGCGCAGGCGGGTTTCTACAGTGGGATACATTCGCGCGCCGGTCCTGGCCGGGCGCTTTCGGGTGGATATCGCTGTCCGCACGCGGGCGCGCAACGCCCCGATGCGCATCCGCGCATCGTCTTTGTATCTGACTGTACGAAACCCCGGCCGCGGCCACAGTCGCTGACAAAACCCCGGGCAACGGCACACGTTGCCGATACCTGCGCCGCCTGGAATGGCTTCCATCGACCACTGGCCCGCAGGACACCACCATGATCAGCACCGCTTCTTCCGTGTATACGCCCCGCCTGGACGCCGTCGGCCGCTGGCTCTCGCCGTTGGCGCTGCGCACCCTGCTGGCCTGGGAGTTCTTTGAATCCGGCCGCGAGAAGCTGGGCGGCCAGAACTGGTTCGCCGACCTGGAAGGCCGCTTCCCGTTCCCGTTCTCCACACTGCCCGCGTCGCTGAACTGGCAGCTGGCCACGTGGCTGGAACTGGTGGGTGCAGTGATGCTGCTGCTCGGCCTGGCCACGCGCTCGGTGGCCTACGTGTTCTGGGTACTCACCATCGTTGCCATCGCCGCCGTGCACTGGCCCGACCAATGGAACGGCCTGGGTGAACTCTGGCAGGGCTATGCGATCACCGACCAGGGCTACGGCAACTTCAAGCTGCCGTTGCTGTTCCTGGCCATGCTGCTGCCACTGATCCTCAACGGCGGTGGCGCACTCAGCTTGGACCGGCTGCTGGCCGGGTCCGGCCGTGCCACGGAACGCAATGACGGCCTGGGTTGGGGCGTCAGCCTGATCGCCCTGCTGCTGCCGGTTGCCGCGCTGTTGCCCGGCATCGGCTTCGGCGGTGCCCTGCTCGGCGGTGTGCTGCTGCTGGGCCATCTGCTGCGCTGTCGCCGCGCCGCCTGAGCCGACTCCCCTGTTCCCGCGCGTTTCGCTTTCCGTCGCCTCTTCGGCGGCGTCCATCCCGCACGCCCCGCGTGCTTTCCCAAGGAGTCACCACCATGTCCATCTCGACCAAGAATACCTCTTCCTCCCGCCTGCCGCGCATCGGTGCCATCGGCATCGCCCTGGCCGGTGGCCTGCTGCTGGCCGGCCAGGCCGCGGCGATCCAGCCGCTGGCGATCAGCGCGGTGGCCATGAGCGCCGCCGCCGAAGGCAAGTGCGGTGAAGGCAAGTGCGGGGCCAACAAGGCCACCACCGGCACGCACGCCGGCAAGGCCAAGGTGGCCGAGGGCCAGTGTGGCGAAGGCAAGTGCGGCGACGCCTCGTTTGCCCGCACTGATCGCGACCACGACGGCAAGGTCTCGCGTGCCGAATTCAACGCTGTGGCCGCCAAGCGTGCCGCCGAGTTCGACCGTATCGACACCGACCACGACGGTTACATCAGCGAGCAGGAAGCGCACGACTACCTGCGCAGCGTCTACACCGCCAACGGCAAGCCGATGCCGAAGGGCCTGTTCTCCCGCGTTGCCGATTGATCGACGTTCACCCGGCGCCGCCTTCAAGGCGGCGCTCTCTGTGGAGCATCCGCCATGTCCCTGCCCCTGCCCACCCATGCCGCCGGTCTTGGCCTGCGCCGTGGCCTGATCGACGAACTGCTGGCCATGCCGGCCGGTGCCATCGACTTCCTCGAAGTCTCCCCCGACAACTGGATCGGCGTCGGCGGTGCACACGGCAACGCGCTGCGCCAACTCAGCGAGCGCCACCCCTTGACCTGCCACGGCCTGTCGCTGTCGCTGGGCGGTCCTGATCCGCTGGACCGCACCCTGCTGGCACAGACCCGTGCCTTCCTCGACCTGCACCAGGTGCAGCTGTACAGCGAACACCTGAGCTACTGCGCCGCCGGTGGCCATGTCTACGACCTGCTGCCACTGCCGTTCACCGCCGAGGCCGTTCACCATGTCGCCGGCCGTATTGCCCAGGTGCAGGACATGCTGGGCCGGCGCATCGCCGTGGAGAACATTTCCTACTACGCCGTTGCCGGCGCGGACATGAGCGAGATCGACTTCATCAACGCCGTGCTCGCCGAAGCCGACTGCGACCTGCTGCTGGACGTCAACAACGTCTTCGTCAATGCCTGCAACAACGGTTACGACGCCTTCGAATTCCTGGCCCACGTGCCGTCCCACCGTGTCGCCTCGCTGCACGTAGCGGGCCACTTCGATGAAGACGACGGCTTCAAGATCGATACCCATGGTGCGCCGGTGAAAGGCGTGGTCTGGGCCCTGTTGCGCGAGGCCTACATGCGGGTGGGCGTGCGTCCCACGCTGCTCGAACGCGACTTCAACTTCCCGCCGCTGGCCGGGTTGCTGGCCGAGGTCGCGCAGATCCGCCAGGCACAGGCTGAGGCACGTTGGCCGGAGGTGGCCCATGGCTGAGTCGCTGGCTACCCTGCAACGGCGCTGGGCCGATCATGTGCGGGACCCTGCAAAGACCGCACCCGAAGGCGTGGAGGCGCGCAGGCTGGCGGTATACCGCCGCCTGTGCATCGACAGCCTGGACACCCTGCTGGCCGGCAGCCTGCCGCGCCTGCAACACCAGTTGGGCACGTCGCGCTGGCGCGACACCGTGGCGCACTACTACGCCCACCACGCCTGCCAGACCCCGTTGTTCCCACGGATCGCCGGCGAGTTCGCGGCCTGGCTGGCAGTACAGGACACGCTGGCACTGCCGGACTGGGCGGCGGAACTGGCGCACTACGAGAGCACGCAGCAGTCGCTGCACATTGAAGCGCGTGGCGCTGGGTGTCTGCTGCAGCGCTTACCCGAGGACAGTGATGTGCTGGCGGTTTCGCCGCTGGTGCGGGTGCTTGGGTACCGGTGGCCGGTGCATGGGGACGAGGGGCTGGAACCGGTGCTGGGCGCAGCTCCCACGCTGCTGGTGATCCAGCGCCGCGCCGATTTCAGCCTGAAGGTCGAGCAACCGTCACCGCTGGCCTACGCGCTGCTTTCGGTCTTCGGTGACGACGGCGCGCGTGTGGATGAGGCACTGCAGGCGCTGTCCGAAACACATGACGTGGCAACGGACGCATTGCGTGCTGCCTGCGTGCCCGTTCTGGGCGAGCTGTGCACGGCGGGGGTGCTGGTTGCATTGCCTGCTTTCTGAGGTGCCGGCCAGCGGCCGGCACTACCCGTTCATTGACCGGCAAGCGGCCGGCACTACCCGCCCCCTACTTCGAGGTCTCATCATGGCTGCTTCCAACATTTCCTTCCTGCACGGCTGGCGCCTGTTCGTAGCCATCGCCGTGGTCCTGATCGCGTTCGCACTGACCGCCTTCGCCCTGTATCCCGATGCAGCCGAAGGCAGCCGCGCGGCGATCCGGCTCACCGCCCGCACATCGTTCCTGCTGTTCCTGGCGGCATTCACGGCATCCTCCTTCGCCACCCTGCTGCCCGGCCCGTTCACCCGGTTCCTGCTGCGCGAACGGCGCATCATCGGTCTGTCCTTCGCGTTCTCGCACCTGCTGCACGCAGTCGCCATCACCAGTTTCGGCATCCTCAACCCGGCGTTCTGGCCAGCACGCTCCGCGCTGGCCAACCTCCCGGGCACGGTGGGCTACATCGCCATCCTGGCGCTGGCCATCACCTCGCACCGGGGGCTCGCCCGGCGCATGGGACCCACCGCCTGGCGTCGCCTGCACGTCACCGGCATGTGGATCATCGCGGCGGTGTTCACCTACTCGTACTTCAAGCGCGTGCCCGGCAACTTCTGGTATGCGGTGCCGTCGGCGCTGCTGTTCACCGCCTTCGTGGTGCGCTGGATCGCCAAGCGGGCGCAGGCCCTGCGTCGAAGTGCGCATGCGCGGCCGCCGCTGCGGGCGGCCTGACGGGCCGGGGTCAGATCCCTTTGCCAAAGGCAAAGGGATCTGACCCCACATCAGGTCAAGGCGCGCGGCGCAGCGTGATCAGGGTGATCTCCGAAGGCACGCCGATGCGCGCCGGGAAACCGGCCCAGAGGCCCGCGCCGTTGCCCACGTACAGCGTCATCCCCTCCACGTCGTAGCGGCCGGAGACAAAGCCACCATTGGTCCGCTTCACCAGCTGGTCCATGCCGATGATCTGCCCGCCGTGGGTATGCCCGGACAGCTGCAGCTTCACCCCACGCGCCGCCGCCTCGCGTGCATTGCGCGGGCGATGGTCGAGCAGGATCACCGGTGCGGACGGATCGGCACCGGCCAGCGCAGCATCCAGATCCGGCAACGGCAGGCCATAGCGCGCCGCCACCGGATCGGTGACACCGGCGATGGTCAGCGCCGCGTCGCCGCGCCGCACCTGCATGTGGCTGTTCTCAAGCACCTGCATGCGCAGTGCGCGGAATGCCTGCATCCAGTCCTGGTACTGCGCGTAGTACTCGTGGTTGCCGGTGATGGCGATGACACCGTCCGGCGCTCGCAGATCGGCCAGAGGACGCGCGTCGTCACGGCGGGCCTCGACGCTGCCGTCGATCAGGTCGCCAGTGATCACGATCAGGTCCGGCTTCAGCGCGTTGCTCTCGTCCACCACCCTGCGCACCCAGTCGCC
The DNA here is from genome assembly GCF_059369255.1 of Stenotrophomonas sp. YJH_SMC_110. Taxonomy (NCBI): domain Bacteria; kingdom Pseudomonadati; phylum Pseudomonadota; class Gammaproteobacteria; order Lysobacterales; family Lysobacteraceae; genus Stenotrophomonas; species Stenotrophomonas sp. YJH_SMC_110. The sequence goes on along the minus strand of NZ_JCAFSM010000007.1, from coordinate 174,868 downwards.
GGTCAGCAGGCGGCTGGCGTGGATGTCGGTCAGCTGCAGCACGCGATAGCCGTCGAACGCAGCAGGCAGATCCTTGATCGCCACGTCGATCTGCCTGGGCTGGGGCACGGCCATGCCCTGGCTGATGCCATAGCCACTCACAAGCAGCGCCAGCAGGCCGGCCAACGGCCGCAGCTTCGAGGCGCGCAGGGCCGATACGATGCGCGGCCAACGCAGCAGGCGCGAAAGCAGCAGGCCCACATCCAGCACCAGCATCAGCAACGCCAGCAGCAGCACCGCCGTGGAGCCGGTGGCCAGGACGGCGATGGCCATCTTCGGGATTTCCGGCGATGCCATCGTGCCCCAGAAGGTGGCCACGATGCGCAGCTGCACGGCCATGGCCACCACCAGCAGCGACAGCACGACCTTCAACCCGATGGGCATGCGCAGCGGCCAGAACAGGCGCCAGGCCACATACAGGCCCATCAACAAACCGATCGTACTCAGCACTGCAACCATCCATGACAGAAAGCGGGCCCGCCATGGTGACGGCTGCGGGTCGTGTTGTGTAGAGCCGCGCCCATGCTCGGCTTCTCGACACGCAGCCGGGCATGGGCCCGGCTCTACAACAACAGGCGGTCAGGCCATTCCGTCGAGGCGCTCCACCCGCAGGCGGGCGATACGGCGCTTCTCCATTGCCAGCACGGTGATGCGCACGCCGGCCACCTCCACCGCGTCGCCGACGTCCGGCAGGCGGCCCAGCTGCTCCAGCACCAGACCCGAGATGGTCATGTAGTCGGCACTGCGGGGCAGCGACACGCCCGCCAAACGCTGCAGGTCGTCCAGGGTCAGCGCACCATCGGCCTCCCATTGATCCTCGCCCTGCGCCACCACGCCATAGCGCTCGTCCTGGGTATCGACCAGGTCACCGGCAATCGCCGCCAGCAGGTCGTTGGCGGTCACCAGGCCCTCCACGCTGCCGTACTCGTCCACCGCCACCGCCAGCGGCACCGGATGCTGGCGGATCAGTTCCAGCGCCTGCAGCGCACTGGCAGTGGACAGAACGTACTGCGGTTCGCGCAGGTTGCCCTCCAGCTGCAGTGGCTTGCCCTGCAGCAGGTCGGCCAGCACGTCCCGGCTCTGCACCACGCCACGCAGGCTGTCCAGGTCACCGTCGCCGACCAGCAGGCGCGTATGCGGCGAGGCCACCAGGCGCGCCACCACATCCTCCTGACCACGCGCCAGGTCGATCCATTGCACGTCGGCACGCACAGTCATCACGCTGGACACCGGACGATCGGCCAGGCCCAGCACGCTGCGGATCATTTCGTGCTCCGCCGGCTGCAGGCGCTCGTCGGCGTCCACCTGCTCGTCCACGCCTTCGTCGTCGTGGCCGTTCACTGGACGCGCGCCCAGCATCCTCAGCACGGCATCGGCGGTGCGCTGGCGGAACGGCTGGCGGCGCTCGTTGCGCTCACGGTTGAAACGCACCCACTGGTTGAACGCCTCGACCAGGATCGAGAAAGCGATCGCTGCGTACAGGTAGCCCTTCGGGATCTTGTAGCCCAGGCCTTCAGCCACCAGGCTGAAGCCGATCATCAGCAGGAAGCCCAGGCACAGCACCACCACGGTGGGATGCTTGTTGACGAAGCGGGTCAGCGGCTTGCTGGCCAGCAGCATCAGCGCCATGGCGATGGTCACGGCCGCATACATCACGCCCAGGTTGTCGACCATGCCGACGGCGGTGATCACCGAGTCCAGCGAGAACACCGCGTCGAGCACCACGATCTGTGCCACCACCATCGCGAAGCTGGCATAGACCTTCTTGCCATCCTCGTGATGCGCGCGGCCTTCCAGCCGTTCGTGCAGTTCCATGGTGCCCTTGAACAGCAGGAACAGGCCACCGCCCAGCAGGATCAGGTCGCGCCCGGAGAAGCTGTGGTCGAACAAGGTCACCAGCGGCTCGGTCAACTTCATGATCCAGGCCAGCGCCGCCAGCAGCACCAGCCGCATCAGCAGTGCCAGCGCCAGGCCGATCACCCGCGCGCGGTCGCGCTGGTGCGGCGGCAGCTTGTCGGCAAGGATCGCAATGAACACCAGGTTGTCGATGCCGAGAACGATCTCCAGCACGACCAGGGTTGCAAGGCCCATCCATATCGAGGGGTCAGCCAACCATTCCATTTCAGGTCCGTTTCGTCAGTGGGTAAGGGAAGAGGGCGTCCACTCAGTCGGCATCCTGCGCCTGCGCCGGGTCATGCCCAAGCAGGTCGCCGGGCGTGCACTGCAGTTCGCGGCAGATCGCATCCAGCGTGGAAAAGCGGATGGCTCGCGCCTTGCCGGTCTTCAGGATCGACAGGTTCGCTAGGGTGATGTCGATGCGCCCGGCCAGCTCGGACAGGGTCATGCCCCGTGCCTGCAGCATGCGGTCCAGGGTGATGACGATCGCCATCAGATGACACCATCAAGGTCATCGCGCATCGCCGCGCCCACGGCGAACACGCGTGCGAGCACGAACAGCATCAGCACCGCCACCAGCCCGGTGATCGACATGCCGCCGCCCACCTCCATCCAGGTGAAATCCGGGCCCATCCAGGCCGCGTAGGCACCGATCAGGATCGACAGCAGTTCCATTGCCAGCATCAGCCAGGCCATGCGCTGCAGGCGCTGTGCATTGGCATGGGTGAACGGCCGCTCGCGCGCCGCCGACTTCAGCAGCCTCAGCAGATGGCGCAGGAACAGCAGGCACAGCACCAGCAGCGCGACGATCGCGCCCAGGCCCAGGCAGAAGTGCAGGAACAGGTCGTTGCCATGCGCGGCGGCGGCCTCGGCGTCATGCACGCTGTCGAGCAGCCAGCGGCGGTCATGGGCGACCAGTGGCACCGCCAGCAGTGCGGCCAGGATGCCCAGCCAGCACATCGCCCGGACGGCCTGTACGGCGGCCTGGGCCAGGGTGAACAAGCCTCGCGCGGGTCTGGCGCGGGCGGGACGAGCGGTCAAGCGGCCTCCGGCATTGGGGTGGCCTCGCCGCCCCAGGGTGGATTTATCGATAAACGATATACCACATCCTGCGTGAAAGGCCGAATCGCGAGCATGGTCCACCGGCTGGGCGCGGGCCCCGGCAGGCGTTATCGGGTGGGAGCCGCGGGTTCGAGCATCGCGTCCCCCGGCGTCACCGAGGCCATCGCCTGTACGCCGGCCTCGGCCGCCTGCCGCGTCACCAGCCGGAAGCGCACCTGCAGCTTGGCCTGCCCCGGCGTGGCCCAGCCGTATTGGATCGCCACTTGGTCGGCCGACAGCGGACCACGGCCCGGCAGCGAGCGCGCCTGCAATGGCTTCGGTGCCGCCTGCACCAGCCGTGCGAAGCCCTTCTGCACCACCGCCGCTTCGGCCTTTTCCGCATACACCGAGCAGGTGCCATCGTCGGCCCAGCTGACCGCATAGCGGCCGCTGGCCAGCGGCACCATCCAGGCCACGCCCGACTGCCCCTGCAGCAACGTTGCCGCTTCGGCAGGCTGCAGCGGTGACAGCCCGTTGGATTCCATCAGCGACTGCAACCGCGCCGGCGCGCCGATGTGCTGCATGCAGGCGGTATCGAACAACTCGCTGAAGGGATCCTGCGCCGGGGCCTTGGCCTTGGGAGTACGCGCGGGTTGCGCCACCGCCAGGGTGGGCAGCAGGGCCAAAGCCAGCCAGAACGCAGGACGCATCGGGATTCCACGCTACGGAAAACAGCAGGGAGGATGGCAAAGCCCGGGCGCGCCGCGCAATGGGTCATGGCTTGACAGTCCTAAGCTGCGGGAGCAACATGAATTAACGAATTAGTTAACTAGCTCTCCATGGACCGCATCTTCGAAGCCCTTGCCTCCACCGCCCGCCGGCAGATCCTGGCCTATCTCAGCGCCGGCGAGCTCAGCGCGGGCGAGCTGGCCGAGCGCTTCGACTTCAGCAAGCCGGCGTTGTCCAGCCACCTGCGCATCCTCGAGGAAGCCGGACTGATCGAACGCGAGAAACGCGGCCAGTTCGTGTACTTCAGGCAGGTACCCGACCGTTTGGCCAACACGTTGTTCTCGTGGGCGGCCGAAGTCTGCCCGGTCGGCGGCCCGCTCAAGCGTGAAGCCCGCGCCCGCCGCAAGTCCCCCGCCCGCTGATCCGCCCCGCCAAGGAGCATGACGATGCCTGGTTCGACCCGCGATCGCCGTTCGTTTCCAGCAGTGCAGCTTCCGGCACAGGACGGCGGCAGTCCGACCGAAGTCACCCTGATCGCGCAGCTCGGCATCGGTGCCGGCGACGCGCTGGTGAGTGACGCCGGCCAGCGTCAGCGCCACCACCCGGCCTTCATCGATGCGTTGGATGAACCTTCGGCGCGACTGGGTGGCATGCACCTGCAGCACGGGGATGCCTCCTCGCTGTACAGCTTCACCGTCGGTGCCGGTGGCCACCCGTTTCATCGCCATGCAGGCCCGCGCATGTTCACCGCCATCGCCGGCAGCGCGGGAGCCGAGCTGCGTTTCGCTACCGCCTCCGACGCGCAGCTGGCAGCAGGTCCTGGTGCCTTCGCGCGCACGCTCCGGCGCGTCCGCATCCCACCGGACTGCCTGTTTACCGTGCGCTTCGGCGGCGGCACCTGGCACCAGTTCGCGTCGAACCATCCTGCACATCCGGCGCTGTTTGCGCTGTCCTGCCACAGCGATGAACTGGCAGGCCGAATGAGCGAGCAGACCCGTGCGCAGGTGGAGCGCAATGCCGCCGATATCCCCAGCCTGACCGAGGTGCTTCCGGAATCGTACTGGCCTTCGTGCACCTCGCTTGCGGCGGCACCGCTGTTGCAGCTGTCGCTGCAGGCGGCACCTCCCAGCGTGTGCGCGCACCTGTGCGCGCGTACCCGTGCCCTGCTCGGCCCGCTGCGCCGCATCCCCATGCGGCCGCTGCGCGGGTTCGTCGAACGTGCCACACCGGCCTATCCCATCCATTCGCGGCCCGCGCCCACCGATGGCCTGCTGACCACAGCGCTGCCGCACAGCCACTACCAGGACCTGACCACCCTGTGCCTGGAACCCTCGCAGGTGGTCCACCGTTCCGCGTCGGCGCTGCTGGCCGACGTACTGGAGGGCTTCCTGCGCAATCCACCCAGCGGCGTAGGCCAGCTGATGGCGCTGCGAAACCGACTGGTGGCACCGTTGCGGTTGCGCACGTCGCCGCTGGGATGCCCGGTGTCGTCATTGCTGTCGACCGATCGCAGCCGGTTGTTCGCTGGTCGATTCCCGGTGCTGGATTCGCACATCGATACGCAGGACAACGACGCCGAAGTCCTGCTCGGCGCCGACGATCGGCACCTGCGTTTCCGCAGCAGCGTGCGCGTGCAGCGGCATCGCGATGGACATGTCGAGATCAGCCTGGGCTCACGCGTGCAGACCCTCAATGCGTTCGGCGGCATGTACATGGCCCTGATCGACGCCGGGCACCGGCACTATGTCGCACCGGCACTGCTGCGGCGTGCGGTGGAGCACGCCTTGGCACCGGAACTGGCCAACCTTGAGGATCCGGCAGCACACCCTGCGCGCTGCTGACCCTGGAACGCGATGCGCCGGGCGCTGCGCGGTTCCGGTCAGATCACGATTTCGCCCTCGTCCTCGCCATCCCAGTAGTGGATGCGGCTGGCGCGCACGTGAATCAGCACCAGTCCCGGTGTATCCACGCCCTGTTCGAACCAGCGCTCCAGGTCCTTCACCCAGTGCTGGCTCATCGAGGCCCGGTCGCGCACCAGCACAGCCCTGCCCTGCACGTGCACGAACAGCGGCGGCTTGCCCAGCAGCGACTTGCTGCCGGAAAAACCCAGCGCAACGGCGGGGTCAGCTTCAATCTCGCGCACCATGTCGGTGTCTTCGGTGGTGAAGAACCAGCTGTCACCGTCATAGTCCACGTCGCCATTGTTGCTCATCGGACGGCCGGCAATCTCTCCACCGGCGTGGGTCTGCAGCAGGCTGAAATCAATGCCGGCCATTTTCCTGGCCAGTTCGGGCAGGGTGAGCTGGGTCATGGCGTCGTCCTTCATGGAATGGAATCCCAGCGTCTGCGCAGCGCGGTGACCTGGGCGTGGAGGGGTAGTTGCGGCCTCTTCACAGGAAACGAGATAGAGCGCATGGCGCGTACGTGACGCATTCCTCACCACCACACTGGCGTTAACGGCAGATGGAGGAACGGCCCTGCAAGCCGCGACACGCCCCTAACGGCGTGCTGCCCCAGAATCGCGCAACCCCGTGGCGCGACCGGCATGGCTGCCGGTACAAACGCGGCCTTTCCTCCGCAACCGCATGGCCTCCACATGGACCTGTCCGCCTGGCTCGCGTTCGGCTGCTACCTGTTGGCGTTCTTCATTGTCTGCCTGTTTGCTGCGGCCTATCTGAAACGCTCCGACTTCATGCCCTACCACGGCCAGGCCGTGGACAGGCCGTGGGCACAGATCGACCCCCGCATGCAGGTGCTGCTGATGGCACTCATCCGCGTGGTCGGCGCTGCCTGGATCGCACTGGCCGGTGCCGGCGTGATGCTGGCCTGGTTGATCTTCTTCGGAGGTCACTTCGCACTGCCGCAGCTGCTGGCGTTCCAGCTGTTCTGCCTGGTCGCCACCCTGCCGCCGGTCCTGGTCGCTTCCGGCGTGCGGCGACGCACCGGTGCGCGTACACCGGTGCCCGCCGGCGCCGCGGTGGTGCTGCTGTCGGTCATCGGATTCGTGCTGGCCCTGTTGTCGCTACCGCAGTGAGTTCTTTTTCTCCCCTCTCCCCCGCGAGGCTCCACGATGAATCCCGAATCGATCTTCTACAGCGTGGTCAACGGTGATCTTCCACGCTCCCAGGCCGGCACCCTGCTCGGCTGGCGCTTCGTCGGTTACGACGATGCACTGCGCCGCATCCAGGTCGAGTTCGAGGCCGGGCCGGTGCTCACCAACCCGATGGGCAACGTGCAGGGCGGTTTCCTGTCAGCGATGCTGGACGACTGCATGGGGCCAGCGATCTACGCCACCCTGCCTGCCAACCGCATCGCGGTCACGGTCGAATCCAAGACCAGTTTCGTCAGCCCCGCACGGCCCGGGCGGATCATCGGCTGGGGCGAAGTCGAGCACAGCAAGGGCAGCATCGCCTTCACCCGCGGCTGGCTGACCGACCCGGCCGGCAAGGTGCTGGCCACTGCCAGCGCCACCTTCCGCGTGGGTGCGCTGCGCTGGCGTGGACTCTCGGTGCCGCGTCCCATCGCGCGCCGGATGATTGCGCGCACGCTGCGGCGCGTGCATGCGCAGATCGGCTGATGGGTGCCGTCAACGTGCGTTGCGGCCGCCGCCGGCCACGCGCACGCGGTCGCGGCCCTGCGCCTTGGCCTGGTACATGGCCGCGTCGGCGGCACGCAGCAGGGTGCGCCAGCCCAGCGCGTCGGTGCCGCCCTCGGCCACACCGAAGCTGGCGGTGACGCGCAGCACCTTGCCACCGACCAGGGCGATGTCCAGCCGCTGCAGCGCCACCCGCAGCGACTCGGCCAGCTGGCGGCCACCGGCCAGATCACCGTCGGCCAGCAACACGAGAAACTCCTCGCCACCATAGCGGGCAATGCTGTCGCTGCGGCGCAGGTGGCGCTGCAGCAGCTGCGCCACCTGCACCAGCACTTCGTCACCGGCATCATGCCCGTGGCCATCGTTGATCGCCTTGAAGCGGTCCACGTCCAGCAGGATCACCACCGCGCTGTTGCCACCGTCGGCATGACGCTGCTGCACCAACTCGTCCAGCGCGCGCCGGTTCAACAGCCCGGTCAGCTCATCGGTGCCGGCCAGCTGGCGCAGCTCGCTGGTCAATGCCGAGCGCTCGCGCGACTTCTCGCGCAGCACTTCGATGGCATCGAACAGGCGCTGCATCTCGGCCAGCGGGTGGGTCACATGCTGCTCCGGGCCGGGCGCTTCCGAGGCGATCTGGATGACCTGCTTCTGCGCCTGCAGCAGCGGCCGCAGGATCTGAAGATGCGCGATGCGCAGCGCCACGCCCAGCACCACCAGCGTGCCCAGCACCGTCGCCACCAGCACCACCAGGCGCGTCGCTTCGCGATTGCGGGTGCGTTCGAAACGGGCGATGGACACGCTCAGGTAGCCGTCCCGCAGCGCTTCCAGCGACCGCAGGGTCGGCACGTAGCGGGTGGTGAATTCGGCGGTGGTCCACGGCGGCGGCACGCCGCGCCGGCCATCCTCGATCAACTGTTCGATCATCGGCAGCGATTCGCCGAAGAACTGCCGGCGCGCCATGTCCCAATGCCAGGACAGCGCCGGATCACTGCGGAACACCGCTTCATGGCTGCCTGCCAGCCGCCACAGCTCCAGCAGGCGGCCTTCGGTCTGCAATGCCGCCCGCACCTGTTCGTCACGCCAGGCCCCCGGTACCGCCACCGGCGCCATCACGTTCGAGGCCAGGCGGCCGCCATGCTCGCGCAGGTCGATCAGTACCTGGCCCTGCATCGCCGGAATCGCCGCTTCGCGGTCGGCGCTGACCAGCACGTTGATCTGCGCCGAGGTCAGCACGTGCAGGCGATCAACCACGGCGAACATGCTGCTGATCGCGCGCCCCACGTCCTCCACCTGACGCGCGCCATGCGGCTGTGCCGCCACCCGGTCCACCGCGGCCCGCGCCGATTGCAGGCGACGTTGCGCATCGGCCAGCAGCCCGTGTTCGTCGACCACGCCCGGGTCAGCGTTGAACACGGTGTCCAGGCGTTGCAGGGCGGTATCGACCCGCTTGCGCGCGACTGCCAGCTCCGCCGCCAGCCGGGCCTGTTCGCCCGCATCGGCCGTGTCGGCCCCGAGCAGGCTGTTGGCGGGGCCGCGCTCGGCCGACACCAGGTTGGCCAGGTCGAAGGTCTGCCGCAGCTGGCGCAGGCTGACCAGGTTGTCCTCGGCGGCAGTGAAGCGCAGCGTGCCCTGCACCAGCGCGATGGCCATCAATGGCAGCGTACAGACTACGAACAGCCCGGCCAGGATCCAGACCCAGGTCCGCAATCCGATGGGCGACGCCTTGCGGGCCATGCACATTTCCCCTGTAGTGCACAACACTGTAGCGGCCGCCTGCACAGGCGCCAAGCCGCTACCGGATCAATCGTTGCCATGGGTATACCGCGCCCGCCGCGAACGCACCGACAAAGGCCGCACGGGTTGTCGAATCGGGGCAAATTACGTCATGCCCCGCCGCGTCAGATCCAGCGCTGGTCGACCAGTTCGCGCTTCACGTAGGCATAGAACACCGGTGCGGCGACCAGGCCCGGCAGGCCGAAGGCCGCCTCCATCACCAGCATGGCCAGCAGCAGCTCCCAGGCACGCGCCTGGATCTCGCCACCGACGATGCGCGCGTTGAGGAAGTACTCCAGCTTGTGGATCACGATCAGGTACAGCAGCGCCGCCACCGCCACATAGAACGAGACCGACAGCGCGACGATGGCGATGATCGTGTTGGAAATGATGTTGCCCACCACCGGCAGCAGGCCGGCCAGGAAGGTGATCAGCACCAGGGTCTTGGACAGCGGCAGGTGCACGCCGAACAACGGCAGCACGCCCAGCAGGAAGATGGCGGTGAACACGGTGTTGAGCAGCGAGATCTTCACCTGCGCGAACACCACCTGGCGGAACGCGGTGGCCAGGCGGCTGGTGCGCCCGACCAGCTCCTGCGCCAGCGGGCCCATCTTCGGCAGCGGCAGTTCGTCATACAGCGCGATCATCGCGCCCAGCACCATACCGATCAGTACGCGCACACCGACCTGTACCACCGAGGTACCGGCCACGCCCAGCTGCCGCTGGTGCTCGGCGGCCCAGTCGTTCAGCGCCGCGCGCAACGCCGGCATGTCTTCGGGAATGTAGGGTTGCAGCAGCGCCGGCACCTGGTGCCGCGAAGTGTTGAGAATCTCCATCAGGCGCGCCAGCAATGCGTCCGGGCCGCCGGTCTCGTTGCGGAAGAACGAGGCCACGCCGATGCCGGCCAGTACCAGCCCGCTGATGATGATCGCCGACAGCACGATCACTGCGATCGCCCGTGCCCGCCCCGGCGGCAGCTTGCCCTCCACGGTGGAGGCCAGCACGTGCGTCAGCTGGAACACCAGCAGGCCGGACAGCAGGGTCACTACCAGGCCGAGCTTCAGCGCCAGCCACATGCCCAGCAGCATCATCAGCCACGCCGCGATCCTTGGAATGGGGGGTTTGGGCTGGGCAACGAGAGCGTCTTGCATGGGAGCGCGTCCGGGCGGGGTGGCCCATGGTAGAGGATTGGCATGCCGATTCCGCGTGCAGGATGAACGGGCATTTCACCCTCGTTCGGCGGCGGCGGTGCCGCACTCACTCGCCGTAGCTGGCCGTGTTCTTGCCCTGCCGCTTGGCGTGGTACAGCGCGCGGTCGGCCAGTGCCAACCAGTCCTCGACACTGCCGCCACGCGGTGTGGCGGCAATGCCGATACTGACGCTGAACTCCACGCCCGGCGTGGCCTGCTGCGCGGCCTCCAGCAGGTGCAGGCGCACCCGCTCGGCCACGTGCATCGCATCGACGGGCGCGCAGTCGCGCAGCAGCACCACGAACTCATCGCCCCCCAGCCGCGCGGGCGTATCACCGGGCCGGGCAAAGGTGCGCAATGTCGCCGCGATATGCCGCAGTACCTCGTCACCGGCGCGGTGGCCATGCGAGTCATTGATGCGCTTGAAATCATCCACATCGAGCATCAGCAGGCAGGCAGAACCGCCCTGGCCCTGTGCCCGGTCCAGCGCCTGCTGCGCACGCAGGATCAGGAAGCCACGGTTGGCCAGCTCGACCAGCGGGTCCATCCGGCTGAGCCGCTGCAGCTGACGGTTCTGCGATTTGACCCGGCGCGCCAGCTGCCAGCTGAGAATGCTGAGGCCGATGCCATACACGAACAGGAACGGGACACTCAGCACGATCGTGCGCTGCGAGGTGACCGGCTGGTAAGGGAAGCCGAGCAACCACCAGGTGAGTGCGAAGCCCAGCAGCAGGGCCAGCGTGGCGCGCATCGCCAGGCGCACGCCACCGGCGGCGATCTTGTCGGCCACCAGCAGCGCGGCGAACAGTGCGCTGGGCACCGCGCTCAACGCCATGAAGGCGATCCAGCCACCGCCGAAGAAGGAGTCGGCCACCATGCAACGGAACTGGACGACCGCCGGCTGGCGGGAGCGCTGGGTCAGCCGCAGTGCCAGTGCCGGCCACGCCAGCGCGTTGAGCAGCAGCAGGACCCAGGCCAGCCCGCCGTCCTGGCGTTCAAGCATGATCGAAGCGATGGGGATCGCCCCCAGCCCATTGCCGACGAAACGCATCCAGCCGATGCGACGTGCCGCGCCAATGCCTTCGACCGCGCCTTCCGCCGAATCGGTGAAGAATGGCATTGCCGACCCCCTTGCGCGATCGCACCTGGTGCTACGGCCCTTGCCGGGCTGCCTGCGATGAGTCTGACAGCTTTGCGTCAATTCGGGATCAAGGTTGCGCGATATCGCGCGGGCCGCTGCCGCTGCCCCTCCCGCTCCCCGTGGTTACCCGGGGCGGGGCGCAGCCGTCGAGCCACGCAGCTTGAAGCTGAACTCCAGCGTCTGCTGAAGCGGCACATCGACGTGCTCGATGATGGCGAGCAGCAGGTTGACCGCACGCTCGCCAATCTCCCGCATCGGCTGCCGGATGGTCGTCAGCGGGGGCGTGAGGTAGCGGGAGGACGCCAGATCATCGAAGCCGACCACGGACAGCTCGTCCGGCACGCGGATGCCCAGGTCCCGGCAAGCGGCCAGGGTACCCAGTGCCATCTGGTCACTGAAGCAGAACACCGCGGTCGGCGCGGCCGTGCCATCCAGCAGCGCCATCGCCGCTGCATGGCCGGATTCCACGGAAAAGTCACCCGGCACGATGCTCAGCTGGCGCAGGCGGCCACGCGCCTTGCCGGCCGCGCGGACCCCTTCCAGCCGTTGCTGGTGCAGGGGATTGTCAGGCGGCCCGCCGACCACCGCAATCCGTTCGTGTCCCAGCCCGTACAGATGCTCCATCACCGCGCGTGCGGCGGCGGCGTTGTCGATGTGGACGCTGGGGATGCCCAGCGCGGGGTCGAACTCGCAGCCGTTGACCACCGGTGCGGCGGCGCCGCGCTGCTCGACGATCTCGCGCGCGGTCGGTGGCAGGCGATGGCCCAGCACGATCATGCCGTCGGCCTCGTTGCGCCGGAGCATCTGCGCGTAGCGCTCCTCACGATCGGGTTGATGCTGGGTATCGCCCAGCAGGACCGCATAGCCCACCGCCTGCGCGGCCTCCTCCGCCCCCTGCAGGATCTGCGCGAAGAACGGATTGGCGATGTCCGGGACGGTGACGAGGATCTTGCCGCTGCGCTGGGTCTTGAGCGTGCGCGCCACCGTGTTGGGCACATAGCCCAGTGCGGCGGCGGCCTGCTCGATGCGCGCGCGGGTGGCCGGCAGCACCTTGTCCGGCCGGGAAAGCGCGCGCGACACCGTACCGGCGGACACGCCGACGTGTTTTGCGATGTCGTAGATGGTGGCCATGGCGTTAGTCCTCCTGCCCGCTGTGCACTGCACAACAGGTCCTGCGTAAGCCCCTGCTAGGATAATGCAATCGATTGCATCGAGGGCGAATCACGTTGAAGACGCTCAAGGGTCCAGCGCTGTTCCTGGCGCAGTTCATCGGCGACACAGCTCCTTTTGATCGGCTGGACACGCTGGCCGGATGGGCCGCGGGTCTGGGCTATTCTGGCGTACAAGTCCCCACCTCCGCGCCCCACCTGTTCGACCTGGCGGAGGCGGCGCGCAGCCAAGCGTACTGCGACGACACTGCCGGCATGCTGGCCGGGCACGGCCTGCAGATCACCGAACTGTCGACGCACCTGCAGGGGCAGTTGGTTGCCGTCCATCCTGCCTACGACAGCCTGTTCGACGGATTCGCGCCACCGGACAAGCGCGGCAACCCGGCCGCCCGCCAGGCCTGGGCGGTGGAGCAGCTGCGGCTGGCGGCGCAGGCCAGCCAGCGCCTGGGGCTGACCGCGCATGCCACGTTCTCCGGTGCATTGGCCTGGCCCTACTTCTACCCCTGGCCGCAGCGCCCGCCGGGACTGGTGGAAGAAGCCTTCGCCGAACTCGGCCGTCGCTGGCGCCCGATCCTGGATGCGTTCGATGCCTGCGGCGTTGACCTGTGCTTCGAGATCCACCCGGGCGAGGACCTGCACGATGGTGCAACCTTCGAGCGCTTCCTCGATGAGGTCGACCACCATCCCCGCGCGAAGATCCTGTACGACCCCAGCCACCTGCTGCTGCAGCAGATGGATTACCTCGGTTTCATCGACCGCTACCACGCGCGCATCGGCATCTTCCACGTCAAGGACGCGGAACATCGCCCCAGCGCAAGCAGCGGCGTGTACGGCGGCTACCAGGACTGGATCGACCGTCCGGGCCGGTTCCGTTCACCCGGTGACGGCCAGATCGACTTCAAGGCGATCTTCTCGAAGTTCGCGCAGTACGACTTCCCCGGCTGGGCGGTACTGGAATGGGAGTGCTGCCTGAAGCACCCGGAAGACGGCGCGCGCGAGGGTGCCGCCTTCATCCGCGACCACCTCATCCGCGTGACCGAACGCGCCTTCGATGACTTCGCCGACAGTGGCACCGACGCCGCATCACTGCACCGCATGCTGGGAATCTGAGCCAAGACCGCCCCGGGAGGGCAAGCCATGACGCACGCCATGTCGCGCCTGGGCGCGATGATGTTTCTGCAGTTCTTCATCTGGGGGGCGTGGTTCGTCACCCTGGGCACCTACCTGGTGCAGGGCCCGCTGCAGGCCAGCGCGAGCCAGGTGGCGACCGCGTTCCTCAGCCAGTCGATCGGTGCCATCGTGGCGCCGTTCCTGGTCGGGCTGATCGCGGATCGCTACTTCGCGGCGCAGCGCATTCTTGCGGTACTGCATCTGGCCGGTGCCGCGCTGATGTGGCTGGCGTCCACGGCAACCAGCTTCAGCATGTTCTCTGCGTGCGTCATGGGCTACATGTTGCTGTTCATGCCGACCCTGGCACTGGCCAACAGCGTGGCCATGCGGCACATGCAATCACCCGAGAAGCAGTTCCCGCTGGTCCGCGTGGCCGGCAGCATCGGCTGGATCGTGGCGGGCGTGCTGATCGGCTGGCTGGGCTGGGAACAGGCGCATCGGCTTGAGCTGACGTTCCGGATGGCGGCGGCGGCGTCGCTGGTGCTCGGGCTGTATGCGTTCACCCTGCCGCACACACCGCCACTGGCGCAGCAGCGCGATGCCGGGCTGGGGCAGATCCTGGGGCTGGATTCGCTGCGGCTGCTGAAGTCGCGCGCCTACCTGGTGTTCTTCCTGGCCTCCATCGCCATCTGCATCCCGCTGTCGTTCTACTACAACTTCACCAATCCCTATCTCAACGACCTCGGCGTGCGCGGCGCGGCGGGCCTGCAGTCGCTGGGCCAGGTTTCCGAAGTGCTGCTGATGCTGGCCATGCCGTTCCTGTTCGTTCGGCTGGGGGTGAAAACCATGCTGGCGGTCGGCATGGCCGCCTGGGTGGTGCGCTACGCGCTGTTCGCCTTCGGCGATGCAGGTGGCGGTTTCCCGCTGCTGGTGATCGGCATCGTGCTGCACGGCATCTGCTACGACTTCTTCTTCGTCACCGGCCAGATCTACACCGATGCACATGCCGGCCCTGCCGCGCGCAGCAGCGCACAGGGGTTCATCACCCTGGCCACCTATGGCGTGGGCATGTTGATCGGCACCTTCCTGTCCGGCGCGGTGGTGGAGCACTTCACCACCGAGGCCGGTCCCGACTGGCAGCAGATCTGGCTGTTCCCGGCCGCTGTTGCGCTGGTGGTGCTGGTCGCCTTCCTGCTGCTGTTCCGCGACCGGCCGGCGGCTGCGGCCGCGCCCTCCACACCCTGAGGATCCCCGTCGATGCCCAAGCTTGGAATCGCCATCGTCGGCACCGGCATGATCGGCGCCGTGCACCGCCGCGCGGCCTTGCTCGCCGGCGCCGAGGTACGCGGCGTGGCCGCCTCGTCACCGCAGCGCGCGCATGAGGCAGCGCACTCCTGGAATGTCCCGCGCGCCTACCGGGATATCGAGGAGGTGATCGCCGATCCGCAGGTACAGGTGGTGCACGTGTGCACGCCCAACCATCTGCACCGCGCCATGGCACAGGCTGCGCTGGAAGCCGGCAAGCACGTGATCTGCGAGAAGCCGCTGGCGACGACGCTGGACGATGCGCAGGCGCTGGCGGTACTGGCCGCCTCGACCGGATTGGTTGCCACCGTCCCCTTCGTCTACCGCTACCACCCGGTGGTGCGCGAGGCCCGTGCACGCATCGCCCAGGGTGACCTGGGGCCGCTGCACCTGATCCATGGCAGCTACCTGCAGGATTGGCTGCTGGACCCGGCCAGCAACAACTGGCGCGTGGACCCGGCGCTGGGCGGCACCTCGCGCGTGTTCGCCGACATTGGTTCGCACTGGTGCGACCTGGTCGAATGGGTCAGTGGCGAGCGCTTCACCGAAGTGAACGCGGCGTTTGCCACGGTGATCGCCGAACGCAGCGCCGTCACCGGCCAGAGCTTCAGCACACCGGCAGCGAACGGCGCGACGCAGGCGGTCGCGAGCGAGGACGTGGCAACGGCGATGTTCAGGACCGGCGCCGGTACGCTGGCGTCGTTGACGGTGAGCCAGGTTTCGGCCGGACGCCGCAACCGCCTCTGGTTCGAGATCGACGGCGCCAACGCCAGCATCGCCTTCGACCAGGAGGACGCCGAGCGGCTGTGGATCGGCCTGCCCGACCAGCGCGAGGAAATCTTCGTGCGCGGGCCCGGCGCGGGCACTGCCGAACAGCGCCGGCTGTCGGTGCTGCCGGCCGGGCACGCGCAGGGCTACGCCCAGTGCTTCGAGGCGTTTGTCGCCGACACCTATCGCGCTATCGACGGCGAGCAACCGGACGGCCTGCCCACCTTCGAGGACGGCATGCGTTCGGCGCGGATCGTTGATCGTGTCATTGCATCGGCCAGGTCACGCGCCTGGACCACCATCGGTTGAATCCCGGGAGGATCTGTTGATGAAAGCCCTTGTCCGTCGAAGTGCAAGCCTCGTCCTGCTGCTCGCGGCGCTGCCCGCCTTCGCAGTCGAAGCCGCCAGCGCGCAGAAGCCGATAGCGGTGCAGATGTACACCCTGCGCAATGCCGGCTCGCTCGAGCAACAGTTGAAGATCGTCCACGATGCCGGTGTGCGCGCGGTGGAAACCGTCGGCACGCAGAACGTCAGTGCCGCGGAACTGAAGCAGCTGCTGGACCGGTATTCGATCAAGGCCATTTCATCGCATGTGCCGCTGGCCGAGCTGCGCAGCAACCTGGATGGGGTGGTGACCTTCAACCGGTCGATCGGCAACACCACGCTGGTGGTGCCGTACCTGGACAGGAAGGAACGCCCGAGCGATGCCGCCGGCTGGACCGCCCTGGGACAGGAACTGGGCCGGATCGCGAAACAGGTGCGCGGCAAGGGCATGCGCCTGGCCTATCACAACCACGACTTCGAGCTGGTCGACTTCGATGGCAGGACCGGGCTGGAACTGCTGTTCGCCGCCGCCGGCCCCGACCTGCAGACCGAGCTGGACCTGGCCTGGGTTGCGCGTGCGGGCCTGGACCCGGCGGTGATGCTGGGGAAGTTCCGCGGCCACGTATTCGCGGTACACGCCAAGGACAATGCGCCCAAGGGCCAGGCCGAAGACGAAGGCGGATTCGCTGCGGTGGGCCAGGGCGTACTGGACTGGAACGCGATCCTGCCTGCTGCGGCGGTCGCTGGCGTGCATTGGTACATCATCGAGCACGACCAGCCACGCGAGCCGGCCAAGGTCGTCCAGGCCGGCGCCGACTATCTGCGTGAACACCTGACCACCAATACGCCTGCCCGTGCGCGGCGCTGACGCATCAAGGAGCCCCACATGAAAATGATCCTGGCAATGGCGGTGGCCCTGGGCGGCATGAGTGTTGCGACAGCCGCCTGGTGCAAGGGCGACCCGGCTGCGGGAGCAAAGCTCTACACCGCGAACTGCGTGGCCTGCCACGGCGCCGATCGCGCGGGCATGCCGGGCGCGTTCCCGGCACTCACCGACATCGGCAAGCGCATGGCACCTGCACAGATCAAGGAAAAGATCAGCAAGGGCGGCGGCCTGATGCCGCCCTTCTCCCAGCTGTCACAGCAGGAGATCGACGATATCGCCAGCTACCTGGCGAAGTAAGCGGCCGGCGGCCACGCCAGCCGCATGCCACTACAGCTCGCGCACCCAGATGTTGCGGTAACTGACCCTGGAGTCATGCTCCTGCAGATAGAGCGGCGCACACGCATGGGGCGAATACGAGGGCGCCCCGATGTACTCGGTCTTGCCTGCCAGCACGGTGTCATCCTGCACCAGCACGCCGTTGTGCAGCACCGTGATGCGCGCGGGCGACACAAGCCCACCGCCCACCGAGAAGCGCGGTGCCTTCCAGATGATGTCGTAGGCCTGCCACTGGCCCGGCGCGCGCGAGGCATTCACCCGCGGCATGGCCTGCTTGTAGATGGAGCCCGCCTGGCCATTGGCATAGGTCGGGTTGTTGTAGCTGTCGAGCACCTGCAGTTCATACAGTTCCTGCAGGAAGATCCCGCTGTTGCCCCGGTTCTGGCCGTCGAAGCCCTTCGTGTCAGTGGGCGTGCGCCACTCCACATGCAGCTGGACATCGCAGAAGCGTTGCCGGGTGCGGATGCCCTTGCTGCCCGGAACGACGGTCATGGCGCCCCCGGCAACCTTCCAGGGCACGCGTCCGCCCTGCTCCGATTCCCACGCGGAGACATCCTTGCCATCGAACAGCACGATCGCGTCGGAGGGGGCCTTGCCTGGCGGCGTGGCCACGACAGCGGGCACGGGGGTCCACACTTCGGTCTTCTTCGGGTCGCGCGCAGCGTCGGCACTGTCCTGCGCGAATGCAGATGCAGCGGCCAGCAGGCCAACAGTGATCAACGCAGGGCGGATCATCAGGGTGGTGTCCATCAGCTGGTCCCCCACGCGGGCGTACCGGGGACATAGGCGAGATCGCCGTCGTAGCGGCCGGGCACCGCGACGTACTGCAGCACGCCGGTCGCCCCGACCTTGGAGGTGAAGAAGCCGAAGATGGCCAGCTGCTTGATCATCGTGAAGTAATGCGGCATCGCCTCGCCCTCTTCAGGCGTACCGGTCTCGGTCACGTCGGCAGAGCGCGCCTTGGCTTCGGCGTCCAGCGTTCGCAGCAACTGGGTGCGGGCTTCCGGCGCAAGCGCCACAAACCGGCCGCCGGCGCGCTTGTCGATATCGACCAGGCCTGCCCGGAACGTTGCCTGCTGCCGGGCGGTGTAGCAATCGCTGACGAAGGTCGCCATGAACAGGCCGGCGCCGGCATCCTTCGCCCCTGGCGTCCGGGTCCGCGGCAGGATGGTCTCGGCGATCTCGTCCAGCGTGCCGATGTCGGCATCGGAGAACAGGGTCTTCACCGGTGCCGCAGCGGCGTTTCCCTGCGCGAGCGCAGGCAGGCCGACCATGGCCGCGCCGGTGGCGGCAACGATCATCTTCAACAGTTCGCGGCGATCCATCAGAGGTTCCCCGCTTTCAGTTCGCGTACCGCGTGGTCGGCCGCGCGCGCGGTCAGCGCCATATAGGTCAGCGAAGGATTCACGCAGGCGCTGGAGGTCATGCAGGCACCGTCGGTCACATAGACGTTGGGCGCATCCCAGACCTGGTTGTGCGCGTTCAATACCGAGCTCTTCCGGTCACGTCCC
Organism: Stenotrophomonas sp. YJH_SMC_110; assembly: GCF_059369255.1. Lineage (NCBI taxonomy): Bacteria > Pseudomonadati > Pseudomonadota > Gammaproteobacteria > Lysobacterales > Lysobacteraceae > Stenotrophomonas > Stenotrophomonas sp. YJH_SMC_110. The sequence continues at coordinate 156,055 of NZ_JCAFSM010000007.1, read as the reverse complement.
ATGCGTGCGGTCCCCATCTCGTGGATGCCCTTGCCCGGGGCATAGTCGTGGTCGTGCATCTTCACGTCCTTGACGCCAGCCGCCTCCAGCATCTCGGCAGCATCGGCGGCCATGTCCTTGCGCATCGCCAGTTCGTTGGCGCGCATGGACACGTCCATCGCCAGCACCGGCAGCCCCCATTTGTCCTTGCGGTCGTGGTCCAGGCGGATCGTATTGTCGTGGTGCGGCAGCATTTCACCGAACCCGGTCATGCCGATGCGCCAGTCGCCCGGTACGGTCAGCGCCTCCTTCAGGTCGGCACCGATGTTCAGCTCGGCGATCTCGCGCGACCAGCCGGTGCGGCTGGCACCGCCCTGGTAACCGAACCCGCGCAGGTAGCCGCGCTTGTCGGCCGCGACGTTGCGGAAGCGCGGAATGTAGAAACCGCACGGACGGCGGCCGAAGTAGTACTTGTCTTCGTAGCCCTCGACCCGGCCCGAGGCGCCCGCACCGAAATGATGGTCCATCACGTTGTGCCCCAGCTCGCCCGACGAAGAACCCAGTCCCCCCTCCCACACATCGGTCGCCGAGTTCATCAGCAGCCAGGTCGAATTGAACGACGATGCATTGAGGAAGATGACCTTGGCGGTGTACTGGTAGGTCTGCCCGGTCTCGGCATCGATCACCTCCACGCCGCGCGCACGCTTGCGATCCTTGTCGTAGAGCACTTCCTTGACGATCGAGAACGGCCGCAAGGTCAGGTTGCCGGTCTTCATCGCCGCTGGCAGCGTCGCCGCCTGGGTCGAGAAATAGGCACCGAAGGGACAGCCCAGGATGCACTTGTTGCGGTACTGGCAGTTCACGCGCCCCTGCTCGGGCATCGGCTGGGTGATGTTGGCGGTGCGCGAGTGGATCATGTGCCGCGTTCCGCCGAAGGCCTTCTTGATCCGCGCGGCCACGTCCTTCTCGACGATGTTCAACGGGATCGGCGGCAGGAACTCGCCGTCCGGCAGCACGTCCAGTCCTTCGCGCGTGCCGGCGATGCCGGCGAACCTCTCTACATGGTCGTACCACGGCGCGATGTCGGCATAGCGGATCGGCCAGTCGGTGGCGATGCCATCCTTGAGGTTCGCTTCGAAGTCCAGGTCGGAAAACCGATAGCTCTGCCGGCCCCACATCAGCGAGCGCCCGCCCACGTGGTAGCCACGGAACCAGTCGAAGCGCTTGGTTTCGATGTAGGGTGAGTCCTGCTCGTTGGCCCACATTCCTTCCAGGTTCTCGGCCAGGCCGTAGTCGCGCATCAGCACCGGGAAGGCGGCCTTCATCGCCTGCGTCGGCCGGTTGCGATGCGGGAAGTCCCACGCTTCCTTCATCGCATTGACGTAGTCCTTGACGTGCTCGATGTTGCGCCCGCGTTCCAGCATCAGGACCTTCAGGCCCTTCTCGGTCAGCTCCTTCGCTGCCCAACCGCCACTGATTCCCGAGCCAACAACAATGGCGTCGTAGTGATTATCTGCCATGGTCTCTCACCTGGGTGGATATCGTTTCAGACGTCGCAGAGGCGGATCGCCTCGCGCAATGAGGCAACGGGATCGGGCGCTGCAGGCGTGAATTCCTGCGCCAGATACCCCTTGAAACCGGTGTCGCGGATCGCGCGACAGATGGCCGGATAGTGGAGCTCCTGCTGGTCTCCAATCTCGTTCCGGCCCGGCACGCCTGCAGTGTGGTAATGCTTGAAGCAGGCGTGATGCTTGCCGATGGTGGCGATGATGTCGCCCTCCATGATCTGCATGTGGTAGATGTCGTAGAGCAGGCCGAAGTTGTCCGAGCCGAGCCGCTGGCACAGCTCCACGCCCCAGGCCGAGTGATCGCACAGGTAGTCGTGGTGATCGACCCTGGAGTTCAGTAGCTCCATCACCAGCACCACGCCGCGCTTCTCGGCATGCCCGAGGATGCGCTTGAGGCCCGCCTCGGCATTGGCCATGCCGTCCTGCGGGTCCATGCCGTTGCGATTGCCGGAGAAGCAGATGAGGTTGCGGTAACCGGCATCGGCGACCAGGTCGATGTGCCGCGTGTAGCGCTCCACCAGCGGGTCGTGGAATTCGCGGCCGGCAAAGCCCTTGGTCAGGCCCAGCTCCGCGCCATTGCACATCGAGCTGTAGACGCCGTTCGCCTTCAGCGTGGGCCAGTCTTCCGGGCCGACCAGGTCGATGGCGGCGAAGCCGATGTCCTTCACCGTCGTGCAGAGCTGGGCGACCGACAGCTGCGGGAAGGTCCAGCGTGCGACGGAGTGCTTCAGGTTGCCCTTGAGCGCTGCGGTGGCGGCGAATGCAGGCAACGCTCCCGCAGTACCCAGGGCTACGCCTCCAGCAACCGCCATGCGCAACGCATCACGCCGCGTGAGGCCCGTCGCCGGAGCCGGTCTGATCGAATGGATGGACATCCACCTGCCGGCCTCCCAACCGACATCAAACACTGAGGATTCACTGCAATGCAATCGATTGCACCATAGGGGAGGAATTTGTGTGTTTGCAAGTCGCAGTGCACGAAAATCAATGCTGCGAGGCACAACTCCGCAACCGACCTGGAAAACAAAAGCCCCGCGTGAGCGGGGCTTTCCTTCTGGCGGTGGGAGCAGGACGACGCCTGTTGGCTACAGGGTCGAAACCGTGCCGCCGTCGATCCGATACTCCGTTCCGGCAATCGACGCCGACCGGGGAGACGCCAGGAACACAATCAGATCGGCCACCTCCTGCGGTGCCGCGGGCCGTCCCACCGGGATCCCGCCGAGCCAGTCCATGACCACCTTCTTGCCTCCTTCATAGTCGGTTCCCGCTTCCGCAGCGATCCGTTCTGCAAATTCCCTGGATGCTTCTGTCTCGATCCAGCCCGGCGCTACGCTCAGCACCCGCACGCCCTTGGGGGTGACCTCTCGTGAAAGCGACTTGCTGTAGGTCGTGAGTGCCGCTTTGGCGGCGGCGTAGGCGGTGGTGGACTCCGGCAGAGGCAGCATGCGCTGGATCGAACTGACGTGGATGATCACGCCAGCGCTCTGCGCGAGCATGGATGGCAGCAAGGCACGATCCAGGCGGACCGCCGGCATCAGATTCAGGTTCAGCTCGGCAAGCCAGTGCGCATCACTGATCGCTGCGAAGCCACCGGCAGGTGTCTTTGATCCCCCCAGCACATTGACCAGGATGTCTGCGCCGCCCCATGCCTGCAGCACGGCGTGGGCGAAAATGCCGGTGCCCTCGGCCGTCGACAGATCGGCGGCTACGTAGGCGACTCCTTCCACCGGGCGTGCCGGCAGGCTGCGCGCCGACGTCATTACCCTGGCCCCGGCCTCGGCGAGGGTCCTGACCACCGCCGCCCCCACACCGGCCGTGCCTCCGGTCACCACGGCCCGCAGGCCACCGAGTTGAAGATCGAAGCTCATGCCGTGATCTCCAGCGATGCGATCAGGTCCCGTTCCAGTTCGAAACGGTAGCTCAGCAGAATCGGACTGCCGGGGAAGTTACCGCTCACGATGGCACGGACAACGTGGTGTTTCTCCTGCCGTTCGATGGCGCTCGGCACGCTGGTGGCGCTGTATTTGGCCGATGCCTCGGCCAGGAAGGCTTTGATGGCGTCGACGCCGACGAGGGTGTGCCCGTCGTCCTTCAGCACAGCCTGGGCGGCAAAACAACGCGCCAGCAGTTCAGGGTCATGTTCGGCCGCGAAGTACGCGGCAATGGGTTCTGGGAGGGTCAACGCATTCATTCCTGGCTCCTGCAGTGGTCAGGCGCTCAGGATGTGCACGCAGGCCGGTTAAGTGAATGCCCTATAATCCGAATGGGTTATGTCAAGAATCTCACATAATGCGCGGATCCGAGTTCGCTGAACTGAAGGCCTTCGTGGCGGTAGTGGAACGTCAGAGCTTCGCGCGGGCGGCGGAACATCTGGGGGTATCGCCCTCGGCCCTGAGCCAGACCATCCGCCAACTGGAAGGCCGTCTCGGCACCCGCCTTCTCAATCGCACGACACGAAGCGTGGCGCCCTCGGCAAGCGGCGGGCGACTGTACGCGCGCATCGCGCCGCTGTTCCAGGAGTTGGCCGTCGCGGTCGCTGAAACCAGCGAAGCCAGCGGACGGATCAACGGGACCCTGCGAATCAATACGCTGGGCATCGCCGCGAGAACACTGATTGCCCCGCGGCTTGCCCGCTTCCACCAGGCCTACCCTGATGTCGTTGTCGACATCGTGGTCGACGACGCGCTCAGCGACATCGTCAGTGGCCGGTTTGATGCGGGCATCCGCGTGGGTGGTCAGCTCGAGAAGGACATGGTGGCCATCCGCCTCACCCCGGACCTGAACATGGTGGCCGTGGCGTCACCGGATTACCTGGCACGCCGCGGAACACCGCGAACTCCGGCGGAACTGCAGGATCACGCCTGCATCAACTGGCGGCTGCAGAGCGATGGCAGGCAGTACCGATGGGAGTTCAAGAAGCGAGGTCGCCACCTCGAGGTCGCCGTGGACGGTCCTGTCGTCACCAATCACGCTGACATCGGGATTGCGTCGGCCCTGGCCGGCCTTGGAATCGCCTATCACTTCGAACAGGATGGTGTGGGCGAACTGTTGGCACAGGGACTGCTGGTGCGGGTACTGGCGGATTGGTCGGTCTCGCGGCCCGGGCTTTTTCTCTACTACCCGAACAGGCGGCATCGCCCCGCCCTGCTGGGCGCGTTCATTGACTGCCTGCTGGACCAGGGAATGTTCGGCAATCGGTGACGAGGTCGACGAACGTCCGCATCCTGCCGCCGGGCAATGGGATCCTGCCACGTCGCCTGTAACGAGAAGGGCCCCGGGCACGCGTGCCAGGAGCCCTTGTCGGGATAAACGGAAGGTACGCTTAGAACGGAATATCGTCGTCAGCGAAGTCGTCCATCGGCGGCGCCTGCTGCGGCTGCGGGCGCTGGTTGCCGCCCTGGTTGCCGTAACCCCCGCCCTGGTTGCCGCCCTGGTTGCCATAGCCACCGCCCTGGCCGCCACGCTGGCCACCGCCGCCACCGCCATACTCCTGGCGCGGCGCCTGCTGGCGCTGCGGACGATCGCCGCCGTAGTTGCCACCACCACCGCCACCGCCTTCACCGCGGCCGCCCAGCATCTGCATTTCATCGGCGATGATGTCGGTGGAGTACTTCTCCACGCCGTCCTGGCCGGTGTACTTGTCGTAGCGCAGGCTGCCTTCGACGTAGACCGAGCTGCCCTTGCGCAGGTACTCGCCGGCGATCTCGCCGAGCTTGCCGAAGAACACCACGCGGTGCCATTCGGTGCGCTCCTGCTGGTTGCCATCCTTGTCCTTGCGGACGCTGGTGGTGGCCAGGCTGATGCGGGTGATCGCCATGCCGCCCTGGGTGTACTTCACGTCCGGGTCGTTGCCGAGATTGCCGACCAGGATGACTTTGTTGATGCCGCGCGCCATAGGTACCTTCGTCCGTTGTCCAGGGGCAGACCGCCAGTGATAGCACAGCCCCGGGCGGGGTGCAGTACGCTGAGCCGCCCCTGGTGAAATTTGGGGGAATGCGAGAACGACGCATCTTACCATTGCCGCCGCCTTCCGCCCGGTCAGGAGACCCCGACCGCACCGAAGGATCAGGCTGATTTCCTTGTCCGGCAATAACTTACCTGCGCCCAGGCCGACGCCCGGAGGGGCATTCGCGTCTGCGCATGGCATCATGCCCGGGCACCTCCCACATGCCCGCTCCGCCCACACATGACGATCAAAGGCAAAGCCACCTCCCTGGACATCGCCCACCTGGCCGGGGTCTCCCAGCCGACCGTGTCGCGGGCCCTGCGTGGCAGCCCGATGGTCAACGCCGAGACCCGTGAGCGCATCCTGCGCATTGCCCGCGAGCTGAACTACAAGGTCGACAAGAATGCCTCCAGCCTGCGCCTGCGCAATGCCGGCACGCTGGCCCTGCTGTTCTTCGAGGACCCGACCAACGACGACTCGCTGATCAACCCGTTCTTCCATTCGATGCTGGGCTCGATCACCCGCGCCTGCGCCCTGCACGGGCAGGACCTGCTGGTCTCGTTCCAGCAGCTGTCCACCGACTGGCAGGCCGATTACGAGGACAGCAACAAGGCCGACGGCATCATCCTGCTCGGCTACGGCGACTATCACGAATCGCGCGACCGCCTGCAGCGGCTGGTCGAACAGGGCACGCACTTCGTGCGCTGGGGCGCCGCCCTGCCCGGCCAGCCCGGTGTCTCGATCGGCAGCGACAACTTCCAGGGCGGGCATGACATCACCACCCACCTGCTGCAGCAGGGCTGCCGCCGCATCGCCTTCCTCGGCCATGCCTCCAGCCACTACCCCGAATTCCAGGAGCGCTACCGCGGCCACGTCGCGGCTCTGCAGGACCACGGCCTGGCCCCCGAATCGGCGCTGCAGCACGATGCGATCACCACTGAAGCCTCCGGCCAGGAAGCCTGCCAGGCCCTGTTGGCGCGCGGCGAGCCGATCGATGCGATCTGCGCGGCCAGCGACCTGATCGCCATCGGTGCGATGCGCGCCCTGCGCGAGGCCGGGCTGCGGGTGCCGCAGGACGTGGCGGTGACCGGCTTCGACGACATCCCGCTGGCCGCTTCGGTATCCCCCGCGCTGACCACGGTGCAGCAGGACACCAAGCAGGCCGGCCAGCTGCTGGTGGAACGCCTGCTGGCGCTGATCGGCCGGCAGCCGGTGGACAGCCAGAGCATCCCGGTGAAGCTGGTGGTGCGCGAATCATCCCTGCGCGGGTAAGGCGCCGCTGGGCCGGCGCGCTGGCCAACGCACGACGGCGGGATTCTCCCCCCATGACCAACGGCGGATGCGCACGGAGGCGGTTGCGCGGATAACGCGCAGACATTGCCCATGGAAAGGTGTACGTCGCATGCTGAAGATCGATTCGCTGTCCAAGACGTACGCCAACGGCGTGCATGCCCTCAACAACGTCACCCTGGACATCCCGCGGGGCATGTTCGGCCTGCTCGGCCCGAACGGCGCCGGCAAGTCCTCGCTGATGCGCACGCTGTCCACCCTGCAGGAGGCCGACAGCGGCACGGTGACGCTCAGCATTCCGGGCGAGGCGCCGATCGACGTGCTGCGCGACAAGGACGCCGTGCGCCGTCGGCTGGGCTACCTGCCGCAGGATTTCGGCGTGTACCCGAAAGTCAGCGCGCTGGACCTGCTGGAGCATTTCGCAGTGCTCAAGGGCCTGACCCAACGCGCGCAGCGCCGCGAGGTGGTCGATGGGCTGCTGCAGCAGGTGAACCTGTGGGATGCCCGCAAGCGCAAGCTGGGCACCTACTCCGGCGGCATGCGCCAGCGCTTCGGCATTGCCCAGGCGCTGCTGGGCGACCCGCGGCTGGTGATCGTCGACGAGCCCACCGCCGGCCTCGACCCGGAGGAACGCAACCGCTTCCTCAACCTGCTGGCGGCGATCGGCGAGAACGTAGCGGTGATCCTGTCCACCCACATCGTCGAGGACGTGACCGACCTGTGCCCGACGATGGCGATCATGAACAAGGGCCAGGTGCTGCTGACCGGCCGCCCCAGCGAAGCGATCAACGCCCTGCAGCACCAGGTTTGGCGCAAGCAGGTCGATCCTTCGGAGCTGGCCGACCATGAAGCGCGCTACGTGGTGCTGTCGACCCGTCTGGTCGGTGGCCGCCCGGTGATCCATGTGCACAGCGCCAACGACCCCGGCGACGGCTTTGCGGCCGTGGCTCCCGACCTCGAAGACGTGTACTTCCAGCGCCTGCGCCTGCAGGCCCGTGCTCGCGCAGCAGCCTGAGCGGAGCACGCCATGATCCTCGATTTCTTCCGTTTCGAGCTGCGCGAGCAGCTGCGTTCCCCGCTGCTGTGGCTGCTGGCCGGGCTGTTCGCCCTGCTTGCCTTCGCCGCTGCGTCCAGCGACGCCGTACAGATCGGTGGTGGCAGCGGCAACGTGCACAGCAACGCGCCCACCGTGATCGCGCAGATGCTGGGCATCTTCACCCTGCTCGGAATGCTGGTCACCGCCCTGTTCGTCAGCAATGCGCTGCTGCGTGACTTCGAACTGGGCACCGCCGAGCTGATCTTCGCCAGCCCGGTGAAACGCCGCGATTACCTGGCCGGCCGCATCGCCGCCGCCCTGGCTACCGGCCTGCTGTTCTACCTGCTGGTCGCTTTCGGGCTCTGGCTGGCACCGTTCATGCCCTGGGTGGACGCCGAGCGCATGGGGCCGATCAGCTGGCAGGGCTATGCCTGGAGTTTTGCGGTCATCGTCATTCCCAACCTGTTGTTCACCACCGCGCTGCTGTCATTGCTGGCAGCGGTCACGCGTTCGATCCTGTGGGTCTACATCGGGCTGGTGGCCTACCTGGTCCTGTTCGGCGCCAGCGCGGCGGTGCTGCGCGACATCGACAACACCTGGCTGGCGGTGCTCAGCGAGCCTTTGGGCATGCGCGCCCTGTCACGCACCATCCGCTACTGGTCCACCGCCGAGCACAACAGCGGCGTTCCCGGCCTGGCGGGCTACCTGCTGGCCAACCGTGCCCTGTGGCTGGGTGTGACGGCGCTGCTGTTCGCCGCCACGTTCGCCCTGTTCCGCACCGAGCGCAGCGGCAGCGGCCGTCGTCGCTGGGGCCGCCGGCAGGCGCAGCCGGTTGCCGACGCCGCCGCCCTCCGGCCCAACCGCAACCCGTTGCCGCGCGTGGTACCGGCATTCAGCGCGACCACCGCGTGGCAACAGTTCCTGCGCCAGGTGCGCTTCGACACGCGCGGCGTCCTGCGCAGCGTGCCGTTCATCGTGCTGCTGGTGCTGGGCCTGGCCAATTTCCTGCCCAACGCGCTGTTCCGGCAGACCCTGTACGGCACCTCGATCTGGCCGGTCACCTCGCAGATGATCATGGGCCTGCAGGGGGCCTTCAGCTGGCTGCTGGTGATCATCGTGCTGTTCTTCGCCGGTGAGCTGGTGTGGAAGGAACGCAGCGCGCGCATCAACGAAGTGACCGATGCCATGCCGGTGCCGAACTGGGTACCGCTGCTGGCCAAGTTCACCGCACTGCTGGCAGTGATCATCTGCTTCCAGGCCGCCGGTGCACTGGCGGCGATGGGCGTGCAGCTGGTCAAGGGCTACACCCACCTGGAGCCGCTGCTGTACCTGCGCAGCCTGGCGCTGGACTCGGTGATCTACATCCTGATGGGGGGCCTGGCACTGGTGCTGCAGGTGCTCACCAACAACAAGTTCGTCGGTTACGCGCTGCTGATCGTGGTGATGATCGGCCAGGGCGTGCTCGGCATGCTGGACTACACGCAGAACCTGTACACCTTCGGTGGCTGGCCCAACGCTCCCTATTCGGACATGAACGGCTACGGCCACTTCCTGCCGGGGCAGCTGGCGTTCCAGGGCTACTGGGCGCTGTTCCTGCTGACCCTGATGTGCCTGGCATCGGCGCTCTGGGTGCGCGGTGTCAGCCAGGGCCTGCGCCAGCGCCTGGCCCTGGCCGGCCGCCGCCTGCGCGGCCCGACCGGCGTCTTCGCCGGACTTGCGGCATTGGCCTTCGCCGGCGTGGGCAGCTGGCTGTACTGGAGCACCAATATCCGCAACGAGTTCATCTCGCCCGACCAGCAGCTGGACCTGCAGGCCCGCTACGAGCGCGAGCTGTCGAAGTACCGCACCCTGCCGCAGCCGCGCATCGTGGCGGTGGACAACCGCGTGGACCTGTTCCCGGAATCGCAGTCGATGGTGATCGATGCGAACTGGACGGTGCGCAATACCCATGCCACGCCGATCCAGGACGTGCATGTCTCGATGGGCGATGACAAGCAGCTGGTCGACGTCGACCTGGGTGGGCAGACGCTGTCGTTGCACGATGCCGATCTCGGCTACCGCATCTACCGCCTGCAGAAGCCGCTGCAGCCGGGCGAAACCCGCAGCGTGCATTTCCGGGTGGTGCAGAAACCCAATGGCATCACCGCCGGGCTGGCGCCGAGCAACATCGTGGACAACGGCACCTTCTTCAACAGCCGCGTGCTGCCCTCGTTCGGCTACAACGAGGGCGCCGAGATCAGCGACCGCAACGAGCGGCGCAAGCGCGGCCTGGGTGAGCCGCGGCGCATGCCCAGGCTGGAGGACGACGCCGCGCGTGCCAACACGTACATTGCCAACGATGCCGACTGGCTCGACTTCCGCACCACGGTCTGCACAGCACCGGACCAGGTGGCGCTGGCCCCGGGCTACCTGCAGCGCGAGACCACGGTCAACGGCCGGCGCTGCTTCAGCTACGCCATGGACCGGCCGATGCTGAACTTCTATGCCTATCTATCGGCACGCTGGGAGGTGCGCAAGGCGAAGTACAAGGACATCCCGATCGAGGTCTACTTCGATCCGGCGCACGGCTACAACGTGGACCGGATGATCGAGGCGGTGCAGAAGTCGCTGGCCTATTACGAGGCGAACTTCACCCCGTACCAGCACCGCCAGGTACGCATCATCGAATTCCCGGGCTATGCCCGCTTCGCGCAGTCGTTCGCCAACACCATCCCCTATTCCGAGGCCATCGGTTTCATCGCCGACCTGCGCGACCCGGACAAGGTGGACTACGTGTTCTACGTGACCGCGCACGAGATCGCGCACCAGTGGTGGGCGCACCAGGTGATCGGCGCCAACGTGCAGGGTGCGACCGTGCTGTCCGAATCGCTGTCGCAGTACTCGGCCTTGATGGTGATGGAGCAGGAATACGGCCGCCAGCACATGCGCCAGTTCCTCAAGCGCGAACTGGACGGCTACCTGTCCGGCCGCGGTGGCGAAGCCATCGAGGAACAGCCGCTGGAACGCGTGGAAAACCAGCAGTACATCCACTACCAGAAGGGTTCGCTGGTGTTCTACCGCCTGCGCGAGGAAATCGGCGAGCAGGCGCTGAACCGTGCGTTGAAGCGCTTCCTGCAGGACAAGGGCTACCAGCAGCCGCCGTACACCACCTCACGCGAGCTGCTGGGCTACATCCGCGCCGAGACCCCGGCCGACCGCCAGCAGCTGGTCACCGACCTGTTCGAGAAGATCAGCTTCTACGACAACCGGGTGATGGCCGCCAGCGCCCGCAAACGTGCTGACGGCCGCTACGACGTGACCCTGGACCTGCATGCCGCCAAGCAGTACGCCGATGGCAAGGGCAGGGAGAGCGACGCGAAGATGGATGACTGGGTCGAGATCGGCGTGTTCGCCACCGGACCGTCGGGCAAGGAGCGCGACCAGAAGGTGCTGTACCTGCAGCGCCACCACATCACCAGCGCCGCGCCGAAGATCACGGTGACGGTGGATGAAAAGCCGGACGAAGCAGGCTTCGATCCCTACAACAAGCTGATCGACCGGGTGAGCGATGACAACCGGCGCAAGGTGACGATGTGAAGCAACGGGGCGCCGGCCGATGTGCCGGTGCTCCGCGCGACGCGTGCGGGCTTGGCTTGGCCTTGCTGTAGTGCCGAGCCCTGCCCCGCACACCGTCCACGACAACCGCGAAAGTTCAGCGCACCGGGGCCTTCGGCCCCAGCAACGCCAGCAGCACGAAGACCACGATCGAGGCGACGGTGCCAAGCACCGCCGGCAACCCGAATGCCCACGCCGGACGGCCCTGCTGGCGCGCCCACTGGCCCAGATGCCAGGCCGCCCCCAGGTTGATCAGCCAGGCAATGGCGAACACCGGCCACAGCACCATGCCCACCGCACGCAGAACAGGCATGAACACCAGTGCGGCGACGATGGCCGCGAACAGGAAGACCAGTGCGGAGCGGGAATGGCGTGATCGTGCCGGTGCGTCGGCGGGTGATTCGCTGAATTCCATGGAGAGTGCCTCGATCCCGATGTAGTCCAAAGGGGATCACGTACGGTGCCCGAAGGGAAGCTCTCTGTAGTATCGAGCCGTGCTCGACTGATCCGGCATTGCGCGAACGGCAGCCGAGCATGGGCTTGGCTCTACATGACAATCAACCCTGGGCGAAGTCCTTCAGGATCTCGCCGACGCCGCTGGGCGAGATCTCGAAGCCCAGCGAAGTGCCCGGGTTGATCACCACGCCGTAGCCACCCGGCACGCGGCGCAGCACGTCCAGCATCCGCCAGCGGATCTGGTGTTCGGCCTGCTGGCTGTAGATGCCCACCCGCGACGGATCGGTGAACACGGCCACGTGCAGGGTGCCCTGCTTGTCGAACAGCAGCGGGTCGAAGCCGCTGCCATCGGGGGTCACCAGGCTGCCGGTCAGCAGTACCACCTCGGAGGCGACGAAGGCCTCCATGAAGGCGCGGATCGGCACCGCCCCGTCCATCGCCGCCTTCAGCAGGGTTTCGATCGGGGTCTGCGGGGCGAGGTCGGTCATGGCGATACGGCGGGGCGTGAGGGGGGGCCTATTGTGCCGGATATGGTCACCCCGGTAGTGCCGGCCGCTGGCCGGCACCTGAAGGTGCCATGGATTCATGGGTTGCCGGCCAGCGGCCGGCACTACCGCCCCAGACGCACGTCCCGCGCCCGCTGGTCGGCCATCGCCTTGTCCAGCTCGGCCTGCAGCGCCGGCTGCTGCACGGCGGCATCGAGCACGTACACCTTCACCCCGTGCGCCGGCACTTCGGCCTTCAGGGAAGCATCCACCTGCAACGAACCGCCGTCCAGCGCATCACGCCAGCGGCCCGCCTGGACGTACCGCGCCACGGTGAAGGTCTTCGCACTGTCGCCCTTGTTCAGCAGCACCAGCGCGGTCTGCGCCACCTCGCCATGCTGCAGCACGCGGAAGAACACCGCCTCATCACCCTGCAGGCGCTCGTTCACCTGCAGGCCGCGCTGCAGCGCCGGAGTGGCTGCGCGCAGCCGGGCGATACGCTGCAGCGGCGCGAAGATCGGACTCTTCGGCGCAGCATCCACACGCGGCTGGCCGAAGTAAGCGCGATTGCCGGCATGCTCGGCACGGCCACGCATGAAGCCCGTCTCCGAGCCGTAATAGACCACCGGAATGCCGCGCGCGGTGAACAGCCAGTTGTGCGCATCGATGAAGCCGTTGTCACTGGCCTGCAGGCGCGGCATGTCGTGGTTGTCGTAGAAGCTCATCAGCTCGTACGGGTTGGCATACGGCCCCCCCCTCAGGTGCAGCGGCTCGGCCAGGGTTTCAAAGCCCTTGCCGGCGGTGCCGAACGCCTGCTCCAGCGCACCGCGCAACGGGAAGTCGAGCACGCTGACGTTGGCGTTGGCCGGCCAGGTGTGCTCTGCAATGCGCGCGGCATCGTAATCGAACGCTTCGCCGAACATGAACATGCCCGGGTGCTCGGCGCGGATACGCTTGACGAAGGCATGCCACCACGGGTGCGGCAACCAGCCGATGGTGTCGATGCGCAGCGCATCCACGCCCTGAGCGGCCCATTGCAGGTAAGCACCGACCAGGTAGTCCATCACCGCCGGATTGTCCTGGTTGAAGTCGGACAGCTCGGCAAGGTTGCCATCGAAGATCGAGCCGTCCTTGCTGTCGACCGGTCCAATGCTGTTGTAGAACGCGTGCAGCGGGTTGTGCTTCGGATCCAGTTCCTGCGGCGGCAGGTTCTGGTGGTCGGCGATCAGTTTTCCGTCCTTGTCGAAGATCTGCCCGAACTGCGGCTGCCGTGTCGGCATGGTCCAGGCCGGCGAACCGTGGTTGCCTACGATGTCCAGCACCACCTTCAAGCCGGCACCGTGCAGGCCCTTGGTCAGCCCGGCGAAATCCAGGTCTTTGCTGGGCAGGTGCTCATCGAGCTTGTAGAAGTTGATGCCCCAGTACCCGTGGTAGCCGGTCTTGCCGCGGTCGGTCAGCGTGCTGGTGCAGCTGATCGGCTTGCTGCCGGTAAAGGCCTCGTCCGGGTTGTCGACGATGGGCGTGATCCACACCGCGCCGAAGCCGAGGTTGCGGATGTACTGCGCATTGTCGAGCACGCCGCGGAAGTCGCCGCCGAGATAGCCGATGTTGCCGTCCACCTTGTCCGGGCATGGCACCGGAATATCGAAGGTGCGGTGCACGCCGCCCTGGTCACGGTGATCGTTGGACGGATCACCGTTGACGAAGCGGTCGGTGACCACGAAGTACACCGCATCGCTGGCGAACGGTTCGGTGGTGCCCACATAGTCCGGGCGCGGCGCGGCCGCCGCATGGCCGGCCAGCAGCATCAAGGAAACAGCAACAGACAACGCAGCACGCATCACACCACCTCCGGACGGGACGGAACCCACAACACGCACAGGCCGGCAATGAACAGGCTGCAGCCGCCCAGCACCAGCACATGCATCGGCTGGCCGCCCAGCAACGTGCGCAGGGCGAAGCCGAGTGCACTGGCCGCCACCAGCTGCGGGATCACGATGAAGAAATTGAAGATGCCCATGTACACGCCCATCTTCGATGCCGGCACGCTGTCGGACAGCAGTGCATACGGCAGCGAGAGGATGGACGCCCAGGCGAAACCGACGCCGACCATCGACAGCAGCAGCCAGTGCGGGTCGCGGATGAACATCAGCGAGACCAGGCCGGCACCGCCCAGCCACAGGTTGACCAGGTGGCTCCAGCGCAGGCCGATCGCACGCACCATGAGTGGAATCAGCACCGCCGCCAACGCGGCGAACCCGTTGTAGGCGCCAAACAGCACGCCCACCCAGTTGGCGCCCTCGTTGTAGGCCGCCGACTCTGGTTCAGTCGAACCGAAGTGGGCGCCAGCCACCGCGGCGGTGGTGTAGATCCACATCGCAAACAGCGCGAACCACGAGAAGAACTGTACCCACGCCAGGCGACGCATGGTGACCGGCATCGCGCGCAGGTCGCCGACGATGGCGGCCAGCATGTGCGTGGCCGGCAGCGTACGCGCGAGCGCCAGCAGCAGGCCATAGCCGGCACACAGGCCGGCCAGCACGTACAGCATCCGGTCGCCCTGCCGCCAGGTGATCAGCAGCGCCAGCAGTACGCCCAGCCCCAGCCATCCGGCCACCTGCACCCAGGGCGCCGGGCCGCTGATCGGCGCTGCTGCGTGACGTGCCGGAGGTTCGGCGTCATCGAAACCGGCCAGCTCCGCCGGTGAGTATTCGCGGGTGCTGACCACCGTCCAGGTGATTGCCGCCAACAGCACCACCGCGCCGAAGTAGAACGCATAGCGCACGGTATCAGGCACCTCACCTGCGGCGGCCGTATTGGCGACCCCGAAGTGGGCCAGGATGAACGGCAGGAAGCTGGCGACGATGGCGCCCACGCCGATGAAGAAGCTCTGCATGGCATAACCGGCCGGACGCTGGCGCGGCGCCAGCTGGTCGCCGACGAAGGCGCGGAACGGCTCCATCGACACGTTGATCGAAGCATCGAGTACCCACAGCGTGCCGGCGGCGATCCACAACGTCGGCGAGTTCGGCATCACCAGCAGCGCCAGCGTGGTCAGCACCGCTCCGATCATGAAATAAGGACGGCGGCGCCCCCAGCGCGTCCAGGTGCGGTCGGACAGGTAACCGATCACCGGCTGCACCAGCAGGCCGGTCAGCGGCGCGGCGATCCACAGCCCGGGCACCGCGTCGATGTCCGCGCCCAGCGTCTCGAAGATGCGGCTGGCATTGGCGTTCTGCAGGGCGAAGCCGAACTGGATGCCCAGGAAGCCGAAACACATGTTCCAGATCTGCCAGAACGACAGCTGCGGCTTGGCGGTACGATTCATCGTGCGCCCTCTGCCGCGGCCACCGGCGCCACCATCAGCGCCTGCACCTGGGCCTGGTTGAGCACGCCATCGCGTCCGCCCTTGCCCCCGGTGTAGTGCGCGAAGTGCTGCAGCGCGCTCATGTTGAAGCCTTCTTCAAGCGTGACCGTGCATCGGCCCTTGGGCACCGTGAATGTCGCCGAGGTCGAGTCCTGCACGGCCACGCTGTGCGGCAGGGTGACGGTGTGCCGCTGCAACGGCTGGCCCGGGCACTGCAGCACCAGCTGCTTCACCGCAGCGGTGACGCCGGTGTTGATCGGCCCGTTCGGATTGCGGTACTGCAGGCGCAGGCGCACCTGCCCGGCCCTGGCGGAGGTGAACTGCCAGCGCTGCGTACCCTTCAGTCGCTGCTGCGGACCGACGCAGACCATCGGGCTGTGCAGCGATTCAATTGCACCGTCGCGCCGGGTCAGGCTGAGGCAATGCTGCAGGCCATCGTCACCGATGCGTGCCAGGCCATTGCTGGCGGCGAGCGCCCGGCCGTCCTGCCACAGCACCTGGCCGGCAGCGACCACGACATTCCAGCCCATGCCCTTGCGTTGCACCTGCGGTGCGGCCGGCGTGGCCGGTGCGCGCGCATCTGCGTCGGCCGTCGTCGCCGCGCTGCGTGGCGCGGCTGCGGCGGGCACCAGCTGCACGGTGGTGGTGGCGCCACGGGTCTTCACCTTGCCCGCCACCAGCAGGCCATCACCCACCTGCTTCGGTCGCTCCAGCACATAACGCCTGCCATCGGCCTCCAGGGAGATGCGGCGCTGATTGCCGAACAGTTCGGGCACCAGCACGGCCGGCAGCTTGGGCTGCACGCGGCCATCGTCCTGCACGCCGAACACGCCCTCGACCACCATCGACAGATAGCCGGCCACCGACCACAGCTGGCGTTCGGAGTTGACCACCGGGCCGCTCAGCACGCCCTCGTCAACATGCACCGCCTGGCTGACCAGCTCGTAGTTCTCCATGTTGGAACCGGCCAGCGCGGCGCCCTGCATCAGCGAGCGGATCTCGGCGGCGATGCGCGGTGCATCGTCCAGCTGGCGCGCCGCGCGCAGCGAATAGGCACTGACGAACGGCCAGATCGCGCGGTTGTGGTAGATCGGCTGCTGCGCCTCCTGCGGCCACACCACCGGGCTGCCGGCCGGGCCCATCGGATACGCCGCCAGCGCACGCCGCGCGCGCTCGGGCGGCAGCACCTCGGCCAGGATGCCCAGCGACAGGCCGAGCAGATCGACCTTGGCGTACGGCACCGGGTGCGCGGCCTCGCCGATGTAGCTCATGTACTGGCCGATATCCTCGCGCCAGAAGCGCGCATTGATCTGCTGCGCCAACGCATCGGCCCAGGCCCTGTAGTCGGTCGCGCGGGCATCGCCGTGCTGCCCGGCCAGGCGTTCGGCCAGGCGCAGTGCCTGGTAGTGCAGCACGTTGGTGGACAGTGCGTAGGAATCACCGATGAAACGCACGTCCTCGCGGGTCCAGTCTGGATAGGTCTGCTCGCGCCAGTCCAGGAAGGAGGTCTCGCCGCGGTACAGGCCCATCTGCGCGTCGAACACCATCGCGCGGTCCTGCGCCAGCGTGCCCTGCAGCGCCTGCCAGACCTGATCGGCAAACGCTCGGTCCTCCAGCAGGTGGCGTGCCGCCAGGAACCACACCACGCGATCACTGCTGATCGGCCAGCTGCCGCCGGAACCGGTGTCCTGCGCCACGAACAGGCCGGGCGTACGCCCGTCACGGGCTGCCGACAGCTTGAACTGCAGCGACTGCCGGGTGCGCTGCGGGTCCAGCCGCGCCAGCGCCAGGTCGGCGGCGAAGCTGACATCACGGGTCCACACATAGGGCCAGCGTGCACCGGTCTGGAAGCACTCGCACGGGACCGGCCGGCCCTCGTCGAACGCCGGATCACGGATCGCGTCCACGCGGTCCTGGGACATCTCCTGCTGGGCGAGCGCGAACAGGGCATCGAACATCACGCTGCCGGTCTGGCAGCGCATCGGTGCGGCTGCGATCTGCACTGCGCCCTTCGGCGCATGCAGCACGAAGCTGCCCTTGGCAGCGGCTTCGGCGCGCGCATGGCGACCGTCGAATTGCAGGTCGGCCGCCTGCGCGGTCGATCCCAGCGCTGCCCCCAGGGCAGCGGTCAGGCAAATGATCTTCAGCATCGAAGCGGCGGACCGGCTTGCGCCCGTCGGCCTCCCTCCCTCTCTGCACGCGTTGTAGGTCCGCACCGTCGTTGCCGGCGGGCGGGCGCGGCCCCTCCCTCAAGGTGCCTGGGCCCCATGGTAGACGCGGGGCTGTCGGCTGCGTCCAGTTGCATACGTATTCATGGCATCGCGCGGTGGCGCGCCCGCCGCGCTGGCTTATGGTCCGGGTCTGCCAACGGCGCCTTGGGAGGGGAATTGCCGATGTCATCCACTGCTGTACGCGCGGTGTTCGCGCACATGCTCGGCCTGGCACTGATCGGGTGGGCCACGCTGGTACAGGCCGCGCCGCAGGTGGCCAGCGTCGAATCGCCGGGCAAGGTATTGAAGGTCAGTCTGCTGCTGGACGGCGGCACCGCCCGCTACCGTGTCGAGCGCCTGGGCGACACCGTGGTGGAGGATTCGAAGCTTGGCTTTGCCCTGCGCGACGGTCGCCTGGACCGCGATTTCGCCCTGCTGGGCCAGCAGCGGCGCAGCGTCGACGACACCTGGGAGCAGCCGTGGGGCGAGCGCCGGCTCACCCGCGACCACTTCAACGAGCTGACCGTGCAGTTGGCTGAAACCACCGGCCGCAAGCGGCGGCTGGATGTGGTGTTCCGCGTCTACGATGATGGCCTTGGCTTCCGCTATGTGTTCCCTGAGCAACCGAACCTGCGCGAAGCCATCATCGATGACGAACTGACCGAATTCGCCATCGCGCCCGAATCAACCGCCTGGTGGATTCCCGCCGGCGAACCGATCCACTACGAATACCTGTATCAGCGCACGCCGCTGCGCGAAGTGCCGCTGGTGCATACGCCGATGACCCTGCGCAGCCGCGATGGCCTGCATCTGGCGATCCACGAGGCCGCGCTGGTGGACTATGCCGGCATGTGGCTGCGGCGCACCGAGGGGCAGCGCCTGCGCGCGCAGCTGTCGCCCTCGGCCGAAGGCTGGAAGGTACGCCGCACCCTGCCCTTCGCCACGCCGTGGCGCACGCTGCAGATCGCCGATCGTGCCGGTGGCCTGGTCGAATCGGACCTGATCCTCAACCTCAATGAACCCAACGCGCTGGGCGATGTGAGCTGGGTGAAGCCGGCCAAGTACCTGGGCGTGTGGTGGTCGATGCACCTGGACAACGAGAGCTGGGCAACCGGACCGAAGCACGCGGCCACCACCGCCAAGACCAGGAAGGTGATCGACTTCGCGGCCGCGCACGGCTTCCGCGGCGTGCTGGTGGAAGGCTGGAACCCGGGCTGGGATGGCATGTGGGTGGGCAATGGCTACGACTTCGATTTCACCCGCGCCACGCCTGATTTCGACATTGAAGCGCTGACGGCGTATGGCCTGAAGAAGGGCGTGCACCTGATCGGCCATCATGAAACCGGCTGCGCCATCGAGCACTACGAGGACCAGCTGGGTGCCGCGCTGGACCTGTGTGCACGGCTGGGCGTGGACCAGTTCAAGACCGGCTACGTCTGCGACGACGGCCAGGTCGACCGCCGCAATCCGGCCGGGGGCCCACTGTGGCGCGAGTGGCACGACGGGCAGTTCATGGCCCGCCACCACCTGAAGGTGGTGCAGGAAGCCGCGCGCCGGCACCTGTCGGTCAACCCGCATGAGCCGATAAAGGATACCGGCCTGCGCCGCACCTATCCCAACTGGATCTCACGCGAAGGCGCGCGCGGCATGGAGTACAACGCCTGGGGCCAGCCACCGAACCCGCCGGAGCATGAGGTCAACCTGGTGTTCACCCGCATGCTGGCCGGGCCGATGGATTACACCCCCGGCATCCTCAGCCTGAAGGGCCGCCACGGCCAGGCCATTCCCAGCACGCTGGCCCGCCAGCTTGCCCTGTACGTGGTGCTGTACAGCCCGATCCAGATGGCCGCGGACCTGCCCGATCACTACCTGCAGCATCGCGAGGCATTCCGTTTCATCGAGGACGTGGCGGTGGACTGGGAGCAGAGCCGCGTGCTCGATGGCGAAGTGGGTGACTACGTGACGATCGTGCGCCGCGACCGCAACAGCCGCGACTGGTTCCTCGGCAGCATCACCGACGAACACGGCCGCGTGCTGCCGGTACCGCTGGGCTTCCTGGAGCCAGGCGTGCGCTATCGCGCCGAGATCTACCGCGATGGTGAAGGCGCTGATTTCCGCAGCAACCCGTTCGCGTTCGCACGCGAAACCCGCGAGGTGACCAGTGCCGATGCACTGACGCTGGTGCTGGCACCGGGCGGTGGGCAGGCCATTCGCTTCACGCCCATCCACTGAACGTTTTCCTACCTGCGCTCCCGTAGCGCCCGAGCCCATGCTCGGGCGGCGGTGCGTAGCACCGAAACGCAGCCGAGCATGGGCTCGGCTCTACCGAACAAGGCACCTGAAAGCGATTACAACCCTGCAGACGCCATTGAATACGTATGCAGGGTGATTCCCGCGAAGAACGCGCTGCCTACCATAGCGGCGACGACAGCGGCCACCGCGTCGCACGTTCACGGCCCCGCCGGAACGCTCACAAATCGATCTGCAACATTGCCTGGGAGGGGAAAATGTTGAACCACAAGCGCAGCGCGCTGAGCATCGCGCTGGCCGTTGTCCTGGCGCCGACGCTGGCGTCGGCACAGTCCACGCAGAACACCACCACGCCGGCCGGCACCGCCGCCACCAACCTGGATACGGTGCAGGTCACCGGCATCCGCCGCGGCATCGAGAGCGCGATCGCGGTCAAGCAGGACGCCACCTCGGTGGTCGAGGCAATCTCCGCTGAAGACATCGGCAAGCTGCCCGACGTCAGCATCGCCGAATCCATCTCGCGCCTGCCCGGCCTGGCCGCCCAGCGCGTGGCCGGGCGTGCGCAGGTGATCAGCGTGCGCGGCCTGTCGCCGGACTTCGCCACCACCCTGCTCAATGGCCGCGAAGTGGTCAGCACCGGCGACAACCGCGGCGTCGAGTTCGACCAGTACCCGTCCGAGCTGGTCAACGGCGTGACGGTGTACAAGACCCCGGACGCGGCGCTGGTCGGCCAGGGCCTGTCAGGCACCATCGACATGCAGACCGCGCGCCCGCTCAGCTTCGGCGAGCGCGTGATCGCGGTCAGTGGCCGCTACCAGAAGAGCTCGCTGGGCCGCGCCGCCAACACCGATCCGTACGGCAACCGCTTCAGCGCCAGCTACATCGACCAGTTCCTGGACAAGACCCTGGGCATCGCCATCGGCTATGCGCACAGCGACATGCCGATCCAGGAGAACCAGGTCGGCCTGTACGAGCCGTGGACCACCGAGCACACCGACAAGGGCGAGCGTCGCGGAATCGCGCCAGGCACCTACTTCACCGACGGCATCAAGGCACTGCGCCGTACCGGCAACAACAAGCGCGACGGCGTGATGGCGACGATCCAGTTCCGGCCGAACAACAGCTGGACCAGCACCTTCGATGCGTTCCACACCGAAGCCGAGCAGATTGACACCGCCAACCAGTTCGAGCTGAGCCTCAGTGGCAATGGCGAGGACACCAAGGATCCCAACGCGATCCTGCCTGTGTTCAGCAATGTCGGCCGCAATGCCGATGGCAGCTTCACCGGCGGCACGATCAACAATGCATATCCGCTGGTGCGCGGCATGTACAACAAGCGCAAGGACAAGATCGATGCGTTCGGCTGGAACAACGAATTCAACGTCGGTGGCGTGAAGCTGGTCGCCGACCTGAACTACTCCAAGGCGACCCGCCGCGAGATCAACCTGGAAAACAACCTGCAGCTGGTGCCGCGCCCGCAGTTCGACACGATCGGCCTGGTGGTGAACAACAACAGCTTCTCGCAGATCACGCCGGGGCGTGACTACTCCAATCCGGACAGCCTGTTCCTGACCAACACGATCTATGGTTCCGGCTACGGAAAGGTGCCGGAGGTGGAAGACCGCTTGAAGGGCGCCAAGCTGGCGGCGACGCTGCCGGTTCCCGAAGCCATGTCCAGCTGGTTCTCGGATGTGGACGTGGGCGTGAACTACGCCGACCGTCGCAAGCAGAAGGCCCAGGCCGAAGGCAGCATCCTGCTCGGCGCCCAAGGCGAATCCACCATCGCCCAGGACCTGCAGTACCGCCCGGTCAACCTCGGTTTCGCCGGCATCGGCTACATCCCGTCGTGGAACGTACCGGCCGCTGTGGGTCGTTACATGACCTTCAACCCGGTCGACAACCTGGACTACCTGATCCCCAAGTCGTGGACGGTCGAGGAGAAGATCACCACCGCGTGGGCACGCCTGAACATCAACACCGACATCGGCGTGGTCGGCGTGCGCGGCAACATTGGCGTGCAGATGCAGCACACCGACCAGAGCTCGGATTCTCGCTACTGGGACAGCTCGCAGCCGGCTGGCAGCAACATCCAGCCCTTCTCTGCCGGCAAGACCTACAAGGATTGGCTGCCGAGCTTGAACCTGGCCTTCATGTTCCCCCACCAGCAGACGCTGCGCTTCGCCGCCGCCAAGCAGGTCGCGCGCCCGCGCGTGGACCAGATGCGCGCCGGCCTGGAGTTCGGCGTGGATACCGGCACCGGCCGGCCGGGCGGCAGTGGTGGCAATCCGCTGCTGGATCCGTGGCGCGCCACCGCGCTGGACCTGTCCTATGAGAAGTACTTCGGCGAGAAGGCCTACGTGGCTGCCGCGATCTTCTACAAGGACCTGAAGAGCTACGTCTATACCCAATCGGTGGACAACTACGACTTCACCGCGCTGCTGGGCAGCTACGTGCCGCCGCCGGGCATGACCGCGCCGGTGCTGACCACCGGCACCTTCTCCGCGCCGCAGAACGGCAAGGGCGGCACGTTGAAGGGCCTGGAACTGACCGCATCGTTCCCGCTGGACATGCTGACCGACAGCCTGCGTGGCTTCGGCCTGCAGGCCAGCGCGACCTTCAACAAGAGCGACATCACCATCCTGGATCCGGAGAGCGCCTCCAGCGTGGGCAGTGACCCGATCAGCCTGCCGGGCCTGTCCAAGCGCGTGTACAACTTCACTGCCTATTACGAGCGCAGCGGTTTTGAAGCACGCGTCAGCCAGCGCCGCCGGTCGGACTTCATCGGTGAGATCGGCAACTTCAACGGCAACCGCAGCCTGCGCTATGTCGTCGGCGAAAACGTGACCGATGCGCAGGTCAGCTACACCTTCAGCGACAGCAGCGCCCTGCGTGGCCTGACCCTGCTGCTGCAGGGCAGCAACCTGACCAACGAGCCGTACCGCACCTACGCCGGCAGCAAGGACCGCCCGCTGGAGTACATCGAATGGGGCCGCACCTACATGCTGGGCGTGAACTACAAGTTCTGAGGCAGCGCCGGGCCCTGCCCGGCAGCCCCGACCCGGTAGTGCCGGCCGCTGGCCGGCAACAGAAAACAGGGAGCAGGACCGGAAACCCGCTGCGCAGGCAGCGGGTTTTCCTTTGCGCGGATGCCGGCCGCTGGTCGGCAAGGCCCACCCACAAAAAAGGGACGGGGCGCTTCGGCCCCGTCCCCGCAAGTACCGCCACCGGAGAAAACGGTCAGCTGCGTCGGGCGCAATACACCGCGCGTGGCGGCAGCTGGAGTTCATTGCCCTGCACCGTGCCCGCATCCGGGCCCGGTACCACCACCTGCTGCCAGTTGCCCGGCGGCAGCGGATGGCTCACCGCTTCGGCCGACAGGTTGAAGGCCAGCAGGAGGGTTTCATCTGCAAGCATACGCTCGAACAGCAGCACGGGCTCGGCGCTTTCAAGAAATCTGATGCTGCCATGCAGGAGGGCCGGCTGGGTATGCCGCCAGGCCAGAAACGCGCGGAACGCCGCCAGCACCGAATGCGGGTCGCGCTCCTGCACGGCGACCGCCGCGGCCCGGTGTTCGGCCGGGATCGGCAGCCAGGGCTGGCCAGTGGTGAAGCCGGCCAGCGGTGCATCGGTCCACGGCAGCGGGGTACGGCAGCCGTCACGGCCCTTGAAATTCGGCCAGAAGGTGATGCCATAGGGGTCCTGCAGGGCCTCGAACGGCACCTCGGCCTCGGCCAGGCCCAGCTCCTCGCCCTGGTACAGGCAGACCGAACCGCGCAGCGAGCACAGCATCGCCACCAGCATCCGCGCCAGGCGCGGGTCGGCGGGGTGGCCGCCCCAGCGGCTGACCGCGCGCTCCACATCGTGGTTGGACACCGCCCAGCACGGCCAGCCTTCGGTCATCGCTGCTTCCAGGCGCGAGACCGTATCGCGGATGTAGGCCGCACTGTAGTCGTCCACCAGCAGCTCGAAGCTGTAGCCCATGTGCAGGCGGCCATCGCGGGTGTACTCGGCCGTGGTGGCCAGCGAGTCTTCCGAAGAGATCTCGCCCAGGCTGACCGCCCCCGGGTATTCGTCCAGCAGCGCGCGCAGGCGCTCCAGGAACGGCAGGTTCTCCGGCTGCGTGTTGTTGTAGTAGTGGTACTGGTAGGCGTACGGGTTGTCCGGGCTGAAGCCGCGCCCCACCCGCTTGTCGGCGGGCTTGGCCGGGTTGTCGCGCAACTGTGCGTCGTGGAAGCAGAAGTTGATCGCATCCAGGCGGAAGCCATCCACGCCGCGGTCGAGCCAGAAGCGCACGTTGTCCAGGGTCGCCTGCTGCACGTCCGGGTGATGGAAATTCAGGTCCGGCTGGTCGACCAGGAAGTTGTGCAGGTAGTACTGCTCACGGCGCGGCTCCCACTGCCAGGCGCAGCCGCCGAACAGCGACAGCCAGTTGTTGGGCGGGGTGCCATCCTCGCGCGGGTCGGCCCAGACGTACCAGTCGGCCTTCGGATTGCTGCGGTCCTGGCGGCTCTCGCGGAACCACGCATGCTCGATCGAAGTGTGGCTCAGCACCTGGTCGATCATCACCTTCAGGCCCAGGCCGTGGGCCTTGGCCAACAGGCGGTCAAAGTCGTCCAGGCTGCCGAACAGCGGGTCGACATCGCGGTAATCGGCGATGTCGTAGCCGAAGTCGGCCATCGGCGACCTGAAGAACGGCGAGATCCAGATCGCATCCACGCCCAGCGCGGCAATGTGGTCCAGGCGCTGGATGATGCCGGGCAGATCGCCCACGCCATCGCCGTTGGCATCAAGGTAACTGCGCGGGTAGATCTGGTAGATGACGGCTCCGCGCCACCATGGATAGTGCGACATCGACAGCCCCCCTCCGGGCATGCGGGACCCGCCGGCAGCGGGCCGAAATCCTGATCCGGCAAGCTTAGCGGCGGGCTCCCAGGCATGGCGCAACCTGCATACGTATTCACGCGGAGGGCCGCGCAGGCCGGGCTGGAATTGCCGCTCGGGCCGGTTTGCGCCCGAATTCACGGCCAGCGCCTATAATCGGTGGTGAGCCTGAAAGCCTGATCGCATGACCATCACCGAAGACACCCGTCCCGCCCTGGGCCTGCCCCAGATCCAGTCGCTTGCCGCGGCCGACATGGCCGCCGTCGACGCCCTGATCCGGCGCCGGCTGTCCTCGGACGTCGTGCTGATCAACCAGATCGCTGACCACATCATTTCCGCCGGCGGCAAACGCCTGCGCCCGATGCTGGTGATGCTGGCCGGCCATGCGGTCGGCCAGGCTGGCCCGGAGCACCACCAGCTGGCGGCGATCATCGAGTTCATCCACACCTCCACCCTGCTGCACGACGACGTGGTGGACGAATCCAGCCTGCGCCGTGGCCGCAGCACCGCCAACGCACTGTGGGGCAACGCGCCCAGCGTGCTGGTCGGCGACTTCCTGTACTCGCGCAGCTTCCAGCTGATGGTCGAGCTGGAGCGCATGCCGGTGATGCAGATCCTGGCTGACGCCACCAACCGCATCGCCGAGGGTGAAGTGCTGCAGCTGCTGCACGTACACAACCCGGACACCGACGAAGCCGCCTACCTGGGCGTGATCGAGCGCAAGACCGCGGTGCTGTTCGCCGCCGGCACCCGCCTGGGCGCGCTGGCCAGCGGCGTGGATGAAGCGACCCAGCAGGCCCTGTTCGACTACGGCATGCACCTGGGCTACGCGTTCCAGATCGCCGACGACGTGCTGGACTACTCGGCCAACGCCGAGGAGCTGGGCAAGAACCTGGGCGACGACCTCGCCGAGGGCAAGGCCACGCTGCCGCTGATCCACGCGATGGCCCACTCCGACGACATCACCCGCGAGCGCCTGCGCACCATCGTGCAGGACGGTGACGCCTCGGCGATGCCGGAAGTGCTGGCCGCGATCCGTGCCACCGGCGGCCTGGAGTACAGCCGCGTGCGTGCCGAGGAATATGCCGCAGCCGCCGAGCGCGCGCTCGACGGCCTGGGCGACAACGATGCCGTGGCCGCCCTGCGCGGCCTGGCCCGCTACGCGGTGCAGCGCTCGCATTGACCGGCTGAGGTGTGCCGACCAACGGTCGGCACCCACCAAACCGGCATTCCGGTGGGTGCCGACCGTTGGTCGGCACTGAAGCATCGGTAGTGCCGGCCGCTGGCCGGCATTCCCGATGACATCCGCAGCATCATGAGGTTGCCGGCCAGCGGCCGGCACTACCACTGCACGAATCAACGTTTCTCGAAGCGTTCCTCGAAGAACTCATCCAGCGCCTTCCACGCGCGCTTCGCCGCCCGCTCGTTGTACTGGCACCCCGGCGGACTGTTGGCATCGCGCTCGGCGAAGCAGTGCACCGCACCGCTGTAGTTGGTGAACTCCCAATCGACCTTGGCCGCGTCC
Source organism: Stenotrophomonas sp. YJH_SMC_110 (assembly GCF_059369255.1). NCBI lineage: Bacteria > Pseudomonadati > Pseudomonadota > Gammaproteobacteria > Lysobacterales > Lysobacteraceae > Stenotrophomonas > Stenotrophomonas sp. YJH_SMC_110. The sequence goes on along the minus strand of NZ_JCAFSM010000007.1, from coordinate 129,468 downwards.
ATTTCCTTCTGGAAGCCAGCGATGTCCTCGGCAGTCACGCTCCTGTCGTCGGCGCCGTTGAGCACCAGCACCGACGGATGGCTGCCACCGGCCTGCGCCGGCAGCGGTGAACCCAACCCACCGTGCAGGCTGACCACACCGGCCAGCGGCGCACCGGCACGGGCCAGTTCCAGCACCGTGGTGCCGCCGAAACAGAAGCCCACCGCGCCGATCCGGCCGGCATCGAGCGGCACCTTGCCCGCCTGCGCCCTGAGCACGTTCACCGCCTCCAGCGCACGTGCGCGCAGCAGCGGCCTGTCATTGCGCAGCTTGGTTGCCACCGGCCCGGCCTCGGCATCGGTCTTCGGCCGCACGCCCTTTCCGTAGACATCGGCCACCAGCACCACGTAATCATCGCCGGCCAGCTGCTTGGCCTTTTCGATCGCCGATTCGTTCACGCCCTTCCAGTTCGGCACCATCACCAGGCCCGGGCGCTTGTCTTCGCCGCCGTCGTCATAGACCAGCACGCCACTGAAGGTCGTGCCCTGGTGTTTCCATTCCACCGGCTGGGTCTTCATCGCCGCCCACGCCGGCATCGCCGCCAGCCCCAGGATCACCGCCACACTGCATCGCCAACGATTCATGCGCCTGCTCCGCAAGAAAAAGGGGACGGAGGGGATTAAGCCGCATTTGCCCCTCCCGCGTCGCATTCTGCATTGGCGACGTGACGCAGGTGTGGTTGGATACGACTTAATCCCCTCCGTCCCCTTTTTCCGTATGAACGTTGTTGACCGCTTTCTGTCTGGCCTGAACCCGCGCCTGCCTGCTGACGACGCCTCGCAATGGATCCACGTCCAGGGCGCCAGCGCCGAAGACCTGCAGCGCCTGCGCACGCAGTGGCCGCAGGTGCCGGACAGCCTGGTCGAACTGCTGTCGCGCGTGGATGGCACCCACTTCCGCGAATACCCCGGCGGCGAGGTCTGCGTGCTGATGCTCGGCTCGGACGTTGAGGACGGCGGCTATCCGTACTACCTGCGGTCGGTCGCACAGATCTTCGAAGACCAGCAGCAGTGGGACGACAGCATCCGTTCGATCTACGAAGAGTGGCTGGATGACGAACCGGAGATCCTGGGTGAGGGCATCGACGCCGATCTGCCGATGAACCGCCGCCTGTGCTTCTCGCACTGCATGAACAACGGCGGCACCTCGATGCTGTACCTGGATTTCGATCCCGCGCCGGGCGGCACGGTCGGCCAGGTGGTGCGCTACCTGCACGATCCGGACAGCTACGCGGTGATCGCCCCCAGCTTCGACGCCTACCTGCAGCAGCTGATTGACGGCGATTACGCGTTCATCGACGAAGATCTGTAGATCCACGCCATGCGTGGATAGCTGCACAGGATCCCGCCGGGGTCAGAGCCCTTTCCTGCGGAAAGGGATCCGCCCCCTTACCCGATGCCCAACCCCGGAATCGCGCTGATGCTGTCCGGATCGAAGCCGGCCAGCTCGGCGAAATGACGGCCACGCGCCACGTAGTCGCGGTACGCACCAAAGCTCGGTGCACCCGGCGACAGCAGCACCACCCCGCCCTGTTCGCCCAGCGCGGCGCGCGCCAAGGCCATCGCCTCGGCGAGATCGCCCGCCGCATGCAGGCCGAAGCGACCGGCGTCGGCCAACGGCTGCAGCATCGCGTGGATGCGCGGGCCGTTGCTGCCCATGGTCACGATCTCCACCGGCGGCACATCGTGCGCCATGTGCTGCATGAAATCGGTCCAGTCCAGGCCACGGTCATGCCCCCCCACCAGCAGCGCGATGCGCTGGCCGGCGAAGCACTCCAGCGCGGCCAGGCTGGCATGCGGCGTGGTGCTGATCGAATCGTTGACGTAGGTCAGGCCATCGGCCACGCCGATGCGCTGCAGGCGGTTGGGCAGCGGACGGAAGTCCTGCACCGCCGGTGCCAGCGCTACGGCATCCAGCCCCAGCGCTTCCAGCGCGGCCAGCACCGCGCACAGGTTGCCGCGGTTGTGGCGGCCTGGCAGCGGCGTGTTGCGGGTATCAAACACGGCCTGCTCACCGCGATGCACGATGTCGCCGCGCATGTGCCAGCCCTGCGGCTGGTTGAACCAGACCACTTCGCTGTCGGGCAGCGACAGCGCGGCCAGGTGCGGATCGGCGGCGTTGAGCACAGCGATGCGCGGTGCGGCTTCAGTCACCAGCCGCAGCTTGTCTTCGATGTAACGCTGTTCGCTGCCGTGCCAGTCCAGGTGTTCCGGGAACAGGTTCAGCACCACCGCCACCTGCGGGCGGGCGCCACTGCGTGCCACCTCACCAGTCTGGTAGCTGGACAGTTCCACCGCCCAGTACTCGGGCGCGGGCTGGGGATCCAGCACTTCCAGCAGTGGCAGGCCGATGTTGCCGACCAGGCCGGTGCGGTGGCCGGCCGCGCGCAATAGATGCGCGACCAAGGCGGTGGTGGTGCTCTTGCCCTTGGTACCGGTCACGCACACGGTGTCGTGCACGATGCCATCGTCGGCCGCATGTTCGGCGAACCACAGCGCGGTGCCACCGATGAAGCTGGTGCCCTGCCCTGCAGCCGCCATCGCGATCGGCTGGTAGGGGCTGATGCCGGGCGATTTGATCACCACGTCGAACGCGGCCAGCGCTTCAGCGGAAGGCTCGCCACGCACGTCCAGCGCGCCCTCCGTTTCCGCACGCGCCGCCTCGACCTCGGACACCGGGCAGAACAGGCTCAATGCCAGCGTGGGCAGGCGCGCGCGCAGCACCGCAAACGCGGCGCGGCCCTCACGGCCCCAGCCCCACAGCGCGACGCGCTTTCCTTCAAGCTTCGAAATCTTCACGCACCCGTTCCCACAGCGCAGCTGGAACACGGTGCTCGCCCTGCAGCTGCAGCAGCGGTGCCAGTTCCAATTCGGCGGCATCCAGCTGCGGCTGGATCTCGTTGCAGAAGCGCTTCACCAGCACGTCTTCCTTCCACTCCGGGCGCTGTGCCAGGGTCGCCATCGCCGCACGCGATTCGCGGCCTTCGCCCACGCACTCGAACGGCTTGTGGTCCTGGAATTCCAGCAGCGCATCGAAGCCACCGGCCTGCTCGGCATCGTCCAGCAGGTTGCGGCCGAAGATGCGCACCAGGCGCGTCTTGGGCATGAACGGGGCCAGCGCCAGGAACACGAAATGGCATTTCGGGCAGACGCCGCACCAGCGGTTCACCGGGCGCTCGCCGAGGATGTGGAAGTTGCGGTTGCAACTGGAGAAATGCGCGTCGTAGAAGTCACTCTTGGCGAACTGGCGGGCCACCGCCAGCTCGGACATCGGGCGCAGCAGCGAGTAGTACTGCAGGTCCGCCGCCACGTACTTCTGCACATGGCTACCGAAGGCCTGCTCGCAGGCCCACCCCTTGGACCACTGGTGGTTCACTTCGCCGGTGCCTGGAATCTGGCTGCCGTAGCTGGCCGAGCGCTCGTTGGAGAACACGACCTGGTCCACGCCGTGCAGCAACGCGGCCAGCACCATGATCGCCGAGTTCACCACCGTCACCGGGATATGGCCGTTCCAGGCGCCCTGGCGGTTCAACTCGAACAGTTCCGGTGCCAGCGTGCGGCCCAGGTTCAAGGTCGGCAGGCCAGTGCGCTCGGCGCACGCACGGATCAGCTGCGAGCCGCCGATCCAGGTCACGGTCTCGTCCACGCCGGCACGGCGCAGCGCTTCGATGCTGACCAGCGAATCCTTGCCGCCGCCGATGGCCACCAGCGCGTGCGGCTGCAGGCCCAGCGCCGGCGCCTGCGCAGCTACGCCCTGCACCGGCAACCGGAAGCGGCCGCGCAGGTTCAGGCCGTTGCGGTAGGCAAATTCGCCCAGGCCGTTGAGGTAAATGGTCTCCACCAGCGCGGCGGTATCGGCATCGATGCTGTAGCTGTCGATGCTGACCGTATCCGGTACGCCGGCCTTGTAGTAGCTGACACCGGCGATCAGGTGCAGCAGCTGCAGCGCGCGCTGCACGGCGGCGCTACGCGCTTCGTCCAGCACGAACGGGGCGCCCGGCACGGTGATGGTTTCCACCATCTCCGGGCCGTCATCGAAGGCGTAGACCAGCCTGGCCACGCCGGTATCCGCGGCGAATTCGCAGCGGACGAAGCGGAAGCGGGAAACCTGGTGTTTGTCGAAAGCAGTCATGGTGTATCCGGTCAGGCACGGGCCCGCGCGATGGCGCGGGGCGTGTCGGTGGGCGGGTGCAGGGCGCGCGCGGTGGTCATTCGATCACGTCTTCGCGCGGCAGCATCCGCTGGTTGTAGGTGTTGGCCATCACATAGCCGTACGCGCCGGCGTCGGCGATCAGCATCACGTCGTCCGGCGCGGTCGACACCGGCAGCTTGCGGCGCTTGCCGAACACATCGCTGGATTCGCAGATCGGGCCGACCACATCGAACGCCGCTTCGGCATAACCACCCTGGCGGCTGAGGTTCTCGATGTCGTGCCAGGCGTCGTACAGCGCCGGGCGCATCAGCGTGTTCATGCCGGCATCCAGGCCCACGCGGCGCACGCCGTCCTTTTCCACCACCTGGGTGGCATGGGTCAGCAGCACGCCCGATTCGGCCACCAGGTAGCGGCCCGGCTCGATCGCCAGGCGGAATGCCGGGTGCAGCGCCTTGACCTCGGCCAGGCCCTCGGCCCAGGCGTCCAGGTCGAACGGCTCGTCTTCGTCGCTGTACGGAATCGGCAGGCCGCCACCGATGTCGATGGTGTGCACGCTGCCGATGCGGCGGGCGAAGCCGGCCAGCTCATCGCACATCAGGCGCCAGTGCTGCGCGGTTTCCACGCCACTGCCCAGGTGCGCATGCAGGCCGACCACGCGGCTGCCCAGCTCGGTGGCCGCGCGCACGAACTCGTCCACGCGGGCGATCGGCAGGCCGAACTTGGACTCCTTGCCGCCGGTGCGGACCTTGGCATGGTGGCCTTCGCCACGCCCCAGGTCGACGCGCAGCCACAGCTCGCGGCTGCGGAACAGGTCCGGCCAGCGCTGCAGCGCTTCGACGTTGTCGACGGTGACGGTCACGCCAAGGGCGAACGCCGCCTCGTACTCGCTGCGCGGGCAGAAGCTGGGAGTGAACAGCACGCGCCGCGGCGACAGCTCCGGCAGGTGCTGGAACACATGCTTCAGCTCGCCGTACGAGACGCACTCCAGCCCGAAGCCCTCGGCTTCCAGCAGCTGCAGGATGGCCGGGTGGCTGTTGGCCTTGATCGCGTAGTAACGCTGGTCGATCGGCTTGATCGCGGCCAGCGCGCGGGCGCGGGCGCGCACCGTCGACAGGTGGTAGACATAGCGCGGCGTACCGGCATCGGCCAGCTGCAGCAGGTGCGCACGCTGGCCGCGCCACCACGGCGTGCCGCGCGGGCGCACGGTGCCGGCAATCTCGCGCCAGCGCGGGCCGAACACTTCGGTTTCTTCCACCGGCATCGCACCGCTGTCGATCAGCTCGGCATGCAGGATCGGCAGCAGGCCATCGGCATCGGCCTCGTCGATGACGAAGGTCAGGTTCAGGTCGTTGGACGACTGCGAAATCATGTGCACGCGCTCGCGGCCGAAGGTGGCCCACACGTCCGACAGCTTGTGCAGCAGAGAACGCATGCCACGGCCGACCAGGGTGATCGCCGCGCACGGCACGATCACCTTCACCTTGCAGATCTGCGACAGGTCGGCCGACAGCGCGGCCAGCACATCGGTGTTGACCAGGTTCTCGGACGGGTCCAGCGACACGGTGACGTTGGTCTCGGCCGAACCGATCAGGTCCACCGACAGGCCATGCTTCTTGAACAGGTTGAACACATCGGCCAGGAAGCCGACCTGCTGCCACATGCCGATGCCTTCCATCGACACCAGCACGATGCCGTTGCGGCGGCTGATCGCCTTGACGCCTGGTACCGGTGCAGCACTGCCGTCAATGCTGGTGCCCGGCAGTTCCGGACGCTCGGTATCGAGGATGGCCATCGGCACGCCTGCATCGCGGCACGGCTTGATCGAGCGCGGATGCAGCACCTTGGCACCAGTGGTGGCGATTTCCTGCGCCTCGTAGTAGTCCAGGCGGGTCAGCAGGCGCGCGTCCGGCACATCCTTCGGGTTGGCACTGAACATGCCCGGCACATCGGTCCAGATTTCCACGCGGCTGGCGCCGAGCAGCGCGCCGAAGTACGCCGCCGAGGTATCCGAGCCACCACGGCCGAGGATGGCGGTACCGCCATCGGCATGCCGCGAGATGAAACCCTGGGTGATCAGCAGGCGGGTCGGCTGCGCGCGGAAGCGCTGCATCCACTCCGCGTCGGCACGCCACTGGCAGTTCACCGACAGGCGCTGTGACCAGTCGCTCTGGTTCGGCTGCGGCGGCATCGCGTCCAGCCACTGGCGGGCATCCATCCAGCCCATGTCCAGGCCCGAGGCGTGCAGGTAGGCAGCGCCCAGCGTGGACGACAACAGTTCGCCCTGGCCCAGCACTTCGGCCTGCCACTGCAGCGGACGGGTGGCCGCACGCGGGTCGTCGAGCAGGCCCTGCAGTGCCGCCAGGCGCTCGGCCAGTACTTCGCGGCCCAGGCCCAGTTCGGCCAGGAAGCCTTCATGGCGTTCGACCAGCGCGGCCACGCGATCACGGCTGTCCGGCGCGCCATCGGCGATCGCGGTCAGCTCGTTGGTGACCCCGGACAGCGCCGACACCACCACCAGCACGCGCGAGCCGGTCTCTTCCGCGCGTTTTTTCGCCAGCTTCCCGATCGTGTCCCAGCGGTGACGACGCGACACCGAGGTGCCGCCGAACTTCAGTACGATCCAACGATCGACAAGGGGGGAAGCTGACATGGATTGGCTATGTAGAATGTGGGGAAGCCGCCCTCGGGGGCGGAACCTTTGATTCTAAGCGCAATATCCCCGTAGATGGCCCTCCTCCGTTACCTGCAGCTCGATGTCTTCGCCTCCCGCCCCGGAACCGGGAATCCACTGGGTGCCCTGCTGGACGCCGATGCGCTCTCCGGCGAGCAGATGCAGGCCCTGGCCGCCTGGCTGAACCTGTCCGAGACGGTGTTCTTCCTGCGCCCCAGCGCGCCCGGCGCCGACTACCACATCCGCATCTTCACCCCGACCCGTGAGCTGGCCTTCGCCGGCCACCCGAGCGTCGGCGCGGCCTGGGCGGCGGTGAGCTGCGGCCTGGCCCAGCCTCGCGACGGCGCCCTGCTGCAGCAGTGCGCGGCGGGGGTGCTGCCCGTGCGGGTGAGCGGCCCGGCCGAGGCACTCCAGATCCAGCTGGCCAGCCCACCGGCGCGGCAACTGGCGACTGGCGCAGATGCGGCACCCGAAGCACTGCTGGCCCTCGCCGCCAACGGGCACGTGCCCGAACTCTGGGACAACGGCGCGCGCTGGTGGCTGCTGCCGCTGCGCGATGCCGCCGCTGTGCGCGGCCTGGCGCCGGACATGGCCGCCCTGCGCGACTGGAGCCTTGCCACCGAGGCCACCGGCGTGGCCGTATTCGCCGACGAAGCCGGTACCGACCACACCCGTGTGGTGCGCGCATTCTGCCCCGCCGATGCGGCCAGCGTGCCGGAAGATCCGGTCACCGGCAGCGCCAATGCTCTGATCGCTGCCTGGCTGCGGCAGCGCAACGCCCTGCCCGGCCGCGAGGGCCACTACGTGGCCAGCCAGGGCCGCGAAGTCGGCCGCGATGGCCACGTGCAGGTGCAGGTCGACGCGCAGGGCACGGTCTGGATCGGCGGCCAGGTGCAGCCGGTCATCGACGGCCACCTTCGCTGGTAGCGCACGAAAAAAGGGGACGGAGGGAATTAAGTCGCTTATGGCACTTGGGGCACAAGCGACTTAATTCCCTCCGTCCCCTTTTTTGTGCCCCGCGCTACGCTATGCCGCCTGTCTACTGGAGTCCCGCCCGATGTCCACCCGCCGTTTCCTGCAGCTGGATGTGTTCTCCCCGCGCGCCGGTGCCGGCAATCCGCTGGCCGTGGTGCTTGATGCCGAAGGCCTGGACGATGCCAGCATGCAGGCCATTGCGCGCTGGACGCGCCTGCCCGAGACCACCTTCGTGTTCCCGCCGCAGGTCGCAGGCGCCAGCTACCGGCTGCGCATGTTCAGCCCGCAGAAGGAGGTCCCGTTCGCCGGCCATCCCAGCGTCGGCACCGCGCATGCGGTGCTGCAGGCGGGCCTGGCCGCGCCAGTCGACGGCGTGCTCGTGCAGGACGGCATCGCCGGTGCGCTGCCGCTGCGCGTGAGCGGCGAGGGCGCGCAGCAGCGCATTGCCATCCGCACCCCGCGCGCGCAGCTGGCGGAGATCGCCGAGGCCACCGACCCGCGCCTGCAGGCGGCGCTGAAGGATTGGCCGCTGGGCTCGCTGCCGCCGGCGCGCATGCAGGGCGGGCGCAGCTGGTGGGTGGTGCAGGTGGCCGATGAAGCGGCACTGCGCGCACTGCGCCCGGACTGGGACGCGGTCGCGGCTCTGGCCGAATCCACCGACAGCATGGGCGTGTTTGCCTACGCCTTCAGCGATGGCGGCGAAGGCTTCGATCTTGCAGTACGTGCCTTCGTCGGCAATGGCCGCCGCTTCGAGGACGCCGCCTCCGGCGCGGCTAATGCCGTGCTGGCCGCGTGGCTGGACCTGCGCGATGCGCTGCCCCGAGGCCGTGCACCGTTCGAAGTCAGCCAGGGCCGCGAAGTCGGCCATGACGCGCGCCTGACCCTGCGGGTCGATGAAGACGGCGAGGTCTGGTCGGGCGGGCAGGTGCAGACGGTGATTACCGGCACCCTTGATTGGTGATCGCGCTGGCGGGTGGTAGAGCCGAAGGCAGCGGCAGGAGCCGCTGCCAACGTCGGACGCGACGGCCCGGAGGGTGGGGACCAGGAAGGCCGCCATAACGCTGGCCGGCTGCTACATGGACCCCGGCATCATGCGGTTGCCGGCCCGCGGCCGGCACTACCGTGGCTCAGCCCAGTTCGGCTTCCAGGCTGATCGGCACCGCGCTCAGCGCCTTGGACACCGGGCAGTTCTGCTTGGCGTCATCGGCAATGGCACGGAACTGTGCGGCGTCGATACCCGGCACCACGGCCTTCACCTTCAACCGGATCTGCGACAGCTGCGGGCCACCCTCCAGGGACAGATCGACCTTGGCCTCGGTGTCCAGCGAGGTCGGGGTGAAGCCGGCCTCACCAAGCTTGGCCGACAGCGCCATGGTGAAACAGCCGGCGTGCGCGGCGGCGATCAGCTCCTCCGGATTGGTGCCCTTCTCGTCGCCGAAGCGGCTGTTGAAGCCGTAGCGGGTCTTGTCCAGCAGCCCGCTCTGCGGCGTGCTCAGCTGTCCCTTGCCCGACTTCAGATCGCCTTCCCAGTGCGCGGTGGCGTGTCGCGAGATTCCCATGTGCTGCTCCTGCGTGGCGGTGATGAACGGCCACTCTCGCACGGGACGCGTTAGCCCTGCGTCGCTCCGCCGCATGCCGCACGTCCGCCGGACATCGGACAGCTGGTCACTTCTTCGCCAGACCGACGTGGACTTTTCCCTTGTTTTCAGTGGTTTCGCACATTCCAGCAACGGGCAGGCAGCAGCCATCGCGCACGCTGCAGCGCCCCCGTCCCCCACCGCCGGCCATGTACTGAATCGGCCTGGATATGAAAAAACATGCACTTTCCGCGCTTCGGGCTATTGGCGGCGCCCGAGAGTTGCCCTACATTGCGCTTGCCGACGGGGTTCGGCGCCGACCACACAACCAACCGTTCACGGAACAGGAAACCATGGCAAAGACCGCTAAGAAGGCTGCCCCGAAGAAGGCAGTGAAGAAAGTCGCGACGAAGGCAGCCGCCAAGCCGGCCGCTCCGAAGCCGATCAAGGAAGTGCTGACCAAGTCCGGCCTGGTTGCACACATCGCTGAAGCCTCCGGCGTCATCGCCAAGGACGTCCGCGCTGTGCTGGCCTCGCTGGAAAGCGCCGTCGCCTCCTCGGTGCACAAGAAGGGCGCTGGCTCGTTCACCCTGCCGGGCCTGCTGAAGATCACCACCGTCAATGTGCCGGCCAAGCCGAAGCGCAAGGGCATCAACCCGTTCACCAAGGAAGAGCAGTGGTTCGCTGCCAAGCCGGCCACCACCAAGCTGAAGGTGCGTCCGCTGAAGAAGCTGAAGGACGCCGCGCTGTAAGCGCGCGCCCCAACGCGGATTCCGACGGGACGGCTCTGGCCGTCCCGTTTTTTTTTGTCCGCACCACACCCCGCAACACAGCGTTGCCGCGGCCCCGGCAATCCCCGTACAGGCCCGCCAGCATTGGCTGCCGGTGCTCCGCAAAGGGCGCGGAACGTACCGGGTGGAACACTGCGTGCAGCGCCGGCCGTCGCCGCCAGCCGTGGCCTTGCCTATGGTGGGCACATCCTCCACAGCTACGGCGAGCACACCCTCATGGCCAGCCCCTCCACCCGCTACCGGATCTCGGTAACCCCGATCGAAAAGGACGGGCTGCAGTGCACCGGGCGCTGCACCATCGAACTGGAACACCGCGCCGGCCGCGACCTGATGCGCCTGCTGGAAGCGGCCCCGCGTACCGCCGGCATCAGTGGCGACGAGCGCGCGACCCTGGTGATCGCCACCCAGCTGCTGCGCGACATCGTGCAACGCCACGCCGAGACCGACGGCCACGCACTGGCCGCCATCGCCGGCCAGGTCCTGCCGGCGCTGGACGCGCTGGAGCAGCTGCCCTCCTCCCGCTGATAGCGGCGCAACCGATACACTGCCGCCCTCCAGGTTGCCTCGGGGAGGAGGCGGGCATGCGCAGGATCCTGTTCCTGATCGCACCACTGGTGCTGCTGGGTTGTTCACGCCCGGCGGCACAGACGAATGATCACATCACGGCAGCGTCCGCTCCCGTCGCCGCAGCAGCGGACACCGGTACCGGCCCCGCAGCATTGCAGGCGAGCGATATGACGCTGCTGTCCGCCGTCGACGACGGCGCAGAGCCGCCGTCGACGATGCTCAACCGCTACGTCGCCGCACTCCTCAACCGCGACCGCGCCGCCAGCGATGCTGCCTGGACGATCCCACCCGGCGACCCGCGGCATGCAGACGACGCCGCGCTGCGGCAGCTGCAGGACCTGCGCACGCTGCGCCTGCACAGCGATACCCCGATCGCCCGAGATGACCGGCAGCCACCGCGGCTGCTTGAAGTCCCTGTGCAGATCCGTGCGGTCACCGCCAATGGCACGTTCCGCTTCGGCGGCTGGTACCGCGTGCAGCCCAGCAGCGACGGCAGCGCCTGGCAGATCCAGTCGGCACAGCTGCGTCCAACGCTGGACTGAACCGTTGCAGCGGCATGCACGCGCGATTCAGCCTGCGCGGCTACTCTTTGATCCATCCATCTGCTTCCCACCGGTCACCGACATGCGCCTGCGTTCCCTGATGACCCGCCTCGCGGCCTCCACCGTGCTGATCGCCGCTGCGATCGGTGCACAGGCGGCTCCCTCCATTTCCGGCCGCGAACTGTCGGTGGGCGCCAGCGACGTGCAGCAGTACCTCGATGGCAGCTTCCCGCGCACCCAGGACGCCCTCGGCGGCCTGATCGCCCTGACCATGAGCCACCCGCAGCTGAGCCTTCCGGCCGGCGAACGGTTGAACCTGGGCATGGACGTCGCGCTGGCCACCGCCGGCGGCAACCCGGCCCGACTGGGCACGGTGAAGCTCAGCAGCGGCCTGCGCTACGACGCGCAGACCCAGGGCTTTCACCTGCAGCAGCCGAGCGTGGATGACTTCACCCCGGCCAACCAGGGCGGCCGCCTCGACTCGCGCACCCGTGGCCTGCTCAATGCGTGGCTGAGCGACTACGCCCAGCGCGAACCGATCTACAAGCTGGACCCGGCCGTGGCCGGGGTGCTCGGCGCCCTGCAGGTGCAGTCGGCACAGGTGAAGAACGGCAAGCTGGTGGTCACTTTCAACCAGAACCTGGGCAACCTGGTACCGGCAGGCCTGCTGGGCAAATGAGGTGGTGCCGGCCGCTGGCCGGCAGCACGTCACTGCATCTGCCGGCCAGCGGCCGGCACTACCGGTAGCGCATCAGGCGGCAAGCGCTTTTACGACCGCCTCGCTGAAAGCCGGAATGTCATCCGGCTTGCGGCTGGTGATGACGTTGCCGTCGACCACCACCTCGGCATCGCGCCATGTCGCACCCGCGTTCGCCAGATCCTGCTGCAGGGAAGGCCAGGAGGTCAGCTCGCGGCCATCGGCCAGGCCGCTGTTGATCAGCAGCCACGGGCCATGGCAGATCGCCGCCACGGGCTTGCCGGCTTCATCCACTGAACGGATGAAGGCCAGTACGGCATCATCGGTGCGCAGTGTGTCCGGATTGATGACCCCGCCGGGCAGAACCACCGCATCGAAGCGTGCAGGATCGGCCTCATCCAACGGGATATCCACCGCGACGGCGTCGCCCCAGTTCTTCTCCTTCCAGCCCTTGATCGTCGCTTCCTTTGCGGGCGAGACCACGCTGACGCGCGCCCCTTCCGCTTCCAGCAAACGCTTGGGTTCGATCAGTTCAGACTGTTCGAAGCCGTGGGTGGCAAGGATGGCAATCTGCTTGCCCTTCAATCGCTCTGCCATGGAGGCACTCCGGTTGGGGGAGCCCACAGAATGGAAGAACGGCCCTTGCGCGGCGGTGACCCTGTCGTGCACGGCAGGTGGAGAGCCGCCGGGTGGTGCCGGCCGCTGGCCGGCACCTGGATTGCGCCTTGCCGGCCAGCGGCCGGCACTACCCGGTACCGATCAGCGCTTGGGCTGCAGCATCGTGCCGGTGCACTTGGGCGAGCCGCAACGGCACTCCCAGATCTTCTTCAGCTTGGCGGTGTGGCGCTCGGCCAGGGTGATGCCGTAGTTGTAGGTCAGCTCCTCGCCGGCCTTAATATCACGCAGTGCCTCGATGAACACCTTGTCGCCCCGGCTGTCGCCGTCCTCGTCCTCCTCGATCACCGCCTCGCAGTTCGGGTCGCAGCTGTGGTTTATCCAGCGCGCGTCGTTGCCCTTGTAGTTGGCGTCGATCACCCAGTCATCGTTGAGGGTGAACAGGAAGGTATGGCCACTTTCGACGTCGCCGCTGTCATCGGCATCAACGTCGCCGTGGCTGCGCAGCAGGCCCTTGTACTGGATCACGCGCTCGCCCTGCTTGATCGGGGCCACGGCGAACACGCCGTTGCCATGGATGGCGGACTTGCGGGCTTGGATCTTCTTCGGCATCGGCGAGGGCTGTTTGCAGCGAATGGAATGGGGATTCTCGCCCATTCCGGGTGATTGCGAAAATCACCCCGTTGGCGCAGCATTGCGCCCCGGCAACGGCCGCGGTGTGTCCTCCCGGCCTGGCCCAAGCGCCGGCTGAATGCCCGGGTTGGATGGTGGCGAATAAAAGCGTACAATTTCAGTCCGCTTTAAGAACCACTCGCATCCCCATGTTGCGCGTCACCAAACTCACCGATTACGCCACCGTCGTGCTGACCGTGCTCGCCGCCCGTCCGGGCGAAGTGCTCAGTGCCACCGAGCTGGCCGAATTCACCGGTCTGGAGCCGCCCACCGTCAGCAAGGTGCTCAAGCCACTGGCCCAGGCCGGCCTGGTCGAAGGCCTGCGTGGCGTCCGTGGCGGCTACCGCCTGACCCGCCCGGCCATCGAGATCTCGCTGTTCGAAGTGGTCGAAGCGATGGAAGGGCCACTGGCCCTGACCGAATGCAGCCACGACCACCACCAGTGCGGCATGGCGCCCAAGTGCGGCGCGCGCAGCAGCTGGCGGCTGATCAACGACGTGGTCTCCGAGGCCCTGCGCGATGTCACCCTCGCGCAGATCCTGCCCCCTCTCCCCCTTGCCGATGACGAACAGCGCCGCACCATCGCTGTCGACGTCGTCTCCTGATCCGTAGGCAGCCCCCATGGCCACCGAAACCATCGAAAACGTCGCCCACGACGACACCCCCAACCGCGAGATCCACGAGCAGCTCGGCCGCAAGTATTCGGCCGGCTTCATCACCGAGATCGAGTCGGACTCCCTGCCGCCGGGCCTGGACGAGGACACCATCCGTGCCCTGTCGGCCAAGAAGGACGAGCCGGAGTGGATGACGCAGTGGCGCCTGGATGCCTACCGCCACTTCCTGACCCTGCCGATGCCGGACTGGGCCAAGCTGGAGATCGCGCCGATCGACCTGCAGGCGCTCAGCTACTACTCCGCGCCGAAGGGCCCGAAGTACGCCTCGCTGGATGATGTGCCGAAGGAACTGCTCGACACCTACGACAAGCTGGGCGTGCCGCTGCACGAGCGCGCCAAGCTGGCCGGCGTGGCGGTGGATGCGGTGTTCGACTCGGTATCCGTGGGCACCACCTTCCGCAAGGAACTGGCCGAGAAGGGCGTGATCTTCTGCTCGATGTCCGAGGCCATCAAGGAACACCCGGCGCTGGTGCGCCAGTACCTGGGCACCGTGGTGCCGGTCGGTGACAACTACTTCGCCGCGCTCAACTCGGCGGTGTTCTCCGATGGCAGCTTCGTGTTCATTCCCAAGGGCGTGCGCTGCCCGATGGAACTGAGCACCTATTTCCGCATCAACGCCGGCCACACCGGCCAGTTCGAGCGCACCCTGATCGTGTGCGAGGACAAGGCCTACGTCTCCTACCTGGAAGGCTGCACCGCGCCGATGCGCGATGAGAACCAGCTGCACGCCGCGGTGGTCGAGCTGGTCGCGCTGGAAGATGCGGAGATCAAGTACTCCACGGTGCAGAACTGGTACCCGGGCGACGAGAACGGCGTCGGTGGCATCTACAACTTCGTGACCAAGCGTGCCGAATGCCGTGGCGCGCGCAGCAAGGTCACCTGGACCCAGGTCGAGACCGGCTCGGCGATCACCTGGAAGTACCCCTCGTGCGTGCTGCTGGGCGACGATTCGGTCGGTGAGTTCCACTCGGTCGCGCTGACCCATCACCGCCAGCAGGCCGACACCGGCACCAAGATGATCCATGTCGGCAAGCGCACCAAGAGCAAGATCGTCAGCAAGGGCATCAGCGCCGGCCGTGGCCAGAACACCTACCGCGGCCTGGTGCGGGTGGACCGCAACGCCGAGGGCGCGCGCAACTACACCCAGTGCGATTCGCTGCTGATCGGCAAGCAGTGCGGCGCCCACACCTTCCCCTACATCGAGGTGAAGAACCCGGGCGCCACCGTCGAGCACGAGGCCACCACCTCCAAGATCTCCGATGACCAGCTGTTCTACTGCCGCGCCCGTGGCATCAGCCAGGAAGACGCGGTGTCGATGATCGTCGACGGCTTCTGCAAGCAGGTGTTCCGCGAACTGCCGATGGAGTTCGCGGTGGAAGCCAAGAAGCTGCTGGAAGTCTCGCTGGAAGGTTCGGTGGGCTGACCGCCCGCCCCTGCCCCTCGCAAACGCATTCTCTTTACCGGCGGGCCCTGGCCCGCCCCACGGAAACCCCCACCATGCTGAAGATCGAAAACCTCCACGCCCGCATCGGCGACAAGGAAATCCTCAAGGGCCTGTCGCTGGATGTGAAGCCCGGCCAGGTGCACGCCATCATGGGCCCGAACGGCGCCGGCAAGTCCACCCTGGGCAACGTCCTGGCCGGCCGCGACGGCTACGAAGTGACCGAAGGCAGCGTGCAGTTCGACGGCGTCGACCTGCTGGAGCAGGACCCGGAAGCACGTGCCGCCGCCGGCCTGTTCCTGGCGTTCCAGTACCCGGTGGAAATCCCGGGCGTGAACAACACCTACTTCCTGCGCGCGGCACTGAACGCCCAGCGCAAGGCGCGCGGCGAAGAAGAACTCGATTCCATGCAGTTCCTCAAGCTGGTGCGGCAGAAGCTGGCCGTGCTGCACCTGAAGGACGAACTGCTGCACCGTGGCGTCAACGAAGGCTTCTCCGGCGGCGAGAAGAAGCGCAACGAGATCTTCCAGCTGGCCGTGCTGGAACCGAAGCTGGCGATCCTGGACGAGACCGACTCGGGCCTGGACATCGACGCGCTGAAGAGCGTGGCCGACGGCGTCAACGCACTGCGCGGCGCCGACCGTTCGTTCCTGGTCATCACCCACTACCAGCGCCTGCTGGACTACATCAAGCCGGACGTCGTGCACGTGCTGGCCGATGGTCGCATCGTCAAGAGCGGCGGCCCCGAGCTGGCGCTGGAGCTGGAAGCGCACGGCTACGATTTCCTGAAGGACCGGGTCGTGCCCGAGGCGGCGGTCTGATGAGCGCCCTGCTTGACTCCATGGCCCAGGCCTTCTGTGGCAGCGATGCGCGCCGCGAAGTGCTGGATGCGGCCCTGCGCGACGGCCTGCCCGCCGCCCGCAATGAAGCCTGGAAGTACACCTCGCTGCGCCAGCTGGAACGCCGTGCGTTCGCTGCAGCGCCGCTGCAGGCGCCGGCGCTGGACGCCGCGCTGCTGGACGACATCCCGGCGCCGCGCCTGGTGTTCGTCAACGGCCGCCTGGATGCCACGCTGAGCGATGTGCAGGCCCTGCCGTCCGGCGTGCAGCTGCAGCCGCTGTCGGCCGCGCTGGCCGCTGGCGAAGACGCCGTGCGTTTCCTTGGCCGTCGCTACGAGCGCAGCGAAGAGATCTTCGCCCGGCTCAACGCCGCACTGGCCGATGAAGGCGTCGTGCTGCGCGTGGATGAAGGCGTGCAGGTCGAAACGCCGCTGCAGCTGGTATTCGCCAGCGTCGCCGGCGAAGCCGACCTGGCCTGGCACCATCGCCACCTGATCGAACTGCGCGCCGGCGCCAGCCTGGGCGTGGTCGAGCACCGCTTCAGCGTGGGTGACTCCGCCCACCTGGACAACACCGTGCTGCATGCCCACGTCGCCCGCGATGGCGTACTCAAGCACGCCCGCGTGCAGGCCGGCAGCGCCCGCCAGACCAGCTTCCTGCGTACCGACGCGGTGCTGGCCCGCGACGCGCAGTACCACCGCGTGGACCTGGAACTGGGCGCCGCGCTCAGCCGCCACGAACTGAACGTGCGCCTGGAAGGCGACAACGCCCGGCTGACCGCCAACGGCGTGCTGCTCGGCAATGGCCGCCGCCACGTCGAGACCCGCCTGGGCATCGACCACATCGCGCGCGATACCGCCTGCGAGCTGCTGTGGCGCGGCGTTGCCGCCAACCGCAGCCGTGTGGTGTTCCATGGCGGCATCCAGATCCGCGAAGGCGCCGACGGCACCGACGCGAACCTGTCCAACAAGAACCTGCTGCTGTCGGCCGATGCCGAGATCGACACCCAGCCGACGCTGGTGATCGACGCCGATGAAGTGAAGGCCGCGCACGGCGCGACCGTCGGCCAGCTCGATGCCAATGCGCTGTTCTACCTGCGCTCGCGTGGCCTGCCCCAGGTCCAGGCGCAGGCACTGCTGAGCGCTGCGTTCTGCCATGAACCGCTGAAGATCCTGCCGGACGCGTTGCGCGAGCAGCTGGCACGCCGCCTGGACAAGGCCCTGGCCGAGGCGGGTGTGGCATGAACCTGTCCACGCCACGCCCGATCGAAGAACGCACCGGCGCCCCGGACTGGGATCGCGTCCGCCTCGACTTCCCGCTGCTGATGCGTGAAGTGCACGGCAAGCCGCTGGTCTATTTCGACAACGCCAACACCGGCCAGAAGCCGGTACAGGTGATCGGCGCGGTGGATGAGTTCTACCGCCGCTACAACGCCAACGTCAGCCGCGCGGTGCATGCACTGGGCAGCGAAGCGACCGACGCCTACGAAGGCGCACGCAACAAGCTGGCACGCTTCCTCAACGTGCGCGCCAGCGACCTGGTGCTGTGCAGCGGCACCACCTTCGCCATCAACCTGGTGGCCTACTCGTGGGCGCTGCCGCGATTGAAGGCCGGCGACGTGATCCTGATCACGCGCATGGAACACCATGCCAACATCGTGCCGTGGCAGCTGGTCGCGCAACGTACCGGCGCCACCATCCGCGTGGCCGAGATCACGCCCGATGGCGCGCTGGACCTGGATGCGCTGCGCGCGGCGATGACCCCGGAGGTCAGGCTGCTGGCGGTCACCCATGTCTCCAACGTGCTGGGCACGGTCAATCCGGTGCGCGAGATCTGCCGTGAAGCGCGCAAGCGCGGCATCATCACCGTGGTCGATGGCTCGCAGGCGGTGCCGCACCGCAAGGTCGACGTCGCCGCGATCGGCTGCGACTTCTACGCCATCACCGGCCACAAGATGTGCGGTCCGACCGGCACTGGTGCGCTGTGGGCGCGCCGCGAGCACCTGGACGCGATGCCGCCGTTCCTCGGCGGCGGCGAGATGATCAAGGAAGTCAGCTTCGACGGCACCGTGTTCAACGATGCCCCGCACAAGTTCGAAGCCGGCACCCCGAACATCGCCGGTTTCATCGGCCTGGGCGTGGCCGCCGACTACCTGCAGCAGCTCGGCCAGGAGAACGTGGAAGCCCGCGAAGCCGAACTGCTGGCGCACTTCACCGAGGAGCTGCGCCGCGTCGACGGCCTGCGCATCATCGGCGAAGCGCCGGAGAAGGCCGCCGTGGTCTCGTTCCTGATCGATGGCGCGCATGCGCACGATCTGGCCACCCTGCTCGACCTGGAAGGGGTGGCCGTGCGCTCGGGGCAGCACTGCGCACACCCGCTGCTGCAGTACTTCGGCGTCGCCGCCACCTGCCGTGCCTCGCTGGCGTTCTACAACACGCACGCCGAGATCGAGCGCTTCATGACCGCGCTGACCAAGGTGCGCAAGCTTCTGGGCTGAGCCGGCACACCGGGGTCAGATCCCTTTCGCGACGCGAAAGGGATCTGACCCCAGCAACGTCCCCACCAACCGGCGCTGTGACTGCAACGCTGCCCGGATCGCGACCAGATCACCCGCAGGAATGCCCTGCGCAATGAACTCCACATACCGCCTTCGCCGCTCTTCCACATCGAAGGCCATCAAATCGAACGCCGGGTGTGGTGTAAGCAGCGCGTTGCACGTTCCCCGCGCATTGGCCCGATAGCTGGACCAGCGATAGTCGCCGGGATGCGCCACCCTCCCCGCCCGCACCGGATTGAGCTCGATGTAGCGCTGGCAGGCCAGCAGATAGCGATCCGTATCCACCTGCGTGGAATGGAAACGTCCTTCCCACAGGGTTCCCGTGCGGCCCTGTCGATCGTTCACCCGGCGCACGTAGGCCCGGTTTACCGCCTGCATCATCCGAGACAAGCCGCCGGACACATCGGGTGTCGCCAGCAGGTGGATGTGATTGTCCATCAGCACATAAGCGTGGACCCGGCAGTGCTGCTGGTCTGCGTGATGACACAGCAGGCGCAGGTAGGCGACGCGGTCGCCATCCGCAAAGAACACGCGCTGACGATTGTTGCCGCGCTGGACGACATGTTGCGGATATCCGGGCGCATCGATGCGCCGTGGCCTTGGCATGGGCTGCTCCTGGTAGCAGGGGGTCAGGGCCCTTCGCTGCGCAAAGGGATCTGACCCCGAGCATCTGCCGATTCCGGGCCCGTGCCAGTCGGTCCATGGCCTGCCGTTGAGTCAGTAGATGCCGGGGTCAGATCCCTTTCGCGTTGCGAAAGGGATCTGACCCCACTCCCCCATTTGCGCCCGCCCACGCCCCACCTAGAATGGGGCCATGAGCACCCTGACCTTCCGCGCCGCCACGCCGGCCGACATCCCCGCCCTGATCGCCCTCGTCACCTCGGCCTACCGGGGCGACGCCAGCCGCGTTGGCTGGACCACCGAAGCCGACCTGCTGGATGGCGCCCGCATCGACGCCGAAGGCATCCAGGCCGACCTCGACCGCCCGCGCTCGACCATCCTGCTGGCCGAGCGCGAAGGCGTTCTTGTGGCCTGCGCCCACGTTGCCGACGTCGACGGCAACGGCTACTTCGGCATGTTCTCGGTCGATCCTGCCCAGCAGGGCGGCGGGGTCGGCAAGCAGCTGATGGACGCCGCCGAAGCGCACGCCGCACGCGAATGGAAGGTGCCGGTGATGCAGATGACGGTGATCGACGTACGCGACGAACTGATCGCCTTCTACGAGCGCCGCGGCTACCAGCGTACCGGCATCAAGAAGCCGTTCCCGTATGGCGACGAACGCTTCGGAATCCCCAAGCGCGACGACCTGCGCTTCGAGGTCCTGGAAAAGCCACTGGCCGGAGCCGCCGCGTGAGCGATACCTGGACCTTCGTGTGTGCCGGCAACGAGCTGCTGCCCGGTGAAATGAAGAGCGTGTTCGACGAAGTGACCGGCACGCCGATCGTGGTGTTCAACCTCGACGGCGAGCTGTACGCGCTGGAAGACCAGTGCACGCATGAGGAGTTCGAGCTGTCCTCGGGCGAGTTCAACACCGACGAAGGCAGCGTGGAATGCGTGCTGCACGGCGCGCGCTTCGACGTGCGCGATGGCCGCGCCCTGTGCGCCCCGGCCTATACGCCGGTACCCAAGTTCCCGGTGAAGCGCGAACACGACGCCGTCTGGACCCGCGACGACCGCGATTGACGCGGCGTTCGGCCGCCGGCGACTCCGCCCAGGGGTGGAAGCCAGCGGAGCGCGCTGAGAGGCGTTCAGGGGCCTCCCCGGGCCTCCAGACCGCTCGTTCGCCCGCGCATATGCGAATCATTATCGTTGATGTTATCCTACGTAACATCTTCGTAACGACTCCGTCCCCTGCGCCATGGCTTTGCCCGCGCCCGCCGCCACGCTGTGCCAGCTTGCCCGCCATGGGTGGCCGTTGGCTGTGGCCCTGCTGCTGACGCTGCTGCTGGGCTGGTCGGCCCTGCACGAAGGGCGCGATGGACCCGCCACCTACGGCTGGCAGGCACACGCTGAAGATCTTCAGCAGGCTATGCCGATGCCGGCCCCGCCGGCGGACGAGTGCCCGCGCCATGCGGTGCCAGCACCGGAGCCGCCGCTGGATGGCGAGGGCACAACGCCCTGTACCGGACTGGCTCCCCCGCGCGCCGCCCTGGTCGCGCATGTTCCGCTGTGGCGCTCCGATGCCCTGCACTGGCAGCTGCACGATCCCGCACTGCGGTTGAACCCCGGCCACGCACCGCCCGCACCGCACGCCAGCTGAGGCGCCCTGCGGCCATTGCCGTGCGCCTGGAGTCGTCCGCCGCCCAGCCGAGCATCGGCTCGGCTCTACAGAAAACGCCCTCTACATGCCGTCGCGCTGTCTGCGCTTCGGCCCTCGCCCCTTTCCGATCCCAGCCACTACCACCCAAGCCATGACCCACATCACGTCCCGCAAGCGCGCCCCGCGCGTTTCCCTGCTCGCCACCGCCACCCTGGCCGCCGGCTTCGCGCCGTTGGCCGCACAGGCGGCCGACAGCGCTGACGCAGCCTCCTCCCGCAAGGCCACCGACCTGGGCAAGGTGCAGGTGCGCGGCAGCTGGTTCAATCCGTCCTCGCCGAAGTTCACCGCTGAACTGCTGGACACCCCGAAGTCGGTGTCGATCGTCTCGGAGAAGCTGATCGCCGAAACCGGTGCGACCAACCTGCAGGATGCGCTGCGCATGGTGCCGGGCATCACCTTCGGTGCCGGCGAAGGCGGCAACCCCACCGGCGACCGTCCCTTCATCCGTGGCTTCGATTCGCAGAGCAACGTCTTCGTCGATGGCCTGCGCGACGTCGGCTCGCAGACCCGCGAGATCTTCGACCTGGAGCAGGTGGAAGTAGTCAAGGGCCCGAGCTCGGCCTACGGCGGCCGTGATTCCGGCGGTGGCAGCCTGAACCTGGTCAGCAAGACGCCGAAGCTGAAGAACGAGACCAGCGCCAGCATGGGCATCGGCACCGACAGCTACGCGCGCGGCACCGTGGACGCCAACTACGTGCTGGGCGATGGCATCGCCGCGCGCCTGAACCTGATGAAGCACGAATCGGACATCGCTGGCCGTGACGCCGCCAATGTCAGCCGCTGGGGTATCGCGCCGTCGATCGCGTTCGGCCTGAACGGCCCGGCCCAGCTGATCGCCAGCCACTACCACATGCAGAGCGATGACCTGCCGGACGCGGGTGGCTTCCCGTATGGCAACCCGAACGGTGCGCCGGCCTCGAAGTGGGTCGACGGCCGCCCGATGGTGCCGGACCGCAACAACTACTACGGCCTGGTCGACCGTGACTTCCAGCGTACCCGCGCCGACATCAGCACCCTGGATGCCAGCTACGACTTCGGCGGCCACAAGCTGCGCAACATCGCGCGCCTGGGCAACACCAGCAACGACTACCTGTGGACCCAGCCGGACGACAGCCAGGGCAACCCGAACAACTACGGCACCCTGTGGCGCCGGACCAACAGCCGTGCCGTCGACGTCAAGAGCTTCGCCGACCAGCTGGGCCTGACCGGTGCCTTCCAGACCGGTGCGCTCAAGCACAGCTACAGCGCGGGCGTGGAATACAGCGACGAGAAGATGACCCGCGGCAGCTATCTGATGACCCCGGGCACCAGCAACCCGCTCACCGGCAACAGCAAGTGCCCGACCACCGGCGCGGCCACCGGCTACAACTGCACCGATTTCGCCAATCCGAACCCGCGCGATCCGTGGGCGGCCACCCATTCGGTGTACCGCAGCGACAAGGCACTGGACGTAGAGCAGCGCACCAGGACCACCTCGGCCTACGTGTTCGACACCATCGAGCTCAATGAGCAGTGGATGATCAACCTCGGCCTGCGCTACGACGACTTCCGCACCACCCTGACCACCCCGGTGGCCGGCAAGGCACCGACCCGCGTGCGCAACAGCAACGACTTCCTGAACTACCAGGCCGGCGTGGTGTTCAAGCCGGCCGCCAACGGCAGCATCTACCTGTCGTGGGGCACCTCCTCGACTCCGCCGGGCATGGACGGTGGTGATGGTTCGGACGGCCTGAGCGCCGCCGTGGCCGACCTCAAGCCGCAGGATACGAAGAACCTCGAGCTGGGCACCAAGTGGGACCTGTTCGACCAGCGCCTGAACCTCACCGCGGCGATCTTCCACACGGTGATGAACAACGCGCGCGTGACGGTCGACAACGGCACCAGCCAGAATGCCGGCAAGAAGGAAATCAACGGCTTCGAGCTGGGCTTCACCGGCCAGCTGACCGACGCCTGGAGCCTGTACGGCGGCTACACCTACCTGGACTCGGAACTGAAGGACAACGGCTTCGTCTGTGGTGCACCGGTCGGCCGCACCTGCCCGTCCAACGTCTACGTGCCCTCGCCGTACAACGGCAACGTATTCCCGAACACCGCCAAGCACAGCGCCAACCTGTGGACCACCTACCGCTTCCCCATCGGCCTGACCGTCGGTGCCGGTGCGTTCTACTCGGACAAGCAGTACGGTGACGTCGCCAACACCAAGTGGATCGCCAGCTACACCCGCTTCGACGCGATGGCCAGCTACGCGATCCAGGACAACATCAGCCTGCAGCTCAACGTGCAGAACCTGACCGACAAGACCTACTTCACCAAGGCCTATGCCTCGCACTACGCGAGCATCGCCCCGGGTCGCTCGACCACCCTGGCACTGAACGTGAAGTTCTGATGTAGCTTCGCTCCACCACGGCGGCAGGCTCTCCTGCCGCCGTTTTTGTTTCCGGCGATACTCACCCCATGGCAACCCGTACCCCCATCGACAGCGACGCCCTGGCCGAACTGCTGCAGCACGATCCGCAGGCCGCGTTCGTACGCGTGCGCGACGCTGCGCAGGCTGGGCAGGTCGATGCACAACTGCTGCTCGCGCAGATGCACATGGAAGGCAAAGGCACCGCGCAGGACGCCTCGGCGGCGCTGCTCTGGTACGAAACCGCCGCCAACAACGGCGCGCCGATGGCGATGAACATGCTCGGCCGCTGCCATGAGCTGGGCCACGGCACGGCGGTCAACCTGGCGCTGGCGGCGGTGTGGTACCGGCGCGCGGCCGACACCGGCCTGGACTGGGGCCTGTACAACCTGGCCAACCTGCTGGCCACCGGCCGCGGCATTGCGCAGGACCGCGCGCAGGCACTGGCCCTGTACACCCGTGCCGCGCACCTGGGCCACGCCAAATCGATGAACCTGCTGGCCCGCCACCTCGAAGACGGGCTGGATACCGCACCCGATCCGCAGGCGGCGCTGGCCTGGTACCAGCGCGCGGCCGAGGCCGGTGATTTCCGCGGCCAGGCCAACTACGCCTCGATCCTGCTGCAGGCCGGCCAGGTCGAGCAGGCCGTGCACTGGCTGCGGCTCGCACTGGCGCACGGCAGCCCGGCATTCATGGCGCACATCGTGCCGGAGCTGGCCGCGTCACCGCATCCACAGGTGCGCGCCCTGGTCGCACCGCCGTCCCTCTGAGGAGTCCCGCATGCTGCTGCACATCCCCGACATTCTCAGCGCCGACCAGGTCGCCGACTTCCGCCGCCGCCTCGACGCCGCCGACTGGACCGATGGCCGCGAAACCGTGGGGCATCTGGGCGCACAGGCCAAGCACAACCAGCAGCTGCCCGAGGCTTCGCCGCTGCGCCGCGAACTGGGCGAGATCATCCTCGTCGCGCTGGCCCGGCACCCGCTGTTCTTCAGTGCCGCGCTGCCGCTGAAGTACCTGCCACCACGCTTCAACCGCTACAGCGGTGGCGGCACCTATGGCTACCACGTCGATGGCGCGGTGATGAACCTGGCCAATGGCGAACAGCTGCGTTCGGACATCTCCTGCACCCTGTTCCTGTCGGCGCCGGACGAATACGAAGGCGGCGAGCTGATCATCAGCGATACCTACGGCGAGCACGAAGTGAAGCTGCCGGCCGGCGACCTGGTCGTGTATCCGTCCAGCAGCCTGCACCAGGTGCGGCCGGTCACCCGCGGCGCGCGCGTGGCCTCGTTCTTCTGGGTGCAGAGCATGATCCGCGACGATGTGCAGCGCCGCCTGCTGTGGGAAATGGATGGCGCGATCGAGCGCCTGCGGCAGACCGGCGGCGACGCCGAGGCGGTCCTGCAGCTGACCGGCGTGTACCACAACCTGTTGCGGCGCTGGAGCGAAGTCTGAGCCTTGCCGGGCCGGCCTGCGACATTTTGGCAATCATTCTCATTTGCAACAGCTAACAGCTCTCATTACAATCACGCCCCGTTGATGCCGGCCGCTGCCGGCAGCCCCAGGGAACCCCCGCTTGCTGCGCCCGCTTCGCCCTCGCCCACTCATCCATCGCAAGATGGGCACCGCCATGCGCGGCCAGCGTCCTGCGCTGGCCAGCCTGCTGGCGTGGGTGGCAATGCTGGCGTTGCTGCTGGGCACCCTGCCGCTGCTGCCACAGGCCCACGCCGGCATCGCCGTGCAGGTGCCGTTGGAGGAGCGCGGAGGCGAAGCGCCCCTGCAGGAAGAGGCGCCGGCCAAGCTGCGCCGCTGCGCCTCCGCTCCGGTGAAGTCGGCCGAGAAGGCACGCCCGCCGTTGCTGCTGGCCAGCCACTGGCTGCGCACTGAGCTCGACCTCGTACCCGCCATGCCGGCCATGCCCGGCGTGCGCGCGGACTGGCCGCTGGCCGCTCCGGACACGCCCTGGGCCGATGCGCCCGGGCGCCGTCAGCAACGCGGCCAGGCGCCGCCGCTCGCCTGATCCACGGCCCGACGTGACCGCCTGCGCGGTCGCGCCTGCACGCCGCTGCCTGCTTCATCCCTGCCGCCCCTGACCGGCCCTTCCGTGCCTGCCGCGCCCTTCGCGCACGGCACCGCGCCACCCTGCATCCTTCGAGGTAACTGCCATGGCTCAGCGCCATCGTGTCCGTTCGTCCCTGTCCCGTACCCTGCTGACCAGCGCCGTGCTGGCGGCTTGCGCCAGCCCCGCCTTCGCCCACGGTGACGCCGCAGGCGCGCCGCAGACGCTGGACAAGGTGGTGGTCACCGCCGCCGGCTTCGAGCAGAAGGTGATCGATGCCCCGGCCAGCATCAGCGTGGTCAGCCGCGAGGAACTGAGCAAGCGCCCGTACACCAGCCTGGTCGATGCGCTGCGCGACGTCGAAGGCATCGACGTCGGCCTGGAAGCGACCGACAAGAACGGCCGCGCCACCGTGTCGATGCGCGGCCTGCCGTCCGAGTACACCCTGGTGCTGATCGACGGCCGCCGCCAGAGCAATGTCGGCCAGATCTATCCGAACAACTTCGGTGGCGGCCAGTTCGCCTACCTGCCCCCGCTGGATGCGATCGAACGCATCGAAGTCGTGCGCGGGCCGATGTCCACGCTGTACGGTTCGGACGCGATGGGCGGTGTCATCAACATCATCACCCGCCGAAACCAGGACAGCTGGCACGGTTCGGTCAGCCAGGGCTTCACCGTGCAGCAGGACGACCAGTTCGGCGATGCACGCACCACCGACCTCTACCTCAGCGGCCCTTTGCTGAAGGAGCGCCTCAGCCTGGCAGTACGCGGCAGCTACTACGACGCGAAGGCTTCCAACCCGGAATGGGATGCGTTGTCCCTGCCCGACGGCACCCTGTGGGAGCGCAGCATCGGCTTCGGCGGTGGTGGCAAGTCGGTGGCCAACACCAACTGGAACAGCGGCGTGCGGTTGGACGTCCGCATCAACGACGATCACGAACTGTGGCTGGACTACGACGTGTCGCGGCAGAAGTTCGACAACAGCGAAGGCCAGACCGGCACCCTCGACAGCCTGGCCAGCCTGTGGCGCGTCGGCAATGCCGTCATTCCCAACCCGAACGGCAGCGGTACCGTCACCCGTCGCGTGGTGCAGCCGCGCGTGGGCTACACCGCCTACCAGCGCTACGAACGCGACCAGTTGTCGCTGACCCATCAGGGCCGCTACAGCTTCGGTACCTGGCAGACCTCGCTGACCCACAGCAAGAGCAGCAACCTGGGCCGTTCGCTGCCGCTGACCCTGGAAGAGCGCGCCAACCTGCAGACGCTATGGAATGACGTCTGCCGCCGCACCGGTGCTGCCAACAACTGTGCGGCCGGCCGCGGCAACGCCCTGGTTGCCCTCAACCCGAGCGAGATGGCGCGCCTGCAGGCGTTCCTGCCGCGCCCGCTGCGCACCATGGAACTGGAAGGCTACGTGCTCGACACGATGCTCGACCTGGACTTCGGCGCGCACACGCTGACCGTGGGCGGCCAGTACAACGACACTGACATGGTCGACGGTGTGTTCGGCATGGATGGCGCCGGCTACCGCAGCAACGTCAAGCAGATGCACCGCATGTGGGCGCTGTTCGCCGAGGACAACTGGGCGCTGACCGACACCCTCACCGCCACCTTCGGCCTGCGCTACGACGACCACAACGTATTCGGCAGCCATGTCAGTCCGCGTGGCTACCTGGTGTGGAATGCCAGCGATGCGTGGACCTTCAAGGGCGGCGTCAGCACCGGCTACAAGACCCCGCGTCCGGACCAGCTGTTCCCGGGCATCACCGGCTTCGGTGGCCAGGGCGCGCTGCCACTGGTCGGTTCGCCGAACCTCAAGCCTGAAACCAGCACCAACTACGAACTGGCCGCCTACTATGAAGGCCAGCGCTGGGGCTTCAACGTCACCGGCTTCTTCAACACGTTCGAAGACAAGATCGCCAGCGGCGGCACCTTTGCGAACTGCGAAGTAGCCCGCGCCGGCAGCGGCTACTGCGTGGACATCGGCCCGGGCTGGGCGGCACTGGGCTACAGCACGTTCACCCAGAGCGTGAACATCGACAAGGCCGAGACCCGCGGTGCCGAACTGGCCGCGCATGTCGACCTGCTCGACACCCTGCAGCTGCGCGGCAACTACACCTGGACCAGGAGCGAGCAGACCAGCGGCGCGCAGAAGGGCCTGCCGATCAGCGGCACGATGCCGGCCAGGCACATGGCCAATGCCAGCCTCAACTGGCAGGTCAACGAAGCGATCAGCCTGTCGCTGATCGGCGAAGGCCGCTACGACCGCTACCGCGACACGCTGCTGGACGCCAACGGCGCCAGCCACACCCGCTACTACCAGGACTACACCATCTTCCATCTCGGTGGCAGCTGGAAGGCCACGCCATGGCTGACGGTGAACGCACGGGTCAACAACCTGTTCGACAAGGACTTCGTTTCGCAGTCGTGCCTGCTGATCAGCCAGAGCGAGTTCAACTGCGTGGACGACTACGCGACCAAGGACCAGCGCCGCAGCTACTGGATCTCGTTGAACGCGAAGTTCTGATCGCCGCGCCCGGCCCCGGTGGGTGCCGACCTTGGTCGGCACCGCTTCATCCACGCGTGGCGTGGATCTACCGATCGGTAGTGCCGGCCGCTGGCCGGCAATCGCCCTCCAGCGATACAGAACGACACGCAATTGCGAGCTATTCTCATCAATGATGTAATGGGCAGTCCCCGTCCGCCTCGAACCGTGCCGTGAGCCGTCCTGCCTCTTCCACCGTGGCGCAGCAACAGAACCGTGGCTTCTGGCTGCGGACGCTGCACCAGTGGCACTGGATCAGCTCGGCGGTGTGCCTGATCGGCATGCTGCTGTTCGCGGTGACCGGCCTGACCCTCAACCACGCCGCGAAGATCGAAGCCAAACCCCAGGTGCAGAACCAGCATCTGGAACTGCCGGCCGATCTGCTCGGCCAGCTCGGCACGCGCGAAAACGGCAATGCACCGATTCCGCGCCCGGCCCGGCAATGGCTGGACACGCAGCTGGGCATCGCCATCGGCGGGCGCCCGGCAGAGTGGTCGGCCGAGGAGATCTACCTGTCGCTGCCGCGCCCCGGCGGCGACGCCTGGCTGAGCATCGATCGCGGGACCGGCGCGGTGGAGTACGAATCAACCTCGCGCGGCGCGGTGTCCTACCTCAACGACCTGCACAAGGGCCGCAACGCGGGCCCGGCGTGGAGCTGGTTCCTGGACCTGTTCGCCGTGGCCTGCCTGGTGTTCTGCATCACCGGCCTGTTCCTGCTGCACCTGCATGCACGCCAGCGGCGCATGACCTGGCCGCTGGTCGGCCTCGGCCTGATGATTCCGCTGCTGATCGCCCTGCTGCTGATCCACTGACTTTCCTTCGTTTCCGGAGCCGCCCCATGCGCGTCACCCTGACCATCGCCCTCAGCGGCCTGCTGGCCACCTCGCCGGCGTACGCCACCACCCTCGACATCAACGTCGAAGTGCCCAAGCTCAACGTGGCCGAGTACCACCGCCCGTACGTGGCGGTGTGGCTGGAAGGCGCCGACCAGAAGGTCGCGGCCAACCTGTCGGTCTGGTACCAGCAGACCAGCAACAGCGAAGGCCACGGCACCAAATGGCTGCCGGACCTGCGCCAGTGGTGGCGCAAGAGCGGCCGCACCCTGCAGGTGCCGGTGGACGGCGTGACCGGCCCGACCCGCCCGGCCGGCAAGCACGCGCTGTCGTTCAACGACAGGCAGCCGGCACTGAAGCAACTGGCCCCGGGCAACTACACCCTGGTGGTGGAAGCGGTGCGCGAAGTCGGTGGCCGCGAACTGCTGAAGATCCCCTTCACCTGGCCGGCCACCGCCGCGCAGAACGGCAAGGCGCAGGGCGCCACCGAACTGGGCCAGGTCACCCTTGCCGTCAAACCATAACCGCCTGAGCCGGGGTCGGATCCCTTCCGCAGGAAGGGCTCTGACCCCATCGCCCTATCCCTCGGGGTCAGAGCCCTTTCCGCTGGAAAGGGATCCGACCCCTTCCAACTGGAGTCTTCCGCATGAAGCGCACGCTCGTCCTCGCCGCCGCCCTGGCCGCTGCCCTTCCCTTCTCCGCCCTGGCCCACAAGGCCTGGCTGCTGCCCTCGCAGACCGTGATCGCCGGCAACGCGCCGTGGATCACCGTCGACGGTGCGGTCTCCAACGATCTGTTCTACTTCAACCACGTGCCGCTGCGCCTGGAATCGCTGGTGATCACCGCGCCGGACGGCAGCACCGTGCAGCCGCAGAACGCGTCGACCGGCAAGTACCGCAGCGTGTTCGACATCGAACTGAAGCAGTCGGGCACTTACCGCATCGCGTCGGTCAATGACGGCCTGTTCGCCACGTACGAGCAGAACGGCGAGCGCAAGCGCTGGCGCGGCAGCGCGGCTACCTTCGGTGAATTGCCGAAGGACGCGAAGAAGCTGGAAGTGAGCCAGTCGATCGGCCGCGTGGAGACCTTTGTCACCAACGGTGCGCCGAACGACACCGCGCTGAAGCCGACCAACCGTGGCATCGAGCTGGTCGCCGTCGGCCACCCGAATGACCTGTTCGCCGGCGAGGAAGCCACCTTCCGCGTGCTGGTCGATGGCAAGCCGACCGCCGGCCTGCAGTTCGAGATCGTGCGTGGCGCCACCCGCTACCGCAACGCGCAGGACGAGCTGAAGCTGACCAGCGATGCCAAGGGCGAGATCAAGGTGACCTGGCCGGAAGCCGGCATGTACTGGCTGGAGACCGGCACCGAGGACAACAAGACGTCGGTGAAGCAGGCCGCCAAGCGCCGCCTGAGCTACGTCGCCACGCTGGAAGTGCTGCCGCAGTAATGTGGACCGCGATGCCGGGCGTTCCCCGGCATCGCCACCGCAACGCATCACCATGACCGATTCCCATCTCGACATCGCCCGCCTCGGTGGCACCACCATGGGCACCACCTGGAGCGTGTCGCTGGTCGCGTCGCGCCAGCGCGACCTGCACCCGCTGCACGCCGGCATCCAGGCGCGGTTGGACGACGTGGTCGCGCAGATGAGCACCTGGGAGCCCGGCTCGGATCTGAGCCGCTACAACCGCGCCGACGCTGGCCAATGGTGCGTGCTGCCGGCGGAGACCCGCCACGTTGTGACCTGCGCACAGGCCATCGCTGCCGCCAGTGACGGCGCCTTCGATCCCACCATCGGTCCGCTGGTTGCACTGTGGGGCTTCGGTGCACATGCCGGTGAACGCCGCCAGCCCGACGCCGCTACCCTGCAGGCCACCCGTGAGCGTTGCGGTTGGCAGCGCCTGCAGTGGCAGGATGATGCGCTGCTGCAACCGGGCCGGCTGGAACTGGATCTCTCTGCGATCGCCAAGGGCTTCGGCGTCGATCACGTCGCCGCTTGGCTGCGCGCGCAAGGCATCGCTGCAGCATTGATCGAAGTCGGCGGCGAACTGGCCGGCTACGGCCGCAAACCGGACGGCCAACCGTGGCGCGTGCTGGTGGAATCCGCACCGGAAGAGGATGTGCACACCGAAACCCCGCCACGGGTGCTGGCGCTGGACGGCAAGGCGGTGGCCACTTCGGGCGATCGCTGGCACCAGTACCAGGCCGATGGCGAGGCCTACAGCCACAGCCTCGACCCGCGTACGGGCAGGCCGGTGCAGCAGGTCGCCGCAGCGGTCACCGTCGTGGCCGACGACGCCATGCACGCCGATGCCTGGGCTACCGCACTGACCGTGCTGGGTCGCGAACAGGGCATGGCGCTGGCCGAGCGCGAAGGACTGGCCGCGCGCTACCTGCAACGCACCGCAGACGCCCCGCAGGAATTTCTCAGCAGCGCCTTCCAGCGCCTGCTCGACGGGCAGGACGCATGAGCACTCGGCCATCGCGTGCGTGGCTCGGCAACACACTTGTACTGATCGTACTGGCGCTGATCGCCTGTGCGCTGCTGCGCCTGCACCTCGGCGAATCCTGGTGGCAGGGCGCACCGCCGGCACGGCAATCGCAGATCGCCATCATCGCCACCGCGCTGTACGCGCTGGCCTGCGCAGCCCTGTGGTGGCGCACTCGTCCGCGCGATGATGCGGCGTCCGCCGATACCGCGCCGCTCCTGCTGGTCTGGTCCAGCCAGACCGGCTTTGCCCGCGAACTGGCCGAACGCAGTGCCGAGGCCCTGCGTGGTGCCGGCGTGCCGGTGCGTGTGCGCGGATTGCACCAGGTGGATGCAGCGTTGCTGGCCGACAGCCAGCGCGCGCTGTTCATTGCCAGCACCACCGGCGAAGGCGATCCGCCCGACCACGCCCTGCCGTTCCTGCGCGGGGTGATGGCCACGCCGCCTCCGTTGCAGCATCTGCAGTACGGCGTGCTCGCGCTGGGCGACCGCAGCTATGGCCACTTCTGCGGATTCGGCCACCAGCTGGACCAGTGGCTGCGCCAGCATGGCGCGCACCCGCTGTTCGATGCGATCGAGGTCGACAATGCCGATCCGGCGGCGCTGCGACATTGGCAGCAGTTGCTGGGACAACTTGGCGGAGGCGCCACTGAACTGCCCGACTGGAGCCCGGCCGAGTATCAGCCGTGGACGTTGCTGCAACGCCAGCATCTGAATCCGGGCAGCCCCGGCGGCCCGGTGTACTGGGTGCGCCTGCAGCCACCGCCTGGCGTCGATGTGCAGTGGCAGGCCGGCGACATCGCCGAGATCGGCCCGCAGCACCCACGCCACAGCGCGCGCGCCTGGCTCGATGCACAGGGCTTCAATGCAGACACCATGCTGGATGACGGGCAGGCGTTGCTGGCCCGTATCGAGCGCTCGCATCTGCCCTCGCTGGTTCCCCCGGGTGATCTGCCCGCACTGCTGGCAACCCTGCAACCGCTGCCGCATCGCGAGTACTCGATCGCCTCGGTGATGGCCGACGGCGCGGTGGAGCTGCTGGTGCGCCGCCAACTGCGCGCCGACGGTACACCCGGCATCGGCAGCGGCTGGCTGTGCGACCACGCGCCCATCGGCGAACCGGTGCAACTGCGGCTGCGCCGCAACGACAATTTCCATGGCGTGCCCACCGATGTACCGCTGCTGCTGATCGGCAACGGCACCGGCATCGCCGGCCTGCGCGCGCACCTGCACGAACGTGCCCAGCGCGGCGCGCGCCGCACCTGGCTGCTGTTCGGCGAGCGCACCGCCGCGCACGACTTCCATTTCGGCGAAGAACTGCAGGCGATGCTGGCCAGCGGCACGCTGGCACGGCTGGATGCAGTGTTCAGCCGCGACGGCGGCGCGCATCGCTATGTGCAGGACCGGCTGCAGGCCGAAGCGGCGACGCTGCGGCAGTGGGTCGATGAAGGCGCGACGATCCTGGTCTGCGGCAGCCTGCAGGGCATGGCCCCGGGCGTGGATGCAGTGATCGAGCGGGTGCTGGGTACCGCAGGCAAGCAAGCGATGCTGCTGGCCGGTCGTTACCGGCGCGATGTGTATTGAACGAACCGTCGGGGTCGGTTCCCTTTCCGCAGGAAAGGGCTCTGACCCCAACCACAGCCGCACCATGACGGCGTGCCCAGGCATGGTGGCAACCGCACAGCAGTAGATCCACGCCATGCGTGGATGGCGCCCACCGGCGCCCAGGAATCATGCTCCCGCCGCGCTCACCCGTATCGCCAACAACTCGCCACCACCGCTGAGCGCATGCCGTTGCCTCTCGCCCGCCGCCAACCACGCGGTGTCTCCCGCCTGCAGCGCCGGCAGGCCACTATCGGCACCGAACTGCGCCTGTCCGGCCAGCAGATGCAGCGCCCACGCAACGCCCGGTTCGCAGAAGAAGAACATCGATCCCACCAGCGGCCGGTGCAGCAGTTCGGCCTGCAGCAGCTCGCGCTTCCACATCAGGTTGAAGTCGTGGGTGGTGCCATCGACCAGTTCACCGTGCAGCGCTTCTTCACCGGCAAAGCGCACCCGCCCGTGCGGCGGCAGCACCTGGGCCACGCGGCCATCCTCGAAACGCAGGCGCACGCCATTGCCCTGCAGCAGCACCAGTTCTCGCTCCACGCCGGGGAAGGTGGAGAACGCAGCGTCCTGCTCGATCTCGGCCACCGACAGGCGCAGCGCCCAGTCATCACCCTGTGCGGGCAGGCGCAGGATCTCGCGGGTCCAGCCAAGTCCATTCCGCCAGCGTTCGCGACGATAGTCCAGGCTGGAAATGACCTGGCTCGGAGTGTGCAACAGGGAGTCGACGTTCATCGGCGCATTGCATCACGCCACGCGCCATCATGCATCACCGCGTAGCGAGCGTGCCCTGGCCACCGCATCCGCCGGCCAGCAGCTGCGAGTGCTTCAGCCAATCCTGGTCAGGGTAGTACGCAAACACCATCGTGCCGCCACGCAACGCATCGATCAGCGGCTTGGCCACCGAAAGGCGCACCGCCGGGCAACCCAGGCTGCGACCCAAGCGCCCCTGTAGCTGCGCGGTGGCCGGGTTCACGTACGGCGCACCGTGGATGACGATCGCGCGTTCGCGCGCACGGTCGTTGAAGCCCGGCTCCAGCCCGGCCAGGCGCAGCGAATATCCATTACCGCCCATGTAGGTCTCCTGCGCGGTAAACGCGCCGAGGCTGGACATGAAACTCCCATCGCGGTTGGAGAAGTGCTGGGTGCGGTTCTCGCCGCTGTTGCGGCCATGCGCCACCCATTCCTCGAACAGCAGGCGCTGGTGGGCCAGGTCGAACACCCACAGGCGCGGCTCGGTGGACGGCCGCGAATAATCGATCACGCTGAGACGATCACCGTTGATGCCCAGCTCCGGACGCTGCAACGCACAGCGCATGGCGTGCGCCGCCAGCTGCAACACGTGGCGGTCAGCCTTGGGCGCACTGCGCGACAGCAAGGCAGCCAGTTCATCAGCGCTGGTGGCAAGGGCGGGCGTCTGTGCCAGCGCCGGGGCGCTGGCCGAGGTCGCCAGCAGGCCGAACGCGGCCAGCCGGCACAGGCGGGATGCAGTCATGGGCACAACGAGGGGACTCAGTTGCCCTTGAGGGTGGACCCTGGCGGCTCGGATTCCAAGACCGGCTGCATTCCGGATTCAGCCGGGCTTGGGCGGACCGCCGGCAACGAGGTCACCAGCAGGGTCGTGCCCGGCACCAGCACCTGGTACAGCTGGCGGGCAAAATCGGCCGGCAGCGCCATTGGCAACGAGGGCGTGGCCAGCAGGTCCGGGGTGGCCTGGGCACGATCCTGGCCCAGCAGCGGATAGGCCGTCCACTGGTGCAGGCGCTGGTTCACGTCCAGCGGGCTGGGCGTATCGCTGTAGCCCTGCCCCATCACGAACAGCGTGGTGCCCTGGAATGCGGGCAGGGCGTCGGCCTTCAGCGGCGACTCGCCGATCATCACGCCGTCGCGCAGCACGTACAGGCGCTGGTCATGCAGGCTGACCAGGATGCCGACCTGCCCGGCCGGGGCTGCGCTGTCGTCCCACCAGGCCTGCGCCGGGGCCCCGCCCTCGGTTTCCGGCAAAGCCTGGCCGCGCGCGTTGACCGGTGCCAGCACCGAAGGATAGGCCAGGGTCATCGGCGAACTCTTGGCGTCGGCCACCACCACCGTATCGCCGCGCTGGGTTTCGCTGAACAGCTTCTGCGCGAACGCCTGCGGCAGGCGCACGCAGCCATGCGAGGCCGGATGCCCGGGCAGGCTGCCGCCATGCAGGGCGATGCCATCCCAGGTCAGCCGCTGCATGTAGGGCATCGGCGCGCTGTTGTAGAGGTTGGACCTGTGGTCCTTGTCCTTCTGCAGGATGGTGAACACGCCGGTCGGCGTCTCGTGCCCGGCCTTGCCCGAGCTGATCGTGGTCAGGCCGATGGCGATGCCGTTGCGGTAAACGTAGGCACGCTGCTCATCGAGGCTGACCACCAGCACGATCGGGCCGGTCGGCGAGATTTCCGGATGCCACAGGTACTCGCCCGGTTTCAGGTCGGTCGGCCCGCGCACGTCGGCGGTGCTGGCTTCGGCCGCAGGCTTGGCTGTCGGCGTCGGCGCAGCGGCATGGGCCAGCAGTGGCAGGGTCAGTGCCAGGGCGAGCATCAGGGTCGTGGGGCGGTGCACAAGCATCCAGCGGGGTCCTTTCCATGCGGAGCGGCCACCGTACACCATCGGCCCGTGGTGGCCGCGGCAAAACCAGGCGCCGGAAATGAAATTGCCCGGCGACACAGCCATGTGTCGTACCGGGCAATCGTTACGTCCTTGTCGGCCTGCTGCCGCCCCCTCGCATCCTGCGCTGTGGGGGTAGCGTTGCATCCTGCACGCGGCCGCGTCTGTCCTGTTTGTATCTCAGCCCCTTCCACAGGTCTGTGATGCCACCATCCTGGTGATTGGTGCCGCGTCCTGCGGCGGTCGGTGGTCACGGCCTTCCTGTCCGTGACCGGTGAACCAGCCTCCTGCCGGTTCCGACGATTCCTGCTGTCAGCGCCTGGGTACGGTCCGCACCGGTACCGATCCGGGTACCGGATCCGCCGGCAACAACCTGTTGCCTACGGTGATCCGCTGTCGATTCCGTTCGACGATCGCTTTCCCTATCCCCTTCACCTGCGTCAGGTCCTCGACGCGATGAAACGGGCCGTGTCTGCGCCGGTGCTCGACGATCGCCTCGGCCTTGGCGGCTCCGACCATCGTCAATCCCTGCTGCAGCGCCTGGGCATCGGCGCGGTTGATGTCGATCGGTTCGGCGGCATGCGCCCCAGCGATCCCCACTACCAGCACCAGCGCCCTCAACACGACAAACCAAGGCACGACGTGTATCTCCCTGTGATTCTGGCCGCCCCGACCGGCAATCCCGTCGGCAGGAACAGTGTCCGTCACCACATGTGCACAGCCTATCGGTTTCCCGGATTTCCGTAAGCCAGCCAAATACCCGACGTGATGTAGGAAAAACCCTACCCGCGGCACAGGCGTAGAATGGCCGGATCAGCCCATGCAACCGGAGTTTCAGATGGACAGCGCCAAGCTCGGCCAATTCGTCAATGACAAGTGGGACAGCGAAATCGTCCCGCAGTTGGTCGACTACATCCGCATTCCCAACAAGTCGCCGATGTTCGACGCCAATTGGGTGCAGAACGGCTACATGGAACAGGCGGTCACCCTGATGGAGAACTGGGCCAAGGCCCAGCAGCTGCCCGGCCTGAAGGTTGAGGTGGTGCGCCTGGAAGGCCGTACCCCGCTGATCTTCCTGGAAATTCCGGCTACCGGCGCCGAAACCGGCGACGACACCATCCTGCTCTATGGCCACCTGGACAAGCAGCCGGAAATGACCGGCTGGGACGACGACCTCGGCCCGTGGACCCCGGTCCTGCGCGGCGACAAGCTGTATGGCCGCGGCGGTGCGGACGACGGCTACGCGATCTTCGGCTCGCTGGCTGCGGTACTGGCACTGCAGGCCCAGGGCCTGCCGCACGCCCGCTGCGTGGTGCTGATCGAAGCGTGTGAAGAGTCCGGCAGCTATGACCTGCCGGCCTACGTCGACCACCTGGCCGACCGCATCGGCAAGCCGTCGCTGGTGGTCTGCCTGGATTCGGGCTGCGCCAACTACGACCAGCTGTGGTGCACCACCTCGCTGCGCGGCCTGACCGGCGGCAATTTCACCGTGAAGGTGCTCAACGAAGGCGTGCATTCCGGCGATGCCTCCGGCGTGATCCCGTCCAGCTTCCGCCTGCTGCGCCAGATCCTTTCGCGCATCGAGGACCAGGACACCGGCCGCATCCTGATCGACGGCATGAACGTGGAGATCCCGGCCGAGCGCCTGGAACAGGCCAAGCGTGCCGCCGAAGTGGTGGATACCGAGATCTTCGAGAAGTTCCCGATGGTCGACGGCCTGCGCCCCATGAACGAGGACCTGACCGAGCTGGTGCTCAACCGCACCTGGCGCCCGGCGCTGTCGGTCACCGGCGTCGGTGGCATGCCGCCGCTGGAATCGGCCGGCAACGTGCTGCGTCCGCAGACCTCGGTGAAGCTGTCGCTGCGCCTGCCGCCGACCGCCGATGGCAAGACCTGCGGCGAGCTGCTGAAGGAAGCACTGCTGCGCGACCCGCCGAACGGCGCGCAGGTCACCCTGGACCTGGAAAAGGCCTCCACCGGCTGGAATGCCCCGGCGATGGCGCCGTGGCTGACCCAGGCCATCGACGACGCCAGCCAGGCCTTCTTCGGCAAGCCGGCGATGTACATGGGCGAAGGCGGCTCGATCCCGTTCATGGGCATGCTGGGCGAGAAGTTCCCGGGCGCGCAGTTCATGATCACCGGCGTGCTCGGCCCGCACTCCAATGCGCATGGCCCGAACGAGTTCCTGCACATCCCGATGGGCAAGAAGGTCACCGCCTGCGTGTCCAAGGTGATCAGCGAGCACTACGCCGCCAGCCTGCGCGGCGAGACCAGCGGCTCGCCGGTGGCTGCCGACAGCGGCACCCGCCACGGCGACCACGGCTGCTGCTGATCCGGCACTCGTGACGGACGCAGCCTGGCCTTGCTAGGCTGCGTCCACACTCAAGCGGAATCCGCGCGCATGAATGGTCTGTTCGGCAGCAGCAGCTGGCTGTACATCCTGCTGGTCGGCTTCTTCGTCGGCCTGCTCGGGCGTTTCTTCATGCCCGGCAACAACCGCATGGGCTGCCTGCTGACCATCGTGCTGGGCATCCTTGGTGCCCTGCTGGCCGGTTGGTTCGGCCAGTACATGGGCTGGTACGCCCCCGGCGAACCGGCCGGTTTCCTCGGCGCGGTGGTGGGCGCGGTGGCCGTGCTGGCCGTCCTGCGCCTGTTCAGCGGTCGCCGCTGACGCCGCTCCCCCTTCCCTTCCTGTTGCCGACGTTGGCGCGCCCGGCGCGCCCGGATATGCCCGCATGACCGAACCCGCCTCCGATCCCCAGCGCAGCGCGCAGCGCCTGCAGTGGGCCCGTACCCAGCTCGATGATGCCAACGCGGTGGTCGAACGCGCTTCGGTTGACGCCGGCATGCGCAGCTACTGGCGCACCACCAGCACGCGCGGCAGCCACATCGTGATGGACGCCCCGCCGGGGCTGGAAGATCCGCGGCCGTGGCTGCGCATGCGCGGCCTGCTGCACGACAACGGTCTGCGCGTGCCCATGCTGCTCGCGCAGGACCTGGATGCCGGCTTCCTGCTGCTGGAAGATCTCGGCGGCCCGACCCTGGCCAGGATCCTCGACGAGCGCAACGCTGACGAATGGTTCGGTCGTTCGATCGAGCAGCTGCTGCGCCTGCAGGCGATCCCGGTGCCGGCCGACTTCGGCCAGTTCGGCGAAGCACTGCTGCAGCGCGATGCCGGCCTGTTCGACGAATGGTTCCTGCAGCGCCACCTGAACCTTGAACTGGACTGCGGCGAGATCGAAGGCCTGCAGCTGGTGCATCGCCGCCTGATGGACAACGCGCTGGGCCAGGCCCAGCTGATGACCCATCGCGACTACATGCCGCGCAACCTGATGCCGGTCGACGATGGCCCCGCGGTCCTGGATTTCCAGGACCTGGTGCGCGGCCCGATCGCCTACGATGCGGTGAGCCTGTTCAAGGACGCCTTCCTGAGCTGGCCACTGCAACGCGTGGACGAATGGCTGGCGCAGTATCACGAGCGCGCCCGCGACACCGGCCTGCCGGTGCCCGACCGCGCCACCTTCCTGCGCGATGCCGACTGGATGGGCATCCAGCGCCACGTGAAGATCCTGGGCCTGTTCTGCCGGCTGCGTTACCGCGACAACAAGGGCCATTACCTCGACGACGCACCGCGCTTCATCACCTATCTGGATGAAGTGCTGCCGCGCTACCGCGAGCTGGCACCGCTGCAGCAGCTGCTGGACGACCGCATCAAGCCGGCGCTGGCCGAGCTGGGTGCACCGATGCGCGTGGCCCGATGAAGGCACTGGTCTTTGCCGCCGGCCTCGGCGAGCGCATGCGCCCTTTGACCCTGCACACGCCCAAGCCGCTGCTGGAAGTAGCTGGCAAGCCGTTGATCGTCTGGCACCTGGAACGCCTGGCCGCACTCGGCGTGCGCGAGGTGGTGGTCAACACCGCATGGTTGGCCGAACAGTTCCCGGCGACGCTTGGCGATGGCAGCCAGTGGGGCCTGCGCCTGCATTTCCTGTACGAAGGGCAGACCCCGCTGGAAACCGGCGGCGGCATCCTCAACGCCCTGCCGGTGCTGGGCGATGCCCCGTTCCTGGTAGTGAACGGCGACATCTGGACCGATTTCGATTTCGCCACGCTGCCGCGCGAGCCGCAGGGCCAGGCGCACCTGGTGCTGGTCGACAATCCGGTTCAGCACCCGAATGGTGACTACCGCCTGGATGCACAGGGGTTCCTGCACCACGACCGCGAAGGACCATGCCTGACCTATGCCGGCATCGGCGTGTACCGTCCTTCGATCGTGGCCGACTGGCGCGCGGTGATCGGCGATGCGCCGGGCAGCGAGCGGCTGCCACCGAAGTTCTCGGTGGTGCCGCTGCAGAAGCACTTCATGGCGCAGGGGTTGATGACCGGGCAGCACCATCGCGGGCGCTGGACCGACGTCGGCACCGTGGATCGCCTGCGCGCGCTGGATGCGGAGTTGGCGGCGAACGGCTGAGCCCCTCGTGGTTGGTCGCGTAGAGCGGATCGCGTGCTTGGCCGGGCGGGTGGGCCATGCAGGGGACGCTGCAAGTACGTCCCTGTAAGCTCGATGGCGCCATCCATGGCGCCAACGCCCCTGCATGGCCCACGCCGCCCGGCCCCTGACAGTTTCCGTGCGCGTCCAGCCACGGAAGAAAGAAAGAAAAGCAAAAGCGGGTCGCTTCGCTGCGCTTGCTCGGGTGTCGACCAAGGTCGACACCCACCAACAGCCGCGGGAACCTGTCGAAGGCGGGGTGGCTCAGGTTGCGGGGGCGTGAGCGCCATGGATGGCGCGACCGAGGCTACAGGGACGTACTTGCGCCGTCCCCCGCAACCTGAGCCACCCCGCCCCCCTCAGGAAGCCACTTCTGCCGTTGACGTTGACGTTGCCGGCCAGCGGCCGGCACTACCGCGGGTGCAGGGCGCAGCCCTGCCGAACAACATCCCTCAGTAACGAGGCCGGCCTTCTTCCAGCACCTGGCGCAGGAACGGCACGGTGATCCGCCGCTTCGCCGCCAGCGATTCGCGGTCCAGCCAGTCCAGCAGGGTGATCAATCCACCCAGCTCACGGCCGGTGTGCGACAGCAGCCACTCGATGGCCGCTTCGTCGATGGCCAGGCCGCGTCGCAGTGCACGCTCGCGCAGCACGGCCGCCCGCCCTTCCTCATCCAGCGGCTGCAGCAGCACGCGTACGCACTGGCCCAGCCGCGAGCGCAGGTCCGGCAGCACCAGGCCCAGTTCGCCCGGCGCCTTCTGTGCCGTGTACAGCACGGTCACGCCCGCAGCGCGCGCACGGTTGTGGAAATCGAACAGCGCGATCTCATCCTCGCGGTTGCCGGCAACCTCGTCCAGGCCGTCCAGCGCCACCAGTTCGCGCGCTTCCAGCCCATCAAGCGCCGCACGGACACGGCCGGCGGCGCTGGCCAGCGGCACGTACGTCGGCAACCGTCCGGCCTGCTCGGCGCTGGAGCACATCGCCAGCGCCTGGTGGGTCTTGCCGGTTCCCGCCGCACCTTCCAGGTAGACCCAGTCGTGGCTGGCGCCAACCGCGATCGCGCGCAGCTGCGCCAGCGCGCCATCCGGCGCGCCGATGAAGGTCTCCAGGCGCTGGTCCCGCGGGTAATGCAGGGCCAGCGGCAGTTGCGGCACACCCATCACTTCAGGTCGGGGCCCTTGTCGTCCGGAACGATGATATGGGGCGCGTCGACCACGCCATCAAGCACGATCGCCGGCTTCTCGCCCACGTACAGTTCGCTCTGCCGATAGCGCTGGTGGGCATAGCGCAGCAGCACGTTGGTCACCGCCGCTACCGGCAGCGCCAGCAGCATGCCGAGGAAGCCGAACAGCTGGCCGCCGGCCATCACCGCGAAGATCACCGCCACCGGGTGCAGGCCGATCTTGTCGCCGACGATGCGCGGGGTCAGCACGTAGCTTTCCAGCAGCTGGCCCACGGTGAACACCACGCCGACCAGGATCAGCAGCTTCAGGTCGAAGCCCTGCGCCTGCACCAGCGCGGCGATCACCGCCATCAGCACGCCGGTGGTCGCGCCCAGGTACGGGATGAAGCTGATCAGGCCGGCAATCAGGCCGATCAGCAGGCCCAGCTTGAGGCCGACAAGCGACAGGCCACCGGCGTAGATCACGCCCAGCGCCAGCATCACCAGGAACTGGCCACGGATGAACGCACCCAGCACCTCGTTGGATTCACGCGCCAGCGCGCTGATGGTGCCGATCTGGTTGCGCGGAATCACCGAGGCCACCCGCTCGACCAGCTTGTCCCAGTCGCGCAGGAAGTAGAACGCCAGGATCGGCAGCAGCAGGATGTTGACCACCCAGGTCACCATCGCAAAGCCCGAACGCGAGACGTAGCCCATGAACGTGGTGGCGAAGCCGCCGGCCTGCTGCCAATGGCTGCGCACCCATTCGATCAGGCGGTCCGGATCCAGCCACTGCATCACTTCCAGGCCGGTCTTGTGCTCGAACCAGGGGATGCCGGTCTGCATCAGCCACGCCTGCGCCTGCGGCGCGGCCGCGATCAGGGTGGTGATCTGGCGCTCGATCATCGGCACCAGCACCAGCAGCAGTGCCACGATCACCAGCACCATCGCTGCGAACACCAGCACCACGCCGGTCATGCGCGAGCGGCCGGTGGCCTCGATGCGGT
Source organism: Stenotrophomonas sp. YJH_SMC_110 (assembly GCF_059369255.1). NCBI lineage: Bacteria > Pseudomonadati > Pseudomonadota > Gammaproteobacteria > Lysobacterales > Lysobacteraceae > Stenotrophomonas > Stenotrophomonas sp. YJH_SMC_110. Next base: position 87,110 of record NZ_JCAFSM010000007.1, on the reverse strand, counting down.
CCACCAGCGGGTCACCCAGCCAGGCCAGCGCCAGTGCCAGCACGAACGGGGTCAGGATCGGCGCCAGCAGCCACACCACCCAGCCGATCAGGCCGGCGAACAGGATGTACTTCAGCCGGCGCAGGAACTGCGCGATTTCAGCTTCCGGGCTCAGGATCATCGCAGGCGGTACTCGTTGCTGACCGGCGCGGCTACCGGGGCACCGGTGGTGTCATCGATCGGGGTCGGCAGGGCCGGCAGCGGCGCGCTTGGCACCAGCACGCCGTTGTCGCCAAGCATGCGGTTGAAGCCGGCCAGGCCGGTGGTCATCTCCACGCTCAGCTCCAGTTGGCCGGCCGAGGCGTGCAACGGGGTGACGTTGCGCACCACCGGCACCTCGCGCAGGCCAGCGGCCAGCCGCAGGTAGTCATCGGCGCTGTTGATGCCGGTCACCACCAGGCGGTAGGTGCCGGCCTGGCCGACGGCCACGCCGGCCTTGGCATAGCGCTTGACCAGCGCATCGGCGGCACCGTCGGCACCGGCGGCCATCGCGCGCATGGCGTTGGCGTCCTTGCTGGTCCACTTGTTCAGTTCGCGGCCGTTGTCGACGAACACCCAGTCCGCCTGCCAGCCACCGTTGGCGCGGTACAGCTTGCCGATCAGCTGCATCGGCGGCGAGTAGCGCGAGGAGGCACGGGCCACGGCGGCGCTGTCCTGGCGCCAGATGGCACCGGCCAGGGCCTGTTCGGCAGCACCGCCGCTGGGCAGGCCCAGCTTGTAACCCCGCTCGATGGCGCGGTTCAGCAGCGGGCGGGCGGCATTGGCCTGCTGCACGCTGACCAGGCGCGGGCCACTGCCGTCGTCGACGGCCAGCCACAGCACCGGCTTCGGTCGCGGCTGCGGCCACAGCGGCAGGCCCAGCGCCGAGACCAGCGAATCGACATCGTCCTCGCGGAAGCGGGCCACCAGCAGGGTCCGGAAGCTCGGTGCGCCGCTGGCACCCACGCTCTGGTCCTGCTTGTAGTCGTAGCTGGCCACGTAGTCCTTGGCATTGCGCAGCGCCTGCACCACGCCGGGGCGTGACATCACGTTGCGGTCGCCGGACAGCTTGCCCAGCACCACGCTCAGGGCACGGGCCAGGGCACCGTTGCGATCGGCCTCGGCCTGGCTGTTGACGGGCACTTCGGCCTCGTAGGCCCCCGAAGCGGTGGCGACATCTCCCTCGGTGCGCAGGCCGCTCTGGGCCATCGTGGCCACCGGCAGGCTCAGTGCAAGGAGCAGGGTCAGAATCAGGCTGCGGCGCATCAGGACATCCATTGGCTCGACGAATCCGGGGGAATTGTTGCCCGAATACGGCCTTTGCGCCAATGCGGCCTGTTAAAATCGCTCATTCAACCCCTGCCAGCGCCGACGCCCGTGACCAACACCCCGTCTTCCGCCCCTTCCCCCCTCACCTACCGTGACGCGGGTGTCGACATCGACGCCGGCAACGCGCTGGTCGAGCGGATCAAGCCCCTGGTCAAGCGCAGCTTCCGCCCGGAAGTGATGGGCGGCCTGGGCGGCTTCGGCGCCCTGTTCGACCTGTCCAACAAGTACCGCGAGCCGGTGCTGGTGTCGGGTACCGATGGCGTGGGCACCAAGCTGAAGCTGGCCCACCAGCTGAACCGCCACGATACGATCGGCATCGACCTGGTCGCCATGTGCGTGAACGACGTGCTGGTGCAGGGTGCCGAGCCGCTGTTCTTCCTGGACTACTTCGCCACCGGCAAGCTGGACATCGACACCGCCGCAGCGGTCGTGGGCGGCATCGCCAACGGCTGCACCGAGGCCGGCTGCGCGCTGATCGGCGGCGAAACCGCTGAGATGCCCGACATGTATGCCCCGGGCGAGTACGACCTGGCCGGCTTCACGGTCGCCGCGGTCGAGAAGAGCGAGCTGAAGGACGGCGCCAGCGTGGCCGCCGGCGACGTGCTGATCGGCATCGCCTCGTCCGGCCCGCACTCCAACGGCTACTCGCTGGTGCGCCGCATCTACGACCGCGCCGGCCGCCCGGCCGACCTGGAGCTGGAGGGCGGCGTGAAGCTGGTCGACGCGCTGATGGCACCGACCCGCCTGTACGTGAAGCCGATCCTGGCACTGCTGAAGTCGCACGGCGAGGCCATCCACGGCATGGCCCACATCACCGGTGGCGGCCTGACCGAGAACATCATCCGCGTGGTGCCCGACGGCCTCGGCCTGGACATCCGGGCATCGTCCTGGACCCTGCCGCCGGTGTTCCAGTGGCTGCAGAAGGAAGGCGCCGTGGCCGACAGCGAGATGTGGCGCACCTTCAACTGCGGCATCGGCTTCGTGCTGATCGTGGCAGCCGACCAGGTCGCCGCCGTGTCCGAGGCGGTCAAGGCGCAGGGCCTGGACCACTGGACCATCGGCCAGGTGGTCACTGCTGAAGGCGCCGAGCGCGTTCACATCGGCTGAACCCGGCCCCGAGGAGCCCGCATGGACGCAATGCCCCCGCTGCCCCCTACCCCCGTGCCGCCGCCAACGACGGCGGTACCGGCGTTCAACCCCCAGGACGCCGACCACCTGCGCATGCTGTCAATCGCGCACTACGTGGTCGGCGGCCTGATCGCGCTGTTCTCGCTGATCTTCATCGTCCACATCGTGCTCGGCGTCACCGCGCTCACCGGCAACCTGCCGATGAACTCCGGCGGCCAGCCCTCGTCGCCGGCCGAACAGCGCGTGTTCGGCTGGATGTTCGTCGTGATCGGCTGTGTCATCGTGTTCGGTGGCGTCACCCTGGGCGCGTTCGTGGCCTACGCCGGCCGTTGCCTGGCCCGCCGCCGCCGCTACCTGCTGTGCCTGATCGTGGCCGGGCTGGCCTGTCTGTTCACGCCGATCGGTACCGTGCTGGGAGTACTCAGCCTGATCACGCTGCTGCGTCCGCAGGTCAAGGCCGCGTTCGACACAGCGGGCACGGCGGCATGACGAGCCCGGGCGCACCGCCGCCGCTGCCGCAGCAGACCCTGGCGCACCTTCAGCTGGGCAGCCACCTGCAGACGCTGAAGGTGCTGTTCTACGCGCTGGCGGTTTTCCACTGGATGGCCGCGCTGGCCTTCCTCGGTTTCATCGGCCTGGTTGCCAGCTCGCGCGGGCTGGACGATGGCGCGGTACTGGCCACCGTGTACGGCGTCGTTTCAGCGCTGGCTGCCGCGCTGGGCTTCGTGCAGCTGCACACCGCGCGCCTGCTGTCGCGCCGCACCGGGCTGGCCTGGTGCCAGCGCGCGGCCTGGCTGGCGGTGCTGGCCGGCCCGCTGGGCATGGCCCTGACCGCCTATGCCTGGGTGTTCCTGTCCAAGCCTGACATGGCCGCCCTGTTCGACCGCGGCGACCATCTCCGCGTCTGAACTTGCCGGCAGACGCCCCGCCCTTTCCTGATCGACTTCCCATGTCCGCGCCTGCCCTCCCCACGACCGCTTCGCCCAGCGCCTTCCGTTTCTCGCGCCCCAAGAAGCTGGCCTTCGCTGCCGTGCTGGCGGTATTCGCGGTCAGCTGGATCCAGCCGCTGTGGCCCACCGAGCAGGCGCTGCACAGCACGCTGACCGTGATCGGCCTGGGCGCCCTGCTGTGGGTCGACCGCCGGGGTGGCTGGCTGGGCAACGGTGCCTTCATCGCGATCTGCGGCTTCATCGCGCTGCACTGTGTGGCCGCCCGCTGGCTGTACTCGAACGTTCCCTACGACGCGTGGACGCAGGCGCTGATCGGCTGGTCGCCGAATGCGGCGTTCGGCTGGCAGCGCAATCATTTCGACCGCCTCATCCACTTCCTGTTCGGCGTCTGTTTCACGCCGGCACTGCTGCAGCTGGCACGTCACGCCTGGCCGGCGCTGCGCCGCGGCCAGGCCTTCACCCTGGCGGTGATGACGGTGATGTGCGCCAGCCTGGTCTACGAGTGGTTCGAATGGGCCATCGCGCTCGCCCTGTCGCCGGACGCCGCCGAGGCCTACAACGGGCAGCAGGGCGACATGTGGGACGCCCATGCCGACATGCTGATGGCCACCGTGGGCAGCCTGCTGACCTGGCCGCTGATCCGCCGGAGTACCCCGCAATGACCGCGCCCACCCGCATTGCCGTGCTTGCCTCCGGCCGCGGCAGCAACCTGCAGGCCATCCTCGATGCCATCGCTGCGGGACGCCTGCGCGCCGAGGTCGTCGGCGTATTTTCCGACCGCCCGGCCGCCGCCGCGCTGCAGCGGGTCAGCGCCAACCTGCGCTGGGCGCATGCGCCGAAGGAATTCCAGGACCGCGCCGCCTACGAGCAGGCACTGGGCGACGCACTGGCCGCGGTCGCACCGGACTGGATCGTCTGCGCCGGCTACATGCGCATACTCGGCGCCGCCTTCGTGCAGCGCTTCAATGGCCGCCTGGTCAACATCCACCCGTCGCTGCTGCCGCTGCACAAGGGGCTGGACACGCATGCGCGGGCACTGGATGCAGGCGATGCCGAGCACGGTGCCAGCGTGCACCTGGTCGTACCCGAGCTGGACGCCGGCGCCGTGCTGGCCCAGGTGCGGGTACCGGTGCTGCCCGGCGATGACGCCGACACGCTGGCCGCGCGTGTGCTGGCGGTGGAGCATCCCCTGCTGATCGCCACGCTGCAGCTGCTGTGCGCCGGCCGCCTGACTGAACGGGAGGGCCAGCCGCAACTGGACGGTCACCCCCTGTTTAGCCCGCTGGCCCTAGATTCCGCCGGGAACCTGAACCGGTAACGCCCACGCACACGCCCCGCTGACTGCGGGGCTGGCATCCTGCCCACCTCCTGCGGCTCCTCTCTTCCATGAAGACCACGACCCTGCTGTCCACTTCGCTGCTGCTGTCGCTTGTCGTGCTCCCCGGCGTGGGTTGGGGCCAGGCGCAGGCGCCTGCCTCGCCGGCTCCGGCGCCGGTGCCAGCGGTGCAACCGCCGGCCGAAGCGGCGGCCCCGGCCCTGCCGGCCTTGGCGTGGGAACCGCCGCCGCTGCAGCCGTTCAGCGCCACCTACCAGGCCTTCTACAAAGGCAAGGAGGCCGGCGACGCCAGCATGCAGGTCACCCATACCGGCGGCAACCAGTGGCGGGTCGACATGCAGGTGGTCGGCCGCCGCGGCTTTGCCAGCGTGCTGGGCCTGAACATCGAGCAGAGCACGGTGTTCGAGGAGCGCGCCGGCGCCTATGCACCGCTGAGCCAGAGCACGGTGCGCAAGGGCCTGTTCCTGGGCAAGAAGGCGGTCGGCACGTACAACTGGCAGGCCGGTACCGCGCAGTGGACCGGCGACGTCGAGAAGAAGCGTGCGCAGCCGATTCCGCTGCAGCCGGGCGACCAGAGCGCCCTGCTGATCAACCTGGCGATCATGCGGGATGCCCGTCCGGGTGCCACCATGCACTACCGCTACGTGGACATGGGCAAGGTCCGCCAGCACGACTACCAGGCCGCGCCGCAGACCGAGAACGTCGAGGTCGGCGACCTGTCCTACAACGCGCTGCGGGTCTACCGGACCAACGGCGGCAACAACGAAACCATCCTCTGGATCGCCAACGGTGTCCCCACCCCGGTGCGCATCCTGCAACGCGAAGACGGCGAAGACCGCGTCGATCTGCGCCTGATCGAATACCAAGGAGTCTGAGCATGAGCACCCTGACCCGCCCCCTCACCTGGATCGCTGCAGCCGCGCTGTCGGTGGCCAGCCTGCCGGCCATGGCCCTGCAGCCGTTCAAGGCCGATTACCTGGCCAGCTACATGGGCATGCAGGCCAATGGCAGCATGACGCTGAGCAGCGAGGGTGCCAACAAGTGGCGCTACACGCTGCAGGTGAAGAACCAGCTGGCCGACCTGAGCCAGAGCACCGTGTTCGAAGAAGTGCGCGGCCAGCTGCGCCCGCTCAGCAGCCAGGACCGTTCGGCGCTGCTGGTGAAGAAGCGCAACGTGCAGGCCAACTACAACTGGACCAGCAACCAGGCCACCTGGACCGGCGACATCAAGCCGGACCGCGCTGGACCTATCGCACTGAAATCCGGTGACATGGACGCGCTGCTGATCAACCTGGCGATCGCCCGTGACCTCGCCGCCGGCAAGCCGCTGACCTATCGCATGGTCGACGAAGGCCGCATCAAGAACATGACCTACCGCGTGATCGGCAAGGAGTCGATCACCGTGGGCGGCAAGAGCTACGAAGCGACCAAGGTCTCGCGTGCCGACGGCAACAAGGAGCTGATCGCCTGGATCGTGCCGGAGTTCCCGGTGCCGGCACGCATGCTGCAGCGGGAGAACGACCGCGATGCCCTGGACCTGACCATCAAGGCGATGAACTGAGTGCCGGGGTCGGATCCCGTCCCCTCGGGGACGGGCTCTGACCCCGGTTGTGTGGCTGGGGCCGGAGCCCTTTCCGATGGAAAGGGCTCCGACCCCAGGCCCCGCGAAAAGAAAACGCCCGCTTTCGCGGGCGTTTTTCTTACTTCTTTTCTTCGGCCGCCGCCGGCTTGAACTCGGTACGGCAGTCCACGCGGATCTGCTCGCCGGTGCTGCGCCAGACGAAGGTGCGGCAATGGCGGTTGCCGTCCTGGCTGTCATTCACCGCAACCGCATAGAACGACTCGATGATCTCGTCGCGCGAGACCGTGCCATCGCCATTCCAGTCCATGTCCTTCTGCTCGATGCCCTGGGTGATGGCGATGTTGGCGTACCAGGCGTAGCCCAGCCACGCCAGCACGATCAGCACCAGCGCCAGCAGCGCCTTGCGACGCGGGCTGAACTTGCCGCGCAGGATCATGGCACGCGCCGGATGGTGGCACCGAGCGAAGACAGCTTCTCTTCGATGTTCTCGTAGCCACGGTCAAGGTGGTAGATGCGGTCGATGGTGGTCTCGCCGCTGGCCATCAGGCCGGCCAGGATCAGCGAGGCCGAGGCACGCAGGTCGGTGGCCATCACCGGTGCGCCACTCAGGTGCTCGCTGCCCCGCACGATGGCGGTGTGGCCTTCGACCTGGATGTCCGCGCCCAGGCGCAGCAACTCGTTGACGTGCATGAAACGGTTTTCGAAGATCGTTTCGTTGATCACGCCGACGCCGTCGGCCACGCAGTTGAGCGCCATGAACTGCGCCTGCATGTCGGTCGGGAACGCCGGGTACGGCGCAGTGGTCAGGTTGACCGCCTTCGGCCGCTTGCCCTGCATGTCCAGGGTGATGGTGTCGTCGGTGGTCTCGATCTTCGCACCGGCTTCGACCAGCTTGGACAGCACCGCGTCCATGGTGTTCGGGCGCGCACGGTTGACCGTGACCTTGCCGCCGGTCATCGCCGCAGCCACCAGGAAGGTGCCGGTCTCGATGCGGTCGGGCAGCACTTCATGGCGGCCGCCGGACAGGCGCTCGACGCCTTCGATGACCAGGCGGGCAGTGCCCAGGCCTTCGATCTTCGCGCCCAGCGCGATCAGGCAATGCGCCAGATCGGTCACTTCCGGTTCCATCGCACAGTTGTCGAGGATGGTGGTGCCTTCGGCCAGCACCGCGCCCATCAGCACGTTCTCGGTGCCGGTAACGCTGACCATGTCGAAGGTGAAATGGCCGCCCTTCAGGCGCTTGGCCGTGGCCTTGATGAAGCCGTTCTCGACCACGATCTCGGCGCCCAGCGCCTGCAGGCCCTTGATGTGCTGGTCGACCGGACGCGAGCCGATCGCGCAGCCGCCGGGCAGCGACACTTCCGCCGCGCCGAAGCGGGCCAGCAGCGGGCCCAGCACCAGGATCGAGGCGCGCATGGTCTTGACCAGCTCGTACGGGGCAACATGCTGGTTGACCGGACGCGGGTCGACCACGATCGCACTGCCGCGCGACAGCGTGCCCTGGTCGATGGTGACCTTGGCACCCAGTTCACCCAGCAGCTTCACCGTGGTGACCACATCGTGCAGGTGCGGCACGTTGGTGATCTCCACCGGCGCATCGGCCAGCAGGGTCGCGCAGAGAATGGGGAGGACGGCGTTCTTGGCGCCGGAGATGCTCACTTCACCGTGCAGCGCAGCGCCGCCGGTCACAACGATCTTGGCCATGTATTCGGGATCTTCTGCGGTTCAGCCGGCTTCGGCCGGGGTCACGGTTTTCAGCGCCAGCGCGTGGATCGCGCCGCCCATCAGGTCGCCTAGGGTGGCATAGACCATCCGGTGGCGGGCCAGCGGCATCTTGCCGGCAAAGGCCTCGCAGACCACGGTCGCTTCGAAATGCACGCCATCGTCGCCCTGCACGTCGGCGCGGGCGCCGGGCAGGCCGGTTTCGATCAGGTTGCGGATGGTGTCGGCGTCCAACGGGCTTTCCTAATAAAATGTGCCTCCATTCTACTTCCGCTGCGTGGCGTCCGCATGGCCGAATCCCTGTTGCCCCCCCGTTCCGTCGACCCTGCCGGCCTGGTCGCCAGCGGCCGCCGCGTCTTCGAGATCGAGCGGCAGGCGCTGGATGCCGTGGCCGACCGCCTCGGCGAGGCCTTCCAGCAGGCTTGCCAGGCGATCCTGGCCAGCCGCGGCCGGGTGGTCGCCACCGGCATGGGCAAGTCCGGGCACATCGCCCGCAAGATCGCCGCTACGCTGGCCTCCACCGGCACTCCCGCGTTCTACGTGCATCCGGGCGAAGCCGGCCATGGTGACCTGGGCATGATCACCGAGGCCGACGTGGTGCTGGCGCTGTCCTATTCGGGCGAATCGGACGAAGTGCTGATGCTGCTGCCGGTGCTCAAGCGCCAGGGCAACGTGCTGATTTCCATGACCGGCCGCCCGCAGTCCAGCCTGGCCACCGCCGCCGATATCCACCTGGACGTCAGCGTGCCGGCCGAGGCCTGCCCGCTGGCGCTGGCGCCGACCTCCAGCACCACCGCCTCGCTGGCGATGGGCGATGCGCTGGCCGTGGCCCTGCTCGACGCACGCGGCTTCACCGCCGACGATTTCGCCCGCTCGCACCCGGCCGGCAGCCTCGGCCGCCGCCTGCTGCTGCATATCACCGACGTCATGCACACCGGGGAGGACCTGCCCAGCGTGGGGGCCGACGCCAGCCTCAGCGAGGCGCTGGTCGAAATGAGCCGCAAGCGGCTGGGCATGACCGCCGTGGTCGATGCCGACGGTGTGCTGATCGGCCTGTTCACCGACGGTGACCTGCGCCGGGCGCTGGACAGCGCGCTGGACGTGCGCACCGCGAAGATCGCCGATGTGATGACCCGCAACCCACGTACCATCGGCGCCGACCAGCTGGCGGTGGAGGCTGCCCGGCTGATGGAGACCCACAAGATCACGGGCCTGATCGTGGTTGACGACCAGGGCCGGGCGGTCGGTGCCCTGAACATTCATGACCTGTTGCGGGCCCGGGTGGTTTAACCGACAGTCCGTAGACCCCATTCAGTCTGTACCGTCCCAACCCGAATCCACCGAGCCTGCCACCCTGATGCCCTGGTCCCCCCTGCCCGCCTTCCCCGCCCACCTGCATGCCGCCGCGGCCCGCGTCCGCCTGGCCTGCTTCGACGTGGACGGCACCCTCACCGACGGTCGGCTGTACTACGACAAGGACGGCAACGAGAGCAAGGCGTACTTCGTGCAGGATGGCCTGGGCCTGAAACTGCTGCAGCAGCACGGCATCCACCCCGTGCTGATAACCGCGCGCAACAGCCAGTCCGCGCTCAGGCGCGGCGCCGACCTCGGCATCGATACCCAGATCGCCGTGGGCGACAAGCTGGCCAGCGTGCAGGCGCTGTGTGCGCAGCACGGCATCGGTCTGGAGCAGGTGGCCTTCATGGGCGACGACCTGCCGGACCTGGCACCGCTGGGCGCGGTCGGCCTGGCGGTGGCGCCGGCCAACGCCCACCCGTGGATCGCCGAGCGCGTGCATTGGCAGACCCGCGCCGACGGCGGACGTGGTGCAGCCCGTGAGCTGTGTGACATCCTGCTGGCCGCGCAGGGTCATGTGGACGCGGTCCTGGCGAGGTTCGGCGCATGAACCTGCCGAGCCTGAACTGGCGCACACTGCTCGGCATCGGCCTGCTGCTGGCGGCCCTGCTCAGCAGCTGGGCGGCCCTGCGCAACCGCGACAAGGGTCCGGCCACTGCCGGCCAGGATGTCGGCGTGGACTACGTCCTGCACGACTTCCAGGTCGTCGCCCTGGATGAGCACGGCAAGGAATCGACCACCCTGCGCGCACCGTTGCTGGAGCGCCAGCGTGGCGACCAGACCATCAACATCGCCACGCCGCTGTTCGAGATGCCGGACAAGGATGGCAAGCACTGGACCCTGCGTGCCGAGACGGGCTGGCTCAGCGCCAAGGGCGACCAGATGAAGCTGCGCGGCAATGTCGCCGGCGACAGCCCGGCCGATCCGGGCGTGGTGCCGACCACCTTCCGCACCGACCACCTGGACGTGTTCCCGAAGGAGAACCGTGCCCGCACCGATGCGCTGGTCACCATGACCCGCCCCGGCATTGAACAGTCCGGCGTTGGCTTCGAGGTGGATTCGAAGAACAACACGTATCATTTCCTCAGCCAGTCCAAGGGCCGTTACACGCCCCGACGCTGATTCCGCCGCCCTCCTGCGACGTCCCCGGACAGGCGCAAGGCAGGCAGCCCACCCATCCGCCCCCGGTTTCCCGGGCGGCCCCACCGGTAGAACGGACCCCGATGAAGATTCCCTTTGCAGCCGTACTCGCGCTCGGTCTCCTTGTTCCCAGCGCTGCCTTTGCCAAGTCCACCGACCGCAACGAGAACATGAACATCGACTCCGGCGCGCAGTCGGGCGTGCTCACCGGCGATGGCAAGACCGTGCTCTCGCAGGGCGTGACCGTCACCCAGGGCTCGCTGGACATCCGCTCGTCCGAAGCCGAGATCTACCTGAAGGACGGCGAGGCCGTGCGTGCGGTGTTCACCGGCAAGCAGGCCACGATGAAGCAGCAGCTCGACGATGGCACTTGGATGGACGCGGTGGCTGATCGCATCGACTACGACATCAAGACCGAGATCATCACCCTGACCGGCAACTACAAGGTCACCAGCGCGCGCGGCACCAATGCCGGCCAGCGCATGGTCTACAACACCCGTAGCGGCGAAATGAATTCCGGTGGCGATGGCAGCCGCGTGCGCACCGTCATTCCGCCGAAGAACAAGAACGCGGCGGCACAGCCGGCGGCCACGCCCAAGGCGGCGGCGCCGGCCAGCACGTCGGCCAAGCCGGCCGGGAGCAAGAAGTAATGCTCGTCGCCAAGGGCCTGCGCAAGCGCTACAAGCAGCGCGAAGTCGTGAAGGACTTCGGGCTGACCCTCGACGCCGGTGAAGTGGTGGGCCTGCTCGGCCCCAACGGTGCCGGCAAGACCACCTGCTTCTACATGATCGTCGGCCTGGTCGCCGCCGATGCCGGCAGCATCGTGCTCGACGGCAAGGACATCACCAGCGATCCGATGTACACCCGTGCCAAGCAGGGCGTGGGCTACCTGCCGCAGGAGCCGTCGGTGTTCCGCAAGCTGACGGTGGCCGACAACCTCCGCCTGGTACTGGAGCTTCGCGAAGACCTGGATTCGGCCGGCCGCGAACGCGAATTGAACAGCCTGCTCGACGAACTGCAGCTGGGCCATGTGGCCGACCAGCTCGGCGCCAGCCTGTCCGGTGGCGAACGTCGTCGCTGCGAGATCGCCCGCGCACTGGCCGCGCAGCCGCGCCTGATCCTGCTCGACGAACCGTTTGCCGGTGTCGACCCGATCTCGGTGGGTGAAATCCAGCGCATCGTCACCCATCTCAAGCAGCGTGGCATCGGCGTGCTGATCACCGACCACAACGTGCGCGAGACCTTGGGAATCTGCGACCGCGCGTATATCCTCGCCGAGGGCACCGTGCTGGCCCAGGGCTCGCCGGAGGCGATCCTGGACAACGCCGACGTACGTCGCGTCTACCTTGGGGATTCCTTCAAGCTGTGACCGCAGGCGCCGGGTCCCTTTCCTTCCGTTCGGCACAGGCATGAAGACTCGGCTGCAGACATCGTTGGGACAACAGCTGGTGCTCACGCCCCAGCTGCAGCAGGCGATCAAGCTGCTGCAGATGTCCACGACCGAGCTGGAGCTTGAAATCGCCCAGGCCGTGGAGAGCAATCCGCTGCTGGACTGGGCCGACAGCAACGACAGCAGTGCCGCCAATGAGGCCAGCGACAGCACCGATGCCGACGCGCCCGCCGAACGCACCGACAACGGCGACGACTGGGCGCCGGCCGAACTCGACTGGAGTGCCGCCGGCAGTGGTGGCAGCTTCGACGATGACGATGACACCGGCAGTGCCGCCGAGCGCGTGGCGGAAACCGAAACGCTGGCCGACCACCTGCTGTGGCAGCTGCACCTGTCGCATCTTTCCACGCATGACCGCAGCATCGGCGCTGCACTGATCGATGCGCTGGACGACGATGGTTACCTGCGCGAACCGCTGGCCACCATCGCCGAAACCCTGCTGCCGGCGGTCCATGCCGGTGAGGATGAAATCCTCGCGGTGCTGCATCGCATCCAGCGTTTCGACCCGGTCGGCGTTGCCGCGCGCACGCTCGGCGAGTGCCTGCAGCTGCAGCTGGACGTGTTGCCTGCCGATACGCCGGGGCTGGCGCTGGCGCGACAGATTGCCGCAGGCCCGCTGGAACGGCTGCCGCGCAGTGGCGTCTCCGGGCTGGCGCATGAACTGAAACAGCCGCTGGACGAGGTCGACACGGCGGTCGCGCTGCTGCGCTCGCTGGACCCGCGTCCGGGCACGCAGATCGCGCCGCTGTCGCAGGACACCTATGTGGTGCCCGACGTGGTGGTGTGGCGGCAGAACGGCATCTGGCGCGCAGCGCTGGCGGCCCATGCCGGGCCGAAGGTGGTGATCCACCGTGGCTACGAACAGCTGATCCGCCGCTGTGGCGAGGCCGACGCCGGCTACCTGCGCGGCCAGCTGCAGGAGGCGCGCTGGCTGCTGAAGGGCCTGCAGCAGCGCGGCGAAACCCTGCTGCGGGTGGTGCGCAGCCTGATCCTGCAACAGGCCGGCTTCCTCGAATTCGGCGAGCAGGCGCTGCGCCCGCTGACCCTGCGCGAGATCGCCGCCGAGCTGGGCCTGCACGAATCCACGGTGTCGCGCGCGATCGCCCGCAAGCACGTGCGCACGCCGCGCGGCACCCTGCCGCTGCGCGCCTTCTTCGCCTCGGGCATCGATACCGAAGGCGGTGGCGAGGCGTCCAGCACGGCCATCCAGGCGATGATCCGCCGCCTGATCGACGACGAGAACCCGCGCAAGCCGCTTTCTGACGCCAAGCTGGCTGACCTGCTCAAATCGTCGGGAATTCCAGTAGCGCGACGCACCGTGGCGAAGTATCGTGAAGCCATGAACATTTCCGCCTCGCACGAAAGGGTCAGAATCGCTTGACGCGCCGCCGCGCCCGGCGGAGAGGTTCATTGGCACATCCGAACACAGGAGAAACCCGATGCGCATCGAAACGTTTGGCAAAGACGTCGAAGTCACCCCGGCCCTGCAGTCCTATGTAGAGGAGAAGCTGGCCCGGATCGGAAAACACTTCGACCAGCACTGCGAAGCGCGGGTGACCCTCAAGCTGCAGAAGACCGAACACCACGTCGACGCCAGCCTCAACATTCCGGGGCAGACCCTGCACGCCGAGGCGGGCGGCCAGACCATGTATGCCGCGATCGACCTGCTTGCGGACAAGCTTGACCGCCTGGTCATCAAGCACAAGGAGAAAAAACAGCAGCACGCACCGCTGCCGGTGGGCGACAATGGTGGCTGATCGCCACCGTTCCCCGCAGACATGCCCCTGACTGACCTCCTGGCGGCCGTGCAGACCCAGCTCTGCACGGCCACCGACCGTGACAGCGTCCTGCAGGCCGCCGCCGGGTTGCTGGCCTGCCGCCAGGCCAACGCCGAACAGATCTATCTGAACCTGTGCCAGCGCGAAGCCCTGGGCAGCACCGCGATCGGCCACGGCATCGCCATCCCCCACGGCCGCGCGCCGACCCTGGACCGCCCCCGTGGCGCCCTGCTGCGACTGGCGACCCCGGTCGATTTCGGCGGCGACGAACCGGTGGACCTGGTGTTCGCGATGGCCGTCCCCGCCCACTACACCCACCAGCACCTGATGCTGCTGTCCGAGCTGGCCGAGCTGTTTTCCGCACCGGACATCCGCCAGGCCCTGCGCGAAGCCGGCGATGCCCGGGCGCTGCGCGAGGCGCTGGACATGACCCCACCTGCGAGTGCCGCATGAATACCAGCATCACCGCCCGTGAACTGTTCGAACAGCAGCGCGAGCGGCTGGGGCTGCGCTGGGCCGCTGGCAAATCCGGTGAGAAACGCGAGCTGGAGGCCGGCAACACGGTCTCGCGGCGTCCGTCGCTGGCCGGCTACCTCAATGCGATCTATCCCAACAAGGTGCAGATCCTGGGCACCGAGGAACTGTCCTGGCTGGACGCGCTGGAACCCCGCCAGCGTTGGGAGACCATCGAGAAGATCATGCAGTCGCATCCGCTGGCGCTGGTGCTGACCCGCAACCAGGCGTGCCCGGAAGACCTGCGCGCGGCCGCCGATGAATCCGGCACACCGCTGTGGCTGTCGCCCAAGCGCGGCCACGAACTGCTCAACCACCTGTCCTACCACCTGGCGCGCACGCTGGCGCCGCGGGTGATCCTGCATGGCGTGTTCATGGAGATCTATTCCATCGGCGTGCTGATCACCGGTGAGGCCGGGTCGGGCAAGAGCGAGCTGGCGCTGGAGCTGCTAAGCCGCGGCCATCGCCTGGTAGCCGACGATGCGCCCGAATTCACCCAGATCGCCCCGGACGTGCTCGACGGCACCTGCCCCGAACTGCTGCAGGACCTGCTGGAAGTGCGCGGCCTGGGCGTGCTGAATGTGCGCGAGATGTTCGGCGACACGGCTGTAAAGAAGAACAAGTACCTTCGGCTGATCGTCCACCTGACCAAGCCGATGACCGAACCCACCCCGCATGGCTACGAGCGCCTGACCGGCGACTCGGGCACCCGCCATGTGCTGGACCTCGACGTTCCGCTGATCACCCTGCCGGTGATGCCCGGCCGCAACCTGGCCGTGCTGACCGAAGCCGCCACCCGCCTGCACATCCTGCGCACCAAGGGCATTGATCCGGCAGCGATGTTCATCGCCCGCCACAGCAATCTGCTGGAACGGCGAACACCCTGATTCCCCTGCCCCTCGAAGAGCCTGTTCATGAGCACCGCCACCCCCTCCGCCCCGACCCTGATCATCGTCAGCGGCCTGTCCGGCTCGGGTAAATCCGTCGCCCTGAAGACCTTCGAGGATCAGGACTACTACTGCTCGGACAACCTGCCGATCCACCTGCTGCCGGACTTCGTGCGCAGCCTGCTGGCCAACCACGATGGCAGCGCGCCGCGCCGGCTGGCGGTGGGCATCGACGTGCGCGGCCAGGCCGACCTGAGCCAGCTGGGCGACTGGCGGCAGCTGGCCACCGACGCCGGCGTGGAAGTGAAGGTGCTGTTCTTCGAGGCCAGCGACGAAACGGTGCTCAAGCGCTATGCCGACACCCGCCGCCGCCATCCGCTGAGCCAGCTGGGCCTGTCATTGCCCGAGGCGATCGCCCGCGAGCGCGAGCTGACCGCGCCATTGCGCCGCGAGGCCGATGCGGTGATCGATACCAGCAACCTCAACGTGCACCAACTGCGGCGGCGGATCATCACCGAGTTCGCGATGGACCATGCCACCGGCCTGTCGCTGCTGTTCGAATCATTCGCCTACAAGCGCGGTGTACCCGCCGAGGCAGACTTCGTGTTCGATGCGCGGGTGCTGCCCAATCCACACTGGGACCCGGACCTGCGTGCGCTCAGCGGCCGCGAACCGGGTGTGCGCGACTACCTGGAAGCGCAACCGGACGTGCAGCGCTACCTGGCCCAGCTGATGGATTTCCTCGATACCTGGCTGCCGAAACTGGGTGATGGCACCCGCAGCTACGTGACCGTGGCGTTCGGCTGCACCGGCGGCAAGCACCGCTCGGTGTTCCTGGCCGAGCGCATGGCCCGGCATGCCCGCGAGATGGGCTGGCAGGACGTGGCGACGTACCACCGCGAACAGGATTGAGGGGGGCCGGCCGGGCTGCGCCCGGCACCCGTCGGTAGTGCCGGCCGCTGGCCGGCAACAGCAACAGCAAAAGCGGCATTCCGTGGGATGGCGGGGCGGTGTGGGTAGGCAGGACACGCCGTGCCCCCCCCTCCGGGGTCCGGCCCAGCCGCTGGCGGCTGGGCGTTCGGGCGCTTGCGAAGCAGTGCTTCGCAAGCAAAGCGCCCTCACCCATGGGGGCTCGATGGCGCCAACGGTCCTGCCTACCCACACCGCCCCGCCTCTGACAGATTCCGTGCGCTGTTGGTAGGTGTCGACCTTGGTCGACACGATGGATCCACACCATGCGTGGATGAATCGCTGCCAGGCATCGAAAAACGCATGGGGTCGGATCCCTTTTCCAGGGGAAAAGGGCTCTGACCCCGATAACGCTGAATACGGGACACAGTGCCCCTCATCTGCTGCTATCGCCGATTCACCTTGACCTGTTAACGTGCAGTAATGACCTGTGGCATTCTCCTCGTAACACATCCCGGGGTCGGGACCGCCCTGCTTGACGTGGCGACCCGGCTCCTGCGGCAATTGCCGCTGAAAACCGAAGCTTTCGAAGTACCGTTCGACGCAGACATGGACGCCCTGCTCCCGCTCGCCTCGGCCGCCCTGCGGCGGGTCGACAGTGGTGAGGGCGTGCTGATCCTGACCGACCTGTACGGCGCCAGCCCCGCCAACCTTGCAGGGCAGCTGGCCCGGCTGGGGACCCCGGTTCGCCGGGTGTCGGCGCTGAGCCTGCCGATGTTGCTGCGGGTGATGAATTATCCGGAACAGGGACTGGATCAACTGCCCGCCACAGCCGCGGCGGGTACCCGTAATGGAGCGATAGTCGACGATGCTTGAACGAGAACTCACCGTCAGCAACCGCCTGGGCCTGCATGCCCGGGCCACCGCCAAGCTGGTGCAGACCCTGGCGCCGTTCCGCTGCAACGTGACCATGGCCGCCAAGGGCCGTGAGATCAACGCCAAGAGCATCATGGGCGTGATGCTGCTGGCCGCCGGCCAGGGCACTCCGGTCACCGTGCGCATCAACGGCGAAGATGAAGCCGCCGCGATGGAGGCGGTGGTCGGCCTGTTCGAACGCCGCTTCGACGAGGACAGCTGAGCGTGCCACGCGCACGCGCCGGCCAGCTCCCTTCCGGCCAACGGCCGGTACAGCTGTTGGCCGGCCATGGCGCGGCGCGCGGAACGGCGATGGGCCGGGCGCGCGTGCGACTGCCGCATGCATTGGAAGTGGCCGAGCAACGCGTGGCCGCCCACCAGGTCGAGGCCGAACTGGCCCGCCTGCACCGTGCGCTGGATGCCGCGCGTACGGAAATGCACGAACTGCGTCAGCGCCTGCATGGCGCACTGAACCAGGAAGTGGGCGAGTTCCTCGACCTGCACGCGTTGCTGCTGGACGACCCCGAGCTGCTGTATGGCCTGGACGAACTGATCCGCAGCGGCCCGTACAGTGCCGGCTACGCGCTGCGCCTGCAGCGTGACCGCCTGGCCAAGGTCTTCGATGGCATGGACGATGCCTACCTGAAGAGCCGCATGGACGATCTCGACCATGTGATCGGCCGCATCCACGCCTTCCTGCAACCCGAACGCCCGCCGGTGATGAAGGGCCTGGCCGGCGAGATCCTGGTCTGCGACAACATCGCCCCATCCGAACTGGCGCAGCTGCAGGCGCAGGGGGTGGTCGGCATCGTCACCGCCGCCGGCAGCGCGCTGTCGCACAGCGCAATCCTGGCGCGCAGCCTGCACCTGCCCCTGATCGTCAATGTGCCGCAACTGCTCAGCCGCGTCGCCGACGGCGACGTGCTGATCATCGACGGTGCCGACGGCAGCATCACCGTCAACCCGCTGGCCGACAACCTGCGTGACTACCGCGCACGCCTGAAGGAACACGCGCGCGAGCAGCGCGAGCTTGGCCGCCTGCGCAGCAAGCCCAGCCGTACCCGCGACCAGGTCGACATTGCCCTCCTGGCCAATGCCGAATCGCTGGAGGACGTCACCCAGGCGCATGCGCTGGGCGCGCAGGGGCTGGGCCTGTACCGCACCGAATTCCTGTTCCTGCAGCGCAACGAGCTGCCGGACGAAGAAGAACAGTTCCAGACCTACCGTGATGCCGCACTGGGCATGAGCGGCCGGCCGGTGACCATCCGCACGCTCGACCTGGGTGCGGACAAGGCCGATCGTACCGGCCTGACCCTGAGCAACGAAGAGAACCCGGCACTGGGCCTGCGCGGCGTGCGCCTGTCGCTGGCACGGCCCAAGGTGGCCGACACCCAGCTGCGCGCGATCCTGCGCGCCTCGGCCTACGGCAAGCTGCGCGTGCTGGTGCCGATGGTCAGCACCCGCGAGGAACTGCTGGCGGTGCGCCGGCGCATGCTCAAGCTGAGCGAACAGCTGCGCAGCGAAGGCCATATGGTGTCCGAGCACGTGCCGCTGGGCGCGATGATCGAAGTCCCGGCGGCGGCATTGGCGCTGGAGAGTTTCATCGATCTGGTCGATTTCCTGTCGATCGGCACCAACGACCTGGTGCAGTACCTGCTGGCCGCCGACCGCAACAACGAGGCGCTGGGCGAGTTGTATTCACCGTTGCACCCGGCGGTGCTGCGGCTGTTGCAGATGGTGATCGAGACCGGCGCACGCCACCGCATTCCGGTGGCGGTCTGCGGCGAGATGGCCGGTGATGCGCGGATGACCCCGTTGCTGCTGGCGCTGGGCCTGAGCGAGTTCAGCCTGCATCCCGGTACGTTGCTGGAGGTGCGCCGTGCCATCCGCGAAGCCGATCTGGGTGCGCTGCGCGCCCGTGCCCCGAAGCTGCTGGCCGCGCGCGACCGCCGCGCCATCGAACGCTGGCTGGCGCTGGTGGCCGATACGCCCTGACACCACCCGCTCGCCGGGCATGCACGCCTGGGGCCAGATCCCTTTTCCGCGGGAAAAGGGATCTGGCCCCGTCTCGTTGAAGGCCAAGAGGTTGCCGGCCAGCGGCCGGCACTACCGCCACCCGGCGGCTATGCGTTGAAACATCCCCTTGCGATAATGACGCGCTGAACACCCCTGTTGCCGCATCCTTGCCGGGATCGCGGCTTTTCTTATCCCGCGGGAGCTGCGATGGCTGAAGCTGTACGCCACGACAAGACTGCGCGCCAACTGCGGATGTTGTCCGATGCACTGGACAGCGGCCGGCTGGGCCCGGTACGTCGGCTGGTCAACACCCTGGCCCCGGCCGAGATCGGCAACCTGCTTGAATCGCTGCCGCCGGGCAAGCGCGAGGTGGTGTGGGGCCTGGTTGATCCGGAAGATGACGGCGAGGTGCTGGTCCACGTCGGCGAAGACGTGCGCGAGAGCCTGCTCGCGGACATGGACCCGGACGAGATCATCGCCGCGGTCGAAGACCTGGACATCGACGACCTGGCCGACCTGGTCGAAGACCTGCCCGATACGGTCATCGACGAGGTCCTCAAGTCGATGGACCGCGAGAACCGCGAGCGCCTGGAGCAGGTGCTGTCCTATCCCGAGGACAGCGCCGGCCGCCTGATGAACCCGGACGTGGTGACCGTGCGCGCCGACGTCAATGTCGACGTGGTGCTGCGCTACCTGCGCCTGCGCGGCGAACTGCCGGACCATACCGATCACCTGTTCGTGGTCAGCCGGCGCCATCAGTACCTCGGCCGGGTGTCGCTGGCGGCACTGGTGACCCACGAGGACACCACCCCGATCAACCGCCTGATCGACGACGAGCAGCCGGCCATTGACGTCGGCGAGAGCGACCAGGAGGTCGCCCGCCAGTTCTCCGACCATGACTGGATCTCCGCGCCGGTGGTGGACGACAACAACATCCTGATCGGCCGCATCACCATCGATGACGTGGTCGACATCATCCGTGGCCAGGCCGAGCACCAGGCACTGGGCGCCGCCGGCCTGGACGAGGACGAAGACCTGTTCAGCCCGGTCTGGCGCGCCATGCGCCGACGCTTGATGTGGCTGTCGGTGAACCTGTGCACCGCCTTCCTGGCCTCCAGCGTGGTCGGCCACTTCGAAGGCACCATCGACAAGCTGGTGGCGCTGGCCGTGCTGATGCCGATCGTGGCGGGCCTGGGCGGCAATGCCGGTACCCAGGTGCTGGCGCTGATGGTGCGTGGCCTGGCACTGGGCCAGGTAGGCGCGTCCAACGCGCGCACGCTGCTGTGGAAGGAGGTGCGGGTCGCCTTGTTGAACGGCGTGATGCTGGGTTCCGTGCTGGGGCTGATCGTGCTGGCCTGGTTCCACTCGCCCGGGCTGTCGGCAGTGATCGCCATCGCGCTGACCTGCAACCTGCTGTTCGCCGCACTGGCCGGCGTGCTGGTGCCACTGACCCTGAAACGCTTCGGCTTCGACCCGGCGCTGGCCAGCGGCATCTTCCTGACCGCCGTGACCGACTCGATGGGCTTCTTCACCTTCCTCGGCCTGGCCACGCTGGTGCTGCTGCACTGAACCCTGCAGGGTCGGATCTCCGCTGCGCGGGGCTCTGACCCGATCCCAACTGGAACACCCATGGCAACAACGATCGAAAACTATTTCCAGCCCGGCTGGCGCGACCAGCAGCACACCTGCCCGGCCTGCGAATGGAAGGGCAGCTCGCGTGCTATGGAGATGGAGCTGGACGAGGACGCCACCGAGTACGCCTGCCCGGTCTGCGAGAACCCGCTGCTGGTGGTGCTGCATCCGGACATCGCGCAGGTGCAGGCCGCCGCCGCCGAGGGCAATGCCGAAGCGCAGGAGCAGCTGGACATCATTGCCAGTTTCCCGCGACCGGAGTGACGCGCCGCACGATGCCGCGTTGACCTGCGGCGGGCTAGGATGCAGCTGACCCTGCCGCCCCGGAAATCCCATGGTCCGATTGATGTCGCGCTGGCTGCCGCTGCTGGCCTTTCTGATGATGAGCGGTTGCACTTCGCTGCCGGACAGCGCGCGCGGCCGTTTCGAGGGCCGCGCAGTGAAGGTGGACGGCGAGACCGCCTACTACCAGGTGTTCATTCCGGCCGGCGTTCAGGCCACCGCTCCCACCAGACTCCCGGTCATCCTGTTCCTGCACGGCTCCGGCGAGCGTGGCGGCGACGGTGTCAAGCAGACCCATGCGGGGCTGGGGCCGCACCTGCGCAGGCACGCGGCCGACTTCCCCGCATTGGCCGTATTCCCCCAGGTGCCGGGCCACCAGGAATGGAGCGGGCGCAACAACCGCGTTGCGCTGGCCGCCCTGGACGCCACCATCGCCGAGTTCGGTGCCGATCCCTCACGGCAGTACCTGACCGGGATGTCGATGGGCGGCTATGGGAGCTGGAACATCGCGCTGGATGACCCCGGGCGCTTCGCCGCGATCGTGCCCGTGTGCGGCGCGGTGCTGGCGCCACGCGCGGTGCGCCCGACCCTGTTCGTCGAGCAGGTCGCCCAGGAAACCGATCCGTATGCGGCCATCGCCCAGCGCCTGAGAGGCACGCCGATCTGGATCTTCCACGGTGCGCTGGATGATGTAGTGCCACCGGACGACGATCGCAGACTGCACGCCGCATTCCGGAGCGCCGCTGCACGCGACGTGCGCTACACCGAGTACCCGGAAGGCAACCACAACGCCTGGGACGCCACCTATGCCGACCCGGCGATGTGGGCATGGCTGTTCGCGCAGAAGCGCTGAGCCGCAGCTTCAGTAGTTGCCAACCTTGGTTGGCATTGACTGCCCTGGTAGTTGCCAACCTTGGTTGGCACTGACTGCTCTGGTAGTTGCCAACCTTGGTTGGCACTGGCCTACCTGAAACCAACCCATTCCCCGATGTTCACTGGAAGCAGGCCCGTCCATGCTTGCTCCATGCAGAACACACGTCTCCTGCTCGGTCGTCGCTCCAGCATCGGCCTCAGCTATATCCTCACCGCCGTCGTCCATGACCGCGCGCCGCTCTTCACCAACGCCGCAGCGGCCGCCTTGGCAGTCCGCTAATTCCAGCGACTGGATCAGGAAGGCTTCACCCGCTCGATTGCGTACGTGGTCATGCCCGACCACATCCACTGGCTGGTCGAACTACGTGCGGGAACGCTGGAAACCGTCATGAAGCGTTTCAAGTCGCGCACAGCCCAGCAGGCAAACCGGTTGCTGGGGCGAGTCGGGCGCTTCTGGCAGGCCTGCTATCACGATCATGCGATCCGCTCTGACGAATCGTTGCACCGGCGTGCGATGTACCTGATGGGAAATCCGATCAGGGCCGGACTGGCGACGCGGCTTGGGCAATATCCCCATGCATGGTGCGAATGGGAGCTTGGGGCTTCGTGTGATCCGCTCGACAACTTGGGCGCGGATGGATAGTGCCAACCAAGGTTGGCATCTACCAGAGCGGTGCGCGGACAAGCCGCGCGGCAAGTGTGTCAACCAAGGTTGACACCTACCAGAGCGGGTGGTCAGCCCAGCAGGGTTTCCAGCACGGCCATGCGCACGGCGACGCCGTTGGCGACCTGGCGCAGCACCCACGACTGCGGGCCGTCGGCCACGTCGTCGGTCACTTCCACGCCGCGGTTGATCGGGCCCGGGTGCAGCACCGCGGCATCCTTGCCGGCGCGCGCCAGGCGCTCGCGGGTCAGGCCGTACTGGGCGTGGTACTGCTCCAGCGACGGCACCAGGCCTTCTTCCATGCGCTCGCGCTGCAGGCGCAGCATCATCAGCGCGTCGACGCCTTCCAGCATCGCGTCGAAATCATCGCCGACCACGCAGCCCTTCAGGGTCTCATCGTCCGGCAGCAGCGACTGCGGGCCGCACACGCGGATCTCACCCACGCCCAGCGTGCGCAGCGCATGCAGGTCGGTGCGGGCCACGCGCGAGTGCTTCACGTCGCCGACGATCACCACTTTCATCTTCGAGAAATCCGGGCCCTTGGCCTGGCGCAGGGTCAGCATGTCCAGCAGGCCCTGGGTCGGGTGCGCGCTGCGGCCGTCACCGGCGTTGATCAGTGCGGTGCCCTCGCCCGCCGCTTCTGCCAGTGCGGCTACCGCGCCATCCTCCGGGTGGCGCACCACGAAGCCGCGCACGCCCATCGCTTCCAGGTTGCGCAGCGTATCGCAGGCGGTTTCGCCCTTGCGGGTGGACGAGGTCGAGGCATCGAAGTTGAGCACATCGGCGCCCAGGCGCTGCGCGGCCAGCTGGAATGAGCTGCGGGTGCGCGTGGACGGCTCGAAGAACAGCGTGCACACCGCCGAACCGGCCAGCACGTGGCGCTTGTTGCCGACGCGGCCGACTGCGGCATCGCGGATCTGACCTGCCCGGTCAAGCAGCTGCAGCAGGGTCCCGCGCGGCAGGCCCTCCAGGGTCAGCAGGTGGCGCAGGCGTCCGGAGGCATCGATTTGCTGGGCGGTCATGGCGGTGTCGGGCAGTCAGGGAATGGGGGTGGCGTCGTCGGGGGACGACAGCCAGCGGTCGATGATCACCGCCGCGGCCACGGCATCGAGCGCGGCCGCATCACGGCGGCGCTTGCGCCCTTCGGCGCGCTCGACGGCGAAGCGGCGGGCGGCCTCGACCGAGCTGGAACGCTCGTCGATCATCACCACCGGCAGCTTGAAACGTTCCCGCAGCTGGCGGGCGAAGCCCTGCGCGCGCTTGCGGTTGGGTTGGTCCTGGCCGTCCAGGGTCAGCGGGTCGCCGACCACCAGGCCGTCGGGCTTCCATTCCTTGAGCAGGCGTTCGATCGCGGTCCAGTCCGGGCCATTGCCGTGCACATCGACCACCGCCACCGCGCGCGCATGCGCAGCGAAGGCACTGCCGATGGCCACGCCGATCCGCCGCGAGCCGACGTCGAAACCCAGAACGGTGCCGTCACGGCGGATCGCCGGGGCAGCAGGAGCCGGTACGGGCGTGGCCGGCTCAGACATGGCCGCTGTAGTCGGTCAGGCGGAACAGGTCCACGCCGATGCGCGAGGCCGCACCCTGCCAGCGCTGCTCCAGTGGCAGCTGGAACACCAGCTCGGCATCGGCCGGCACGGTCAGCCAGCTGTTCTCGGACAGCTCGCTTTCCAGCTGCCCTGCGCCCCAACCGGCACAGCCGAGGGTGACCACGGCATTGGCCGGGCCTTCGCCACGCGCCATCGCTTCAAGGATGTCGCGCGAAGTGGTCAGGTACAGGCCGTCACCCACGATCAGGCTGGAATCCCACGCCCGCGCGTCGTCATGGATGACGAAGCCGCGCTCGGGATGCACCGGGCCGCCGTTGAGCACCATGCGCGCCTGCAGGTCGCCGTCACCGGTGGTGATGTCCATCTGTGCAAGCACTTCACCCAGCGTGTACTCGGAAGGCTGGTTGACCAGCACGCCCATCGCCCCGTTCTCGTCGTGCTGGCAGATCAGCGCGACGCTGCGGGCAAAGGTCGCGTCGAGCAGCGACGGCAGCGCGACGAGGAGGTGATCGGCGAGGGAGGTCGGCGTTACAGGCATGGTCCCATTCTACCTGCTGGGGGCGGGATGGTCGCGCAATGGCGGCGAACCGCGATGGGCTAGGATGGTGCTTTGCCATGGAAGGTCATCGATGCAGTCTTCATCGCCCCTGACCCTGCCGGCACGCAGCGCCATCGTCCTGATTGCCCTGCTGCAGGGTCTGATGCTGTATGCCGCGCAGGAACTGTCCGATGCGTGGCCGTTCCGCGATATCGGCTGGCGCTACTGCTGGTACGCCTGGGTGCTGGCCATTCCCAGCGCGGTGGCGCTGAGCCTGGTCGAGCTGGGCCAGCGCCGCCTGTGGCTGCAGGCCGTGCTCGGCTCGGCGGTGGTGCTGGCGCTGGCCGCCTGGATCGGCTGGAACCTCACTGGCGAGACCGCGCTGGAGTCGAGCGCGCTGCAGTTTCCACTGACCCTGGGCATGGCCGTGGCGGTGTTCGTGGTGCTGCCCTGGTGGCAGTTCCAGCTGCAGCACGGGCACTGGCGCGCCAGCTACCCCGAGCTGTTCGAGCGCGCCTGGCAGAACGGTTTGACCCTCGCCCTGGCGGCACTGTTCACCGGGCTGACCTGGCTGCTGCTGTGGCTGTGGGCGGCGCTGTTCCAGCTGCTGGAGGTCACCGTCTTCCGCGACCTGTTCCGCCAGGATGCCTTCATTGCGCTGGCTACCGGCAGCCTGGCCGGGTTCGGCGTGCTGATCGGGCGCACCCAGCACCGCGCGATCCAGATCACCCGCCAGGTGCTGTTCGCGATCTGCCGCGGACTGCTGCCGCTGCTCTCGTTCATCGCCGTATTGTTCGTGCTGAGCCTGCCGCTTACCGGGCTGGAACCGCTGTGGAAGACCCGCTCGGCCGCCAGCCTGCTGCTGGTGCTGTCGCTGTTGCTGGTGACGTTCACCAATGCGGTCTACCAGCAGGGGGACGACACCGCGCCCTACCCCGTCGTGCTGCGCCGTCTGGTTGAAGCCAGCCTGCTGGCGCTGCCGGTCTACGCCGCACTGGCGCTGTACGCACTGGGGCTGCGCGTGGTGCAGTACGGCTGGACCGTGGACCGGTTCTGGGCGGTACTCGTCGCAGTGGCCGTGGCCGGCTATGCCGTGGGCTACGCGCTGGCGGTGCTGCGCCGGCAGCGCCGCTGGTTGCAGATGCTGGAGCCGGTCAACCGCTGGATGTGCTGGGCGGTGCTGGCACTGGCATTGCTGGGCAACTCGCCGCTGCTGGACCCGGTGCGGCTGACCCTGTCCAGCCAGCTGGCGCGCCTGCGTGCCGACCCGCCCGCGATCACCAGCAGTGACGTCAACGTGCTGCGCTTCGATCTTGGCCACCGCGGCGTGCGGGCGCTGCGCGAACTGCAGCGTGATCCAGCCATCACCGCCGATGCCAACGCGCCACAGGTGATCGCTGCCGCGCTGGCACGTACCTCGCGCTGGGATGACGGCCAGCGCCTCGACAAGGGGCCGCAGGACGTCGTCGCCCTGCAGCGCGCGTTGAAGCTGGCCAAGGGATCCAGCTCGCCACCGGACGACTGGTGGCAGGCACTGGCCACGCGCGCGATCGATGGCGAATCCTGCGCCCAGAGCGAGCGCGACTGCCTGATCGTGCATCGCGATCTGGATGGCGACGGGAACACCGACGTGCTGCTGTGCGAGCTGTACACCATCCGTGGGCCGGACTGCGTGCTGTACGCACGTGGCAGGGACAACCACTGGCGCCGGGCCGGTTCGCTGTTCGGCACCGCCAGCGGCCAGGCCGAGGCGATCAACCAGGCGCTGCGTGATGGCAAACTCACTCTTGAACCGCCGCGCTGGCCGATGCTGTCCATTGGTGGGCGCCCCGCAGTGGCCATCGATCCCGAACCCGAATCCAGCGAGTCTTCCCCATGAGCGGCTACTGCCTCATCGCCCCGGGCCATCCGGTGCACGACTACTACCACGCCAATGAATACGGCTACCCGCAGCGTGACGAGCGCGAGCTGTTCGAGCGGCTGGTGCTGGAAATCAACCAGGCCGGGCTGAGCTGGGAAACGATCCTGAAAAAGCGCGAGGGCTTCCGCGCGGCCTATGACGGCTTCGATGTCGACCGCGTGGCGGCCTATGCCGAGCAGGACATCGAGCGCCTGCTATCGGACGCGGGCATCATCCGCAACCGGCTGAAGGTACTGGCCGCCATCCACAACGCGCAGGTGATCCAGCAGCTGCGGGCCAGTCATGGCAGCTTCGCGGCGTGGCTGGATGCGCATCACCCGCGCAGCAAGGCCGACTGGGTGAAGCTGTTCAAGAAGACCTTCCGCTTCACCGGTGGCGAGATCACCGGCGAGTTCCTGATGAGCCTGGGCTACCTGCCCGGCGCGCACGCCGAGGATTGCCCGGTGCATGCGCGGCTGCTGACGCTGTCGCCGCCGTGGTTGCAGGCCGCCGTCCGCTGAGGGATCTCCGCGCGTGGATGCCGGTAGTGCCGGCCGCTGGCCGGCAACCCCGTTGAACGGTCACACGCCCATGTAACGGCCGGGGCGGTGGTTGAACATCAGCACCAGGCTGAGCACCACCGCGCCGATGGCCGAGTACAGCACCTTCGATGGCGACAGCACGAAGAACGCGGCTACCATCAGGCAGGCGTCGTAGGACATCTGCACCTTGCCGGCGCTCCAGCCTCGGGTGCGCTGCAGGTACACCGCCAGGATGCCGATGCCGCCAAGGCTGGCGCGGTGTCGGATGAAGAACAGGATGCCGAGGCCGGACAAGGCACCACCGACGATCGCCGAATACAGCGGGTTGATGTGCGAGAAGTCGATCCAGCGCGGCAGCAGGTCGGTCAGCACGCCACAGGCGGTGACCGCAGCGAAGGTCTTCAGGGTGAATTCCCAGCCCATGCGCCGCAGCGCCACCCAATAGAACGGCAGGTTGACCAGCACGAACACCAGGCCGAAGTTCCAGCCCATCGCGTAGTGCAGCAGGAAGGCCATGCCCGCCATGCCGCCGATCATCAGCCCGCCCTTGGCGAAGATGGCCAGGCCCAGCGAGGCCACCATCGTGGCCAGCACCATGCCCTGCACGTCCTCGGCGATCGAGTGACGCAGCGCTTTTTCGTCGGCGGTGGTGCCAGCACTGTCGGGCGGCGGGGTCAGCGGACCGGCGGTGACCAGGTGGCCGTCAGCGTCGTCGCACGGCGCGGGGCCATGGGAAGGAAGGGACATGCGGTGGGGGAACAGCAGGTGGGGAGCGGTATTAGACACGATCTGCATGACAGTTGCAGATGAAATCGTTCAACTGAATGCGCCTCGCACTGCCCCGGGCTCGGCGCTGCTCAGCCCTTGCCGGCCAGATGGTGAGCCACCAGTGCGTTGGCATGGCCATGGCCCAAGCCATGTTCACTCTTCAGGAAGCTGACCAGTTCCATGTGTTTCAGGCCCTTCTTCCCGGCCAGCAACCCGAACCAGTGCGCCACCGGCTGCCCGTAGGTCTTCTCGATGGAGGGGAAATACGAGGCCGGGCCTTTCGGCTTGGTGTCAGTGCTCATGTGCAGCTCCCGTTGAAGTCATTCATTCGACGAACCACAGACGCAGAAATCGACACACCCAAACGTCCGACCCCGCCTCGCCCGACAGGCCGCAGCCAACTGTCGAAGGCGGGGTGGGTCCGGTTGAGGGGGTGTGAGCGGCATGGATGCCGCGACCAAGCCCCCATGGATGGGTTTACGGCGTCCCCCTCAATCGGGCCCACCCCGCCATCTCACGGATAGCCAGTTTTTGAAGTTGACGTGGCCGTTGACGTTGCTTCGGCAGGTGCCGGGCGCAGCCCGGCCGTATCATTCCAGCATGCCCCGCGAAAACCTCAACGACCTGCAGGCCTTCGTCCACGTTGCCCGCGAGGGCAGCTTCACCCGGGCCGCCGCCCAGCTGGGCGTGTACCAGTCCGCGCTCAGCCATGCCATGCGCGGCCTGGAACAGCGCCTGGGCGTGCGCCTGCTGACCCGTACCACCCGCAGCGTATCGACCACCGAAGCCGGTGCCCGCCTGCTCGACACCCTGGGCCCACGCCTGGCCGAGATCGAGGACGGGCTGGCCGCACTGGCCGAGTACCGCGAACGCCCGGCCGGCACCATCCGCATCAATGCCACCGGCCATGCCGCCGAGTACATCGCTTGGCCGCGGCTGGCGCCGTTGTTGCAGCGTTATCCGGACCTGAAGGTGGAACTGACCACCGACTACGGCCTGGCCGACATCGTCGCCGAGCGCTACGACATCGGCATCCGCCTCGGCGAGCGCCTGGCGCGCGACATGGTCGCGGTGCCGATCAGCCCGCCGCTGCGCATGCGCGTGGTCGGTGCACCCAGCTACTTCCGCCAGCACGTGGTGCCGCAGCATCCGGACGACCTGGCCAAGCACAACTGCGTGACCCTGCGCCTGCCTACGCATGGGGGACTGATGCCGTGGGATTTCGGCCAGGATGGCAACGAACTGAGTGTGCGCGTTGGCGGGCAATGGACGTTCAACACCATGGGCATGACCCGCGCCGCTGCGCTGGCCGGCAGCGGACTGGCCTGGCTGCCGGAAGACCAGGTGCAGCCGATGCTGGACGATGGCCGCCTGCAGTCGGTGCTGGACGACTGGTGCCCGCACTTCGATGGCTACTACGCGTACTACCCGTCGCGCCGCCACGTCACCGTGGCGATGCGCACGGTGCTTGATGCGCTGCGCGGGCCGCTGGGGTGAGGGGCAAGGCGTGCGGACCAACGGTCCGCACCCACCACCAACGGTCCGCACCCAGCTGGTGATCAGCCCTTGGCCTGGGCGGCACGCTGCGCGTTGTAGCGCTCGCCGACGATCGACACTTCGTCCAGCGCCTGTGCGATGCGTTGCAGCTGCTCCGGTGCCAGCTGCAGGTCGGCCGCGCCGAGGTTTTCTTCCAGGCGATGGATCTTGGTGGTGCCTGGGATCGGCACGATCCACGGCGCCTGTGCCAGCAGCCAGGCCAGCGCCACCTGCGCCGGCGTCGCGCCCCGTGCTGCGGCAATCGTACTGATGCGATCCACCAGCGCCTGGTTGGCGCGGCGCGCCTCCACTTCGAAACGCGGAACGCTGTTGCGGAAATCGTTGGCATCGAAGGTGGTGTCGGCGTTGATCGTGCCGGTGAGGAAGCCGCGGCCAAGCGGGCTGAATGGCACGAAGCCGATGCCCAGCTCCTGCAGCGTCGGCAACAACTCGCGCTCCGGTTCGCGCCACCACAGCGAGTACTCACTCTGCACGGCGGCAACCGGCTGCACCGCATGCGCGCGGCGCACGGTGGCAGCGCTCGCCTCGGACAGCCCGAAGTGGCCGACCTTGCCTTCGGCGATCAGGTCGCGCACGGTGCCAGCCACATCCTCGATCGGCACGTTCGGGTCGACGCGGTGCTGGTAGAACAGGTCGATATGGTCGGTGCGCAGGCGCTTGAGGCTGGCTTCGGCAACGGCACGGATATTCTCGGGGCGGCTGTCCAGGCCGTCATCGGTGCGCGCGCCCTTGAATCCGAACTTGGTGGCAATCACCAGCCTGTCGCGGTAGGGCGCCAGCGCCCGGCCGAGCAGGTCTTCGTTGGTGTACGGACCATACACCTCGGCGGTGTCGAAGAAGGTCACGCCGCGCTCGACGGCGGCCTGCAGCAGGGCGATGCCCTGGCCCTGCTCCACCGGCTGACCGTAGGCATGGGTCAGGCCCATGCAGCCCAGGCCGAGGGCGGAAACCTTCAGGCCACTGCGGCCCAGTTCGCGTGTCTGCATCGTCGTGCTCCAGAGGGGGAGTGATGACGATACGCCTGTCGTGGCGCTGGATTGAGCCAGCCCGGCCGCAGTCGGTCATGACCGGAATTCATCAATCCAGCCACGACCGATACCGGCCAGGTCAACGGATCTCCGAGATCTCCACGCCGTCCAGCCCCTGCGACAGGGTACGTGCGTCGCCGCCCTGGCTGAGCTTGATGCGCAGGCGCACCTCGTTCTGCGAATCGGCGTAGCGCAGCGCGTCCTCGTAGCTGATCTCGCCGGCCTGGTACAGCTCGAACAGGCTCTGGTCGAAGGTCTTCATGCCAAGCTGGACCGAGTCCTTCATCACTTCCTTCAGCTTGTGGATCTCGCCGTCGCGGATGTAGTCCTGCACCAGCGGCGTGCCCAGCAGGATCTCCATCGCCACCTTGCGCGAGCGGCCATCGGGCGATGGCACCAGCTGTTGCGCGACCACGCCCTTGAGATTCAGCGACAGGTCCATCAGCAGCTGGTTGCGGCGGTCTTCCGGGAAGAAGTTGACGATGCGGTCCATCGCCTGGTTGGCGTTGTTCGCATGCAGGGTGCACAGCACCAGGTGGCCGGTTTCGGCGAACGCGATGGCGTGATCCATGCCTTCGCGGGTACGCACCTCGCCGATCATGATCACGTCCGGCGCCTGGCGCAGGGTGTTCTTCAGCGCGGCTTCCCAGCTGTCGGTATCGATGCCGACTTCGCGCTGGGTGATGATGCAGCCCTCGTGCTTGTGCACGAACTCGATCGGGTCTTCGATGGTGATGATGTGGCCGGTCGAGTTCTGGTTGCGGTAACCGATCATCGCTGCCAGCGAGGTCGATTTACCGGTACCGGTGGCGCCGACGAACAGGATGATGCCGCGCTTGGTCATCGCCAGCGTCTTGATGATCGGCGGCAGGCTCAGTTCTTCCACGGTCGGAATGCGCGTCTCGATGCGACGCAGCACCATGCCGACCTGGTTGCGCTGGTAGAAGCAGCTGACGCGGAAGCGGCCGACGCCGGACAGGCCGATGGCGAAGTTGCATTCGTGCGTCTTCTCGAATTCCTCGCGCTGCGCCGGGGTCATCACGTTGAGGACCAGGTCGCGGCTCTGCTGCGGCGTGAGCGGGGTCTGGGTGATCGGCGAGATCTTGCCGTTGACCTTCATCGCCGGCGGCATGCCGGCCGTGATGAACAGGTCCGAGGCGCGCTGGTGCGCCATCAGCTTGAGGAACGAAGTGAAATCGATGGTGGTCGCGGTGCTGTTCACGGCGGGCTCCCAAGAGGGCATGTACCAGGAAACGGTCGGTGGAGGAAACGGCACGGAGACGGCGCCGCACTGGTGCACGCCGCCCGTGGTTGTCCCGCCTTACTCGAACAGGCGCTTGTCCTTGGCGTACTCGCGGGCCTGGTTGCGGGTGATCAGGCTGCGCTTGACCAGGTCCTGCAGGTGCTGGTCCAGGGTCATCATGCCGTACTGCTGGCCGGTCTGGATGGCCGAGTACATCTGCGCCACCTTGTCTTCGCGGATCAGGTTGCGGATGGCCGGGGTGCCGACCATGATTTCCCACGCTGCGGTACGACCGCCGCCAACCTTCTTCAGCAGCGCCTGCGAGATCACCGCACGCAGCGACTCGGACAGCATCGAACGCACCATCGGCTTTTCGCCGGCCGGGAACACGTCGATGATGCGGTCGATGGTCTTGGCCGCCGAGCTGGTGTGCAGGGTTCCGAACACCAGGTGGCCGGTTTCCGCGGCGGTCAGTGCCAGGCGGATGGTTTCCAGGTCGCGAAGTTCGCCCACCAGGATGATGTCCGGGTCCTCACGCAGTGCCGAGCGCAGCGCTTCGTTGAAGCCATGCGTATCGCGGTGCACTTCGCGCTGGTTGATCAGGCACTTCTGCGAGGTGTGCACGAATTCGATCGGATCCTCGACGGTGAGGATGTGGCCGTATTCGTTCTTGTTGATGTAGTCGATCATTGCCGCCAGCGTGGTCGACTTGCCCGAACCGGTGGGGCCGGTCACCAGGATCAGGCCCTGCGGCTGCTGGATCACCTCGCGGAACAGCGGCGGGCAGGCCAGGTCCTCGAGGGTGAGCACCTCGGACGGAATGGTACGGAACACCGCACCGGCGCCACGGTTCTGGTTGAACGCGTTCACACGGAAGCGCGCCAGCGACGGGATCTCGAAGGAGAAGTCCACTTCGAGGAATTCCTCGTAATCGCGGCGCTGCTTGTCGGACATGATGTCGTACACCAGCGCATGGACCTGCTTGTGGTCCAGGGCCGGGATGTTGATCCGGCGAACGTCGCCGTCCACGCGGATCATCGGCGGCAGGCCTGCGGACAGGTGCAGGTCGGACGCTTTGTTCTTTACGGAAAACGCCAGCAGTTCGGCGATATCCATGAGCGGCTACTCCCCAATAACGGCTTCGACTGGAAGGATCTTTCCCCGGGCGGCAGTATAGCCTCCTGATTCAACGGAACGCGTTACGTGGCCACTCCCCTGCCCCAGATCCTGAGCAACCTGCATGCCGCCGCCGAGGCGGCCGGCCGGCCCGATCCGCGCCTGCTGGCCGTTTCCAAGACCCAACCGGCCGAGGCCGTGGCTGCGCTGGCCGCGCAGGGCCAGCAGGCCTTCGGCGAGAACTATGTGCAGGAAGCGCTGGCCAAGATGCAGGCGCTGCAGCACCTGGCGCTGGAGTGGCACCTGATCGGCCACCTGCAGTCGAACAAGGCCGAGGCCGTGGCCACCCACTTCGATTGGGTGCAGAGCGTGGACCGGCCCAAGCTGGTGACGGCGCTGGCGCGCCATCGCCCGGCAGCGCGTGGTCCGCTGAATGTGCTGATCCAGGTCAACATCGACGATGAATCCAGCAAGCACGGCTGTGCGCCGGAGGATGTCGAGGTGCTGGCCGCTGCGATTGCCGCCGAGCCCACCCTGCGCCTGCGTGGCTTGATGGCGATTCCCGCGCCATGGCCCGAGGCGGAACGCCGTCGGGATGCGTTCGTGCGCATGCGCACACTTTTCCAGTCGCTGGCCGCCCAGCACGCGCAGGTCGACACGCTGTCGATGGGCATGAGCAGCGACTACGCCGACGCCATCGCCGAGGGCGCCACTTTGGTGCGCATCGGCACCGCCCTGTTCGGCGCGCGTCCTCGCCCGGCCTGATCTTGCAAGGAGAGTTTCATGACAGCTGATTCCATCACCTTCATCGGCGGCGGCAACATGGCGCGCAGCCTGATCGCCGGCCTGATCCGCCAGGGCGTGCCCGCCGCACACATCCACGTGGCCGAACCGGTTGCAGCACTGCGCGAGTCGCTGGCCACCGATTTCGGCGTGCAGGTGCACGACAATGCCGCCGATGCCGCCGCACAGGGCCGCACCTGGCTGCTGGCGGTGAAGCCACAGGTGCTGCGCGAGGTCTGCCAGTCGCTGCAGGCACTGGCCCAGGCAAGCCGGCCACTGGTGGTGTCGATCGCCGCCGGCATCACCAGCGCGCAGCTGGAACGCTGGCTGGGCGGCAACCTGCCGGTGGTGCGTGCAATGCCCAACACGCCGGCCCTGCTCGGCGCCGGCGTGACCGGCCTGTATGCCACGCCGTCGGTGGATGCACAGCAGCGCTCGCAGGCCGAACAGGTATTGGCCAGTGCTGGCCGTACCGTGTGGATCGAGCGCGAGGCGCTGATGGATTCGGTCACTGCCGTGTCCGGCAGCGGGCCGGCCTACGTGTTCCTGCTGGCCGAAGCGATGGAAGCGGCGGGCATTGCCCAGGGCCTGCCGGCCGACGCCGCGCGCACGCTGGTGGTGCAGACCCTGCTGGGCGCTTCGCGCATGCTCGATGAAGCCGGCGAAAGCCCGGCCGAGCTTCGCCGCCGTGTGACCTCGCCGAACGGCACCACCCAGGCCGCGATCGAGAGCTTCCAGGCCGGTGGTTTCGAAGTGCTGGTGGACAACGCGCTGCGTGCTGCGCAGGTGCGCGGGCAGGAATTGTCTGCGGCGAATGATTGATCCCGATGTGTGCCGACCAACGGTCGGCACCTACCATCATCCACGCATGGCGTGGATGCTCATTGCCCAAATGTGGCCATGACGAAATCCACGAAGCACTGCAGCCGCGGGCGCGGCCGTCGATCCGGCAGGTAGATCAGATGCATCGGTCGCGGTTCGGGCAGGTAGTCGCGCAGCAGCGGCTTCAGGCGCCCTGCTGCGATCTCCCCCGCCAACAGCGCGGTGGGCTGCAACACCAACCCGGCCCCGGCCACGGCGGCTTCGCGCAGCGCGAACCCGTCGTTGCAGGTCAGCCGCGCCTCCCAATCCACCTGTTCACCGTGGGCCAACTGCCAGCCATGGCCACCACGCCAGGCAAGATGGCTCAGGCAATCATGCCCCTGCAGGTCCGCCGGCGTGCGTGGCGTGCCGCGCCTGCGCAGGTAAGACGGCGCCGCGCACAGGCTCATCGCATACGGCGGCAGCGGCCGCGCCACCACCTCCTGCGATGGCAACGGCCCGACCCGGATCGCCACGTCGAAGCCGTCCTCGATCAGGTCCACACGGCGGTTGCTCAGATCCAGTTCGATGTTCAACTGCGGCTGCGCGAGCAGCAGGCCGGCCAGCTGCGGCGCCAGCACGCAGCTGCCCCAGGTGGTCGGCGCACTGACCCGCAGCAGGCCACGCGGCTGTACCTGCAGACCGGCCACATCGGCCTCGGCCTGCTGCACCTGCTCCAGCACTTGCCGGCATCCGGCCAGATAGGCGCTGCCGGCTTCGGTCAGGCGCTGGCGGCGGGTGTTCCGTTGCAGCAGCGCGGTACCCAGATGCGCCTCCAGCTGCTGGATGTACTTGCCCACCATCACCGCCGAGACCTGCAGCTGTTCGGCGGCGCCGGCGAAGCTGCCACGCTCGGCCACGGCAACGAAGGCCTGCATGCATCGAAGGGTATCCATTACTAATCCTTAGTTAGGAATCTGCGAATCATACGCCGCTTACCTAACCCCATTGTGAGGGCGCAGACTGCGCTCACTCCCTTACGCAAGGAACGGCCATGAAGATCCTCCTCGTTGGTGCCAGCGGCACCCTCGGCCAGGCAGTCGCCCGCCAGCTCGGCCAACAGCATCAGATTCTCGCCGCCGGCCGCAGCAGCGGCGAACTGCGCGTGGACCTGACCGATGACGCCAGCGTCGCCGAACTGTTCGCACGTACCGGCCCGGTCGATGCGGTGATTTCCACCGCCGGCAAGCTGCACTTCGGCCCGCTGCAGCAGATGACGCCGGCGCAGTTCAACCTCGGCCTGCAGGACAAATTGCTGGGCCAGGTGAGGCTGGCACTGGCCGCGCAGCATCATCTCAACAGCGGCGGCTCGATCACCCTGACCAGCGGCATCGTCAGCGCACAACCGATCCGCGACGGCGTCAACGCCACCTCGGTGAATGCCGCACTGGAAGGCTTCGTGCGCGCAGCCGCACTGGAGCTGCTGCCGCGCGGCCTGCGCATCAACGTGGTCAGCCCGAACGTACTGATCGAATCGATGGCCGCCTACGGCCCCTACTTCCCGGGCTTCGAGGCGGTAAGCGCACAGCGCGCGGCACTGGCCTTCCAGCGCGCGGTGGAAGGCATCCAGAGCGGCGAAACCATCACGGTCTGGTAAGAAAAAGGGGACGGAGGGGATTAAGTCGCAAGTGCACAAACGACATAATCCCCTCCGTCCCCTTTTTGTCGCTCACTCCCAGCGCATCGGGCCGTCGCCGCGCTCGCCGAGGACGTCGCCGGGATTGGCCAGGCGGCAGTGCTGCAGCGACAGGCAGCCACAACCGATGCAGCCGGTCAGTTCGTCGCGCAGCAGCTGCAGCATGTGGATGCGCTCTTCCAGCTCGGTGCGCCAGCGCGCGGACAGCCTGGCCCAATCCGCTTTGGTCGGTGCGCGTCCGTCAGGCAGGCTTTCGAAGGCACGGCCGACTGCTTCCAGCGGCATGCCCACCCGCTGCGCCACGCGGATCACCGCCAACCGGCGCAGCACGTCCCGGCTGTAACGACGTTGGTTGCCCGAGGTGCGCAGGCTGCTGATCAGCCCCTTGCGCTCGTAGAAATGCAGTGCGGAAACGGCCACGCCACTGCGCTGGGAGACCTCGCCAACGCTGAGTTCCTGGGATGCCATTGCTTGACCTCAACTACAGTTGAGGTGGCATGCTGCTACCTTCGCCGCCCGTTGACAAGCGCGGCCTGCACCTGACCCGTATGACCCCGACCCTCTCTCCCGCCGACACCCACCTGCCGGCTGACAGCTCGATCCTGTCCGCGCGCTACCGCGCCACGACCATCGGCATGGTCGCACTGGTCGCGCTGCACGCCTTCGAAGCACTGGCCGTCGCGGCCGCGATGCCCACCGTGGCCGAAGCACTCGATGGACTGCGCCTGTACGCACTGGCCTTTGGCGGCACCCTGGCCACCAGTGTGATCGGCATGACCCTGGCCGGGCGCTGGGCCGATCGCCACGGCCCCGCGCGGCCACTCTGGTACGGCCTGGGCTGCTTCGTGCTGGGCCTGCTGCTGGCCGGCTTTGCGACGCGCATGGGCATGCTGGTGGCCGGGCGCCTGATGCAGGGCCTGGGCGCGGGCGCGATTTCGGTCTCGCTGTACGTGATGGTCGGCCGCAGCTACCCCGAACACCTGCGACCGAAGGTGTTCGCGGCGTTCTCCGCAGGCTGGGTGGTGCCCTCGATGGTCGGCCCGGCGTTGAGTGGCCTGATGGTGCAGCACCTGGGCTGGCGCTGGGTATTCCTGGCAGTGCCACTGCTGGCGATACCGGCCGCACTGCTGCTGCGCCCGGCACTGGCGCGCATGCAACCTCCCGTTGCGGTCTGCAACGATGGCGAACGCAGCAACGTGGTGCGCTGGGCCTCTGGCGCCTCACTGGCCGCACTACTGCTCTACGTCGGCGGCCAGCAACAGGGCATGGCCGCCCTGCTCTGCATCGGCGTGGCGATGCTGGCGCTGCTGTTCTGCGTGCATCGGCTGCTGCCGGCCGGAACCCTGATCCTGCGCCGCGGCCTGCCCAGCGTGATCGCG
The DNA here is from genome assembly GCF_059369255.1 of Stenotrophomonas sp. YJH_SMC_110. Classification (NCBI taxonomy): domain Bacteria; kingdom Pseudomonadati; phylum Pseudomonadota; class Gammaproteobacteria; order Lysobacterales; family Lysobacteraceae; genus Stenotrophomonas; species Stenotrophomonas sp. YJH_SMC_110. The sequence goes on along the minus strand of NZ_JCAFSM010000007.1, from coordinate 49,726 downwards.
TTGCGCGGCATTGCTGCAGCGGCGTTCTTCGCCTGCGAGGCCTATCTGCCCCTGCTGCTGCAGCGCGAACGCGGGCTCTCGCCCAGCTGGGCAGGCGCCGTGCTCAGCCTCGGTGCGCTGGGCTGGTTCGCCGGTTCATGGCTGCAGGGCCACCAGCAGCGTGGCTGGTCACGCCAGCAGCTGCTGCGCGTTGGCACGGTGATGATGACGTTCGGCATCGCCGCAACGCTGTCGGTGCTGTTCAACCCGATGCCGCTGCCGGTCGCGCTGGTCGGCTGGGCCGTGACCGGCTTCGGCATGGGCATGATCTACGCCAGCCTGTCGGTGCTGACCCTGTCGCTGTCAGCACCGCATGAGCAGGGTGCCAATACCTCGGCGCTGCAGCTGAGCGAGGCGTTGTCGGTGACCACCGCGCTGGCGGTGTCCGGCGCGTTGTTCGCCATGTTCGTGGAAAGCGCGCCGCATACCGGCTACCTGCTTTGCCTGGCCATCACCTTCGGTCTGGCGGTGCTGGCCGCAGTGGTCGCGCGGCGGGTGTAGCGCCGCCGGATTCCGGTAGTGCCGGCCGCTGGCCGGCAACCTCCGCGCACGCGGGAATCCGATGATGGCGACGGCCAGAGGCCGGCATTACCGTGTACCGGTCCCGACGTCATCGATATCCCGATGCAGGATGCGGCGCACTTCCAGCACGGCCTGCGGGGTCTCCTGCACGCTGTGGCCGGAAATGATCACCTTCTCCGACAGCGCGCCCGGCAGATGCGCGCTCCAGTACGGCACCAGCCCGTCATCGGACTTCTCCACCGGCAGCTCCGGCTTGCGCTGGGCGATGATCGAGTGGTACTTCAGGCCCGCTTCGATCGGCAGCTGTGCGGCGGCCTTCACGAACGGATCGCTGGCCTTGAGGTTGTCGATGCTGTTGGGAATCTTCGGCTTGGCGGTGCCGTCGACCTGCTGCTCGGCCTGTGCCAGCGCCATGAACACGTCCTCGAACTTGCCGAGAATGGTCAGCGGCAGGCGTACCAGGCGCCCGATCAGCCGCCCGACCTTGTTGCCGGCGATATCCGTGCCCTGGTGCGGCGCGGCGATGAAGATCGCGCGTTCCACGCTCGGCTGCGCCTTGAAATGCAGCAGTGGCCCCAGCTTGGCCTGCACCCGCTTCAGCCGCTCGCCCTTCAGGTCATAGTTGGCCAGCAGGTCATCCCACAGCACATCACCCGAGTCGCTCACCAGCAGCCGCGCGAGCACGCCGCCCATGCTGTGGCCGATATAGACCATGTCCTTCGATGCGCGTGTGCTGCCGTTGGGGTCGAAGTGCTTGAGCGTGTCATTGAACGCGTTGGCGATCTCGTAGCGGTTCAGCGCGATCGGTGCATTGGTCGGGTAGTAGACCTGCCACACCTGGAACTGCTGGCGCAGCTCAGGGTCGCCCATGATCTCGTTGGCCAGGTTCACCCAGGCTTCCGGGCTGCTGGCCAGGCCGTGCAGCATGAAGATGATGCGGCGGTTCGGGTCCCACGGCTGCATCAGGTAGATGTGCGGTTCGCCGATGCCCTCACTCATGCCGAACAGGGTGCGCAGTGACTGCCGGGCGAAGCCACTCTGCGCCAGCCACAGGCCGTAGGCAGCGGTGAAATTGCCGGCCAGCGGCACCTGTTCGCCGTGCAGGGTGATGCGTTCAGTGGCCTCCGGCGAATAGGCGTCCAGTTCAACCCGGCGCGTGCGCATCACGTCTTCCAGGCTGCTGCCTTCGAAACGCAGCAGCGCGGTGACGTTGATCGAGGACATCTCGCTGAATTCCGGCACCGAATCGTCATGCCGATGGCGGCGGCCACGGCGCTCGTCGTCAGCATCATCCGCCGCTGTTTCCGCCTTCGGCCCATCGCCCGCGATCACCGGCGCGACCAGCTTGGGCGGGTCCATCACCATCACCAGCTCGGCACCGAAGCCATCGCGGCGATAGGTGCTGCGCAGGCCGACGAAGCTGACCGTGCCGGCCGGCACCAGCTGCGCCGGAATGCTCTTCAGGTTCAACTGCTGATAGTTGGAGGCCAGCGACCAGCTGCCGACCGAGATCGGCTTCGTATAGTCCTCGCCGGCCAGTGCCGCTGCACGCGCGCGCACGAACAGCACCACCGCCGCCTTCTCGGCGGCGTAGTTGTAGTAGTCGCGCACCTGCGTCTGCCGGTCCTCGAAGGCGCGGTCGGACGGCGAGCGGCCGCTGTAGAACAGGTAGGCATAGGCATAGCGCGCGGCTTCCAGCCAGGCATCCAGCGCCGCATCGCTCATCGGCGGATCGCCGGCGGCGGTCTTCTTCGGCGTCAGCGCCAGTGCGGCCTTCACCCACAGTTCGGACAGCGCCGACAGCCGCTGCTCGACGTTGAGGTCATCGGTCATCAACAACGTGCTGCGGCAGACCAGGAAGTCCTTCTCGCACTGCGACTCATCCAGGCCCGCCGCGCTGAGCGTCTCGCGCGCGGCCGGGCTGAGCTTGCCGGTGTTGAGCACATCGGCGCGCTTGTTCACCAGCGAATCGCTGGACTTCACCTGCTTGACAGTCACCATCGCGCAGCCGCTGCTGCCCAGCAGCAGGAAGGCGGCGAACAACACCGGCAGCGCGCGCTGCCAGCGGATCAGGAAGAGTCGGGTCATTACTGCGGGTCCTGCTCGGTGCCGGGCACGCCCTGGCGGATCACGGTAGAGAAGTGGTCGCCGCTGCCCAGGTCCAGCGCACGCTGGGTGATGCGGCCCTTGTCATGCAGTTCGGCATAAGGCACGCCCGGCGTGAGCGCGCCGACCTCCTGAGCGTATTCGGCCAGGTAGCCGGACAGCAGCAGGCGGTAGTCCAGCGGCAGGCGCGGCGCGATGTGGCGGGCCAGATCGAAGACGATGGTGGTGCAGTTGCTGGTGAGCGTGTTGTAGAAGCCCGGCTTCGCATCCAGTTCGCGCGCCTGCGCGATGTACGCGGCGAACAGTTGCTTCAGTTGCGCCTGGTCCATGCCGTGCAGGCGGTACAGGTAGACATCCTCGCCACGCGCGTTGGTGCGGGTGCGGATGATGTCGGTCTCCTCCGCGGCCACCAGGGTCATCTCGAATTTGCGGAAGAAGCCGCCCAGCGCCGAGAACGATTCGCCGCGCTCCTTGCGGATCTCCAGCGAGAACACCACGTGGCGCCCATCCTCGAAACCGAACGAGATCAGGGTGTGGGCGATCGCCGGGCCCATCCAGTACGACAGCACCAGATCGGCCGAGCGGAGTTGGTCCAGGTCGTACGCGCGGCGCACCCAGTGCGCGTCGTGGTCGGTCTCGCTGCGCCAGGTGAAATCACGCACGTTGTCGAGCACCACGTGGCGCCCGTCGAAGGACACCACGTGCAGGCGCTGGGCCACGTCATCGGCCCAGACGCGGTCCTGGCGCGGGGTGAGCAGCAGCCACCACAGGCCGGCCAGCGCCAGCGACGCGCCGAACGCCATGCCCAGGCGACGATGGCCACGGCCACGCGCGACCTGCCACGACGCCCACAGCGCAACCAGCAGCCACAGCACCGCAATGCCATTGGCCAGCCAGCCCGGCCCCGGCATCTGATAGGCCAGCAGCCCGGTCACCCACAACGCTGCCAGCGCCATGGCACTTCCTGTCATCCAACGTCCTGCGGCTCTCACTGGCATCCTGTCGCGGTCCCGAAGCCGCATAGTTAGCCACAAGCGGGTTCACCGTGGCATCTACGGCCCGTTCAGGGACCGCGGCGCACCGTCTGCGGCGGTCCATGCGGCCAGGTTCACCTCACAGGAGCAACGATGGGCATCACTTCCGTGGCCGGCGTTCCGGTCCAACCCCAGCACCGCGCCACCTGCCACTGCGGCACGGTCGAGCTGTTGCTGGACCTCCCGGACGGCATCGTCGACCCGCGCCGCTGCGACTGCTCGATGTGCCGGCGCCGGGGTGCCATCGCCGCCAGCGTCCCCCGCCAGGGCCTGCAGGTGGTGCGCGGGCAGCATCACCTGCAGAAGTACCAGTTCAACACCCATGTGGCCGAGCACTACTTCTGCGGGGTGTGCGGCATCTACACCCATCACCGGCGCCGCTCCAACCCCGACCAGTACGGCTACAACGTGGCCTGCCTGGAGGGCATCGACCCGTTCGCGCTGGGGGTGATCCCGGTCAGCGACGGGGTCAACCACCCATCAGACCGCACCGGCTAGTGGCGCGTGCGCCGCGGTGGCGTGGCCACCTTCTGCCAGGGCGCCATGCCGCTGCGCCCGGCCCGCGCCGGGCGTTTCAGCCAGGGCCGGCGTGACGGTGCCTGTGGCGCGTCCTCGACCGGGGGAGGAAGGGGTCGACGGCTGGGCCAAAGATGGTCGAGCAGCCACATGGCGGGTCTCCGTGGGGGACGGGGACGATCAACACTAGGCCCGGGTGGGCATAGGCGGCGTGAGCGGGACACGACAGCGGGATGACGGCGGAGGCGGCGATGAGCCTGCTACACCATGTCCCCGACCAAGGCACCTGTGCGTTTCCGCAGCAACAGGCGCAACACGGCGGCACAGGCGGCGGTCAGCAGCGCCAGTACACGCAGCAGTGTCGCCAGCGCCTCACTACTGGCGTGCTGCAGCTGCATGCGGCTCATCGTCGGTAGCAGTGCCTGCGCCTGTTCCCGCGCCCCCGTGGCCAGATAGGCACCGGCACGCACCAGCGGTGCCGGCGACGCGCCCTGCAGCTGATGGCCGATCAGCAGCGCAAGCAAGGCAGTGACTGCGGCCAACGCGATGCCTTCGCCGGCCACCCGCACGGTTCCGAATATGCCTGCGGCCATGCCGGCACGTTGCACCGGTACCACGCTCACCGACAGTCCATCCATCAGCCCCCACGGCAAAGCCGTGCCTGCGCCGACCAGCATCAGCAGCGGCACCCACTGCGCGGGCGACGGGTGCGACGCCTGCCGCGACAACAGGTACAGGCCGGCGGCGCACACCAGCAGACCCAGCGTGCACAACCGCGCACTTCCCACGCGCTCCGCCCAACGCGCGGCCAGCATCGGAAGGACCAGCATCGGCGCGGACAGCGCCAGCATCTGCAGTCCCACCAGCGTCGCGCTCTGGCCATGCACGCCCAGCAGTTGCAGAGGTAACGCGACCAGCAGCACCACGTAGCCGAAGCAGGTCGCCACCGGCAGCAGCTGGACACCGAGGAACGCCGGTTGTGAGAACAGTGAGAGGTCCAGCAACGGTGAGGGGTGCCGCCGTTCGATGAAGACGAACACCCCGCCCAACAGCAGCGTCACCAGCAGCGCCAGCCGCACGCGCGCGGCATGCAGGCCGAACTCGCCCAGCCACAGCAGCGCCAGGGTCAACGCCGCCAGCGTCAGGCTGAAACTCAGCATGCCGCCGATATCCAGCGGTCGGCGCTCGCCATGACTTTCAGGCAACGCGCGTGCCCCCAGGCCGAAGGCCACCAACGTGAGCACACCGCCCGCGGCGAACACGCTGCGCCATCCCAATGTCTGCAGCAGCAGGCCCGCGAGCAAGGGCCCCAACGCCAGCCCCATGCCGAACGTGGTGCCCAGCAGGGCGAAGACACGGGCACGCGCCGGCCCCTGCCAGGCCTGTGCCAGCAGCGCCGTGCCGGATGCCAGCGCCGCCGCCGCGGCAACGCCCTGCAACCCGCGCGCCAGATCCAGCCATAGCAGCGTGCGAGCAAGGCAGACGGCGGCGGTGGCGGTGGTGAAGCCCGCCGTGCCCAGCAGGAACAGCCGCCGACGGCCATATCGATCGGCCAAGCCGCCCGCAGCGAGCAACAGACTGCCGAAGGTGAGCATGAAGGCGTTGGTCACCCAGGCCAGCGCGGTGGGCGATGCCGCCGCGGAACGGGCCAGCGCCGGCACCGCGACTGCACCGGCAGAGAAGGACAACGGCAACGCCAGCGCGGCCAGGCAGACCGCAAGCAGCGCCCAGCGCTGCTGCGCGCGGACAGGTACAGGGAGCATCGAATCCGGGGCCATGCGGGCCTCCATCCATCAGGGGCATTGATGATGGACAGGCCGCTATTCCAGAAAAACAGGCTCGGTGGATGTTGATTGCGGCCAGATGTTCCGCAATCATCCAAGCATGGACTCCATCTCCGCCCTGCTCGCCTTCGTCCGCACCGCGGAGGCCGGCAGCATTGTCGGTGCCGCCCGCGTACTCGGCCTGTCAGCCTCGGCCGTCGGCAAGCGCATCGCCCGGCTTGAACAGGAACTCGGCACGCGCCTGTTCCAGCGCACCACCCGCCGCGTGCATCTCACCGACGAAGGCGAACTGCTGCTGCAGCGCTGCCGGCGTGCACTGGACGAGCTTTCCGAAGCACAGGCGGACCTGGCGCAGCGACAGCACGCCCCCAGCGGGCTGCTGCGCATCGGCCTGCCCACCATCGGCTACCGCTTCCTGCTGCCGGTGCTGCCCGGCTTCCAGCAACGCTATCCGCAGGTGCAGCTGGAACTGGACTTCAACGACCGCATCGTCGATGTGGTCAGCGAAGGCCTGGATGCGGTGATACGCAGTGGCGAACTGGCTGATTCCAGCCTGACCGCACGGCGACTGGGGGGTTTTCGTTTCATCCTCTGTGCGGCGCCGGGCTATCTGCAGATGCATGGAACGCCCGGCGATGTGGGCGACCTGCGCATGCATACCGCGCTGCGCTTCCGTTACCCCACCACGGGAAAGCTGCATCCGTGGCAGCTGCCGGGCATCGAAGGCGACGCCGGGGCGCGCCTTCCCACGGCGATGACCTGCAACAACATGGAAGCCGTGCTGGCCGCTGCGATCGGATGCATGGGCCTGGCCTGGATGCCTGACTTCCTCGCCGCTGACGCGCTGGCCGATGGCCGCCTGCAACAGGTGCTGCCCACACTGCCCACGCACCAGGGGCAGTTCTCGCTGCTGTGGCCCGGCGGGCGCCATCCCAGTGCACGCCTGCGGGTGTTCATCGACTACGCCGTTGCGCACCTTTTCCGCCCGGAAAAGGGGACGGAGGGGATTAAGTCGTAATTGGTCCTGCTGTGCCTGAAACGACTTAATCCCCTCCGTCCCCTTTTTCCTAGCGGCTGAAGCGGCGCGCGCCGGCGACGCAGATCACCGCGACCAGAGTCACCAGCACCATGCTGAGGCTGACCGACTCGTGCAGCAGCAGCGCGGCCAGGGCCAGGCCGAAGAACGGCTGCAGCAGCTGCAGCTGGCCGACGGCAGCGATGCCGCCCTGGGCCAGCCCGCGGTACCAGAACAGGAAGCCGATCAGCATGCTGAACACTGCCACGTAGCCCAGTGCCCACCACGCCGAGGCACCGACCGCAGTGAACGAGGCCGGGCGCATCAGCACCGTCAGCGGCAGCATCACCGGCAACGCCAGCAGCAGTGCCCAGCTGATCACCTGCCAGCCGCCCAGATGACGGGCGAGCCGACCACCTTCCGCGTAGCCCAGCCCGCACACCACGATCGCCGCCAGCATCAGCAGGTCGGCCTGCAACGAGGCTTCGATTCCGTTGCGCGCGGCATAGCCGACCACGCAGGCACTGCCCAGCAACGAGAACAGCCAGAACGCCGGGCGCGGCCGATCGCCACCGCGCAGCACGCCGAACACCGCTGTACTCAACGGCAGCAGGCCAAGGAACACGATGGTGTGCGCCGACGACGCGTGACGCAGCGCGAGCGCGGTCAGCAGCGGGAAGCCGACCACAACGCCGAGGCTGACCACCACCAGCCCCGGCAGGTCGCCGCGCCGCGGCCATGGCTGGCGCAGCAGAAGCAGCAGCCCCAGACCGAGCACCGCGGCGATGGTGGCGCGTGCAGCGGTGACGAACCCGGCATCCAGCTGCAGCACCGCCAGGCGGGTGGCCGGCAATGAGCCGGCGAAGATCACCACACCGATGAAGCCATTGATCCAACCACTCGCCGGCCGTTCCACGCCTGTACTCCTGAAGGTGCCGGACGATGCCCGGCTGCACCTGTATGGAAGCATCCGGCGCGGAACGACCCCAGCTACAATCCAGTACAGCCGCAAGTAACTGTACTGCCCACACTTCCACTACGGTTCCACCATGCCGCGCCCGCTCACCCGCATCGAATCGGTCATCCAGACCGTCAGCACCCGCATCAGTGCACGGGTGGATGGCCCCGGCTCCCGCCTGCCTTCGGTACGTGCGCAGGCGGCGACCATGGGGGTTTCAGTCTCCACCGTGGTCGAGGCCTACGAGCGCCTGGCGGCCGAAGGCCTGATCAGTGCGCGCGCAGGCTCGGGCTTCTACGTCAGTGGCCCGGCCGCACCGCTGGCGCTGGCTGAAATGGAGCCGCGGCTGGATCGCGCGGTGGATCCGCTGTGGGTATCACGGCAATCGCTGGAAACGCCCGCGGGCGATCTCAAGCCAGGGTGCGGCTGGATGCCCAGTGACTGGCTGTATCACGATGGCGTGCGCCGCGGCCTGCGCCGGCTGTCGCGTGCCGATGCCATGCAACTGGTGGACTACGCCGGTCCGCTCGGGCTGCCCGCGTTGCGCCAGCTGCTGCAAAGGCGCAGCGCCACGCTTGGCATCGATGCACCGATGGAGCAGATCCTGCTGACCGAATCCGGTACGCACGCGGTCGATCTGCTCTGCCGTTTCCTGCTCAAGCCCGGCGACTGCGTGCTGGTCGATGACCCGAGCTACTTCAATTACCACGCGCTGCTCAAGGCGCACCAGGTGCAGGCCATCGGCGTGCCGTACACGCACAGCGGCCCGGACCTGGAGGCGTTCGCGCAAGCCCTGCAGGCGCATTCGCCGCGGCTGTACATCACCAATTCCGGCCTGCACAACCCGACCGGCGCGGTGCTTTCGGCCAACACCGCGCACCGCCTGCTGGGCCTGGCCGAACGCAGCGAGTTGATCATCGTCGAGGACGACATCTTCGCCGACTTCGAACTGCAGCCGGCACCGCGGCTGGCCGCGCTCGATGGACTGTCACGGGTGATCCACGTCGGCAGTTTCTCCAAGACGCTGTCGGCAGCGTCGCGCTGCGGCTACATCGCTGCGCGCCACGACTGGATAGAAGCACTGACCGACCTGAAGCTGGCGACCAGCTTTGGCGGCGGCCATCTGGCCGCGCAGTTGATGCACATCGCGCTGACCGATAGCGGTTACCGCCGCCACATGCAGTCGATACGTTCGCGCCTGGCCGATGCACGCCGGCACACACTGCGGAAACTGCAGGCGCTGGGCATCACGCCATGGCTGCAGCCGGAAGCCGGCCTGTTCCTGTGGTGCCAGCTGCCCGACGGCCGCGACGCCGCCGCACTGGCGCGGCAATGCCTGCGCGAGGGCATCGTGCTGGCGCCGGGCAACGCGTTCAGCCAGTCGCAGCGCGCGGCCGACTATCTGCGCTTCAACGTCTCGCAGTGCCAGGACCCGAGGATCTGGCAGGTGCTGGCGCGGGCGTTGCGCTGAGCTGGATGCAAGCCGGTCAGCGCAGGCAGGAGCGACCCGCGGCAAAGGCACTTGCATGCCACGGTACAGTGGTATGTCCCTGTTGCAGGAATGCACGCATGTCTTCGTTCTCCGATCCGCAGGCCGTTGCCCGCTATGCCGAGGGCCCGCTGCGCCAAGTGCCGGGCTTCCTCGCGTTGCAGCAGATGAGTCGCCTGTTGCTGGCCGAACACGTTCCTGCGCAGGGCCGCGTGCTGGTGCTGGGCGCCGGTGGCGGGCTGGAGCTGAAGGCATTTGCCGAGGCGCAGCCGGGCTGGCAGCTGCTGGGCGTGGACCCGGCTGCACCGATGCTGGCCCTGGCCGAACAGACACTGGGCCCGCTGATGTCGCGCGTGCAGTTGCTGGAAGGCTACATCGACGATGCCCCCGACGTGCGCTTCGATGGTGCCAGCTGCCTGCTGACCCTGCACTTCCTCGACGGCGCGCAGCGCCTGCACACGCTGCGGGAGCTGCACAGGCGCCTGCAGCCCGGTGCGCCGCTGGTGGTGGCCCACCACAGCGTGCCGCAGGATCCGGCCGGCAAGCTGCGCTGGTTGCAGCGCTACGCCGCGTTCGCCGAAGCCTCCGGCGTTGCCCACGCCGATGCACAGCGCGCGATCGACGCCATTGCCGAGCGGCTGCCGCTGCTGGCCCCCGAACAGGAAGTGACGCTGCTGCAGGAGGCCGGCTTCGACGATGTGGAGCTGTTCTATGCGGGCTTCAGCTTCAAGGGCTGGGTGGCGTACGCCGGCTGATGCCTACGGCACCACCGTGATGCCGATGCGCTGCATCAACAGCGCCACCTGCTGGACATCCAGCGTGGCGCCACGCAGGTTGGTGCTGCGCAGGTCCAGCTCGCCCAGATCGGAATTGGTCAGGTCGCAGTCGGTGAAGTTGGCGCTGTTCCAGTCGATTCCCTCGAACTGGCCACCGGACAGGTCCGAGCCGGCAAAGCTGGCGCCGCTGACGTTTGCACCGTCCCAGCGGTTCTCCCACAGTTCGCATTTCTCCAGCGTGACCCGCGAGAAATTGGCATAGCGCAGGTTCGACTTCTTGATGAAGGCGCTGCAGAACCAGCTGCGCGTGGTGATCTGGTTCATGAAGCTGGCGTTGCTGAAATCCGCACCCTGCGCGCGGCACTCGCTGATCTCCAGGCCCAGCGCCTTGATGAAGTTGAAGTGGCACATGCTGATGTCGCAGCTGCGGAAGCTGGCCTCCTTCAATGTGGCGCCATTGAAGCGGCAGCCGCTGCGGCTGTCGGCATCGTAGAAGCTGCAGTTGATGAACTCGGTGGCGGTCAGGTCGGCACCGGAAAAATCGCACTCATGGAACTGCTGGTCGACCACTTTCTGGCCGGTGTACTGGTCGCCGGCAATACGCAGGCGGTGATGGACAGCGGGGGTCATGCGATGGAATCCAATCGGGTTCGGTCATTGCGCCGCGTCAGCGGCCACGGGTCGCCAGCAGGCCATTGGCGCCGGCCCACTGGTTGATGTCATCGCGTCGGATGGCAGCGGCCATCAGGCCGGGGAACGCATCGGGCGTGCAGGCGAACGAGGGTACGCCCAACGCGGCCAGCTTGCCTGCCAGCTGCTGGTCGTAGGACGGCGTACCTTCATCGCTCAGCGCCAGCAGCACGATGAACTGCACGCCCGACTCCACCAGCTCGTGCGCACGCGCCAGCAGCTTGTCCTCCACTCCACCTTCGTAAAGATCGGAAATCAGCACGAGGATCGCGCCATGTGGTCCGCGGATAAGCCCTTGGCAATAGCTCACCGCGCGATGGATGTCGGTGCCGCCGCCGAGCTGCACGCCAAACAGCAGATCGACCGGGTCGTCCAGCTGCTCGCTCATGTCCACCACTTCGGTGTCGAACACCACCAGCCGCGTGGACACTGCCGGCAGCGAGGCCATCACCGCACCGAAGATGCTCGAATACACCACCGAAGCCGCCATCGAGCCGCTCTGGTCGATGCACAGCAGCACCTCGCGCTGCGGCTTGCGCGCCTTGCGCCCATAACCCACCAGTTCCTGTGGCACCACCGTGCGCAGTTCCGGCTGCCAGTGCCGCAGGTTACTGCGGATGGTGCGGTGCCAATCGATCTCGGCCAGGCGCGGCCGGCGGTTGCGGCGGGTACGGTCCAGTGCACCGGTCACCGCCGAACGCATGGGCTCTTCCAGCCGCCGCAGCAGGTCGTCGACCACCGCGCGCACCACCATGCGCGCGGTGTCCTTGGTCTCCGCCGGGATGACCTGGCCCAGGCCGATCAGGTTGGCCACCAGGTGCACGTCCGGCTGCACCTGCTCCAGCATTTCCTTCTCCAGCAGCATCTGGGTCAGGTTGAGCCGCTGCAGGGCATCGCGCTGCATCACCTGCACCACCGAGGAAGGGAAGTAGCGGCGGATGTCGCCCAGCCAGCGCGCCACGTTCGGCGCCGATCCACCTCGCCCGCCGCGCCGGTTGAGGCCGCCCTGGCCCTCCGGTTCGTATAGCGCGGAGAGCGCCTGGTCGATGCCCTGCAGGGGCTTGGGCAGTGCGCCGCAGCTGCCATCGGCCTGCTGGCCCAGGATCAGCCGCCAGCGCTGTTCGCGCGTGGTGGGCAGCTGGCCCACTGTGTCATTGGACAGGTCGTCTGGCGTGCTCATCCGGCAATCCCCAACAGTTCGCGCAGCATCGGCAGCGCGCGCTCGGCGCGTGCCAGGTTCCAGTCCGGGGCTTCGCTGGCCACCGCCTTCGTCACAGTGGCCCGCGCAACCCGGGTGCCCAGGTCGCGGCGGTCAGCCGCCTCGAACGCGGCAAAGGTGCGCCGCACCAGCGGCAGCACGCGCACCAGCTGGGTTTCATCCAGGCTCACCACCCAGTCATCGATCATCCGCCACACCGCATCGTCATGCAGCAGCACGGTGGCGTTGCGGTTGAGAAAGCCATCCAGCCACTGCGCGGCCTGCAGCGGCTCGGCACCCGGCGAGAGCTGCTGCTGCAACTGGGTGTGCACGGTGCCGGCGTCCAGCGCGCCAGTATCGAACAGCAGGCGCAGGCTGACACCACGCAGCAGTGCCGTGCTGGCCTGCGACAGCGCGACCCGGCGCAGCGCCTGCCGCCACGCATCGCGCCCGTCGGCATCGTCGCGCAGGCTGATCGCCCGCTCGGCAGCCAGCACGACCTCGCGGGCCGCTTCCGCGCGTGCTTCGTCCAGTCCGGTCAGCGCCAGCGACAGGCCGATCACCGCGCGTTCCAGCATGCTGTCAAACAGGTGCGCGACCTGCACGCCCTCGGTCTGCCGCACGTTGCCATAGCGATGGATGTTGGCCAGCGGCGGCAGCGCGCCAAGCAGGGCCAGCGGATCAGCATCGGTGGCCGCGCGCGCTTCCAGTTCGGCCGCAATGGCCTGCACGGCCTGCGGCAGATCGGCCAGCAGCACCTGGTCGACCAGCTCGGACAACGCCGGCAGGTCAGCCGCTGCGCGTGCCTGGCTGACCGCCAGGTTCGACGCCGCATCCACCAGCGTCTGTCCATGGCGGCTGGCTTCCACCAGCGCCACCAGGAAATGCGGCTGCCAGGCCAGCTGCCAGAGTTCGTGGAAGGTGCCACGTGCAGCGTGGCCGGAGCGCGCCAACCGGCCCCATTCAATGCCCAGCAGGCGCAGGCGGTGCAGCAGGTGGCTGCGGGCCAGATCGTTGTCCTTGCGCAGGTCCAGGTCGAGGGTCTTTTCCAGTGCCTCGGGCTTCAGCCGCAGGCGCTTCTGCTGCGCTTCCAGGTCACGCTGCAGCGGTACCACCGGCACGCCGTCAGGCACCTGGCCCAGCGCATTGCCAATCAGCAGCTGCTCGCGGATCAACTGCATCGGCGCATCGTCGCCATTGCAGATGATGCTGCGGCTGGCCTCGCCGATCTCCTCAAGGCCAGGCGCCGGGCGCCCGCGCAGGGCCGCCAGGGTATCGGCCAGGCGTGTCGCCTCGATCAGATGCGCGGACGAACAGTCCAGGCCGTGTTCGCGCAGCAGGCGGCCCACCCGCGCATACCAGCCCACCGCACGCTGACCATGCACCCCGGCATTGCGCCACAGGTGGTCGTACCAGCCCGGTGCATCGACACCGGCACCGTAGCCGCTGCCTGCGCTCAGGTGGCGGTAGGTCCACGGCACCCACGTGCTCTGCGTTTTGCGCCGGCTCTGGCCCTTCAGCAGGCGGTTGTCGGCAGCCGCACTGTTGGCGCGCAGCGCCGCCGGCTGCAGCGCCGGCACGTGCCACGCGCCGCAGACCACGGCCACGCGGCTGAAGTTCTTGCTTGCCGCGCGCAGTGCCGCGCGCATATGCGCCTCGCGCATCGCTTCCTGCTCGCCGCGGCGGCCGGGATAATCCAGGGTGTGTTCGCGCAGCGCGGTCATCGCTTCGGCAATCGCCTCGAACAGCCCCTGGCCATCGCCGCGTTCCTCCACCATGTGGTTCCACCAGGCCTCGCCATCGGCGTGGCCGGCGACCCGTGCCAGCCAGTCCAGCGGATCGGCCGGGCGCTCCTCGGCGGCCTCTTCGGCGGCGGCCTCAGCAGCATCGTCTGCCTCGGCATCCTCGGCATCCTCGTCCTGCGGCGGCGCCTGCCGCGCCTGCTCCAGCCACTCCAGCGACAACGCCGGTGGCACGTCCATGAAGCGCACCTCGACCGCATTGCGCGCGGCCCATTGCAGGGCCTGCCATTCCGGCGAGTACAGCGCGTACGGATGGAACACCGCCAGCTGCGGGTCGTCCACGCGGTAGGACAGCAGGGCCACGGGGGGCTGCATGGCCGCATCCAGCACGTGCGGCAACAGGTCCTCGGTACCGGCCGGACCCTCGATCAGCACGCAGTCGGGCTGCAACGCGTCCAGCGCGGCCAGCAGGCTGCGCGCGCAGCCCGGGCCGTGGTGACGGATGCCGAACAGGGAAGTCCCTTCACTCATCGGCGCGGGCCTGCTCAGGCGTGTTCGCGGAAGGCGCGGTACAGATCCTTCCACTCACTGCGTTCCTTCACCACCGTCTCCAGGTATTCCTTCCACACCAGCGCGTCCTGCACCGGGTCCTTGACGATGGCGCCGATCATGCCAGCGGCCATGTCCGCCGGGCGCAGCACGCCATCGCCGAAGTGGCCGGCCAGCGCCATGCCATTGTTGATGACCGAGATGGCCTCGGCGGTGGACAGCGTAGCGGTCGGGCTCTTCAGCTTCGACTTGCCATCCTCGGTGACGCCGTTGCGCAGCTCGCGGAAGATACGCACCACGCGCGCCACTTCCTGCAGCGCCGGCGGCTCGGCCGGCAGGTCCAGCGCCGTACCCAGTTCACCCACGCGCTTGAGCACGATGGCCACTTCGTCTTCCTCGCTGGACGGCACCGGCAGGATGACCGTGTTGAAGCGGCGCTTGAGTGCGCTCGACAGCTCGTTGACGCCCTTGTCGCGGTTGTTGGCCGTGGCGATCACGCTGAAGCCGCGCACGGCCTGCACTTCGCTGCCCAGCTCGGGCACCGGCAGGGTCTTTTCCGAAAGCACGGTGATCAGCGCATCCTGCACGTCGGCAGGAATGCGGGTGAGTTCCTCGATGCGGGCGATCTTGCCCAGGCGCATCGCGTTCATCATCGGGCTGGGCACCAGGGCCTTTTCGCTGGGGCCGTTGGCCAGCAGCTGCGCATAATTCCAGCCGTAGCGGATCTGCTCTTCGCTGGTGCCGGCGGTGCCCTGCACCAGCAGGGTCGAATCACCGCTGATGGCCGCGGTCATGTGCTCGGACACCCAGGATTTGGCCGTGCCCGGCACGCCGAACAGCAGCAGCGCGCGGTCGGTGGCGATGGTGGCCACGGCGATTTCCATCAGCCGGCGGTCACCGATGTACTTGGGGCTGACCACGAAGCCGTTGTCCAGCGTGCCACCCACCAGATAGGTGACGACCGCCCACGGCGACATCGTCCAGTTGGCCGGGCGCTGGCGGTTGTCCTGGCGGCGCAGCTCCTCCAGTTCCTCGGCGTATTGGTGTTCGGCGTGCTGGCGCAGGACGGCAGTGGTCATGGTGGCTCCGTGTGTAAGGGGTTCGATCAGAAGGGGGAATACAGGGCCTGGCGCAGGGCCAGCAGCGCACGCGCCTGTTGCGCGCAGTGCAGCATCGCGTCGGTGGCCGTGGCCGGCGGCTCGGCGATCTGCACGCCGGCCAGCGTGGACGGATGCAGCACCGCCAGCAGTTCCAGCAGGCGGTCGCGCAGCAGGTAGTCGTAGCGCAGGCGTTCATCGCCGAACAGTGCGCCCACGCTGGGGGCCAGCGCCTGCGAATAGGCCGCACTCAACGACTGCGCCGCGCCGGTGCTGTCCAGCACATCATCGAGCAGGCCCTGTGCGATCAGGTCCTGCAGCTTGGCCGGCCAGTACCGCTCGCGCTGCGCCGCAGGCAGCAACGCCAGCAGCTCGCTCTTGCGCGCATGGGTTTCCTTCAGCGCGACCAGCGCTTCCACCCACTCCGGTTCGCTGGCATCCACGCGCTCCAGCCACGCGCGCAGCAACGCCTGGTACCAGTCGCCCTCGCGCGCCCAGGCCACGACCTCGGCGGCCGGCTTTTCCAGCGTGCGGCACCACCAGGCCAGCGGCAGCTGGCGCGCCAGCTGGTACAGCCACCAGGCCCGTTCGCCCAGCACTTCGCCGTTGGGCCGCTTGCCGTCGATCGCCGCTTCGGCCCAGCCCGGGTCAAGCGTGGCCGGCGCCTCCAGCGTCCACGCCAGGCGACGCAGCAGGCCGCTGCGCGACTGCTGCAGCAACGCCGCCATCTGCGCCTGCAGGTATGCCGCGTGCGCCGAGTCGGGCAGTCGCGCCAGCATCGGCCCGGCCAGCGCGCGCACCTCGCGGCTGCGGTCCTTCAACAAGGCCTGCAACAGCGGCGCATCGTCCGCGCCCAGGCCCGCCTGCAGCGCGGCCACGAACGCGGCACGCTCGCGTGCGGGCAGTTCCTTCAGGCTGTCCTGCAACCGCGTACGCGCCGCCGCTACATCCTCCAGGCGCTGCTGCTGGAACACGGCCAGGCGTGCCTCGCTGCTGCCCTCTTTCCAGACCTGCTCGACCTCCTCCGCGCTGGCCTGCGCTTCCAGCGGTGCAGACGCATAGCGCCACTCCGGATTGCAGGCCGCCAGCCAGTAACCGCGCACCCCCAGCACCGCACGCAGCGCCTCGCGCAGCACGGCCAGGCGCGCGCCTGCCTCCAGCGCCTGTGGCAGCACCGCCACCGGCAGGTGCCGGCCGTGTGCGGCCAGCTGCGCGCAGGCCTGCAGCCGCAGCCGCTTGCCCCAAGGCGAGAACTGGCCGGGCTGGAACACCGTGGCCAGCAACGCAACCCACGGGTGGTCGGCCGCCAACTGCAGCGGGTCATCCGCCACTGGTGGCGGCACGCTCACCGCTGCGGCCGTGCGCACGGCGGCGCGCTCGCAGGCGGCGAGCACGCCCACTTGGCGGCTGTAGGCCAATGCCGGTTCGTCCGCATCGGCTACCGCCTGCAGCAGCACATCCAGCGCGCCACCCACGGCAATCACCTGCGGGCGGTCAATGCCCAGCAACGCCGGCTTCAACCAAGCCTGGTTCATGCGGCACTCCTTTCCCAGCGCTCGTCGCGCGCATTCCATGCCGACAGTGGCAACAGCACCTGGCCGTCCCACTCACCCATCACGCACACCGGATGGCCACCGGCAAACGCCATCAACGCCCACGCCTGCAGGCCCGGCAGCTGCAGCGGCAGCGCGCCTTCGGCATGCTGCAGCCAGCACTGCGTGCCGTCATGGGCGATGTGGACGTCCTGCAGGCGCATCGGCACCTGCGGCAACCAGGGGTTGCGCGCGTACGCCTGCGAGGCCGCGTCGAAGGTATCGGTGCGGGGCGTGGTGGTTTCAGCGCGGGCCGCTTCGAATTCGCTCACCAAAGCACGCAGCGGCACACTACCGGCATGGAAATGCAGCCGCGCCGCATGCACGCTGCCAGTGCGCCATTGTTCCTGCCAGCCGCGACCGCCGTGGCTGAAATCCTGCACCAGCGCACTGCGCCCGCTGTCCAGCCCATGCAGCCAGACGCGGCGCTCGACCAGGTTGCCCGGCTGTTCCAGCAGCCATTGCCCCTGCACGTGCCAGCGGTCGTGCACCGCCTCGCCATCGCGCTGCACCGCCTCGCGGTCTACCGGCCAGCCCAGCGCGGCGCGCAGGTCGGCCAGTCGCGCCGGTTCGTACTGCGCACGGCGTGCCACGGCCTGGGTCAGCAGCTGCAGCAGCCCCAGCCGCGCGCCCAGTTCGCCCAGGCCAGCCAGGCCCGGTATGCCCTCGCCCAGCGCAGCCTCCAGCTGGCTGGCCAGCCCCGGCGCCTGCGCATCAATCATGCGCGCGACCATGGTCTGGCCCTGCGCGTGGAAATCGGCGGGCAGGTTGGCCAGGCCCTGGCGGAACTGATCGGCAATCCAGCGCTGCAGCTCGGCTGCACCGGCTTCGATGCGGCCCCAGCGCACCTGCTCGCGCTTGGCGGTAGCCGCGGCCTGCGCCTGCGCATCCGGGGGCGGCGCAACAGCGGCCGCCTCCACGGCAGCCTCCTTGCGCGCGGCGCGGTCGCGGCGTCCGTTCAGCCATTCGTCCACCCACGCCGGTCGAGCCTGTGGCACGCAGCGCGGGTTGCCGGCGGCATACAACAGCAGCAGGGCCAGCCCGTGCTTGCAGGGAAATTTGCGGCTGGGGCAGGAACACCGGCTGACCAGCGCGGCCAGGTCCACCTGGGTCTGGTAGGGCTTGGAACCGCTGCCCTGGCATTCGCCCCACAGCGCCTCGTCATCGGCACCCAGCAGGCCCCATTTGCCATCGATGGCCAGGCCGCCGCCGGCCTTGGCCGACGCCGCATCCGGCGCAAGCGCGAGTACCTGCTCGCGCGTGAGTCGTACTTCCATATGCGTACCCACTTCAGATCGACCCATCATAGCGAAGGCGGATGACAATTGACTGTGGCAACGATCATCACGCACGGGCGTATCACCACGCGAGACCGGCCGCCATCATCCCCTTCGCTGGCGCGGCCGGCCGAATTTCATCCGCAGGCGACGGTAGCCGATCACCACGCCAGTCGCGCACAGCCCCGTACCCGCGACGCTCAGCAGCAACAGCACGCCCAGCCGCGTGTTCTCCTGCCGTAGCATGCCCGGCAGGTCCCAGCTGTGCAGGAAGTAGAACAGCCAGCGGCCGACGCGTTCGCGATGGCCCAGGATCAGCAACGGATCGCCGGTGGCCAGATCGATGTACACCCGCGTGGCGTGTTCATCGCCGAAGTCGGCCACCGCCACCGGGAAGCGCCGCACCGCCGCACCGTTCATCGCCTCAGGCGCGCGGGGATAGAACCAGGCATCCGGTGTATGCAGGATCGTGAATGCACGCAGCGGTGCGGTGCCCAACACCGGTGCACGCTGCTGCAGCCACGCCACCGGCAGTTGCTTCGCAAGCTGCAGCTGCCCATCTACGCGCGAGACGATGCGCGTACCGCCCTGCCCGTCCAGCAGCACCGCAAACAGCTGGCCATCGATACGCCGCCACTGGATCTCCACCGGCGCAAACCCCGCCCGTGCCGCGGAGGCCAGCAACGCCTGCGGCTGGGCCAGCGCATCATCCAGCGCCACCACCGCACCGCGATAACGCTCGGCATTCGTCGCATCCGCCGGGCTGCTGAACACCTGCAGCGGATTCATCGACATCAGCCCGCTGAAAATCCAGGTGAACACGAAGGCCGCAGCACACAATCCGATCAGATGGTGCCAGCGCATCCACGACTCCACGTACGGCGTCTTCGCACCGGAACGATAGTGCCCACGGAAACGCCAGCGCCATACGCCCACCACGATGCCGCTGATCGCCGCCACCGTGCACAGTGCGGACAGCACGATCACCACCCACGTCCACACCGGGTCGACCGACTGCATGCGCAGGAAGTACAGCCAGTGCAGCCAGGCGCCCACATAGTTCCAGCGCTGCTGCACATGCGGAGCGTCCAGCACCACTTCACCGGTACGCGAGGACACATACAGGTCGCCCGGCTGCGCGCCGCCCACCTCCACCCGATACAGCGGCCGATGCGCGTCCAGTGCACGCGAATGCGTCCAACGATCCTCATTCACGCGCATCGCACCCACGAAGGCCTGGCCGCCCGCGAACTGCGCAGCGGATGCTTCGGCGCGCTGTGCCGACACCGGCAGCAGCGCCTGGCCGGTCACGGCAGACCAGGCGCCCACGTTGCTGCCACTGCGCACCACATACGCCGGCTCGCCACGCAGCGTGGTCAATGCCACAGCCTCCGGCTCGGCCTGCACGGCGGCAGGCAGTACCGACAGCCCCTGCAGGTCGCGGGCCTCACCCAGCACCGGCAACGCCGCCAGCCGCTCGCCGGGCGTCAGCTTCGGGTAACCAATGAACAGCATCACCATGCCGCTGACGAACCACAGCAGCATCAGCAGGCATCCGCCGATGCCCAGCCAGCGATGCACCAGGTAGGTCCAGCGCTTGGCGGTGGAACGCATCGTCATCGCCAGCGCCCTCAGAAGCGATGGTCGACGGTGAATTCGACGCGCCGGTCCGCCCCCAGCAGCCACTGCGTGCTGGTGTAGTACGCGGTGGCGTAGTACGCCTTGTCGAACACGTTGAACAGGCGTGCGGACAATCGCGTGTGCGGTGCCGCCTGCCAGGTCAGGGCGAGGTCGGTGGTGCTGTAACCGGGCAACTCCAGCGTGTTGGCATTATCGGCGTAGCGCTTGCCGACATAGCGAACGCCACCCGCCGCGCTCCAGTCCGGCGCGAACTGCCAGCTCAGCCACACACTGGCCAGGCGCTCGGCCACGTTCGGCGGCACGTTGCCATCGCGCGACACCAGCATCGGCGGCGAACCCGTGGTTTCCAGGAAGTCCTCGAATTCGGCCTTCAGCACCGTCGCGTTGGCATCGAGCGACCAGCGCGGCGCGAAGTTCCAGTTCAACGACGCTTCAATACCGCGCGAGGTCTGCGCGCCCACCTGCACCCGGCGATCCGGCACCAGCGGATCGCGGCTGAGCAGCCCGGTCTTGCGGATGCGATACGCCGCCAGCGTCCACTCGCCACCGTCGAAGGCCTGCTTCAGGCCAACCTCGATCTGCCGGCCCTTGGCCAGGTCAAAGGCGCCGTTGGCCGGGCTGATCATCAGCAGGCCACTGACCGGGTCCGCCGCCTGCGAATACTGCGCATACAGGCTCAGCGTCGGCTGCAGCGCGAGTACCGTACCCGCACGCCAGCCTGTGCTGCTGTAGGTCTTTGAGAACGCGTTCTGGCCGCTGATCAGATCGGTGCGATCAATGCGCGCGCGGTCATGGCGCAGGCCACCCAGCACCGACCAGCGCTCGCTCAGCGCCAGCCGGTCTTCCACGAACAGCGCGTACTGCTCGGCACGGTTGCGGTAGCGCGGCAGGTTCGGCGCGTCGCTGGCGAACTGGCCCGGGACAGGATCGAACGGATCGACCGGGCCCGAGCTGCCGGCATAGGTGTTGTTGGTGTGCTTGAAGTGCGCGCGGTTGGCGTCCAGGCCCACCACGAAGTTGTTCTGCAGGCCACCCGCCGTTCCCTGCACACGCAGCGTCGAGGTCAGTCCGGTCTGGTCCTGGTTGTGGGTGATCTCGGTATTGCCCGAGCGATCGATCAAGCCGGTAGCGCGGTTGTAGACATAGGCCTCGGCATTGCGCCAATCACGCTGGCTGTCGATCTGGTAGACGCGGGTTCGCCATTCCACGTTCGCGTTCGGTGTCCACAGCGCGTCGAGCTGGGTCCAGCGGTCGCGGAAGCGGATCTCGCTGTCGTCCACGTTGTAGTTGCGGTGGCGCAGCGCCTCCAGCTGGCGGCCCTCGACCAGCGGCGTGCCGAAGTAGCGCATGGGTTTCTGGTAGCCCTGCGCATGGGTGAGCATCAGCTGCAGGTCCGCACGTGGCTGCCACAGCAACGCACCGGAGAATGTCGCGTCGCTGTTGCGTCCACGATCAACCCAGCCACCGCTGTAGTTGCCGCTCACATCAACCCGATAGGCCAGCTCAGGCGTCAGCGCGCCACCACTGCCGAAGCCCAGCCGCGCGGTGTCCTCGCTGCCCACGGTCATGCTGATCTGGTTCTCGATGGCGCCGCGCGTGGGCTTCTTCGGCACGATGTTGATCACGCCGCCGATCGCCCCGTCGCCATGGATCACCGAGGCCGGGCCGCGCAGCACTTCGATGCGCTCGATCGACCAGGTATCGAACGGGAACGTGATGCCCACGCCGCCGTACTGGCGCAGCCCATCGTACAGCCGCATCACCGAGGCACCGTCGGTGAAGCCGCGGCTGGACAGCGCACTCAGGCCATTGCCCGGATGCGGCATGGCACTGATCGCACCCGCCCGGCTGATCGCATCGTTGAGGTTGCTGTCGCCGCGCTGCTCCAGCTGCTCGCGCGAAATTACCGTCAGGCTGGCCGGTGTCTGCAACACGCTCAGGCCCAACGCAGAGCCCGCGCTGGCGGTGGACGACAGTTCACCGCCGCGGGTATCGACCACCCGCACGGTATCCAGCGTGGTCGGTGGGGCCGCGTCAGCGGCAAGTACGGGGGCGGTGTGCAGGAGCAACGCGCACAGGACAGGCAGCGTCGCCCGGCGCAGACGCGCGGGGTTGGGGTTCGTTTTCATTTTTTCACGGCATGCAAGGCCACCCCGCAATGGCAGGGCAGCAATCAAAAAGGGACAGACACGCGCGCGCGGGCACCGGCCGTGGCCGGCAACCTCATGGAAGAACGTTCAATGCAGCGCGCGTGCGGCTCAGGCGGCCATCAAGGCCGGCGGCCCACGCGCGCCCAACGTGCCGCTGATCTGTCGCGGCAACGCCTGCACCGCGCCGCGCAGCGCGCGGCACACCGGTGCCATCGGCGCCAACAGCAGCACTGCCGCCACCAGCAGGGTGATCAGCCGTGCAGCGATCAGGCAGTAATCGCAGTCCACGCCCATCTCATGATCGGCATGTGGATCGGCGGGCGGCTTCTTTGCGGTCTCGCCGTGCGGCATCGCCATCGCGTGATGGTCGTGCTGCCCTTCCATCGCGTGCAGCGCATGCTCTGCGTGCATTGCGTGGTCCATGGCCGCCACCGGCGCAGCGGCAGCCACGTGGCAATGCGCCAGCCAGCGGCTCACCAGCGGGGCGAGCAGCACCAGCAGCATGGCAAGCCATGCCAGGGCCTGGAACCGGCGGTGGAGAGCAGAACGGCGCACGCCGCCATTCTACGGGGCGATGGCCAACCTTGGATCCCGTTCAGGGTTTGGCCCCTGCGACACGGTGACGCAGGGGCTCGCCTCCAGCGGCGACATGTGAATGCACCGCACCGCAGTCCCTACGCTTGCAGGCCCCGCCTCGCCAACGTTAGCGTTCAGATGGCCACGGCAAGGAGCCAGAGGGATCCGCATGACCACCCGCATCACACACCGGCTGCGCATCAGCCTGCTCGGCCTGACCGCGCTGCTTGCCGCCTGTGCCGACAAGGGCCCGCCCCCACCGCCAGAGCCGCTGGAACTCTCACAGCCCATCGCCGTGGACACGCCGGGCCAACAGGTGCAGTTCGAGTTCGAAACCACGGCGCGCAATTTTGCCAGCTACCTTACCTATGCGGTGGAGCTGGATCTGCAGCACCTCTCCCCATCGCCAGGTGCTGCTTCTCCGCGCGACCTGCACATTCCTTTACGCGTCGGACTTCAGCAATGGTCCGGCGGCACGTGGCAGTCGCTGGCAAGCCCCGACGCCTACCAGATCGCACAGTCGCAATCTGGCCAGCCACTGCCAGACTGGCATCGCGATGCGGGACTGAACTATGCCCAGACCCAACGAGGCAGCGATGGGGCCTATCGACTCCATGTCGCGCTGCTGCCGTTGCAGGCGCGACGTCGCTACCGCGTCCAGATCAGCACGGTTGAAGACATCGCACCGCTTCGTGGCGCAAGCGCCAGGATACTGATTCACGAATCGCGTCCGCTCGCCAAGTAGCGCAGCGCCTTGGCACGCCCTAAAGAAGCAGCGCAGCGCACCCGCATCAACTCACGTATTGCGCCTGACCGTTCCCGAACGACCAGTTCTCCTTCTTCACCTCCACCAGATTGATGAACACATCCTCGCGGCGGATACCCACCGCCGCATGCAGGCCATCGGCAATGCCCAGGTACAACGCCTTCTTCTGCTCCAGCGTGCGCCCTTCGTTCCAGGTGATCTGGATGCAGATGAAGTCGTCGGTGCGATCCACGCCCAGGTAGCCGGGGTCGTGGATCAGCGTGCCGGGCGCGTGTTCCTGGAAGATCTGGAAGCGATCATTTTCCGGCACCCCCACCGCGCGCATGGCCTGGTAGATGGTTTCGCCGACGCGTTGCAGGTAGTCGGCGGATTTACCTTTGCGAAGATCGATGCGGGCGAGCGGCATGGCGGCACTCCAGAGTGGATGGGCACGGCAACGGGCTGAGACTACGCCTGCCCGGGGCGGCGGGACAGCGCAGGGATGGAACCCTCTGGCTCCATGCGTGGCATGGTCCCGCCTCGCCGCGCAGGGTGACGCGATTGCCGTGGCGGCGCCGCTCTGGAGTCGTCTCGTGCACGGTCGGCAGGGGCGGCGATGTGCGCCATCAGTGATGGGCCGCACTACTCGCAGGTGTCCGACGGCACACATCGGAAAACGTCTGGCCTGCCTAGGGCCAGTTGAGAACTTTCCTTACAGACTGATGTGATGGCCCGGCTTGAAGATCGCCGCGCCGAGGCAAGACGCCTTGGCCGGGATTGGCGTCTCGAATAAACGAACAGGCTTCAAGGACTGCGAGAGAAATCGCAGTTGAGAGAATGCACCGACTGCCCTCAATGGCGGGCGGTGCGTGGGGATCGCCAGATCCGCCAGGCGTTCTTCTCCCTTGAAGCTTGTTTGCCTTGGCACGCCAACCCGCACCGTCCGCCACCTTCACTCCAGAAGGTGGCCCTACGCCAGTGAGGGTTTCGCCATGACCAACCGAACCGCCATCCATCCCCGCCTGCACGCGCTTATCGGCGACGTCGCAGCCGACGTGCCCGAAGACCTTGCGCGTGAGATCGAATGCGCTCTAGCGGAGCGACTGCTGCCGCCTTCGCGCCCAACGTTCCTTTCCTGCCTCGATGCCATCCGCGCCGGTGATGACCAAGCCGGGCGCGCATGTACCCCGCAGACACTCAGCGCCACAGGCTTCGGCTCGCTCGACCGCTCGCTGGCCGCTTTGAATGCCGTACTGGATCTACTGCATGCCGCCGAACGTGCGCGCCTGGATGGCGATCCGCAGGATCAACTCGGTGACTTCCATCGGGACGGATTGATCGTTGCCGCACGCCAGATCGCGCGCGCTGCACAGGATGGGCTAGGCCATGCCATGGGATTCGCGGCAGGAAGACCTGGCTGATGCACGCGCAGCAAAGATGGCCCATTGCTGGAGGCCCTTTTTGTTCTGCAACATGGTAGGTGGCACAGGGATGGACGCGGCTCTTCTACCCAGCGAAGGCGGCCATTGCGGTATATGATCCACTCGGATCGGTGCACGAACGCCACGGTCATACTGCCTAGTCAAGTCATCTTGGACAGCGCTTTCGGGGAAAGAAAGGATGCATACATTCAAAAGGAACGCGGGCGATGAATCCGCCTGCGCATCAAGGGTTGGAGTTCGTCTCCGAACACTGGTTGCAGCAAGTACTTGGCTACACATTGCGCTGCCAATTGGGCTTGGCCTGCCTCCATCCGCGAACGCTGCAGGTCCGGAGACGGTTACCTACATTCATACCGACGCCCTTGGCTCCCTTGTTGCTGAGAGCGACGCCAACGGCAACGTGATAAAGCGTTATGACTACGAGCCCTATGGGACCCTGGTAGGAGGACAGGTCACCGACGGACCCGGATACACAGGGCATGTGAGCGACTCGACTACGGGCTTGAGCTACATGCAACAGCGATACATGGATCCGGAGCTGGGAGTCTTCCTCTCAGTGGACCCGGTCTCAGCGTATGACCAGCCTGTAGGCCAGTTCAATCGCTATCGGTATGCCAACGGGAATCCGTACAAATTCACTGATCCAGATGGGCGAAATCCAGCCCTGCCATTCATCTATGGCGCGATAGCGGGGGGCCTGTCCAATATTGCCATCCAGAAGCTGATGAATCCGGATAAACCAATCGATCAGACGCAGGCATTGATAGCAGCAGGGGTGGGTTCGGTCTCAGGCGGCGTGGGCGGTATCGCTGTCGCAGCCGTGGAGTCTGGAGTGATTTCTGTCGGCCGAGCCGTTGCCATTCAAGCAGCGGCGAATTTCGTCACTGGCGGCGCCGGTGCCGCCGCAGAGAGCGCCCTCAAGGGAGAGCCGATTTCCGCTGGTGGAGTGCTCACGGCAGCGACCGGAGGCGCTGTTGGTGGTCTGGCAGGTTCCGGTGTTGCAGCTGCAGCAGGCGACTTCGCGGGACCAGCCGCCAAAGGCGCTCTGAATAGGCTGAGCAGCTCCGCATCTCCCGGCGCCCCGAACATCGCCTCCACCACCGCATCAACAGGAGTCGCAATTCCTCGTCAGTCGATCACACAAGCGGGAGCATCACAGCTAGGGCAGAGCACCGCCGGAGCCGCCGTAGATGCGGCACAAAAGACGATGGAGAAGAAGAAGTGAATCCAGTACTACGTGGCTTTCTCGCATACCAAGCCGGGGGCATTCTCGTTCTTGGCGCCCTCTACTTCATTGCGATTCAATCAGGAAATCCGCATCCCTTTCGCGCATCATTCAGATTGTGGGCGGCGTATGCAGTTTTCTTTGCTGCCATATCTGCATTTGAGCTAGTAAAGCGACGACGGTATCGCAATCGGCGATGATCGGCCTCTGAAGTCGGGCTGCGCTCAACAATCGAATGAGAATCGAAAAGCGCTGAACCTAAAATCGGTCATCCAGACGTCCTCGAACTTCGACCATCGACTTGCAAGGACACGGATAGTGGAGTTCACGAAGGGTTTCGAGTACGAAAGCGTACAGGTGATAGTGGAGCGGGTAATCGAACGCAGAGACCTGCTTGACTATGTACGCACAAGCCTTTTCGCTAGGGAAAAAGTCAAAGCGGGCCAGGGTAAGCTAGTAGAGTCCCATATCCATCTGACGGCGAGTCACCGGTTACTTGGAGCCGACACGACCTCCATGCACTTACTCTGCGCATACGAAAAAGCCGGCTGAAAGCCGGCTTCTTCATAACACCTGAAAAGTCAGGTCTACTATTTGGTGGGCGGTACAGGGATCGAACCTGTGACCCTTGCCGTGTGAAGGCAATGCTCTACCGCTGAGCTAACCGCCCGGTGTGTTGCTGAGCCGCTCATTATAGGGGCTTTTCAGAGGCCGTCAACAGTTTTTCACAGTCGTGTTCACGGCGTTTCGGGGCACGCAGCCGGCATGGCCCGGCGCTACCGGAATCACATCGTATGGGTCGGCTTGTCCGAGCCGGTCAGGCCGGCCAGCAGGGTCTCGATCTTGTGGCGCACGCCCTCGCCTTCGGCACCGTCGGCCAGCTGCACCCCGATGCCGGCGGTGCGGTTGCCCTGCGCGCCGGCCGGGGTCACCCAGATCACCTTGCCGGCCACCGGCAGGCGCTCGCTGGAATCGGGCAGGGTCAGCAGCAGGAACACCTCGTCGCCCAGGAAATAGCGCTTGGGCGTGGGCACGAAGATGCCGCCATTCTTCACGAACGGCATGTACGCGCTGTACAGCGCGGCTTTGTCCTTCACAGCCAGGGACAGGATGCCCTGGCGGGCGTTGCTGGCACTCATCGATTTCCCCTTGCGGCAGGCCGCTCGTTCACCTTGTTCCAGGCCAGCAGCAACTCGACCACCGCGAGGTCTGCACGCACCGTGGTGCGCAGCAGGTCGCGGGTGCGGTTGGCCGCATCGAACCAGGCTGCAAGCTTGTGCAATCGCTCCGGCGTGGTCAAGGCGTCGGTACTGGCCTGGGCCAGCGCCAGATCGGCAGCGAAGCGCAGGCGCAGCGCCGCGTTGTCATCACCACACCACTTCTGCGCCAGCTCCACCGCGCCGGTCTTGCCGGCAGCCAGCTGTTCCAGATCTCGACCGACTTCGCGGCGCAGGCTCAGGCCGTCTTCGCGCAGCCAGTTGTCGGCCTGGCCGGGATGGCCGCGGGCGGCCTCCAGCGCTTCGCGCGCCGATGCTTCACTGTGGCCCAGCTGCTGCAGCCAGGCCAGTGCTTCGTGCTGCGGCGGCAGCTTGAATTCCAGTCGCTGGCAACGGCTGCGGATGGTCTGCGGCAGGCGTGCCGGGTCGCTGCTGATCAGCCACAGGTAGCGGCCGGGCTGCGGCTCTTCCAGGGTCTTCAGCAGCGCATTGGCCGCCGAGCGGTTGATCGCATCGGCCGGATCGACGATCACCACCTGCGCCACGCCGTACTGCGGGGTCAGCGCCAGCTTGTCGGTGATCTCGCGCACCTGCTCGATGACGATCTCGGTACGCAGCTTGTCGCCGCTCTTGTTCGGAATGAAGCTGACCAGCTGCAGGTCCGGATGGGTGCCGGCGGCGATCAGCTGGCGCGTGCGCGTGGCGTGCGTTGCATCACCCTGCGCCAGCACGTGGTCGGCCAGCGCCAGCGCCACCTCGCGCTTGCCCAGCCCGGCCGGGCCGCAGATCAGCAGGCCATGACCGAGGCGACCGGCGTCGAGCGCGGCCACGGTCTGGTCGAACGCGCGCTGCTGCCACGGCGAAAACGTGCTCATGCGCCCTCCCCGTCCTGCAGCCAACGCTCGACACGTGCGACCACATTGGCGGCCACGCGTTCCTGCACCTGGCCGGCGTCGATCAGCGCGAAGCGCTGCGGGTCCTGCTGTGCGCGGCTGCGGAACACGGCGCGCACGCGCTGGAAGAAATCGTCCTGCTCGCTCTCGATGCGGTCCGGCCACAGGTCACGGCCGTTGGCGCGTGCGCGGCCGACGGCCACGTCCACATCCAGCAGCAGGGTCAGCCCTGGCAGCAGGCCGACCGCGCGGCGCTCCAGGTCGGCAATCCACTGCGGGTCAAGCCCGCGGCCACCGCCCTGGTAGGCGTAGCTGGAATCGGTGAAGCGGTCGCTCAGCACGTAGGCACCGCGCTGCAGCGCCGGCCGGATCACCTGACGCACATGCTGGGCGCGTGCGGCGAACACCAGCAGCAGCTCGGCTTCGGCGCTGAGCGGCTCGGCAGCGATCTCGGCATCGGGCTTCAGCACCAGGCCGCGGATGCGCTCGGCCAGCGGCGTGCCACCCGGCTCGCGGGTCAGCACCACCTCGTGGCCGTGGCGGCGCAGGCAGTCACGGATGGCATTGATGGCGGTGGTCTTGCCTGCGCCCTCGCCGCCTTCCAGGCTGACGAAACGCGGGTGGCGAAGCAGCGCGGGACTCATTGCGCCGGGGTCTCCTGGGTACGTTGCTGGCGCAGCTGCTGCAGGTAGCGGGCTACGGCGGCGTTGTGCTGGTCCAGGCTGGGCGAGAACACGTGCGCGCCGCTGCCGTCGCCCACGGCGACGAAGTACAGCGCATCACCGGCGGCCGGCTGCGCCACGGCCATCAGCGCGTCGCGACTGGGCATGGCGATCGGGGTCGGGGTCAGGCCCGCACGGGTATAGGTGTTGTACGGCGTATCGGTGGTCAGGTCGCGGCGGCGGATGTTGCCGTGATACGCGGCACCGATGCCGTAGATCACGGTCGGGTCGGTCTGCAGGCGCATGCCGATCTTCAGGCGGCGCATGAACACGCCGGCGATCTGCGGGCGCTCGCTGGCCAGCGCGGTTTCCTTCTCGATGATCGACGCCAGCGTCAGCAGTTCGTAGGGCGTGTTGATCGGCAGGTCCGGCGCGCGGCTTTCCCAGGCTTCGTCCAGCGCCTTTTCCATTGCGGCGTGGGCGCGCTTGAGCACGTCCAGATCACTGTCGCCACGCTGGTAAACGTAGGTCTCCGGCAGGAAGCGGCCTTCCGGGTGCTGGCCACCGAAGCCAAGGCGCTGCATCAACGCGGCGTCATCCAGGGTATCGGTGGTGTGCAGCAGCGGCTCGGCGCGCTTGAGTGCGGCACGCAGCTGGCGGATGTTCCAGCCCTCGACAATGGTGACGCGGTGCTGCAGCACCTTGCCGGCGCGCATGCGCAGCAACAGCTCGCGCGGGGTCAGCTCGCCACTGAGCGCGTACTCGCCCACCTTCAGCTTGCCGGCCGCATCGAGCTGGCGCGCCAGCAGTTGCCACTGGGTGTCCTGGCCCTCGTCCACGCCGGCATCGCGCAGCTTGCGCAGCACGCTGTTCATGCCATCGCCGCTGGCGATGACCACGCTCTCGGCGGTCGGGGTGATCGGGGCGTCGGCGAAGCGGGTCTGCTGGTAGAAGAACCACGCGCCCGCGCCGGCCACGACGGCGGCCAGCACCACGACCAGCGTTACCACGAACAGACACCCGCGCTTGGCTCCCGCCATGGACTACCTCTGAACTCGATTCCGTCGTGCAGGATACCGTGCCGGTGGATTGGGGTCATGACCGGGGTGGCGCCTGCGTGCCGGCCAACGGTCGGTCAGTAGATCCACGCCATGCGTGGATGAACGCCCGGCGGCATGACTGCGGGGGTCAGAGCCCTCGCGCGGTGCGCAAGGGATCCGACCCCGACCGGATCAGCCCTGCTGGCCCAGCGCGCGCAGCAGGCCGCGGGCCTTGGCGCGGGTCTCGTCCAGTTCCTTGTCCGGGTCCGAATCGACCACGATGCCGGCGCCGGTGCGGAAGCTGACCTGGTGGCCATCCACTTCGGCGGTGCGGATCAGGATGTTCAGGTCCAGGTCGCCATCGCGGTTCAGCCAGCCGAACGCGCCGGTGTAGGCACCACGCGGCACCTGCTCCAGCTCGCTGATGATCTGCATGCAGCGCACCTTGGGGCAGCCGGTGATGGTGCCGCCCGGGAACGTGGCGGCGATCACCTCGCCGGGCGTGACCTCCGGGCGCAGGTGGCCGCTGACGTTGCTGACGATGTGGTGCACATGCGCGTAGCTCTCCACCGTCATCAGCTCATCGACCACCACGGTGCCGGGCAGGCAGATGCGGCCCAGGTCGTTGCGCTCCAGGTCGATCAGCATCACGTGCTCGGCACGCTCCTTGGGGTGGCCGACCAGCTCCTGGATGCGTGCGGCATCATCGTCCCCCTCGAAGCGCGGACGCGTACCGGCAATCGGACGGGTCTGCGCGTGGCCGGCATGCACCGACACCAGCCGCTCCGGCGAGGAACTGACCACATGGCGGCCGTGGGCACTGAACAGGCCGGCGAACGGTGCCGGATTGGCACGGCGCAGCTGCGCGTACAGCGCCTGCGGGCTGACCGGCGCAGCGAACTGCGCGCTCCAGCGCCGCGACAGGTTCACCTGGAACACGTCGCCGGCACGCAGGTACTCGATCACCCGGCGCACGCCGTCGGTGAAGCGCTGCGGCGCATCCTCGCCCACCGCCTGCGGCGGCTGCCAGCCCTGCCCGGCCTCGGGCAGCGCGGCCGAGGCCAGTGCCACCAGCGCATCCAGCAACGCCTGCTCGCCGGCCTCGGCGATGACGAAGCTGGCGCCGTTGTGATGGTCATGCAGCACCGCGGCCGGGCAGCGCAGCGCCAGCGCGGTCGGGCGGCCGTCCTCGCGCGCACGCGCCGGCAGCACCGGTTCGATCTGGCTGGCCACTTCGTAGTCCAGCATCAGCGCCCAGCCGCCGCGGAACGGCAGGCTGTGGCTGCCGTCATGCAGCAGGCGTTCGCGCTGCCAGGCACGGTCCAGCACCTGCAGGAAGCTGCCGGCGTGCACCGCGTCGTGCTGGTCGCGCACCTTGCCATCGGCATCCAGCCGCAGGCAGTCGCCCTGCGTGGCCAGCAGCAGGCTCCAGCGGCCCTGCGCGGTGCCCGAGGCAGTGGATTCCATCAGCAGCGGGAAGCGCGCCGGGTCATGCTGCTGCAGGGCCAGCAGATCGATCGGGTGCGGCAGCGGGTGGATCAGCGGTGCATGGGTCATGGCGGCCAGTTCGGGGGTTCAGATGCACGGAAGCCGCCTTGCGGCGGCTCCGTAGAACGCGGCGTCGAGCATGGCCCGACGCTACAACTCGGTCAGACGCGCTTGAAGACCAGCGTGCCGTTGGTGCCGCCGAAGCCGAAGCCATTGGACATCACCACGTCGACCTTGGCCTGGCGCGCTTCGTTGGGCACGTAGTCCAGGTCGCAGCCTTCGCCCGGCTGCTGCAGGTTGATGGTCGGCGGGATGACGTTGTCCTGCAGTGCCATCACCGAGAAGATCGCTTCCACGCCGCCGGCAGCACCCAGCAGGTGGCCGGTCATCGACTTGGTGGAGCTGACCATCATCTTGTAGGCGTGGTCGCCGAAGGCGGTCTTCATCGCCATGGTCTCGCCCAGGTCGCCCAGCGGCGTGGAGGTACCGTGCGCGTTGAGGTAGCCCACCTGTTCCGGGCTCACGCCCGCGTCCTTCATAGCCATGGCCATGCAGCGCGCGGCGCCTTCGCCGTTCTCGCTCGGTGCGGTCATGTGGTACGCGTCGGAGCTTGCGCCGAAGCCGGCCAGTTCACAGTAGATCTTCGCGCCACGCGCCTTGGCGTGCTCGTACTCTTCCAGGATCAGGATGCCGGCGCCGTCGCCCAGCACGAAGCCGTCACGGTCCTTGTCCCATGGGCGGGAGGCCTGTTCCGGGGCGTCGTTGCGGGTACTCATGGCCTTCATCGCGCAGAAGCCGCCCAGCGCGGTCGGCGACGAGCCACGCTCGGCACCGCCAACCACCATCACGTCGGCGTCGCCGTACTGGATCATGCGCATCGCGGTACCGATCGAATGGTTCGAGGTCGCGCAGGCCGACACCGCCGAGAACGACGGGCCCTTCAGGCCGGTGATGATGCTCAGCTGGCCCGGCAGCATGTTGATGATGGTCTTTGGCACGTAGAAGGGCGAGATCTTCTTGCCCTCGTGGAACTCGATGGTCTGCTCTTCGATGCCGAGCAGGCCGCCGATGCCGGCGCCGACGATGGCGCCGATGCGCTCGGCATTGGCGTCGGTGATCTCCAGGCCCGAGTCGTGCAGGGCCATGAACGAGGCACCGAGGCCGTAATGGATGAACGGGTCCATCTTCTTGGCATCCTTGCCGCTGACCCGGAACTTGCCGAACAATTCATTGTCGGCGGTGATGTCGAATCCCTTGACCTCACCTGCAATCTTGGTGGTGAACCGATCCAGATAGGCATCCGCAACGTTGGTCAGCGGACCGATGCCCGAACGACCGTGGGTGATGCCTTCCCAGCTGCTGGCCAGATCATTGCCCAACGGCGAGACGATACCCAGGCCGGTTACGACGACGCGACGCTTCATTGCTGATTCTCCTGACCCGGCTGATTTCAACGGGCAACTCGGTTTGCTTCGGTGTGATGCTCAAACACACGGGGCCGCAACTGCGGCCCCATGGGGTGCGGTGCGCGGCGAGCGTGGGCCCGCGCGCGCACTGCCGTCTGACATCAGGCCTTGACGTGGGCCTTGATGTAGTCGATGGCGGCCTGCACGGTGCTGATCTTCTCGGCTTCTTCGTCCGGGATCTCGCACTCGAATTCTTCTTCCAGGGCCATCACCAGCTCGACGGTGTCCAGCGAGTCAGCGCCCAGGTCATCGACGAACGATGCGCTGTTGGTGACTTCTTCTTCCTTGACGCCAAGCTGTTCGACGACGATTTTCTTGACGCGTTCTTCGATGGTGCTCATGGGATCTCGCTCCAGATGGAGTTGTGGTTCAAAAGTGGTCGCCATCAAAGGCGATGGCCGTGGGATAGTGTAGTGGAAACCGGCGCGGCCATGCATTGCAGCAAAAACCTCCGCAGATCAACCACTTGCGGCGCAATCCCTGCGCCCCTTGCTTACGGCATGTACATGCCGCCGTTCACATGGAGGGTTTCGCCGGTGATGTAACCGGCAGCCGGGCTGGCCAGGAAGGCCACCGCATGGGCGATGTCTTCCGGCGACCCCAGGCGTTCGAGGGCGATGTCGTTGATCAGCGCGGTGCGCGCTTCTTCCGGCAACGCCTTGGTCATGTCGGTGTCGATGAAGCCAGGTGCGACAACATTGACGGTGACGCCGCGCGAACCGATTTCCTTGGCCAGCGACTTGCTGAAGCCGATGATGCCCGCCTTGGCCGCGGCGTAGTTGGCCTGGCCGGCATTGCCGGTCACGCCCACCACCGATGCGATGTTGATGATGCGGCCCTTGCGCGCCTTCATCATGCCGCGCATCACCGCCTTGCTGGTGCGGAACACGCTGGTCAGGTTGGTGTCGATGATCGACGCCCAGTCCTCGTCCTTCATGCGCATGAGCAGGTTGTCGCGGGTGATGCCGGCATTGTTGACCAGGATCGAGATCGGGCCGAATTCCTTGGCGATGCCATCGAGCACGCTGTCCAGCGCGGCGGCATCGGTGACGTTCAGCGCGCGGCCGTGACCACCGTGGGCGGCCAGGCGTTCGCCGATCGCGGCAGCGCCGGATTCAGTGGTGGCGGTACCGATGACGGTGGCGCCCTGGGCGGCCAGCAGATCGGCGATGGCGGCACCGATGCCACGGCTGGCGCCGGTGACCAGTGCGATTTCACCCTGCAGGGGCTTGCTCATGATGTTTTCCTCAGGCTGGGGCGACCGCCGCACCCGTGCCGCTTGCCGCGGCCACCGGTACGGTCGGCAGGAACAGGGGGGATCAGGCCGACCATGCCTCGCGGGCGGCTTCGAAGTCGCCCGGCGTGGCCAGCGAACGGCCGTCGATGGCCTTGTCGATGCGCTTGACCAGGCCGGTCAGCACCTTGCCCGGGCCGCACTCGGCGATCCGGGTGACGCCACGGGCAGCCAGCGCCTGCACGCACCCGGTCCACTGTACCGGCTGGTACAGCTGCTGGACCAGCGCGGTGCGGATCGCGTCGATGCCGCTGTGCACCTGGGCGTCGACGTTCTGCACCACTGGCAGCTGCGGCGCGTGCCAGGACAGGCCGGCCATCACTTCGGCCAGGCGGTTGGCGGCTTCGCGCATGAGCGGGGTGTGCGAGGGCACGCTGACGGCCAGCTTGACCGCCTTGCGCACGCCCTTCTCGGCCAGCAGCGCCAGCGCACGGTCGACCGCGTCGGCGTCGCCACCGATCACGATCTGGCCCGGCGAATTGAAGTTGGCCGGCACCACCACCTGGCTGCCTGCCGCTTCGGCGCAGACGTCCAGCACCAGCTGGTCTTCGGCGCCGAGCACGGCGGCCATGGCGCCGACACCGGCCGGTGCGGCTTCCTGCATCAGCTGGCCGCGCAGGCGCACCAGGTGCGCACCGTCATGCAGGCTCAGTGCGCCTGCGGCAACCAGGGCGGTGTACTCGCCCAGGCTGTGGCCGGCCAATACCGACGGGTGCGGACCGCCCACGGCGTTCCAGGCGCGCCACACGCCGATGCTCGCGGCCAGCAGGGCCGGCTGGGTGTATTCGGTACGGTTGAGCATTTCCTCCGGGCCGCCCTGGGACAGCGCCCACAGGTCGACGCCGGCACCATCGGATGCCTCGGTGAAGGCTTCACGCACCTGTGGGTGCAGTTCGGCCAGCTCGGCCACCATGCCCACAGACTGCGAGCCCTGGCCGGGGAAGACAAAAGCGAGGGTGGATACGGTCACGCGGTCATCCGCTTGTTGCAATCGAAGCGGGCCATGATAAGGGGGAACATGCCGTGTCGTCTGTACGTGCGCGTATGCACGCGTATGGTGAATGGCCGGGCAAGCGCAACGGGGTCAGATCCCTTTTCCGCAGGAAAAGGGATCTGACCCCTGTCAGCCATCAGCAGAACAGCTGCAGGACGTCCAGGTCGCCGTCGGCGAGGAAATCCACGCACAGGCCCACCAGCATCAACACGCCGGCGGTGCTGGCGCCGTGGGCGATGAAGATGGAATGGGCCAGCGCGCGCGCCGAACGGCCCAGCTTCATGCAGACCCGGGCCAGGCTGCGCAGGCGGCCGCTGACCGCATGCACGTGCTCGCGCACCGGCGCCTGAACGTCACCCATCGCCTCGGCCATCATCGCCTGCAGGTGCCCGGGGCGGTCGGCGTAGTACTTGGCCACGCCGTAACCGAACATCAGCCAGTCGCGGGCCTGCGCTTCGGACAGATCCATCACTTCCAGCGGATCTTCCTCGAAATCGATGAAGCCGACCTTCTCGCCATCCCATGTGAGGTTGCGCGGCAATGGCTGCCCGAAATAGGCGCCGCGGGCATGAGCTTCAGCAATGGCCAGCATCGCCGCCATCACCAGCTGATCGCGACCGGCTTCGTCGGCTTCGCGCAGGCAGGTATTGAACGAGCTGCCGTTGTCGCCGATCACCAGCGCGGCATGACCGGTGCCCAGTACGTCCGGCACGTTCACACCCTGCGCCTGCAGTTCCGCGAGGCGGCGGGCCTCGGTTTCGCGTGCGGCGTCGCCACCGCGGTGCGGCGGCGGGCGCAGCGCATCCAGATGGAAACGGCGCGCAACAAAATTGAGCAGGCCCAGGGCCATTGCCCGGCTTCCCTTGCCGTACTGCTTCAGCCAGGCACGTTGCCCTTCGATGACGATGGGCTCAACCATGACAGGTCCTCCTTAAACGCGTTACGGCCCCGGAGGGGCCGTAACGACAAGAATTCACATTGTCGTAACTTGCACTATCAATAGCGCAGCAGGGCCGAACCCCAGGTGAAGCCGCCGCCGAAGGCCTCCAGCAGCAGCAACTGGCCACGCTCGACCTTGCCCGAACGCACCGCGGCATCCAGCGCCAGCGGCACCGAGCCGGAGGAGGTGTTGCCGTGCTTGTCGACGGTCACCACGACCTGGTCCATCGACATCTCCAGCCGCTTGGCGGTGGCTTCGATGATGCGCAGATTGGCCTGGTGCGGGATCAGCCAGTCCAGGTCGGACTTGTCCAGGCCGTTGGCGGCCAGGGTCTCGTCCACGACCGAGTCCAGCGCCTTGACGGCGTACTTGAACACGTCGTTGCCCTTCATGTTGATGGTGCCGCCACCGTTGGCGCCGTCCTTGAAGCCGGTCGAAACGCCGACCGGGTTCCACAGCAGTTCCTTCTTGCTGCCATCGGCATGCAGGTGGGTGCTGAGGATGCCGGTGTCTTCGTCGGCCTTGAGCACGACAGCGCCGGCGCCATCGCCGAACAGCACGCAGGTGGTGCGATCGTTCCAGTCGACCATGCGGGTCAACGTTTCGGTGCCGATCACCAGCACGTGCTTGCAGTCGCCGGAGCGGATGAACTTGTCGGCCACGCCCAGCGCGAACACGAAGCCGGAACAGGCTGCGTTGACGTCGAAGGCGGGGCACCCGGCCACACCGAGCTTGGCCTGGATCAGGCACGCGGTGGACGGGAAAATGAGATCAGGGGTGGTCGTGCCGACCACGATCATGTCGAGCTGCGAGGCATCGATGCCTGCGGCTTCAAGCGCGCGCAGGGCGGCGTTGTAGCCAAGGTCGCTGGTGGTTTCGCCTTCGGCCGCGATGTGCCGTTCACGAATACCGGTGCGCGACTGGATCCACTCATCCGAGGTTTCGACCATTTTTTCCAGGTCGGCGTTGGTCAGGACTTTTTCCGGCAAATAGCTACCGGTGCCCGCGATCCTCGAATAGATCCGCTTGCTCATCATGTTTCCTGTTGCGCGGGCCGCCGATCACCGGCACGCCCGGGAAAGAAGGCAAAGGCCGCTGCCCGGAGGCAGCGGCCTTCCCGGCACATCAATCTTCTTCGACAGCCGAGGTCTTGGTCTGGATGACCTTCTTGCCGCGGTAGAAACCGTCGGCAGTGATGTGGTGACGCAGGTGCACTTCGCCGGTGGTCGGGTCGGTCGACAGCTGCTTGGCGCTCAGGGCGTCGTGGGCACGACGCATGCCGCGGCGGGACGGGGTGACACGGGATTTCTGCACAGCCATGGGATTGCTCCAAACTCGGTTCGATTTGCTTCGTCGTATCGTCGCGCAGGACGCCAGCGCCCAGCACACTTTCGCTTTCGCCGCAGCCGCCGACGACAATCCGGCTGCTATTGTTTCTTCAGTGCTGCCAACGCCGCAAACGGGTTGGCCTTCTTCGTTTCTTCTTCGCTCGGTGCCCAGTCCTTGTCGACTGCTTCACCGTCGGGCGACAGCGGCACCACGGGCACCGCCAGCACCAATTCGTCCTCGACCAGATCCAGCGGACGCAGCTGGCCGTCTTCCGGCACCAGCAACGCCTCGTATTCCTCCGGCAGGGACGATTCCTCGTCCTCGTCGCGGATCAGGCCAAGCCTCTGGGTCACCTTCACCGGCAACAGGAATCGCTGCATGCTGCGCTGACAGGTCAGCGGCAGCGCGGTGTCGATGGTCAGTTCCACATAGGATACCCGCAAGACGTCGTCGCGACCGAATTCAAGCGAGTAGACACACTCGCCGTCGGTATCTGCGACCAACCCCTGCAGGCGGGTCAATTCAGCCAGGGAGACCTGACCGTCGAAGCGCCTTCGCGCTACAACCATCCGCCAGGCATCCAGCGTTTCGGGCACGTTCGCGGACATAAGCCGCTGAATACTAAGGATCGCACCGCCCGCTGTCAAATGCCCGCCCTGCACGACTTGCCGCTGGCGCCGTGGAGGGGCCAGACTGCCGCGCCCTGCCCCGGTATTGTCACATGTCACTGGTCCTGGCCTCCACCTCCCGCTACCGTCGCGAACTGCTGGAACGGCTGGGCCTGCCCTTCGACTGCGCACGCCCGGACGTGGATGAAACCCCTCTGGGCGCCGAGACCCCGCTGGCCCTGGCCACGCGCCTGGCCGCCGCCAAGGCCGCCGACGTGGCCGCCCGCCATCCGGGCGCCTGGGTGATCGGCTCGGACCAGGTGGCCGACCTGAACGGCCTGCCGCTGGGCAAGCCGGGCACGGTCGAGGCGGCCTGTGCGCAGCTGGCGGCAATGTCCGGACAGACGGTGCGTTTTCACACGGCAATCAGTCTCAGGCGGGATGGAGAATCCCTCGCCACCCTGGATCTGACCGAAGTACGCTTCCGCGTGCTGGACCCGCAGGAAATCATCCGCTACGTCGCCGCCGAGCAGCCGCTGGACTGCGCCGGCAGCTTCAAGTGCGAGGGCCTGGGCATCAGCCTGTTCGAGGCAATCGACAACCGCGACCCGACCGCGCTGGTCGGCCTGCCACTGATCGCGCTGTGCGGCCTGCTGCGCAGGGCTGGATTCGCGGTGCCGTGAACGGTAGAGCCGAGCCCTTGCTCGGCCGTCTTTTTTTAGGCTGCCCGCCATCTGTAGCAGAAGCAGCCGAGCATCGGCTCGGCTCTACAGGACCAGGGGACCTCAACGAACTTCGAACGGCTGCTCCTGCCACGCCTCCACGCTGCCGTCGCGGCCGTGCAGGCGCAGGCCAAGCCAATGCCGCCCCGGCGCCAGCGTGGTGGTATCCAGCGATGCGTCGAAGCCCACCGCCGGATGTTGCGGATCGGTGCTGTCCGGCCAGGTGTGGCGGATGTCGAACATGCGCCCGTAGCGCGCATCGCCAATCGAATGGCCATCGACCAGCACTTCGATGCGCGCCAACCCCACGCCATCCTTGAATGCCCAGCCCTTGATGGCGAGCGTTCCGGAGACCTTCTCACCGTTGGACGGCGCATCCAGCCAGGCCATTGCCGGCGTCACGCAGGGCCCCTGCGCGCGCTGCACCGGCAGCTGGAACAGCAGGAAGCGCTGGAAACCATGATCGCTGCTGACCACGCGCGGCGCCGGCAACGGCCCCACCTGCTCGCAGATGGCGTGATAGCGCGCCAGCAGATCGCGGTAGCGCTGGTCGCTGGGTGACAGCACCAGCAGCATCGGCGCACTGCGCGGGCCTTCGTGCAGCAGGCCCCACTGTGCCAGCTGTGCGGTCCGCCCATGCTTGTCGTTGAGCGGATGCGGCAGCACCTCGATATCACCGTTGCCCAGCTGGAAGCCCAGTTCGGCACCGACCTTGAAGTTGCCCGCCAGCACACGCGTGCCCGGCGGCATCTGCCGCAGTTCGTCGCGCACCGCCACGGCCAGCGGCTGCCAGCCGGCAAAGTTGCGCGGGTAGTACTTGCTGCCAGCCATCTGCTCGCGCAGCGCCGGCGTGGACGCCATCAGGTAGTAGCCGAAAGCCAGTACGGTGCCTGCAGCTGCCAGCCACCAGCCGGTGCGGCGCAGCCAGCGTGGCCAGCCGTTGAGGACCACCGGCACGGCCACCAGCAGCGCCAGGTAGCCCGGCAACGGCCAATGGAAACTGATCCGCTCGACATCGGTGAAGAAGCCCAGCAGGAAGATGCCCAGCGTCGACACCCCGCCCACCAGGCCGAAATAGCGCCATTGCACCCGCACACCACCACCACTGCGGGTACCCGCCAGGGCGACCTTCCACATCGCGATGCACAGGATCGGCGTCACCAGCATCGGCTGGATCACCAGGAACCACAGCCCTTCCCACTCGAACGTCCACGGGTGGCGCTCGACCACCTGGAACTTCAGGCCAGCATCATGGTTGTCCGCATTCCACGCCAGCAACGGCAGCCAGGCCAGTACACCCACCGCCAGCGCCACCCATACGCGCGGGTCGGCCAGCATGCGGCGGCCCTGCGGCAGCGCCAGCAGCGCAATGAAGCCGACACCGATGACGCCAATGAAACGGTAGTGGCTGAGCGCACCGATCAGCAGGCCCAGCGCCAGCTTCATCGCCGACGACGCATCCACGTTGTGCAGCAGGCGCGCACCGGCCTGCAGGCAGATCACCGCCGCCAGCGCCATCGGCACATCCGGCACGGCCAGCAGGCCCAGCGTGGCCGACAGCGGCATCAGCAGGGTCAGGCTGCCCGCCTGCCACCCTGCGACGTTGCCAAACCAGCGCGTGGCGATGCGCACCACCAGCAACGGCAGCAACGCACCGATGGCCAGGAACGGCAGGCGCAATGCGAGCACGTGATGGCCACCGATTTCCACGCCCAGGCGTGCAAGCCATGCTGTCAACCCCGGCAGGTCGGAATAGGCGGCGGCCAGGTGCTGGCCTTCCTGCCAATAGAACGCCTCATCGACGAACAGCGGCAGGCGTGCAGCCACCACCAGCTTGGCCGCTGTGATCAGCGTCCATAACCAGAGAAATATTGCCCGCGCGCGCTGTTCGCCTTGCATTGCTCTATGGATAATCGAGTGGATTCCAGACCTGAGACGATCATGCCAGCCTCGTCCCCCAATCCCAGCATGCTAACCGATCAACTGCGCCAGGCCCTGCGGGAGGCACAGGATCAGGTGAACGCACTGGTACTGGGCAAGGTGCCGGAAGTCAGGCTGGCCTTTGTCGCCCTGCTTTCCGGCGGCCACCTGCTCATCGAAGATCTGCCCGGGCTGGGCAAGACCACGCTGGCGCATGCATTGGCCAGCAGCCTCGGCCTCAGCTTCCAGCGCGTGCAGTTCACTTCCGACCTGTTGCCGGCGGACGTACTGGGCGTATCGGTGTACGAGGCCGGCAGCCGCCAGTTCCAGTTCCACCCCGGCCCGGTGTTCACCCACGTGCTGCTGGCCGATGAGATCAACCGCGCACCGCCGCGCACGCAGAGTGCGTTGCTGGAGGCGATGGCCGAGCAGCAGGTCACCCTGGATGGACAGACGCATCCACTGCCCGATCCATTCTTCGTGATCGCCACGCAGAACCCGGTCGACCTGTCCGGCACCTTCCCGTTGCCGGATTCGCAGCTCGATCGTTTCCTGCTGCGGCTGGCGATGGGCTACCCGAGCGTGCAGGCCGAGCGCGAGCTGCTGCGTGGCAGCGATCGCCGCGACCTGATCGCCCGCGCGGTGCCGAAGCTGGATGACACCCAGGTGCGTGCGCTGCGTGAAGCCGTTGGCCAGGTACACGCCAGCGACGCGCTGATCGACTACGTGCAGGCACTGTTGACCCGCAGCCGCCAGCATGCCGGCGTACGCGTGGGCCTGTCACCGCGCGCCGGGCTGGCCCTGCTGCGTGCCGCCAGGGCGCATGCACTGCTGCTCGGCCGCGGGCATGTGGTGCCCGAAGACGTGCAGACCCTGTTCGTGGCAGTGGCCGGCCATCGCCTGGTGGCGGAGGCCGAATCCAGCTCCGGGCCGGCACTGGCGCGGGCGATCCTGCAGACCGTCGCGGTGGACTGAAGGTGGCCACACGCTGGGCACGCATGCAGCTGCTGGCACGCCCACGCAGGCCCGAAGCCCTGCCGCAGCGACTGGATCGCCATCGCATCTATGTACTGCCGACGCGCTTCGGCCTGTTCGTCGCCACCCTGCTGTCGGCGATGCTGCTGGGCGCATTGAACTACAACAACAACCCGGCCCTGCTGCTGGCACTGTTGCTGGCCGCAGCAGCGATCGCCAGCGCCATTGCCGCGCACCTGCAGCTGTCCGGCATACAGATCGATGCAATCTCCGCCGAGCCGGTTCCGGCCGGGCACCCCCTGCGCCTGCGCGTGGACCTGTCGTTGCGCGACCCGCGCGCGCGCCACGGGCTGCACCTGCAGCTGGGCGCAAGCGAGGCGTGGGTCGCACTGCCTGCACACGGTCGCGGCGAAGTGGAGCTGGATGTCCCCAGCGAGCGCCGCGGCTGGCTGGAACTGCCGCGCATCCGCCTGTCCAGCACGCAGCCGCTGGGGCTGGTGCGGGCATGGTCGTGGGTGTGGCCGGAGCAGCCGCTGCTGGTCTATCCACTGGCCGAGGCACTGGCACCACCCCTTCCGGAAAGTGGCAGCGATCCACTGCACACCCGCGCCCATGCCAGTGGCGAAGAGCTGCACCAGCTGCGCCCCTATCGTGCCGGCGACGCCCCGCGCAGCATTGCCTGGAAACACTCGGCACGCCGCGACAGCCTACTGGTACGCGAATACGAGAAGCCGATCGGCATCGAAGTGGTGCTGGACTGGCGCACGCTGGCGCCGCTGGGCCATGAAGCACGCATCGCGCGGTTGGCACGCTGGGTCGACATGGCCGAGCGCGAAGGCCGGCGCTACACGCTGCTGCTTCCAGCCCATCCCCCGTTCGGGCCCGGCCAGGGCGCCAGCCACCACCACCTGTGCCTGCGCGCACTGGCGCTGATGCCCCATGACTGAGCCTGCCGTCCTGCTCGATCGCAACGCCCGCAGCTGGACCCTGGCCAGCGCAGCGCTGGCGCTGCTGCCACTGCTGCTGCAGCTGCCGCCGGTGCTGGCCGTCGTGATCGCGATCACCGCCGTGCTGACCGCTGCGCTTTCCTGGCGGCGGGTGCTGCCGATGCCGGTGCGCCTGCTGCTGGTGCTGGCCATGCTCGCCACCATCGTCTGGCAGATGGGCATGGTGCGGCCGGGGCGTGATACCGGCTGTGCGCTGCTGGCGGCGATGCTGGCCATCAAATCCAGCGAACTGCGCAACCTGCGTGATGCGCGCAGCCTGCTCGGCTTCGCGCTGTTCTCGCCGTTCGCGGCCTTCCTGCTCGACCAGGGCCCGCTGACCACGGGACTGGCTGCGCTGGCCGCGGTTGCCGCACTGCTGGCCCTGCAACGCCTGGCCCAGGACGAGGGCCGCAGCCCACGCCTGCCACTGCACGGTCAACTGCGCGGCGTCGGCCGCCTGCTTGGCATCGGCCTGCCGCTGGCACTGGCCTGCTTCTGGCTGTTCCCGCGCTTGTCCACGCCGTTGTGGGGCGTACCCGAACGAGCGGTGGGTACACCCGGCCTGGCTGACAGCATGGCGCCGGACCAATGGCTGGACCTGATGGCCGACGACACCCCGGCGCTGCGCGTGCAGTTCTTCGGCGCGGTGCCCGAGCCCGCGCAGCGCTATTGGCGCGGCCCGGTGCTGACTTCCTTCGATGGCCACCGCTGGAGCCGCGATCGCGCGACGGCCCGGCGCCCCGCCCCCGTGGTCGAAGCCGCCGCACAGGGATGGGACTACCAGATCGACTACGAACCCACCGACCGTCGCCTGCTGGTGGCCCTGGACCTGCCCAGCCGCGCACCGGAAGGCAGCAGTTTCGATGCGGACATGAGCCTGCGCAGCGACCGCACGCTGTCCGCGCTCAGCCGCTGGCGGTTGCATTCGGCGCC
This sequence comes from Stenotrophomonas sp. YJH_SMC_110, assembly GCF_059369255.1. NCBI lineage: Bacteria > Pseudomonadati > Pseudomonadota > Gammaproteobacteria > Lysobacterales > Lysobacteraceae > Stenotrophomonas > Stenotrophomonas sp. YJH_SMC_110. The sequence continues at coordinate 6,096 of NZ_JCAFSM010000007.1, read as the reverse complement.
TCCGCAACGGTTCGACACCGATCTGTCGCCCTACCTGCGCCGCGCCGCGCTGCAGCTTCCCCCCGGCTTCAATCCGCGCACCGCCCAGCTGGCACGGCAATGGCGGCAGGAGGCCGGCAACGATGACGAAGCCATCGTCCGCCGAGCGCTGCAGTGGATCACCCGCGACTTCTCCTACACGCTCGATACCCCGGTGGCCGGGCGCGATCCGGTCGACGATTTCCTGTTCAACTACAAGGCCGGCTTCTGCCAGCACTTCAGCTCGGCCTTCGTGGTGCTGATGCGCAACGCCGGCATTCCGGCCCGGGTGGTGACCGGCTTCGCAGGTGGCACCCGCAACCGCATCGGGGACTACTGGGTAGTGCGGCGCATGGACGCCCACGCCTGGGCCGAAGTCTGGCTGCCCCAGCGCGGCTGGGTCCGGGTGGACCCGACTACGGCCGTGGCACCGGAACGCATCCTGGACACGCTGGACGACCGCTTGCAGGCCGGCACGGACACCCCGCTGCAGCAGCGCTGGCTGCAGCTGGGGCAAATGGGTGACTGGTTGCGCCGTGGCTGGAACGACCTGGTGCTTTCCTTCGACGCACGCCGTCAGCAGCAGCTGCTCAGGCCGTTCGGGCTGGATGATCTCGGGCCGGCGCAGCTGGTGGCCGGCTTCGTGGTCGCCGCACTGCTGGCATTGGCATGGATGGCCTGGCTGCTGGCCCGCGGCGAGCGCGAGCGCGACCCGCTGCTGCGCGCCTGGCACCGGCTGGGGCGGCGCTATGCGCGCCTTGGCCTGGCCCGCGCCCCCCACGAGACGGCATGCGACTGGTCACGACGGGTACACGCCGTGCGCCCCGACCCCGCCCTGCTGGCACTCAGCCAGCGTTTCGCCGACGCGCGTTACGCTGGAACTTGCACCGACCTCGCTTCATTATTGCGGGACCTGCGCAGGCATCGCCCGACTTCCGGAGCCTCCCCATGAACACCAAGTTCCTCCTCACCGCTGTGGCCACGCTGGCCCTGTCGGCCTGCGCCACGGCCCCCAAGCCGCTGCAGGGACAGTTCAGCCTGGTCTCCCCGCGCGACTCGGTCGCCACCCAGCAGGTCGGCACGCCGGTCCGATGGGGTGGTCGCATCATCGAGACTAAGCCCGGCCAGGGCGAGACCTGCTTCCAGATGATCTCGCGCCCCCTCAACGCCAGTGGCCGCCCGAACACCACCTCGTCCGACGCCAGCGACGGCCGCTTCATTGCCTGCCGCGCCGGCTTCTACGACCCGGCCGTGTTTGAAGCCGGCCGCGACGTGACCTTCATCGGCAAGATCGACGGCTACCAGAACACCCGCATCGGGGAGTACGACTATCGCCTGCCGAAGCTGTCGGCCGACGTGATCTACCTGTGGCCGGAACAGCGCCAGGTCGATGTGGTGCCCTACCCCTATGGCCCGTGGGGCCCGGGCCCGTATGGCCCGTACTGGGGTGGTTACGGCCGTTGGGGCTGGTGGTGATCGCCACCGGCCATGCGTGATCGAAAAAGGCCGCCTTCGGGCGGCCTTTTTTTCATCCACGCATCGCATGGATCCACTGCGGGCAATGGTGGATGCCGGGCGCTCAGCGCCCCGGCGTACCGAAATGCCCCAGCGGCGCACCGGCCAGCAGGTGCATGTGGATGTGGAACACGGTCTGCCCGGCATCCTCGCGGCAGTTCATCACGATGCGGTAGCCGTCCTGCGCGAACCCTTCGCGGCGCGCATATTCGGCGGCAGCCAGGGCAAGCTTCCCGATCAGGTGCGCCTGCGACGGCTGCAGGTCGTCCAGGGTCGGGATGATCTCGTTCTTCGGAATGAACAGTACGTGCACCGGCGCCTGCGGTGCGATGTCCTTGAAGCCCAGCACCTCGTCGTCCTCGTAGACGATGGTGGCCGGGATCTCGCGACGGATGATCTTGCTGAAGAGGGTTTCGTTGCTCATGGTCGGCCTCGGCGGGATGTCTTCCGCATTGTAGGCCGGACACGCCGGGCGCTGCCCGGACAGCGCTCAGTCGCGGAATTCGCTGCGCGTGCCGAACGCGTGCGACAGCGTGCCGCGGTCAACGTATTCGAGTTCGCCGCCGAGCGGCAGGCCCTGCGCCAGGCGGCTGGGCTGCACCTTGCGCGCGCGCGCCAGCTGCGCCAGGTAGTGCGCGGTGGCTTCGCCTTCGACGGTGGCACTGGTGGCGATGATCAGCTCCTGCACCTCACCTTCGGCCAGACGCTGCTCCAGCTGCTCCAGGCCCAGCTCGCGCGGGCCGATGCCATCGAGCGGCGACAGCCGGCCCTGCAGCACGAAGTAGACACCGCGGAAGCCGGTGGCGTTTTCGATGGCCAGGCGGTCGGCCGGCGATTCGACCACGCACAGCTGGCTGCGCTCGCGGCTGCTGTTGGCACAGGTCGGGCACAGCTCGGTTTCGCTGAAGTCGCGGCACTGCGCGCAGTGGCCGATGCGCTCCACCGCCAGCGCCAGGGCTTCGGCCAGTCGCTGGCCACCTTCGCGCTCGCGCTCGAGCAGGTGGTACGCCATGCGCTGTGCGGTCTTCTGGCCCACGCCAGGCAGCACCCGCAGTGCGTCGATCAATTGTTCAAGCAGGGGTGCGGACACGGCGGCATGCTTTCATGGCGTCGAGCAGGCTCGACAGCTACAGATTCTGTGGCACCCGCTTGCACGGGTGCCACGCTGGCAATCAGAACGGCAGCTTCATGCCCGGCGGCAGCTGCATGCCGGCGGTGGCCGAACCCATCTTCGACTTCGACTCGGCGTCGATCTTGTTCGAAGCGTCGTTGAAGGCGGCGGCGATCAGGTCTTCCAGCATCTCCGGGTCGCTGGTCAGCGACGGGTCGATGCGCACCTTGCGGCATTCCTTGGCACCGGTCAGGGTCACGCTGACCATGCCGCCGCCGGCACTGCCGGTCACTTCGATCTTGGCGATTTCTTCCTGGGCCTTCTGCAGGTTTTCCTGCATCTTCTGGGCCTGCTGCATCAGTTGGGCGATGTTTCCGCGCATGGTGTCTTACTCGTCAAAAGAACGGATGGAATCGGAAACAACCCGGGCACCGTGCTGCTGGATCAGCACCTGCACTTCCGGGTCGTCCATGAAAACGGCCTCTGCCACCTGCTGCCGCTCGCCACGCTGGCGGTCGGCCCGCTGATGCAGGGTCTCGGCCGGAACGTGTTCGGTTTCCACGGTCTCGACCACGATCTTCGGCGCCTGGCCGAGGGCCTTCTGCAGCATCTCGCCCAGGGCAGCCAGCGCGCGCTCCGAGCGCAGGTATTCAAATCCGGGCGAAAGGCCCAGTTTCAAGGTCCCGTGCTGGCAGCTGATGAACGCGGCGTTGGCGGCCAGCTGCCGCGAGGGGCCGCTGAGGCCGCTGTTGGCGACCAGGTCAAGCCAGTCTTCGGCCGTGGCCAGCTCGCTGACACCTTCCTGCGGCGCGGCGGCATGCGCCGGGGCCGGCTTGGCATGTTCGGCCGGCGCAATGGCAATGCCTTCGGCGCGGAACGGGCGCTCGGGCGGCGCAGGCTCGCTGGGAGCCGCGACGGGAGCCGGCGGTTCGTGCCAGGGCGCAGCCATGGCAGCGTCCGGGCCGGACATCTCGGCCGCCAATGCCTCGTCACGCGCCTCGGCTTCGTCAGTGGCCCACGGCGGCAGGTCGTCGCCTGCCTCTGCAGTGACGGCAGGCGCCGGCGCCTGTGGCTCAGCCTTCACCGGCGGCGGCGACACGGGCTCTTCCACCGGAACCGGCTCGGGCTCCGGCGTCGGATCTGGTTCCGGTTGCGGGGCCGGTTCGGGCTCGGGTTCAGGTTCGCGCGGCGCGGCCTGCACCGGCGCGGCGGCCTGCGCCGCTACCGCCGGGCTGCCCGAAGCGGCAGCAGCGGCCGGCGTCGCATCGTGGCTACCGGTACCGGCGCCACCACCGGCAGCGTTGCCACCCGGCGTGCCGCCCAACGCACCGTCGACGGCCTTCGGCACCGGCGGTACCGCTGCGGCCGGACGGAACGCCAGCATGCGCAGCACGGCCATTTCAAAGCCCGCGCGCGGGCTCGGCGCCAAAGGCAGGTCGCGGCGGCCATTCAGGGCCATCTGGTACCAGAGCTGCACCACTTCCGGGCGCAGGCGCTCGGCGAATACGGCGACATCCAGAGCTTCCGCCGCGGCAGCGCCCGGCACCAGCTGCTGCACCTGGATGCGGTGCAGCCCTTCGGCCAGCGCTTCCAGCACACCACTCCAGTCCGGCGAGAACTCTGCCAGCGCGGCTACCACCTGCAGCAGGCGCGGGCCATCGCCGTCGGCCAGCGCATCGAGCATCGCCGCCACCTGGGTGCGGTCCACGGTACCCAGCATGGTGCGCACCACGTCCTCACGCAGCGCGCCGCCGGCATAGGCGATCGCCTGGTCCAGCAGTGACAGGCCGTCACGCAGGCTGCCATCGGCGGCCTTGGCCAGCTGCACGATGGCGCTGCCATCGGCCTCGATCGCTTCCGCCGCCAGGATGCGGGTCATCTGGCCCTGGATCTGGTCTTCATCCAGGCGCTTGAGGTTGAACTGCAGGCAGCGGCTGAGCACGGTGACCGGCAGCTTCTGCGGATCGGTGGTGGCCAGCAGGAACTTCACGTGCTCCGGCGGTTCTTCCAGCGTCTTCAGCAGCGCGTTGAACGCCGCCTTGGACAGCATGTGCACTTCGTCGATCAGGTAGACCTTGTACTTGCCGCGCGAGGGCATGTACTGCGCGTTCTCGATCACCTCGCGCACGTCATCCACACCGGTGTTGGACGCGGCGTCGATTTCCAGCAGGTCGATGTAGCGGCCGGCGTCGATGTCCAGGCAGGCCGCGCACTGGCCGCACGGGTCGGCGCTGGTACCCTGCTCGCAGTTCAGCGACTTGGCGAAGATGCGCGCGATGGTGGTCTTGCCCACGCCGCGGGTGCCGGTGAACAGGAACGCGTGGTGGACCCGGCCGCTGTCCAGCGCGTTGCTGAGCGCACGGACCACGTGTTCCTGGCCCACCAGCTCGGCGAAACGCTTCGGACGCCACTTGCGGGCAAGGACGAGATAGGACATCAGGCCACCGTTTTCCATCGGATGTTCCATTGTGCCATGCCTGTCCAGCCCCCTCGCCAACAATGCCGCTGGATGCGCCCCTGATCAGGGTGCTTGTGTCCGGCCGCGCCGCCCGCTAGAATCTGCGCCCCTGCTGAGGCGTTTGCCGATGGCAGGGATCCGGAGAGGTGTCCGAGTGGTTGAAGGAGCACGCCTGGAAAGTGTGTAAGCGTCTAAACCGCGCTTCGGGGGTTCGAATCCCCCTCTCTCCGCCAGACAAATGAAGAAGCCGCCCTCTGGGCGGCTTTTTTATTTGGCTGGCGGAGAGCATCGGGCGAGAGAAGCCCTGCCGGGGTTCGACGGTTCTGCAGGAGCAGAACCGGACCGCCGAAGGCGGGTCCCGGGGCGCAGCGCGCACCGGGATCGGGTGCATGGATGCACCCGACAATCCCCCTCTCTCCGCCAGATAACTGAAAAAGGCTGCCTTCGGGCAGCCTTTTTCAGTTATCTGGCGGGGGATGCGAAGTGCGCTGCGCGCGCTTCGCCCCAAACGTTGCTGCGCAACGTTCGGGCCCCTCCCCTTGCCGGCCTCTCCCCGCCCCTGTCGGGGCAGCCCCTCAACAGAGGGGCTTGTTGCTCCAGATCCATCAATGGGTTTCCGCCGTGCGGGGATGCCTGGTCGGCTGTACCTCGCAGAAGCCACTGGCGGGAGATGCGAAGTGCGCTGCGCGCGCTTCGCCCCAAACGTTGCTGCGCAACGTTCGGGCCCCTCCCCTTGCCGGCCTCTCCCCGCCCCTGTCGGGGCACCCCTCAACAGAGGGGCTTGTTGCTCCAGATCCATCAATGGGTTTCCGCCGTGCGGGGATGCCTGATCGGCTGTACCTCGCAGAAGCCACTGGCGGGAGATGCGAAGTGCGCTGCGCGCGCTTCACCCCAGACGTTGCTGCGCAACGTTCGGGCCCCTCCCCTTGCCGGCCTCTCCCCGCCCCTGTCGGGGCAGCCCCTCAACAGAGGGGCTTGTTGCTCCAGATCCATC